>DASUGH010000021.1:0-42989 GCA_036274155.1 Vicinamibacterales bacterium | reverse complement strand
GGTGCCGTTCTTCGACTGGACGGTTGTCGTCGAGCAGCCGACCAGCGAGGCCTACGCGATTCCGCAGCGTCTCCAGCAGCAGCTCGTCGTCGCCATCACGCTCGCCCTCTTCGTGATGCTCAGCATCGGCTACTTCTGGGGCCGCAGCTTCATCGATCCGATTCTCCGGCTCACGCGCGGCACGCGCGCGCTCGCCGAAGGCCATCTGGAGGAGCGCGTCGCCGTCGACTCGAAGGACGAGCTCGGGCAGCTCGGCGCCGCGTTCAACAACATGGCCGATCGGCTCGTCGAGCTGCAGGAGGACGTCAAGAAGAAGGAACGGCAGGCGATGTTCGGCCGCGTGTCGATCGGCCTCGTCCACGACCTGTCGACGCCCATTCAGAACATCGGCAACGCCTGCAAGATGATCACGATGCTCTTCGACGACCTCGAGTACCGCGAGACGTTCAAGCGCACCGTCGATCGCGAGCTGGTCCTGATCAAGCGCATGCTCGAGGACCTCCGCAACGTCGCCAAGCCGGTCCCGCTCGAGAAGTTCCCGCTCGATCTGAACAAGGTGCTCTCGGAAGTCGCCGAATCGATGCTGGGGAGCGCACAGAGCTCGGGCCTGACGCTCGAAACGGCGCTCTGTCTGGGGCCGCTGTACATCGAGGGCGATCGCTACGCGCTCAATCGTGTCTACGGCAATCTGTTGAAGAACGCGTTCCAGGCCACGCCGCCGCAGGGCAAGGTCACCGTTCGCACGACACGGCAGGACGACCAGGCAGTCGTCGACGTGAGCGACACCGGCTCCGGCATCCCGCCCGAGCGGCTGGCGACGATCTTCGACGACTTCGTCACCACCAAGAAGCGCGGCCTCGGTCTCGGCCTCGCCATCTCGAAGAAGATCGTGGAGCAGCTCGGGGGAACGATTACCGTTGCCAGCGAAGTGGGCCGCGGAACCACGTTCACGATGAGGTTCCAGCTGACACAGGCGCGACCCGAGCAGCTCGCCGTGAGCTGACCTCGCGGTGCGGCTGGACGCCGGCGGCCTGAAAGAAAGTCACCCGGCGCAACGAGGCGCCGGGCAGGACCAGGGGGCGCGACTGCCTCGACCCGAGGGCCGGGCCCGAGGCGCAACCCGAACTACTTCTTGGGAAGGACGGCGTCCTTCAACTGTTTGGCGATGCGTGCCTTGACGACCGTCTTCGCGGGAATCTTGATTGCTTCACCTGTCGCAGGATTGCGGCCCATGCGAGCCTTTCGCTTCTGAACGACGAGCTTGACCATCCCGGGCAGCACGAACTCACCCGAGCGCTTGAGCTCCTTTTCCGAAAGCGTCGTCAGCTCGTCGAAGAACTCGCGTGCCTGAGTCCGCTTCACCTCGAAGCGTTCGGCGAAATGCGAGAACAGCTCTGACTTGCCCATTCTCCGGGCCTCTGCCATCACGTCCCCCCAGTGCTGGTGCGCGCTGATCTTCGGCCGCATAGCAGTTGCGCGCGCGTCACACTGCAGCGGAAACTCTGTGGAAATCGCGTAATCCTAACGCGCACTTCGATCGCTGTCAACGAACGGCGGAGTCGTAATCCGTCGATTTCGGCCTGAAGTGCTAGAATTTTTGCACATGTCAAGCGCGCCGTCGCTCGAGACGTTTCCCAGTCCGCGCCCGGAGCGCGAGTTCGAGATCGCGATCAGCTGCCCCGAGTTCACCTCGCTCTGCCCGAAGACCGGCCTTCCCGACTTCGGCGAGATCCGGATCCATTACGTCCCGCGCGACCTGTGCATCGAGCTCAAGTCGCTGAAGTACTACATCGCCGACTTCCGGAATCGCGGCATCTTCTACGAAGCGGTCACCAACCAGATCCTCGACGATCTCGTCAGCGCCGCCCGGCCGCGGCGGATGACCGTGGTCGGCGACTTCTCCGTGCGCGGCGGCATCAAGACGGTGGTCACCGCCTCCTACCAGGAGCCCTGACGTCGAGCGTCGATGGCGCACGAAGTCCCCATCGAAGACGTTCTGGATCTCCACACGTTTCTTCCCGGCGACATCCGCTCCGTGGTCGAGGAGTACGTCGAGGCCGCGTATGCCGCCGGCCTGCGCGAAGTGCGGCTGATCCACGGGCGCGGCAAGGGCGTTCAGCGCGGTATCGTGCAGCAGGCGCTCGAGCGTCATCCCCGCGTTGTCGAGTTCTGGGACGCGCCGGAATCGCACCTCGGCGCCACGGTCGCGCGGCTGGGACCTCCCTAACCGCACCCGGCTGAGATTTCTGCCACCCGGCCGCCCCGCCAGCTCGCAGATCCTGCACTGAACCCCCGGCGGCCGCCTGTTTTCGGAACGATTCGTTCGGAACGTTGCGTGCACCGCCCGACCGCGTGCCCGCCGGATCCCCCGTTCGTCACGGCGACGTCGTCCGCATTCGCGACCAGCGCTGGAGAATCGTTGGCCACCTGCTCTACGAGGCGGCAGCGCTGCTGCACGTAACGGGATCAGGCCGCGACAACCACGGTCTCGAGGCGCACTTCCTGCTGCCTTACGAGCACATCGAGCGGCTGCCGTCGGTCCACGAGCCGCAGGTCGTCCGTGCCGCCCGCTGGAGGCGAATCGTCCGTCTCGAGCTCGCGGACGCGATTCCCCGTTTCGACTCCCTGCGCTCCGCGGCGCGAGCCGACATGACGCTCATCCCGTTCCAGCTCGAGCCCGCGCTCGCCGTCGTCCGCGGCCTGGCGTCGCGGATCCTCATCGCCGACGAAGTCGGCCTCGGCAAGACGATCGAAGCGGCGCTGGTCGTGGCGGAGGTTCTGGCGCGGGCCGCCGGCGGTCACGCGCTGATCATCTGTCCGGCGTCGCTTCGCGAGCAGTGGCAGCAGGAGCTGCAGAACCGGTTCGGCCTGGTCGCCATGACTGTGGACTCTGCCGCGGTGGCCCGGATCAATGCCGGGTTCGTGACAGGCTCGAATCCCTGGACTGCTGCGCCGGTCATCGTGACGTCGATCGACTACGTCAAACGGCCGGAGGTGATCCGCGGACTCGAGTCGATCGTGTGGGACGCCGTCGTGCTCGACGAAGCACACACCCTGTCTGGAGATTCCGGCCGCGCACACGCCGCCGACGTTCTGGCCACGCGCTCACGCGTCGTGGTGATGCTCTCCGCGACGCCACACTCGGGGGACGACGCCGCCTTCAGGCGCCTGACGGCGATTGGTCGCCTTCGACGGGATCCTCCACTCCTCATCTTTCGGAGAGACCGCATGAGCACCGGCATTCCCTCGTCGCGGCGAACACACCGGTTGCGGGTTCACACGACGCCTGAAGAAAGCGAGCTGCACCGGTCGCTCCTCTCCTACTCGCGCCTGGTCTGGCGCCAGAAGAACGCGTCGAGCGGCTGCCGGCTCGCGATGTCCGTCTTGATGAAGCGGGCGTGCAGCAGTGCGCGGTCGCTCGGGCGGTCTCTTGAAAAACGGCTCCTGCTGCTCCCGCAAGATGCCCAGGCCGCCGCGACCCAGCTTCCGTTCGATTTCGCCAGTGACGATGATGGCGAGCCGATGGCGCAACTGGCGGCGGCAGGCCTCAGCGACCGGGATGAGGAGCGGCGGTGGCTGCACAGGCTCCTCCAGCTGGCTCACGCAGCCACCGAGCGCGAGAGCAAGTTGCGGGCGCTCCGGCGGTTGCTCGAACGCTCGAATGAAGCGGCGATCGTCTTCACTGAGTATCGCGACACGCTCGACTGGATCGCTTCCGCGCTTCCGCCGGACGACACGATCCAGCTTCACGGCGGAATGACGCTGGCAGAAAGGCGCAGCGCGCTCGCGACCTTTGCGAGCGGCGCCCGGAGGATCCTGCTGGCGACCGACGCCGCCAGCGAAGGGCTGAACCTGCATCACCGGTGTCGCCTGGTCATCAACATGGAGCTGCCGTGGACACCGCTCCGCCTCGAACAGCGGATAGGACGCGTCGATCGGATCGGCCAGAAGCGGCGGGTGCACGCGGTCAACCTGATTGCTGCCGGAACAGCCGAAGAGGATACGGTGCTTCGGCTCATCGACCGATCCGCGCGAGCAGCCGCCGTCCTTGGTCCCGGCTCGCCCTCTCTCCACGAGTCCGAGGTGGCTCGCCTGGTGATCGACGGCGCCTCAGCGGGCGCGGGCACGCGGCGCGCCGCGAACCACGATGCCGCGCCCGCCGACTTGAGCGATCTGGCGTCGCACGAGGCCGAGCGGATTGCGGCCGCCCGGCGGCTGGCGCGCGACGAACCGCGTGGTTCATATTCCTCACGTCCTGTCATCACAGCGTTGAGACGTTCGTTGCACCCGGCGCCTCACGACTGCTGCTGGGGCTTCAGCGGCACATTCGTCGATTCGTCCGGCAGTGTCCTCTGGAGCACCCTGCTCGCAGTCCGGGCGACGGCGCCGTGGCGCTCGCTGCGGCGGCCGCACGCAGTTCGCGCCCTGCTCAGTCCTGATCGCCCAATCCTGCGGGAGGCCACCGTCGAAGCGCACGACGCCGCACTGACCTCGGTGATCAACGCGCTTCAGCCCTGGGTCCGTCTGTCCCTGGATCGGGAGCAGGACATCGCCGACGAGATCCGGCAGACTCGCGCCAGGCTGGCGGCAATCCAACCGGGCCTGTTCGACCGCCGAACCGAGCGCGGAAGTGCCGCCCGGGGTGCAGTGCTCGACGACGCGCTGTCGCAGTGTACCTACCGCCTCGGGTACCTCACGCGCGTTCGCTTACCAGGCCGCGGCGCCCACTCGCTGCTATTCGCTGCCGCGTTCGAATGATCCCGGGTATCCGAGGTCGGTTGATCACGGCGTCGTACGTCCGCGATCTCCTGCCGGACCTGGCGTGCGAGTCTCCCCCGCGCGACTTCGAACCAGCGCTCGACCGCTGGTGGCAGCGCGTCGACGACACTCTCGGACCGGCGTCCAGCGTTCGGTCGATCGCCGACTGCGCAGTCATCCCGCTGCTGCGCCTGCTCGACCTCTCGGTCGCGTCCCGTGCAGAGGTGGACGGCGGTTGCCTTCTGCAAACCAGGTGGTCGAATCAGCACGGTCCCCAGGTGCTGGTCGTGAGCTGGAACCAGCCGCTCGCCCCCGCCTGGCGAGCCGCCATCCTCGCCGCCATCGCCGTCGACTGCCGCTGGGCGTTCTGCGTCAACGGCACGGCGCTTCGAATCGTGGACGCACGCCGAACCTGGTCCCGGGACTACCTGGAATTCGACCTTGCCGTAACAGCTCACCATACGGAACCCAGATCGCTCTTATGGACTCTGGCGCGTGGCGAGGCTGTCACCGGCGCTGCCGCACTGCTCGATCGCGCCGCTGACCAGTCGGCAAGGCACGGAGTGGACGTGTGCAGGGCGCTCGGCACCGGTGTCCTCGAAGCGCTCACCGCTCTCGTCGGCTGTCTGCATGCAGGCTCCCGCAGTCGATCATCTTCCCCGCAGGTGTCGCTGCGTGTCGATGGTGGACGAACAGTGCTCGATGTATCGATCACCGTCCTCTACCGTGTGCTGTTCCTCCTCTTTGCCGAAGCGCGCGGCCTGGTGCCGATGTGGCATGCCGTCTATCGCAATCGCTACAGCCTCGAGGCCATCGTCGCGACACTCCTGGCGGGACGGCCGTGCCGCGGCCTCTGGCAGGCGGTCCAGGCGATCTCCCGGCTCGCCAGCAGTGGATGCCGGGCCGGCGAGCTGAAGGTCAACGCGTTCAACGGCCGTCTCTTCTCACCTGCGGAGATCGGGATCCTGAATCGCCGCGTCATTCCGGACGCCGTCATGGCCACAGCCATCGCGGCAGTCGCAACTCGCCCGGTGCGTCGCCCTCGACTGCCAGCCTCCGGTGGCTCGACCCCGATGACCGGCCGGCAGCCAATCAGCTACCGCGAGCTCGACGTCGAACAGCTCGGCGCCATCTACGAGCAGGTGCTCGAGTACGAGCCAAGGTTGGAGGAGACGGCCGTCCTGGCGCGCACCCGCGAGATGCGCAAGGCGAGCGCCACGTTCTACACACCTCGATGGGTCAGTGCCTTTCTCGTGCAGCAGACGCTGAGCCCGCTCGTCGAGGGCAAGAGCGCGGCCGAGATCCTGCGCCTCCGCGTGCTCGACCCGGCCATGGGAAGCGGCGCGTTTCTCGTGGCAGCCTGCCGCTACCTCGCCGCAGCCGCCGAAGACGCGCTGATCCGCGAGGGGCGCTGGCACCCGGGTGATGTCACGCCGGTCGACCGCATCTCCCTGCGCCGCGAGGTCGCGCTCGGATGCCTCTTCGGCGTCGATCTGAACCCGATGGCAGTCCAGCTGGCCCGGCTGTCCTTGTGGCTGGCCACGCTGGCGGCTGACAAGCCCCTGTCTTTTCTCGATCACCACCTGGTCACCGGCGACAGCCTCGTGGGCGCTGCACCCGACGACGTGCAGCGCCGCCCGTCACGGATCGCTGGCCGGCGGCAGCGCGAGGAGGCACTGCCGCTGTTCGACCACGAATCGCTGGGCCTAGCGCTGCAGCACGCGGTGCGAATCAGGCTCGCGCTGTCAGCGGAGGCCGACGATTCGCCGGCAATCGTTCGCGAGAAGGAACGCACGCTGGCAGGCCTCAGAACCGACCCGAGCCCGCTGAACCGCTGGTCACGCCTCCTCGATCTCTGGTGTGCCGGCTGGTTCTGGCAGCCTGGTACGCCGCCGGACCGCGCTGCGTTTGCCGAGTTGAGCGGCGCGATTCTCCGCGATCGAACGTCACTTCCGCCGTCGATCGCGACCGACATGCTCGCCCGTTCGGACGCGATCGCGCGGGAGCGGCGTTTCCTTCACTGGCCGCTGGCCTTTCCGGAGGTCTTTACCAGCCCGTCTGGCGATCGGCCGGCCGATTCGGGCTTCGACGCCGTACTCGGCAATCCGCCGTGGGACATGATCAGGGGCGACAGCGGCTCGGAGGATGACCGGCGCTCGCGACGTCAGCTCGCCAGCCAGCTGACTGCCTTCGCGCGGGAGTCGGGCATCTATCGTGTCGACACTCGCGCCCACCTCAACCGATATCAGCTCTTTGTCGAGCGCGCGCTCCAGCTCACGCGCTCGGGCGGGCGCATCGGTCTCGTGCTGCCGTCCGGCATTGCCAGCGACGCCGGCGCCGCCGCCCTTCGCCGCCATCTGTTCGATCACGCCGATATCGAATCGATCACCGGCCTGGACAACCGGGCCGGCATCTTTCCGATCCACCGCAGCGTGCGCTTCGCCCTCGTGACCGGCACGCGAGGGAGGCCGACAGCCGCCATCACCTGTCGGTTCGGGTTGTCAGGGAACGAAGAGCTGGCGCAGCCAGGCGACGGCCGCGGCGCGCCGCTCATCCTGACGAGACGTCTGCTCGATCGACTGTCAGGTGAGGAGGACCTCGGCATACCCGAGCTTCACACCGAGACAGACCTCCGGATCGTCGAACGGCTCACGGCGGACATCCCGCGGCTCGGCAGTGAACGGGGCTGGAACGCGAAGTTCGGACGCGAGTTGAACGCCAGCGACGATCGAGCCAGTCTTCGACGGGCGAGCCGCGCACCCGGTTCACGACCGGTCGTCGAAGGCAAACAGATCGACAGCTTCCGGGTGGCGCTGGAGCATTGCCGCTACGAGCTGCGGCCGGATGCCGCGGCAGCAACCCGCGCGGCCAGCGTCGCACGGATCGGCTATCGCGACGTGGCCAGCGCCACGAATCGCCTGACGCTGATCGCGGCCATCATTCCCGCCCATGCGGTCACGACGCACACCGTGTTCTGCCTGAAAACGCGCCTGGCCGAGAGCGAGCAGCACGTGCTGTGCGCGCTCCTCAACAGCTTCGTCGCCAACTATCTGATTCGGCTGCGCGTCAACACCCACGTCACCGCCACCCTGATGGCACGGCTGCCGGTGCCATTCCTCCGAGCCACGGATCCGCGCTTCGCCCAGCTCTCATCACTCGCTCGCGCGCTCGCCAGGGCAGGTCTCCGCGTGGACGAGATGCCGGAATACACGGAGCTGCAAGCGGTGATAGCGCAGCTGTACCGAGTGAGCGCCGCCGAGTTCGAGCACGTCCTGTCGACGTTCCCACTGGTGAATGAGGCACTGAGGATGGAGGCGCTCGGGAAGTTTGGGCGCCTGGTGGGGTGAGGCACAGAGAAGGCACAGAGAAGACGCACACGCGAGGCACAGAGAAGACGCACACGCCAGGCACAGAGAAGAAACACCACAGAGGCACAGAGGCACAGAGGTTTTTCATGTACGAGCGTATTGGCGACGGCGAACGCGACCCACTCACTCATCGCATCATCGGTTGCGCCATCGAGGTGCATCGCTGCCTCGGTCCGGGTCTGCTCGAATCGACCTACGAACGGGCCCTTCGTGTCGATTTCCAGAAAATCGGTCTCGCGTTCGTGCGGCAGGTCACCGTTCCTGTTCTCTACAAAGGTGTGGTCGTCGGCGAGTACCGTGCCGACCTGATCGTCGAGAACAAGGTCGTCGTAGAAATCAAGAGCGTCGACAGGCTCGTCGGCCTCCATGAGGCGCAGCTCCTGGCTTACATGCGGGTGTTGGGGATACCAAAGGGATTGCTGTTGAATTTCAACAGCGAGGTTCTCAAGGACGGAATTCGAAGACGAGTAATTTAATTCCTCTGTGCCTCTGTGCCTCTGTGGTGAGATCCTCTGTGCCTCGACCCCCTACCACTTCAACACTCTCCTCCCTCTCCACACCGGTCCCTCCCTCACGTACCGCCACTCGGGATTCTGACTGACGTCCTGCAGGGCGCTGTGGATGCGGTCGAACGTCTCACCGTGCTCTTCGTCGTACTCGAAGTAGGTGATGAAATCGAACTCGCCAGGGCGCTGGTAGCCATCCGGGTTGTGAAAGAGGCGTCGGTACAGGTCGGCGACGCCCGGCTCTGCGGCCCGGGCGTGACCTGCGACGGCACAGCCGGTGATCTCGTCCACGTGCGGGTAGAAGTAGGCGTGCCGCTCGAGCGCCGGTTTGGCCCACCAGTCGGCGGTCTTGTTGATCGGCAGGATGATCGCCTGCGTCGCCTGCCGGCCCGAACGTCTTGCGGCGGCGCGGCGATACGCGAAGTCATGCAGCTCGGCGCTCGTGTAGCGCGGCGGGCGCTCGGCCCCTTCGATCGAGAAGATGCCGGCGGCATCGCCGAGCCGCCGCCGCATTTCCACTTCCACCTGCTCCAGCTTCGGCCGGTACTTGCCGGTGATCTGCACGACGTGCCGCGCTGCCGCCATCACGGAGTCCGGGTAGGTCTCGCCTTCGGCGACCAGGAACTGGATGGCTTCACGCGCCTGTGTGTCGCGCGTGCCGTCGGCGTCGAAGTCGTTGAAGAAACCGCGCGCGACGGCGCTCCCGGCACTGCGCAGACGCCCGAGGAACGCCTCGCCGTCATCGCGCCCGACGATGAAGATGAACCGCGTGAAGGCGGTTGCCGCCGGGGAATTGGGGGAAGTGGCCATTCGTCCTGACCCATTGTGACCGGCGCTCAGCCGTGCATCAACGATCCTCGCTGTCGCCCGTTCTCAGCGCGAAGCGTTCGATTGCCTGAGCCAGGCCGGCGTCGTTCTGGTGCCCGGTGATGTGCCACCCTCGAGTCTTCAGGCCGTCGACGGCATTGGCCATCACGACCGGCGTGCCGGCGAACTCGAGCATTTCAGCATCGTTGAAGTTGTCGCCGACGGCCATGACCTCGTCGCGTGTCAGCCCCAACTGCTGTGCCCGCCATGCCAGCGCCTGTCCTTTCGTGGCGGTGCGGGCCGTCACGTCGAGCAGCGTGAAGTTGCGATGCTCGTACTCGGTTACGGAAACTGCGCAGTCGAGCGAGTCCTCCCGGAGGGCAGCCTCCAGGCCGCGCATCGAGACGACGTCGCCGTTGAACATGACCTGAATCGGGTCTTCGACGAGCGCGTCCTCGAGCGGCTCGGAGCGGGCGATACGCGTCCGATTGCGTGCCCAGTACCCGCGCCGCGCCGGCAGGTCCCAGTCCATCGTCTCGTAGACGAGTTGACCCTCGGCGTCGCGATCGAAGATCAGCGCCGCCGCGTCGCGGAACGGCAGCGTGCGCGCGAGCACCGCGCGTGCGACCTCGCGCGGCAGCAGCCGTCGCGCCAGCGTGGAGCCGTCCATGCCACGCTCGATCGCGCCGTTGCTGACGATGAGCGACACGGCGGCAGGCAGCGGATCGGCGACCGGCCGCGCGAACGGATAGCTGCGTCCCGTGACCAGCGCCACGTGAACACCGTGCGCGACCGCCTCGTGAATGGCGGCCAGGTTCGCCGGCGGCATGCGCCCTTCGCTGTCGAGCAGCGTGCCGTCGACGTCGATGCCAATCAGGCGAATGGTGCGCAAGGCGTGAGGCTCCAGCCGGACTGTGCCGCCAGCGACTGAGTTACGATAGAGAAGGTCATGAAATTCGAGCAGTTCTCGGGCGTGAACGCCGGATATGTCCTGGAACTGTACGAGAAATTCCGGCAGAATCCCGACGCGGTCGACCCTGCTACCCGCAGCGCTTTTGAGTCCTGGACGCCGCCGGCCGATCCCGCGGCTGCGCCAGCCGCCGGTGCAGCGGCTCCGCACATCCACACGATTGTCGGCGCCGCCAACCTGGCCGAGTCGGTCCGCCGCTACGGGCATCTCGCCGCGCGGATAGACCCGCTCGGCTCGACGCCGCCCGGCGATCCTTCACTTTCTCCGCGCGCTCATGGCATCAGCGACGACGACCTGCGGCAGCTGCCGGCCTCGCTCGTCGGCGGCCCGGTCGCCGAGACATCGACCAGCGCCTACGACGCCATCGAGAAGCTGCGCCGCGTGTACTGCTCGACCACCGGCTTCGACTATGCGCACGTCTTCGTTCCCGAAGAGCGCGAGTGGCTGCGCCACGCCGCGGAATCGGGGCGCTTCCTGCCGCCAGTGGACTCGCGGAGCGCCAAGGCGCTCCTCGATCGCATCGCGCAGGTCGAGACCTTCGAACGGTTTCTGCACCGCGCGTTCCCGGGCAAAACGCGATTCTCGGTCGAGGGCGTCGACATGCTCGTGCCGGTCCTCGACGAGATTATCTGCGGAGCCGCCGATCGCGGCGTGCGCCACACCATCATCGGGATGGCCCATCGCGGGCGGCTGAACGTGCTCGCTCACATCCTGCAGAAACCGTACGCGCAGATTCTGGCGGAGTTCAAGGATCCGGTTGGGTCCGCCTCCAGGCTCAACCTCGGATGGATGGGCGACGTCAAGTATCACGCCGGCGCCCGCACGTCGGCCCCGCGCGGCCAGATGCACGTGACGATGCCGCCCAACCCGAGTCATCTCGAAGCCGTGGACCCGGTCGTGGTGGGCATGGCGCGCGCGGCGGGAACCGTCGCCGACGGCCGCGGCGCACCACGATTCGACGGCGCGCGCACGCTGCCGGTGCTCATTCACGGAGACGCGGCGTTCCCCGGACAGGGCATCGTCGCCGAGACGCTGAACCTGTCGCGCCTGGCCGGGTACGACACGGACGGCACCCTTCACATCATCGCCAACAACCAGGTCGGCTTCACGGCCACGCCGGCCGAGTCGTACAGCACCAGCTATGCGAGCGGTCTGGCGCGCGGATTCAAGATCCCGATCGTGCACGTGAACGCCGACGATCCGGTTGCCTGCATCGAGGCGGCGCGCCTGGCGTGGGAATACCGCGCACGGTTTCGCCGCGACTTCCTCATCGACCTGATCGGCTACCGGCGCTACGGCCATAACGAGGGTGACGAGCCGTCGTTCACCCAGCCGTTGATGTACAAGAAGGTGGCTTCCCACCCCACGGTGCGGGAACAGTTCGCCGCCACGCTCGTGTCGCAGGGCACCATCTCGCAGGCCGAGAGCGACGATCTGGTCACGAAGTATCACAAGGCGCTCGAAAAGGCGTTCGAGTCGCTGCGGCCGGAGGTCGACTTCGTCGCGCCGGTCGCCGAAGAAGTGCCCGCGGGCATTGCCGGGCGCACGCCCACGGGCGTGCCGGTCGCGCGCCTCAGCGAGATCAACGACGCGCTGCAGCGCGACCCAGCCGGGTTCACCTTCTCGAAAAAGCTCGACCGCGGACGTCAGAAGCGCAAAGCAGCGTTCGCTTCCCGCGACGAGCGCACCATCGACTGGGCCATCGCCGAGGAGCTGGCACTGGCGACCATTCTCGCCGACGGTATTCCGGTCCGGCTGACTGGCGAAGATGTCGAGCGCGGAACCTTCAGCCACCGGCACGCCGTCTACCACGACGCCGAGAACGGTGAGCATTTCGTCCCGCTGCAGGACTTCCCGCAGGCGCGGGCGCCCTTCGAGATCTACAACAGCCCGCTCACCGAGAACGCCGCCATCGGCTTCGAGTTCGGCTACAACATCCAGGAGCCTGGACGACTGGTGATCTGGGAGGCGCAGTACGGCGACTTCATCAACGGCGCGCAGGTGATGCTCGACCAGTTCATCACCTCGGGGCGCGCGAAGTGGGGTCTGCGGCCGTCGCTCGTCTTCCTGCTGCCGCACGGGCACGAGGGGCAGGGACCGGAACATTCGAGCGCCAGGCCCGAGCGGTTTCTGCAGGCCGCCGCCAACATCAACCTGAGGCTGGTGAACTGCACGACAGCCGCTCAGTACTTCCACCTGCTCCGCCGGCAGGCAGCGCTCCTCCATCGGGATCCGTTGCCGCTCTTCGTCCTCACCCCCAAGAGCCTGCTGCGACATCCGGCCGTGGCATCGACCCCGCGCGAGCTCGAGGAAGGGCGCTTCCAGTCCGTCATCGACGACGCCGAGGCCAGAGGGCGGGCGCGAAGCGTCAGGAGAGTGGTGCTCTGCAGCGGCAAGGTCTACGTCGACCTGGCCGCCAGCGAGCTCAGGCCGGCGGCGCCGAATGTGGCCGTCTGCCGCGTCGAGCAGCTTTACCCGTTTCCCAACGTCGCGCTTCGCGACCTGCTCGACGGATACCCTTCCGCCCGCGAAGTGGTCTGGCTGCAGGAAGAACCGGAGAACATGGGTGCCTGGGAGTTCGTCCGGCCGCTCCTCGAGGAGATGCTCGGCGACCGCCTCCCGCTTCGGTACATCGGCCGGGCGCGAAGCGCGAGCCCCTCCGAAGGCTCCTCGGCGTGGCATCAGCTCAATCAGAAAGGGATCGTCGAGCGGGCATTCGATCTCGACAGCCACACCGGCAAGGCGCCCGACGAGCGCCGCCTGGACGTCCCCAGCCTGACCGCATCGAAGACGTAGTGGACCGCTCACCACGAACCTCTCGAGTCATGTCGCGATGATCAACATCGTTGTGCCGCAGCTCGGCGAATCGGTCGTCGAGGCGCGTATCGCCCGGTGGCTGAAGAAGGAAGGCGACCACGTCGACATCGGCGAGCCGGTCGTCGAGCTGGAGACGGAGAAGATCGATCTCGAGGTCAGCGCCGAACGTGCCGGCGTGATTGCCAGCATCGAACGCCGCGAAGGCGAGGACGTCAAGATCGGCGAGCTCCTCGCGACGATCGACGAGGCCGCCGCCGGCGGCAACGGCAGCCGCAAGCCCTCGGCCCCGGCCGTCGCCGCGAGCGCCCCGGCGCCGCAGGAGACCGCCGCCGATGATGCGGCACGCTCGACGCCGGCCGCCCGGCGCATGGCAAAGGAACACGCGGTGAACCTCGACGCCATTCAGGGCTCCGGCCCTGGCGGCCGCGTCATGAAGCAGGACGTACAGGGAGCGATCGCCCCGGCGCCGCCTCAGGCGGCACGAGGCTCCGCGCGCAGCCGTACGCCCGCGGAGACACCGGCGCCAGCTGCTCCGGCGAGCGCGCGCCCCGCTCAGCCGAAGCCGCAGGCACCGCCAGCCCGCACCGGCGAGCGGACCGAGCAGCGGGTTCGCATGAGCAAGCGCCGGCAGACCATCGCCAGGCGGCTGGTCGAGGCACAGCGCACTGCCGCCATGTTGACGACGTTCAACGAAGTCGACATGACGGCAATGATGTCGCTGCGCGAGCGGCGCAAGGAGTCGTTCAAGAAGCAGCACGGCGTCGGGCTCGGGATCGCCTCGTTCTTCGTCAAGGCGAGCGTTGCCGCCCTCAAACAGTTTCCCCAGCTGAATGCCGAGATTCAGGGTGACGAAATCGTCCTCAAGCACTATTACGACATCGGCATGGCGGTCGGCGCCGAGGGCGGTCTCGTGGTGCCGGTCATTCGCGATGCCGAGCAGCGCTCGTTCGCCGGGATCGAATCGGCGATCCGGGATTTTGCGCAGCGGGCTGCCGACGGCACCCTGACGCTCGAGGACCTGACCGGCGGCACCTTCACCATCACCAATGGCGGCGTCTTCGGCTCGCTGCTCAGCACGCCGATTCTCAATCCGCCCCAGGTGGCTATACTGGGATTGCACAAGATCGAGGACCGTGCCGTGCCGCTCAACGGTCAGGTGGTCATCCGGCCGATGATGTACGTCGCGCTCTCCTACGATCACCGCATCGTCGACGGCCGGGAGGCTGTGCAATTCCTGGTGAAGATCAAGGAATTCATCGAGGACCCAGGGACCTTGCTCCTCGAAGGCTGATTCTGATTCAGGAAAGAGACTACCAACTCTCCACATGAAATCGAGTTACCCGCGCACGGCCGCTCTCTGGACTCTCACTGCGGCGCTCGCTGTTTGCGCAGGCCCGACGGCTGTTCGGGCGCAGCCGCAGTCCGACTCGCTCGCCGCACCGTCCGACCTCGCGTCGCCCCCGTCCGACGCGATCAAGAGCGCCTCGGGGCTGGCATCAAAGGTGTTGCGCCCCGGAACGGGCAAGGAGAAAGCGACGGCGACCGACGTGGCGACCGTGCACTACTCGGGCTGGTCCGCCTCCGACGGGGCTCTCTACGACAGCTCCGTGTCGCGTGGAAAACCGGCGATGTTTCCGGTGAACCGCACTGCCCTCCCGGGCTGGGGAGAGTGCGTCCAGCTGATGGTGGTGGGCGAGAAGCGTCGCTGCTGGCTGCCGGAGAAGCTCGCCTTCAACGGCGCGCCGAAGCGTCCCAAGGGGATGATGGTCTTCGACATCGAGCTGCTCGATCTGCATCCATCGCCAACGATCCCGCCGCCCGACGTCAAGGAACCGCCGGCCGACGCTCAGAAGACGGCGTCCGGACTCGCGTACAAAGTGCTGCGGCCGGGCACCGGCACCCGCAGCCCGCGGACGACCGATCGCGTCGAGGTTCATTACACGGGCTGGACCACGAACGGCAAGATGTTCGACAGCTCCATTCCACGGGGCGAGCCGATCAAGTTCGGTCTCGAGGACGTCATCCCCGGCTGGCGTGAAGGACTCACGCTCATGGTCGAAGGCGAGCGCACCCGCATCTGGATACCGCAGGAGCTCGCCTACAAGGGTCAGCAGGGCGCCCCGAGAGGGATGCTGGTATTCGACGTCGAGCTGATCAGGATCGAATAGTCACCCCGAACCTGAACCGTCCGAACCCGGAACCTGGAACCGGAACCCCGAACCTGAACCCGTCCGAACCCGGAACCTGGAACCGGAACTCCGAACCTGAACTCGTCCGAACCTGGAACCTGGAACCCGGAACTCCGAACCTGAACTCGTCCGAACCCGGAACCTGGAACCCGGAACTCCGAGCCTGAACTCGGCCGAACCCGGAACCTGGAACCCGGAACTCCGAACCTGAACTCGGCCGAACCCGGAACCTGGAACCCGGAACTCCGAACCTGAACTCGGCCGAACCCGGAACCTGGAACCCGGAACCTGGAACTGTCGTTTGCCTTCACCTGTTCACGGTTCGCGCGTCGTAGCTTCCGCGTTCGTGAGCTCGCGTAGCAGCTTCACCGTGCTCTCGCTCGCCTGAGCGGGCGCCGCGCCGGCGCCGCCGGGCCGGCCTCCCCGGCCGCGTCCTGCCGGGGCCGGCGCTGCGACTCCCATTGCGACATCGAGCGGCGTGCGTCCCTGCTTGTCGCGCGCATCCAGTTTCGCGCCACGCTCGGCAATCAGCCTGACGAGCGCGTCGCCGCGCTGCACCGCCTGATGCAGCAGCGTCTCCCCGCTGGCGTTGGTGGCGTTCACGTCGGCGCCGTGCTCGAGGCACAGCTTGATCGTCTGAAACACGGGCGAATCGGCCGTCACCATCCGGGCGCCACGCCCGGAAAGCGCCACCATCATCGTCGTGGTCTGGTTCTTGAGAGCAAGCGACGGATTCGCACCGTGGTCGAGCAGGATGCGAACGAGATCGATGTCGCCTGCCTTGGCGGCGCGCATCAGCGGTGTCGCTCCATCGCCGAGCGACGCATCCCCGGTATTGTGCTGCCGCATGAGGAGCGGCGCCTTCAGCGTCTGATTGGGATTGGCGCGGTGCTCGAGCAGGACCGCGACGAGCTCGGCGGCAGTGAGCCGTCCTGTCGGCTTGGCCGGCGGTCTGTTGATCAGCGGGTCGGGGTGCGCCATGTCGACCGCCGCATAGACGGCGGCCATGCCGGCATTGTCAGCGATATTCGGGTCGGCGCCCCTTTCGACCAGACGCGCCGCCACTTCGAAATGCGCGTTGACGATGGCGATGACCAGAGCGGTCATGCCGTCGGGGTCGACCGCATCGAGAGCGGCGCCGCCGTCGGCAAGCGGATCGATTGACGCGAGCGCACCTTGCCGCGCCGCGTACATCAGCGCCGTCATGCCGCCGCGCGGGAGCGCCGTCGTCACCATCGTCGCGAGATCGACCTTGACCTTGGGGAACTCCAGAAGAGTCGAGCGCGTTTCGGGGTTGGCGCCCGCCTTCATGAGGAGCCTGATGACGTCGGGATGGCCGTGGCCGGCCGCCCACATCAGCGCCGTTTCGCCGTACGACTTCTCGCTCGCCGCGAGGTTGGCGCCGCGCGCGAGCAGAAGCGCCACCGGCTCGGGACGCCCGGTTCGCGCCGCCGTCATCAGCACCGTCTCGCCCTCGCCCGAGGAGGCGTTGGGGTTCGCGCCGGCGTCGAGCAGGAGCCGCGTGATCGCCGCGCTTCCGTTGACTGCGGCGAGCGACAGCGGCGTCACCCCGTACCGATTGGCGGCACTCGCCTTGCCGCCCCGGCCGAGGAGAAGACGTACCAGGTCGACGTTGTCGGCCCGGCTCGCCCAGTGAAGCGCAGTCGTGCCGTCGGGATCGGCAGCATTGGCCGAAGCCCCCTGGCCGAGCAGCACACGCGCCGCCGCGGTGTCTCCTCGTTTCACGGCGTCGAGCAGTCGTGCTTCCTGCGGGACCTGCGCAGTGACGAAGCGGGCGCAGGCGATGGCGGCAGCAAGGGCCAGGAGCCCGCGGATGGCGGCGCGCCGCCGCGTGCTGCGTGCGCCGCGCTCGATCACAGATCGACCGTCCCGGTGCTGACGCCGAAGCGATCCTGCGCCACGCCGAATTTCTGCGAGAGGGTCAGCAGCAGGTTCGCCATCGGTGTCTGCGGCGGCATCGAGACGTGGCGGCCGCCGTGCACCGCGTCGACACCCTTGCCGACGACCGCCGTCGGCAGCGGCCCGCCGGTGTGCCCGTTGCCATCGCTCATGCCGCTGCCATAGACGATCAGCGAATGATCGAGGAGCGACCCGTCGCCGTCGGCGGTCGAGCGCAGGCGCTCGAGGAACTTCGCAAAGAGGTGCACGTGGTAGACGTTCACCTTCGTGTGCCCGGCGATCGCTGCCGGACGGTTGCCGTGGTGCGAGATGGAATGGTGCGGCTCGGTCACGCCGATGTTCGGATAGGTACGCTGGCTGACCTCACGCGCCACCATGAAGGTGAAGACGCGCGTGAGATCGGCCTGATAGGCAAGCGCCAGGAGGTCGAACATGAGACCGACGTGCTCCTCGAACGACTCCGGCACGCCGACCGGTTCCGGCGGCACGTCGGGACGGCTGTCGGCCTGGCGCTCGGCGCGCTGGATGCGCCGCTCGGTCTCGCGGACATATTCGAGATACTCGTCCACCCTGGCGCGATCGCGGGCGCCGAGGCCGGGTCCGAGATCGCGCAGATCGCTGGTCACGAAGTCGAGGATGCTCCTGTCGGTACGCATCCGGCGCATCCGCTCGTCCTGCGTGCTGCCGCCGCCGAACATGCGCTCGAAGACCACCCGCGGGTTGATCTCCATGGGCAGAGGCGAGGTCGGCGTCTGCCAGTTCAGGGTGTTCATGTACGCGCAGCTGTAGCCCGGGTCGCAGGCACCGACCAGACCGGTGAAATCCTCGGTGGCGACTTCGATTGACGGGAACGTCGTGTCCTGTCCGATCTGCCTGGCGATCACCTGATCGACCGAGACGCCGACACGGAAATCCGGACCGTCGGTGCGCTTTGGCGGCACGCCGGTGAGCCAGCATGCGGACGACACCGCATGGTTGCTGTTCACTTCTGCGCGCGTCAGGTTGCTGATGACGACGAGGTCGTCGCGGAACGGCGCGAGCGGGGTGAGGATCTGAGTCAGCTCGAACCCGGAACCGGCGGCCGACGGTGTCCACTGGTCCATGATCACGCCGTGCGGGATGTAGACGAACCCGATGCGGCGCTGCGGAGCCGCCGCCGTCCGTACCACGGGCGTCAACGCCGGGACCATCGCATCGAGCAGCGGCAGCGCCAGGGACGCGCCGGCTCCTCGCAGGAACGTGCGACGCGCCAGCGATCGCTTCGTCAGGAACACATCACTCTCCCTTGCCGCGGGCAGCTTTCACACCGGCAGGCTCGTCGGCCACGCGCATCCGGAACGGAACGCTCTTCACCACGCCTTCGACGAGCGCCGAAAAGCGGTATTCGCGCTGCGCCGCCTCACGCGCGATCGTCCGGACCGCCGGCATATCGGCGGCCTCGAGACCACGGCCGAGGGCATAGGTGAGGAGCTTCTCCACGATCGTATGAACGACGACGTCCTGACGCTTCATCAGCGCTTCGCGAAGGGCCACCGCGCCGTCCACCCGCGTGCCGTCGCTCAACTCACCGGCGGCGTCGATCGGCTGGCCGGCGTCGCGCGTGCGCCAGGCGCCGACCGCGTCGAAATTCTCCAGCGCCAGCCCGAGCGGGTCAAGCTGCCGGTGGCAGCTCGCGCATGCGGGGCTCGCCCGGTGACGTTCCATCCTCCCGCGCATCGTCAACGGCTGTGCCGCTGTCGGCTCGGGGAGTGCGGGCACATCGGGCGGCGGCGGTGGCGGCGGCGCGCCAATCAAATTGTCCAGGATCCACTTGCCGCGCGCTACGGGCGACGTGCGGTCGGCATGTGAAGTGACGAGCAGGATTCCGCCCTTGCCGAGCAGACCGCGTCGCGCTTCATCGGCCAGGACGACGCGGCGGAACTGGCTGCCGTAGACGTTGGGAACACCGTAGTGCTGAGCCAGGCGCTCGTTGAGAAACGTGTAGTCTGCGCTCAACAGGTCGAGCACGCTCCGGTCTTCGCGGACGATGCTTCCGAAGAAGAGGTCGAGCTCGGTTTCGAACGCACGGCGCAGGTTGTCGTCGAAGTCGGGGAAGTCATTCTTGTCCGGCGTTGCCGTGCGCAGATTGCGTACCTGCAGCCATTGGCCCGCGAAGTTCTCGACGAGCGCCTCCGACCGGGGATCGGCGAGCATCCGGCGGACCTGACGTGCGACCGTGGACTGCTCGTGCAGGCGCCCGGACGCGGCCGCGTCGAGAAGCTCGTCGTCCGGGATGCTGCTCCAGAGGAAGAACGACAGTCGCGACGCGAAATCCAGATCGCCAAGCCGATAGACGCTGCCTGGAGCGGCTCCGGCAGGATCTCGCTCGGCGCGAAAGATGAACTTCGGGCTGGCGAGCATCGCCCGCAGAGCCATCTCGATACCCGACTCGAAGCTGTCGTTGCGCCCCTCCTCGTAGAAGCGCATCAGACTGGCCAGCTCGGAACTGGACGGCGGGCGGCGGTAAGCGCGCCGCGACAGCGCTGCGACAATCCGTTGTGCGCACGGCCGCTCGTCGGCGGGGCGCGACGGCCGGCACGCGAAGATGCGCGACCGGCTCGGTGTGTTCCCCGGTCCGGTGGCGTTGAAGGGACCTGAAATCGTCATCCGCTCGACGTGCGGCAGCCCGAGATGATCGGTCGCTATCAGGGTGCTGCGCTGGAACGGCTCGAGCCGCCAGGGACCGAGGGCGGAGGACTTCTGCAGAAACGCGGCGGTGACCGGACGCTGTCCGGCTTGCGCGCGCACCCGGACCTGGAGCCGCGAATCGAGCGAGTTCACCACGTTCGTCGCGTTACGTGAGGACTCCTCGTAGTCGGCCTGCCCACCCACCGGCGCCAGCAGCACGCGCGCGTCGTCGAGAGTGATCTCCAGCTGACTCTCGTGCTCGAGGCCGCGTATGGACCCGAGGTTGGTCTCGAGCAGTTTCACCTTGATGAGGTACTCCCCGTCGAGCGGGAACGTGTGCCTGGCCAGCAGCCCGCCACGAGTGCCGAGCGGCAGACCGTCCTGGTGCTTGGTCTGCGAGGCGTCGCCGCGCACACGGTAGGTCTCGGAGCTCGGCGAGATCTTCGGACTGCCCACCGCAATCGCGCTGATCCTCGCGGCGGCAGCCAGATACCGTTCGAGCAGCGCCGGCGACACGCCCAGCATATCGGCGTTGTTATCGAAGCCATCGGCCGAATCGTCGGGAGGCAGCAGCGACGCGGCGTCGACGTCCAGCGCGAGCAGGTCGCGAATCGCGTTGGCATACTCGGCGCGATTCAGCCGGTGCAGAGAAGGGCGGCCCGGATTCGGACGGGCCGCTGCCGCCGCATCGAGCGCCTCTTCGATCCACGACGCCAGACGACGAACGCCGACCTGATCGGGACGCGGCATTCCAGCCGGCGGCATGGCGCCGGTGCGTACTTTGCGGACAACTTTCTCCCAGAGCTCGGCCTCGGCGCCGACGCCGTCAAGATCGAGACGATCGAACACCACTCCGGATGCAGTCGCCGCGCCGGCGGCGCGAGCGTTGTGACAGCCGGCACAGTAGCGATCGAGCGTCTGACGAACCACGGATCGTTCGGATCGCCTGTCCGCCGGAGCTTTAGCGGAGGCGGGTTCGGATGAAGGCGCAGGCGTCTGACGCGGAGCCGGCGACGACGGTTCGGGCGATCCGGGCGTGGCGGCACGCGTCGCCAGCCCCACGCCAAGAGAGATCGTCACGACTGCTGCGCCGAACCACGCCCGTCTCATGATCGTCAGCGTTGACCTGTCGAGTCCCGTCGATCAACCAGCCACGGCCGGCGCCGGCGCGTCGACGCCGCCCCAGAGGTTCATCGTCGTGAGCTCTTCGCGCCCGCATGCCTTCAGATAGAGGAACAGCTGCGTACGATAGGCCGCACAGCCGCCGAGCACGAGGTTCACGATGAACTGTCCGCGGGAGCTCTTGTTGCCGAACATTTCAATCTGTACGCGAAAATCCGCATCGGACCAGCCAGCCAACTCTTTCGCGTAAATATCGCTGTGTGCGGCGAGGGCAGCCACGGTCTGAGCGAAGTCGCGCGCTTCGGCCTCCTTCGCAGCCGCCTGCCAGCCCTCCAGATCGAACTGGCCGGTCTTCGCGTTCCGCACCAGGTGCGGCCCCATCGTGGTCAGGTAACGAAGCAGTTCCATCGTGCTGCGCTGTTTTGGCGTCGGCCGATAGTCGAGCATCGACGGATCGATCTTGCTGCACAGGTGAACGAGGATGCGGACTTCGTGCTGAAGCGATGCGATGAGCTCGTCTCTGGTCAGAACCATGGTCTCCTCGGACGTATGTGAGCGGCCAGCGTATCACGGGCATCCGGACGAAAGGCCCGGCGGCCTCAGGTCTACGGCCGCGCGTTCGCCGCCTGTTTCAGCAGCGCAACGAGTGCCGCGACGTCCTTGCGGCTGGCCATTGCAGCGGCAAGCGGAGTCTGGCCTCGCTTGTTCTGTACGGTCAAACGGGCGCCGCTCTCGACAAGGCAACGCACGATCGCCTCTGCGCCCCTGCCGGTCACGGCGACGTGCAGCGCAGTGTCACCGTTGTCGTTGGCGGCGTTGATGTCGGCGCCCGACGCCAGCAGCAGTGTGATCGCCTCGACGGCTTCTTCGGGAGTGCCCTGATCGTACGAGGGCGCGGCGGGGCTGCCGTCGCGCCAGCCGAGACCAGCGGCGAACATCAATGCCGTCGAGTGGTTCGGCATCGTCAAGGCCGGGTCGGCACCGGCGGCGAGCAACAGCTTCAGCACCTCGACGTCGCCCGATTTGGCGGCACGCATGAACGGCGTGGCACCGGCGCCGAGCGAGGCGTCGCCCGCTGTGTGCTGGCGCTGCATGATCGGCGCTTTGAGCCGTGCGTTGGGGTCGGCCTTCCTGGCGAGGAGGATGCGAACGATGTCGGCGGCGTCGAGCGCACCGGTCGGCCTGGGGTTCGGTCGACCGTGCCCTACTGCCAGACGATGCATGTCGACTGCCGCGTAGAGGGGGCCCATCCCGGCGTCCTTGTCCACCACGTTCGGATCGGCGCCGGCCTCGAGCAGCAGGGCTGCGAACTCGTAGTTGGCGTTGATGATGGCGATCACGAGCGCCGTGGCGCCGTCGGGATCGACGAGGTTGAGATCGGCGTGCGCGGAGACGAGGGCACGGCCCGCCTCGATGGCGTTCTCCCGGGCGGCGTACATCAGCGGCGTCCAGCTGCCGAGCGGGAGGATCGACTGCCCGGCGCGCCGCTTCTCTATCTTCTGCAGCGCCGAACGTGAGTTGACGTCAGCACCGCGTTCGACCAGCAAACGCACTGCATCGGCATGGTTCTCGGCCGCTGCCCAGATGAGCGGCGTCTCGCCGAACCATCGCTCGCGCGCGCTCACGTCCGCTCCAGCATCGAGCAGCACCTTCAAGGCGTCGACACGTCCCGTCCGCGCCGCGGTCATGAGAACCGTCTCGCCCTCGGGCAGCACGGCGTTCGGATCGGCACCTGACTTGAGGAGGAGCTCGATGACCGGCGCGTTGCCGTTGACGGCTGCGACCTGGAGCGGCGTCACGCCATAGCGGTTGCCTGCCCGGGCGGTGGCACCGGCCGACAGCAGCAGGCGCACCATCTCCAGATCGTCGGACCGCACAGCCCAGTGCAGCGGAGTGGTTCCATCGGCCTCCGCTTCGTTGACGTCGGCCTTCTTCTGCAGCAGCGCGCGAACGGCGGCTCGATCTCCGGTCTTGACGGCATCCGCCAGCGAAGCGCCAGCGACGAGCGCCGCTGGATACACCGCCGCGTAGAAGACGACACAGATCCCGATGCGCGCCGTGCGCACGATCAGAGCTCCAGGCGTCCGGTGCTCTCGCCGAAGCGCTCGAGACGGCCACCGAACATATCGGAGACGCTCAGCCAGAGATTCGCCACCGGGCTCCACTCCGGCGCAACCAGGTATCGGTTGCCCTTGATGCGCCCGCCGGCGCCGCCGACGGCGGCGAGCGGCAAGGGATAGGCGGAATGCGCCTGACCGTCGCTCATCCCGGCTCCGAAGACGATGAGCGAATGATCCAGCACCGAGCCGTCACCATCGGGCGCACGGTGCAGCTTCTCGATGAAGCCGGCAAACAGCTGCACGTAGTGGGTATCGATCTTCGCGTGCAGCGCCATCTTCGCCGGCTGGTTGCCGTGATGCGAGACGTCGTGGTGCGTTTCGGCGATGCCGAGCAGAGGATAAGTACGCTGGCTCGCCTCGCGCGCCATCATGAAGGTGAAGATGCGGGTCAAATCGGCCTGGTAGGCGACCGCCAGCAGGTCGAACATCAGAGCGGCGTGCTCCTCGAACGTGGCCGGCACGCCGATCGGGGCCGGCACCGACACGTCCACGGCGCTCCTCGCCTCGGTCCGTTCGATTCGCCGCTCGATCTCGCGCACATCGTCCAGGTACTGGTCGAGCCGCGCACGATCCGGCGCGCTGACCTTCCGCTGCAGGCTCCTCGCCTCGGCGGAGACCGAGTCGAGGATGCTCCGGTTCTCCTTCATTCGCGCCACACGCTCGGCGGCGCCGCCGGCACGGCCGAACATCCGCTCGAACGCGACACGAGGGTTGATCTCCATCGGCAGCGGCGAGGTTTCGCCCGCCCAGGAAATCGTGTTCATGTAGGTGCAGCTGTACCCGGGAACGCAGCCGCCGATGTATCCCGAGAAATCCTCGGTCGCGAACTCGAGCGAGGGAAACGGCGTCTCCTGCCCCACCTGCCGAGCCAGCATCTGGTCGATCGTGATACCGAGGCTGATGTCTTCCGCCTCGGTCTGTTTGGCGACGACGCCGCTCAACCAGCCGGCGGAGCTCACCGCGTGATCGGTCACGGTCTTGCCGCCAGCGCGCGACAGATTGCCGACGACCGTGAGGCGATCGCGGTACGGCTCGAGCGGCTTGAGGATCGGCGTGATCTCGACGCCGCCGTCCGCCGGCTTGGGCATCCAGAAATTCATCGGCGCGCCGTTCGGAACGTAGACGGCGCCGAAACGGGGGCCCGGTCGTGCCGCGCTCTGCGCCAGTGCCGAAAACGCTGGAACCATCGATTCCAGAAAGGGGAGGGCGAGCGTGGTGCCCAGACCGCGCAACACCGTCCGACGTGGCAAGGCGTTCTTCGTGATGAACATAGGCCTCTACATCTTCATCCGCATCTGGAACGGTGCGCTCTGCGCGATTCCCAGCACGATCGACGAGAACCGATAGTCGTTCTGAGCCGCCCCGCGGACGATGCTCCGCACCACCGGCATATCGTAGTGCTGAAGCCCGCGGCCGAGGCTGTAGATCAGCAGCTTTTCCGTGAGCGTTCCCACGAAGACTTCGGGCCGCCTCAGCAGCGACTCCCGCAGCGCGACAATGCCGTCGACGGGCGTGCCATCAGGCACGGTTCCGGTGGCATCGACCGGCGCGCCAGCCTCCCGGGTCCTCCAGGCGCCCACGGCGTTGAAATTCTCCATCGCAAACCCGAGGTTATCCATCGTGCGATGACAGCCGGCGCACGCGGGGCTCGCCCGGTGCCCCTCCATCCGTTCGCGCATCGTCCGCGGCCTGGCCCCCGGCTGCGCCTCGAGCGGCGGGACGTTCGCCGGCGGCGCCGGCGGCGGCGTCCCCAGCAGGTTCTCGAGAATCCACTTGCCGCGCAGCACCGGCGCGGTCCGATCGGCATGCGAAGTCGCGAGCAGCACGCTGCCTTTGCCGAGCAGCCCTCTCCGCGCATCGTCGGTCAGCGTCACCCGCCGGAACTGGCTGCCGTAAACGTGGGGCACGCCGTAGTGCTTCGCGAGCCGCTCGTTGACGTAGGTGTAATCGGCGCGCATCAGGTCGAGGACGTTGCGATCCTCGCGAAGGATGCTGCCGAAGAACAGCTCGGTCTCGCGCCGGAACGCGTCGCGCAGATCGTTGTCGAAGTCCGGAAACTCGTCGGAGTTCGGCGAGATGTTCTGCAGGTTGCGGAGGTGCAGCCACTGGCCGGCGAAGTTGTCGACGAGCGCGTCGGCGCGCGGGTCGGCGAGCATGCGGCGGACCTGCTCCCCGAGTACAGCCGGCAGATGCAGGCGCTTCGCGGCAGCCACGTCGAGCAGAATGTCGTCGGGAATGCTGCTCCAGAGGAAGAACGACAGGCGTGAGGCGAGCTCGATGTCGCTCACGCGGTACGGCGTCCCGGCCGGGAGAGTGGCCGGGTCCTCCTCGATGCGGAAGACGAACGACGGGCTCGCGAGGAGACGCCGAAGTGCGAGCTGAATGCCGGTTTCGAAGGTGCCCTTCCGGCGGCCTTCGCGATAGAAGGCAAGCGGTGGATCGAGATCGGCGGCGGTTACCGGGCGCCGATACGCACGCCGTGCGAGCGTCGACAGGATCTGCCTCGCGCACGGCTCCTCTGCGCGCGCCGTCGGCGGATGGCAGATGAGAATCTGCCGGCGGCTGGGTGTGTCACCGGGACCGCTCGGCTGATAGGGACCGGTCACGGTCAGCGTTTCGATGTGTGGACGGCCGGTTGAATCGTAGGTTCCCGAGTTGCTGCGGAGGAAGGGACGCAACCGGTTCGGGTTCTCGGCCACCTTCCTGATGAAAGTCGCGGCGACGACATGCGGGCCGGCCTTCACGGGCACGCGGACCTTGAGGCGCGCGTCGATCGCGTCGGAGCGCTCTGTAATCGTTCCGCTTTGACCCGCATCGGCATCGCCGCCGACGATCTCCGAAAAGATCCGCTGGCCGTCGACGCTGATCTCGATCTGGTGCGGATACTCGAGGCCACGAATCGCTTCCAGGTTCGTGCGGAAGAGCGCCAGCTGGAACGCGTACTCGGCATCGAGCGGAAACGTATGACGGACGGCCAGCCCACCCACCGTGCCGAGCGGGAGCCCTTCGAGGTGCTGAGCCTGCGACTGATCGCCGCGCACCCGGTAGGTTTCGGAACCCGGGAGGGTCGACGGGTCACCGATCGCGAGCGCGCTCACGCGGTCGGCGGCCACGAGATAGCGCTCGAGCAGCGCCGGTGAGACGACGAGCAGGTCACCGATGTTGTCGAAGCCGAACGCGGAATCATCAGCCGGCAGCAGCGACGTGACGTCGACGTCGAGCGCGAGCAGGTCGCGAATCGCGTTCGCGTACTCGGCACGATTCAGCCGACGGAGCAGCGGGCGGCCGGGATGTGGCGCCGCGGCCGCAGCGCGGTCGAGGTCGGCCTCGAGACCGGACGCCAGTGCGGCAGACGTACCGTGGTCGGGCCGCGGCATGCCCTGAGGCGGCATCGTGCCGGTTCTGAGTTTCCGGACGACCGCCTCCCACACCTCGGGACGTTCGGAGACGCGTGAAGGATCGAGCTCGTCGAGCGCGAGGCCGCCGGTCCTCGACCGCTGATTGTGGCAGGTCACACAGTAGCGATCGAGCGTGGCGCGGCGTTCGGAGGCAGGCGCTTCGGCGGTCGCAGAGGCCGGACGTTGAGGCGCGGCGGCGTTCGGCACCGCCGCGACCCACAGACACAAAGCGATCAGCGCGGCGCGGAGTTTCATCGGCCTACGGCGACCCTAGTCTCTTATACCATTTCCGTCCTTCCGGAACGGGCCGCCAGTGCACGTGCCGTCACCTGAACCACAGTTCCTGGCGCATTCTCGCCGGACTCTGTCGCGCGACGGGGATTCGACGCGAGCGGAGTCACTCCTTGCGGACGTGCGACACGGCGATGCCGACAGCGTGCCGATGGGTTGTTTCATGCATCACTTCGCTCTCCGAAGCGGATCACGCCGCCGCATGGTCAGAGAAAGCTATCGAGCCGCACGAGCGGCGGGTGATGTACGTGATGCCCTACCCGCGGACCGCTCAAGTGCCGTCGCTGACGAAGAAGCTGAACCTGCCGCGGTGAAAAACGCACGCGTATAATTCGCCTCACCTGTGTCGCTCGAACTCGGCTCGCGCGTCGGGCCCTATCAAGTCGTGTCACTGCTCGGGGCTGGCGGGATGGGCGAGGTCTATTGCGCCCGCGACACGAAGCTCAATCGCGAGGTTGCGCTGAAGGTCGTGCCTGAAGCGTTCACCTCTGATATGAGCCGCCTGGCGCGGTTCGAACGCGAAGCGCAGTTGCTGGCGTCGCTGAGTCATCCCAACATCGCCGCGATCTACGGACTCGAGGCGACGGCGCTGGTGCTGGAGCTGGTGGACGGCCCAACGCTGGCCGACCGCCTCGGGCATGGGCCGTTTCCTCTCGACGAGGTGCTGCCGATCGCGCGACAGATAACGCAGGCGCTCGAGGCCGCACACGAGCAAGGCATCGTCCATCGCGATTTGAAGCCGGCCAATATCAAAGTTCGCGCCGACGGCACGGTCAAGGTGCTCGATTTCGGGCTCGCAAAACTGGTCGAAGTCGATCGTTCAACGCGCAGCTCCGACCAGATCGGTGCTTCACAATCACCAACGATGACGAGCCCGGCCATGACGCAGGCCGGTGTCATCCTCGGCACCGCGGCGTATATGGCGCCCGAACAAGCGAGAGGACGACCGGCGGACAAGCGGAGCGATATGTGGTCCTTCGGATGCGTCCTCTTCGAGATGCTGACCGGCCGCCGTGCGTTTCCCGGTGAGGATGTCGCTGAGACACTGGCCGCGGTCATCAAAGGCCAGCCCGACTGGGCGACGCTGCCGGCTGACACTCCGGCTGCGATTCGGCGTCTGCTTCGTCGTTGTCTGACGAAAGAGCCACGGGAGCGTCTCGGCGACGCGTCAACGGCGCGTTTCGAGCTCGACGATGTCGCGAGCGGCCTAGCGGTGTCCGAATCGCCGATCAGCCCCACCCGTGAGCCACGGCGCTGGTGGACATGGATCGCCGTTGCGGGAATTGCGCTGGCGATCGGCGCAGTCATGGGCCGATCGTTGATGTCACCGCGTGTTGCAGAGTCGCCCGAACTGCGTCTGGAGATCACGACGCCTCCCGCCAGCTATCCGACGTCGATTGCGATCTCTCCCGATGGCCGCAGCCTCGTGTTCGAGGCCACCCAGGGCGGCCAGTCGCAGCTCTGGCTGCGACCGCTGGATTCCGACGAGATGCGACCGCTCATGAACACCAAGGACGGCCAGTATCCGTTCTGGTCTCCCGACAGCCGTTCCGTTGGTTTCTTCGCTGAAGGGCGGTTGAAGACGCTGGATATCGGCAGCGGCTCAGTCCAGTCACTGGCCAACGCAAATGCCGGCATTGGTGCGGCGTGGAGTGACGACGGCTTCATCTACTTCGTCGCCAACCCCAACCGACCGATGTTGAAGATCCGTGATGATGGCGGTGAGCCGGTTGCGCTCTCTGCGACCGACACGGTGATTGGCTTCCCGCGCCTGATTCCCGGCAATCGCCTGCTGTTCTACAACCTTGGCGGCGGACTCCCGCGCGGTCTGTACGCGGTCGGTACGGACGGCAGCGACGTGCGAAAGCTCGTCGATGCCGACTTCGGCGGCCCGTACTTGTCATCCGGTCATTTGCTCTTCATACGTCAGGGGACGTTGTTTGCGCAGGGTTTCGACCCTGCCACCTTGTCGTTGAAGGAACGCCCGATTCCGATAGCCGATCAAGTGGTCAGTGACGGACGGCAGGTCGCGGCGCTGAGCGCGTCCACGGACGGCGTGATCGCGTTCCGCAAAGGAACGGGCGGACGGCAGTCGTCTCGCCGGCTCGCCTGGTTCGATCGGTCCGGCAAGGAGCGCGAAACGATCGGCGAACCATTGGTCGCCGGCAATGCATCGCTGTCGCCCGACGGTCGCGTCGTTGCGCTCCAACGCAGCCTCGGCGACAACATCGATATCTGGACGCTCGATATCGCTCGCGGCACCTTGGCCAGGTTCACGACGCATCCGGCCATCGACGTCAATCCGCACTGGTCGCCTGACGGCAGGCGCATCGTCTGGTCGTCGAGCCGCGATGGCGCCATCGATTTCTATCAGAAATCCTTCGAGAATCCATCCGCTCCTGACGAGCGGCTCGTGACCTCAGGCCCGCGGCAGGCGCGAACGCTGATGGACTGGTCTGCCGACGGGCAGTTCCTCTTGTATCGAGTGACCAGTCAAACCGGGGGGTACGACTTGTGGGCACTCGCAACGAAAGAACCAGACAAGCCGTTCCCGATAGAGCAGCAGCGGTTCGATGAACGCGAAGGGCAGTTCTCGCCGAACGGGCAATGGATCGCCTATCAATCAGATGACACCGGCCGCTTCGAAATCTATCTGCGACCGTTCCGGGGAACCGGAGCGCGAACGCAGATCTCCAGAAACGGCGGTGGACAGGCGCGGTGGCGCGCGGATGGAAAGGAGCTGTTCTTTGTCGGGTTGGATGGACGATTGATGGCGGTGGCGATCGAGTGGCTGTCAGATGGCTCGCCGCGCGCCGCGGATCCAGTGGCCCTTTTTGCTGCGAATATCGGCGCGCCCATCCCGGTGATCGACAGACAGCAGTACATCGTGTCGCGTGATGGCCAGCGGTTTCTGATGCACACGTTCGTCGAGGCAGACGCGGCACCAATTACCGTCATCGTTAACTGGAAGCCAAAGGTCGAGACGATCCCGTGACACGCGTCTCGCGCGCTCAAGCGAGCCGCGATCCACACGCCTTTACGTCGCAATGTTCCTCCAGTCCTTCGCCAGGCGATGGGCGGTGGCCACGCGAGCGCTTGCGCCGTTCGTGCAGGATTGCGCGCCCCGCTCGTGCCCATCACCGATGCGCCAAGGATGCCAGGGTTCGGCACTTCGTGCGAAAAGCCCCAGCGATCGGACGGCGTTGGTCTCGGGATTGTCGCCCATACGAGTTCCACCATAGGCGTGCAGCTGTTGCGGCAGCCAGGGACCGACGACCCAGGGGATCGCGAACACGAGGAGCACGAAGACAGCAGCCTGAGTCATGTCCTTACCCTCGATTCAGTGGCAGCGGGACGACGCGATAGCCACGCACCAGATGGGGAGCGCGTATATTACCCGCCGACGGCGGCGCGAGTATCCAGACGCTGCTGGCGGTATCGAGCATCCAGTACGGACATCGGGGCACTGCGGACTGAGCATGACACGCCTTTCATCGCCTTCAGGTTCGCCTGCGAACGTGCAGGAGGGAAGCGGCGGCCGACACCCTGTGGGCGGTGCGCCGGCGCTCATTGCCGCGCTCCTCGCTTTGTTCCCCGGCAGCGCTGCTCTAGGAGTGACGCTAGCCGACTGGCTCGCGCCCGGATCCTGGATCGCGCAGATCGCCGGCTTCTTGGCGCTGCCGCTCGCATTTGTCCTGGGGCTGCAGATGTGGATCGGCGTGGCGATCTTCGGCGCCGTCGTCCGGCTGCTGGTCTCCCGGTCTCGTCCGCCGCGTATTTCTGCCCGCGACCGGATCGTTCTGCCGGGATCGTTCGTGTTCTTCCCTCTCAGCTCGGTCGCCGGGCTGCTGGCGGGTGTCGTCACGGCAATCGTGCCGTCAGCGCGTTCGGCGATTCTGGCGATCGGCGTCTTCTGGTTGACGGGAGCGCTGCACGGGCTCGTTGCCTGGAGGCTCGCAAAGCGAGGCGTGCTGGTGCCACCAGACACCATGTGATCGGCGTCCACCGCTATCTCGGGCCGATCGACTGGAGCGCCCTCAGGAAGCCGTCGGGGTCGGCCGGGCTGACCACCACCGCGTAGCCGGCGGTCGTCGGAACATAAACCGCCCGCGTGCGATCCGTCAGGTACAAGAGGGCCTTCTCGCCGCCTCTCAGCCGGAACCAGCCGGCCTGATAACCGGGCAGGCCGGTGCCGAGCGTTCGCCAGCGCGGCAGCAATTCCGGGGCAGCCGCGAAATCGACGCGCCGCGCCTCCGCCGTTCGCAGCTCAGCGACGGGGATCATCCGGCCGTAGAAATCACCGCGCAGCCGAAGACCCTCCGGAGACACCTCGAAACGCGCGCCACGCGATCCCAGCAAAGTCATCACCAGTGCGGCGACTGCGAGGCCGAGCGGCACCAGCACGAGGGGGAACAGCCAGAGCGCCTTCGTGGCCGCCGGCGCTATCGCGAAGGTTTGCATGTCAGGAATCCTTCCCTGTGTGAAATCATTGGGACCGACTTTCAAGGGAGCCGTGCATGCGCCTGGTCAGACGTCCCCTCCTGCTCGCAGCGTTCGCACTCGCCGTCACGACCGCGGTTGCCGGGCAGCGGCCGGCTCAGCCCACGACCCCGCGCATCTATATTTTCGACAACGGCACGCTCAGCGGACTCGATCCGAAGATGTTCGGTTTTTCCCGCGAGGAAATCAAAGAGCCTGATTTCGTCGGCGTCTCGTACCTGATCGTGCATCCGCGGGGCACGCTGATGTTCGACAGCGGCCAGATCCCGGATGCCGACTTCAAGGCCGATGGCACTCCGGTCGTCGACGGCATCGTCAGAGCCACCCGGCCGCTCAAGCCGCAGATGGCGGCGATCGGGTACAAGCCCTCAGACGTCACTTACTTCGCGTTGTCGCACTACCACTCCGACCACACCGCCAACGCCAATGACTTCGCCGGGGCGACGTGGATCGTCCAGAAGGCCGAGCGCGACGCGATGTTCGCCGCGACTCCGGCGCAGATCATGAAGCCGGCGCACTTCAGTGCGCTCAAGAGCGCGAAGACCAGGCTGCTCGACAACGAGGACTTCGATGTCTTCGGCGACGGCACCATCGTCATCAAGTCGGCGCCGGGCCACACACCAGGGCATCAGGTGTTGTTCGTCAAGCTCGCGAAGAAGGGACCCGTGCTGCTGGTCGGCGATCTCTATCATTATCCGGAAGAGGTGACGACCGGCCGCGTGCCGACCTTCGAGTGGAACGCCGAGATCTCGAAAGCGTCGCGCGCAAAAATCGCGTCCTTCCTGAAGCAGAGCGGCGCCGAGATGTGGATCGAGCATGACAAGGCGACGAACGACAAGCTGCCAAAGGCGCCCGCCTACGTCGACTAGCTCGCCATGATTCACAACCACTACGACGTCGTCATCCTCGGCGGAGGTCTGGCCGGCGGCTGTCTCGGCCGTCAGCTGCACATGGAAGCGCCGGCCCTGCGCACGCTGGTAGTCGAAAGGCGTTCGCATCCCGTTCCCGAAGCCGCATTCAAGGTGGGCGAGTCGAGCGTCGAGATCGGCGCGCACTACTTCTCCAAACGGCTCGGCCTGGAGCCGCACCTCCGCAGCGCGCAACTGGAGAAGCTCGGTCTGCGCTACTTCTTCCCGCATGGCGACAACCGCCAGCTGACGCCGCGCGTCGAGCTCGGCCCGCCGCGGTTTCCGCCAGTGCCGTCGTTCCAGCTGGATCGCGGCCGTCTCGAGAACATGCTGCTGCGCACCAATGCCGAGCTGGGCGTAGAGGTGGCGCACGGCTGCCGCATTCAGAAGCTCACTCTCGCCGACGGAGGGCCGTCCACGGCCGGCGGACACGAGGTGACGTTCGACACCGCGGAGGGCGCCAGAACGGTTACCGCACGATGGGTGGTGGATGCCAGCGGCCGCGCCGGGTTGATCAAGCGCCAGCTGGGCCTGGCCCGGCCGAGCACGCACGGCGCCAACGCCGCGTGGTGGCGTGTGAAGACCCGGGTCAAGATCGATGACTGGTCGAGCGACCCGGAATGGAAGGCGCGCGTCCCTTCCGGACTTCGCTGGCAGAGCACGGTTCATCTCATGGGCGCCGGCTACTGGGTGTGGTTGATTCCCCTCGGCTCCGGCAGCCACAGCTTCGGCATCGTCGCGGACGGCGACATGCATCCGTTCAACCGGATCAACCGGTTCGAACGGGCCATGGACTGGCTGCGCGAGTTCGAACCGCAGTGTGCGGCGTTCATGGAAGGGCTCGCCGACGACCTCGAGGACTTCCTGGCGCTGAAGCACTTCGCCCACAGTTGCGAGCGGGTCTTCTCCCCCGCCCGTTGGGCGCTCGTCGGCGAAGCGGGCGTCTTCACAGACCCCTTCTACTCGCCCGGCTCGGACTTCATCGCCATGGGCAACGACTACGTCACCGATCTCATCGTCCGTGACTTCGCCGGCGACGACATCAGCGAGCGTGTCGAGTCGTTCAACCGGATGTACCTGCGGCTGTTCGACGCCTTCATCCGGCTGTACGACGGGCAGTACCGCATCATGGGCAACGCTCAGGTCATGACGGCGAAAGTGGCCTGGGACAACGCCACCTACTGGGCGATCACGGCGCTGCTCTTTTTTCAGCGCCGCTATCGCCGGCCCGAGTTCATTGCCTCGATCGACTTTCTGCTGCGGAGGTTCTTCGTCCTCCACGCGCGCATGCAGTCCTTCTTCAGGGCGTGGGACCTGGCCGACGAGGGAAGCCGGTACGCCTGGTCCAGTGCCAACGTCGTCGACGTCGAATTCCTGCGCCGGCTGCAGGCCAGCCTCGGCGACCCTCTCATGGACGACGACGGCCTGCGGGTGCGGCTCGAAGAGAACCTGCAGCTCCTCGAAGCATTCGCGCGGACCTGGCAATCGATCGCGGCGATGCAGGAGCCACAGCTCGCTCGCTTCGTCAGCGCCGCCGCCGATCCCGACCGTGCCGAGCTCGATGTGAGCGCATTGCGCCTGTCGCTCGCGCGTCTTCCGGCGTAGACTGTTCGTTGCTCGTTCTAGCAGGGAGGCGTTCGTGCGACTGACAAGGCTGTTGTTCACGGGTTCGACAATCGTACTGGCACTGTGGATCACGGCCGTGCCCGCGGACGCGCAGCAGCTGTTCCCTGTCGCGCCGGTCGCGGCGCCCGCACGTGCGGCACAGCCGCTGTTCGCGGCCGCTCCGCAACAGGCGGCGCAGCAGCCCGCGACGCCGACGACGTCGACGAACACCAACGATCGCCGGTTCGGGGCGGGGCTCAGATTTGGCGGCGTCACGGCTGCTGTCGGCGGGACCGCCCGTTACTTCTTCTACGGCGGGCCGCTCGGCGTCCAGGCTCAGGTCGCCTGGTCCGGAATCACCCTCGGCGATCTGGAGTGGTCGGGCATTCAATTTCAACCGTCCGCGATTTACCGGTTCGTCGACCAGAAGTTGAACGGACCAACTCTCATCCCCTATGCCGGCGGCGGACTGAACTTCGTGCACTCGTTCATTGACGAGGAGGACGAGCCATTCTTCGAGCCGCTCGACCTCGACGACACCACCGTCGGCGTGCTCCTTTTCGGCGGCGTCGAGCTGTTCTTCGAACGGCTTCCCAACCTCGGGGTGAGCGGGGAGCTGTCGTTCGTCTCCAACGATGACGTGCGAACGACGTCGATGAGGGGGGTGGCGTTCGCCGCCGCCGCGCACTGGTACTTCTGGTAGTCGTCGAGCGCCGCCTCGATCGAGGCGGTCAGCCTCGTCTGTGGATCTCGAGGAGCCGGTTCACGATATCGCGCGCGGCGTGCGGCCGTGCCATCCTGAGCGCGTTGGCCCGCATCGCCGCAACGCGCGTCGGGTCGTCCAGCAGGCGGTCCACCTTGTAGGCGAGCGCAGGCAGGTTGTTGCAGCGGATCGCCACGCCTTCCTCGAGCAGATGATCGGAGTTACGTTCCTCCTGACCGGGAATCGGGTTCACGATCACGAAGACCAGCCCCTTCGCCAGCGCTTCTGAAGTGGTCAGGCCGCCCGGCTTGCCGAGCAGGATGTCGGAGGCGGCCATCAGCTCGTCCACCTGCGTCGTAAACCCCAGCGGCGTGATCGTCACGCGGCCGGCGGGCCGGCGAGCCGCGATCTTCTTGCGCAGTGCGTCGTTGCGGCCGCAGAGCACCACGACCTGAGCCTCGTGCCGCATCTCGAGGAGACAGCCACAGAGGTCCTCGACGCGGCCAACGCCAAAGCCGCCGGCTGAAACGAGAATGGTCGTCTTCCCGGCATCGAGACCGTGCCGCGCGCGCATCTCGGCCTTGTCCTTGGTCAGTGCGAAGACCGGATCGATCGGGATTCCGGTGACCGACAGCGCCCCATCGGCAATGCCGAGGCGTTCGAGATGAACCCTGGTTTCGTCGAGGGCGACGAAATAGTGCTCGTAGTGCCGGCAGAGCCACATTCCGTGGACGTCGAAGTCGGTGACGACGATCGCCTGCGGACACCGGAGCCGTCGTTTGGCTTTGAGCCACGAGAGGATTTCCGACGGCAGGAAATGGGTGCAGACCACGACATCGGGGTCGTACTCCTGGAGCATTGAGACCAGGGCGCGGGTATTCAGCTTGTCGAGCGCCAGACGGCGCCGCTCGTTCTTCCACGGCTTGTCCAGGTAGTCGTAGAGCCAGCCCATGACCTCCGGCATGGTATTCACCATGTCGAGGTACACCTGCGAGTAGAGGTGCCGGAACACCTTGTTCGTGTACTGCAGCGCATCGACGTGGCGGACGTCCCGGGCGGCGTTCGCCTCCATGAACGCCTTCTGAAGGGCGTCGGCGGCGCGCACGTGCCCGGCACCCGCAGAAGCGGAGAGAATCAGGACTCTATTGAACATAGTGGTCGGGAGGAGGATACCCAATGCGGGCGGGCGGTTACGAAGAGTACGCGGCGATCGCCGACTTGTACGACCATGTCGTGCCTTACCGGACGCGCACGGACCTGGCGTTCTTCGTCGATGCAGCCCGCGAGAGCGGCGGACCCGTGCTCGAGGTCGGCTGCGGTACGGGGCGCGTGCTGATTCCGACGGCGCGCGCCGGGATCGACATCACCGGCCTCGACGCCTCGACGCACATGCTGGCGGTCTGCCGCGAGCGGCTGCAAGGCGAGCCCGAAGCCGTGCAGTCGCGCGCCAGCCTCGTAGTCGGCGACATGCGATCGTTTGATCTCGGCGGCACCTTTGCGCTCGTCACCGTCCCGTTCCGGCCCTTTCAGCACCTGACAACAGTCGAGGACCAGCTCTCGTGCCTCGCGACCCTGCGCCAACACCTCCGGCGTGATGGCACGCTCATTCTCGATCTCTTCAACCCAGCGCTCGAGCTGCTGGCCCGCGAGGTGACGCAGGACGAGTCCGGCGACGAGCCGGACTTCACGACGCCGGACGGGCGCCACGTGACGCGGCGCTTCCGGATTGTGGCGCACGATCGGCCCGAACAAACCAACCAGGTCGAACTGATTTACTACGTGACTCATCCCGATGGACGGCAGGAACGGCTGGTCCACTCCTTCCCGATGCGGTACCTGTTTCGCTTCGAGGTGGAACACCTGCTCGCGCGCTCGGGATTCACCGTACGGCAGATTTACGCCGACTACGACAAGCGTCCGTTCGGCTCCACTTACCCGGGGGAACTCGTAGTAGTGGCCGGGGTCTCGCCGCAGTAGCGCTCGCTCAGCGATTCTCTCTCGTCAGACTGCACGCAGAACGATGGCGGAATCGTTGCCGCCGAAGCCGAGCGACGTCGATACGGCGCAGCTCAAACGCAGCTCGCGCGCTTCGTTGGCGACCACGTCGACGCGGCATTCCTCGTCGGTGTCGGAGTGATGGATCGTCGGCGGGATGACACCTCGCGCGACTGACAGCGCCAGCACGGCGGCTTCGACGCCGCCGGCGGCGCCGAGGCAGTGGCCGACCATCGACTTCACCGACGTCACCGGCACACGGGCGGTGCGATCGCCGAGCACGCGCGCGAAGCCCCTGGCCTCGGCGGCGTCGTTCTGCGGCGTGGCAGTGCCGTGCGCGTTGATGTGGTCGATGGCGTCCGGCCCCAGGCCGGCGTCGCGCAGTGCGAGCGACACGACGGCGGCCACCGGCCGGCCGTTCGGCTCGGGCGCCGTAGGGTGGAACGCTTCGCACGCCACGCTGTGGCCGGCCAGCTCGGCGTAGATGTGCGCCCCACGGCGGCGCGCCGCGTCGAGCTCCTCGAGCACGAGGATGCCGGCGCCTTCACCGATGTTCATGCCAGCGCGGCTGCGATCGAACGGCCGGCACGGCGCCGGGTCCATCAGCCGGAGCTGATTGAACCCGCTGAACGTGAGCCGCGCCAGTGCGTCGGCACCGCCAGCCAGCGCCACGTCGGCACGGCCGCCGCGAATCGCTTCCACGCCACGTCCGATGGCAATCGTGCTCGAGGAACAGGCCGCCACGATGCAGCCGCGCGGGCCCTCGAAGCCGAACTGCGCGGCGATCGCATCCACCGGCGTATTGAGGAAATGATTCCAGGCGTCCGAGGGACGAGCGCGATCGAGGCCGTCGGTAATCCACGTCCGGTAGAAGTCCTCGTTGCGCAGGAGGTCGCCGGTACCCGCGCCGAGGAATACGCCGATGCGCGATGGATCGGTGCGCGCGTCGAGCAGGCCGGCGTCGCACACCGCCTCGGAGGCAGCGTGCACGGCGATGCGATCGCCGCGCGACCGGCGGCGCCGCTGGAGCGGCGTCATGCCGGCGTCGATCGGTCCCATGTCGACTTCGGCCGCCACACGGCTGCGGAAACCGGACGCATCGAAGACGGTTGCCGGGCCGACGCCGCAGTTGCCGGCAACCATCCGGCGCCACGTCTCTTCCCGGGTCGTGCCGAGGGCGGTCACGAGACCGATGCCGGTAATCGCAATGCGTCGGCTCACGCTTCGCTCACGATCGACGTGTCGGCGCTCTTGGCCGGCACCGGGTGCGCAGCGGCCATGCTGTGGCTGCCGATCTGCTCGCGAACGTGTGCGACGTCCACCCGTTCGAGCTGCTTGCGCGCGGCCGCCACCACGAACGGCACGAATTGAAACGGCAGCGAGAGCACGGTGAATCCCAGACAGCCGGCACGGTGCCACGACGTCACGTCGCGCGGACCGAACCCGGCCAGCATGGCCACGTACCGTGCGACCACTCCGTAGGCGTCTCCGGCGACGACGCGGGCGCCGCCATGCGCACCGCCAGGGACGCCGAGTCCATCGCGGACGTTGAGCAGGAACTCTTCGCGAGTCCCGCCCGGCGCCGACGTCCAGGTGCGTCCGACGCGACGGAGCGTGTGCGCGTCGCTGCCGGCGACGCGTGCCAGCCGGGTCCTGCCCGGGCCCGGCTCCCACAGCGCGGCGATCATCTCGACGAGCTCGTTATGAGCGGGCACCATGGTCCCGTTCCGCACCTCGAGCGCCGGCGAATCGTCCAGCAGCCGCAGGTAGGACTGGAGCGGCATCTGACCGCGATAGAAGTGCAGCAGATGGTTGATGGCGAAGAGCACTCCGGCTTCCCGCAGGCGGCCCATCACGTCGAAGACGTTGCGGCGCAGCGCCTGCACGTCGCGGTGCAGCGACTCGGTCATCCCGTAGGCGCCGATGTGGACCTCGACGCCGCTGCCTGGCATCCAGCACGTAATCTCCTCGCCGACGATCACGTCGTCGGCGTCGGGCCGGCCGTCGAGCAGCTCGAGCGCGCCGTCGATCGAGTCGTGGTCGGTGATGGCGACCAGATCCATGCCGCGAGCCTTGGCCACCCTGTAGACGTCGCCGGGCGACGAGTAGCAGTCGCGGGCCCCGAGAAAAGGCATCGTGCCGTTGTGCTTCGAGTGACGGGTGTGGACGTGGAGATCGGCGCGAAGCGTCATCGAAGCGGTTTCAGGAGCATGATTTGTAGGCTCATCGATCCTAGGCTGCCATAACGGTCGGGTAGCCAGCTCTTCCCGACATCTGCACGCAGAATCGTATTCCAAGGCGCCGGAAGGTTGAAGGCGGCGCCGATTCCGGGGATGGCCTGCCAGTTGCGGTCGGCGTGCTCCTCTTTTCCCCAGGCCTGATCGAGAAACAGGTCCAGTCGATACTGGTCGAACACGTTGACGGAGTAGGAGCCGCGCGCCATCGCCAGCTCGCCGAAGCGGACCGCCGCCGGCACACCATGGATACGCGTCGAGTCGAACATTCCGAACTGGTACTTCACGAACCGATCGAGATCGCGGCCGCCGAACCAGGCCGCGTTCAGGTGGATCTTCTGGAACGCGTCGATCAGGATGTCGCGCGAGACGCTCGCAGTGTACTTGACGTAGCTGGCGGGCGTGGCTAGCAGGCTGCCATCGGCCTGCGGCTCGCCCCATGGCTTCCAGCCGGCGCGATTGAACCATGTGCCGTTCAGCACGACGCTGTACCCGCCCCGGTTGTACTCCCAGCTGCCCCCGATCCCGTTGGTCACCGTGCTCGAAGGCACGACGAACTCTTCGGAGGTCGTGGTGTCCCGCACATAGCCGTCGAAGCGCAGTTGGTACTGCAGCTTCATCGTCTGAAACGGCGTAACGCGCCAGCCAAGATTCAGGCCGGTCGTGAGCGGCCAGGTCAGGAGACGCTCGGATTCACGCTCGCCAGCCGCTTCGTAGACGCGCTCGCTCGACGGCGCCGCGATGGCGAAGAAGTCCAGGCTCGCATCGAGACGCTTCGAGCCGAACTGCGGGCGCTGGACGTTGCCGGCTGCCAGCACCCCGGCAAAGAGCATCGCCAGCTGCGTATCGGAGTTCCCGAAGCTGAAGTCGATGTAGTTGATACCGAAGATTGGCAGCGGAAACGCGTACGACGGATCGGCGACAAGCCCAACCGCCAGTGCCCTGACGCTCGCCGTCGGATGCTCGCTCACCACGCGCTCGCCGTCGCGCTTCACGTAGTAGCGGAGACCGGCCGGCGTCTCGCGGTACATCACCCGGTCGCTCTGACGCGCCGAGGCGCGCAGCTCGACGAAGTCGCCGTCGTTCACACGGAAGTCGCTGAACGTGACGCGCTTGTCCATGCGAATCGTGCGCCCCGCGATGAGCACGTTCTGCGTGCCCTGGAGCGCGCTCAAGAGAAAGATCGGCTGATTGCCGATCGTCGTGACCCGGCGGTAGCTGACCGTCTCCTCGTCCGAGATCACCATCCCGGGCAGCTCGCCCTGCACGGCGTGCAGGCGAATGCGCGCGAACGTCTTGCGATCGATCCAGACGGTGCCGCGGTACAGCGATGGATCGTCCCGCAGCGGCTCGAACCGCACCTCGTAGCACTCGAAGCCGTCGATGTGTTGAAGCCCTGTCCCCGCCAGCCGGTAACGATAGCCTTCGTCGAAGCGGAGCTGCAGCGGCAGCGCCAACACCTTCTCGGGCTGCAGCAGCGGATACGGCGGCCGTTCGCCGCTGAACTTTCGGTTGTTCACCGCGAACGAGAGCTCCTCCCACTCGATGCCGTCCTCGGCCACGAAGTAGCGGTTCTCGGTCACGACGTCATAGCCGGGGTCGGTCTCGGTCGGCCGGAAATACTGCTGCATGCGCGCGTTCGCGATGTAGCTGCGCACGAGACGGTCCTGCGCCAGCTGCTGGCGCTGATGCCGCGAGATGATCTCACCGACCGAGAGCCGGCGCTCGGCGCTGACGCCTGTCTGCTCACCAATCGCGTCCGCACCCTCGTTGAAGTTCACGAGCATCGGCCGTCCCGTGAGGCGGGCGAGGCCGCGCGCCTCGCTGCTGCTCCGGTCGCGCGTGTACTCGGCGAGCGAGGAGCGCTCGCCGTTCAGCAGGTCGAGCACGCCGGGTGTTCCCTCGATCGGGACACGGAGCGATACGGCGAGCGCATCAGGACGGGCGGCGCCCCAATAGATCAGGAGAGTCGAGAACGTGTCGGTGTCGAACAGCAGACGATGACGGAGCGAAGTAGTCACGTCCTCCTGACCGATCGCCAGCTTCAATCCGACCTTCTCGCCTTCGACGACGGTGAACTCGTGCGAGAGGACGTCGGTCAGAGGCGCCAGTGCACGCAATGCCGCCTCTGTGAACGCCGACGTCCGCCACGAGTGGCTGACGAACGCCGTTCCCAACTCGTCGACCACGGCGTCGACGATGGGACGCTCGGCGGCTGGATCGCCCGGGCGCTGGCCACCGTTCGTGATCAGAATGCGCGCGGCCGGGTCGATGCGGCGCAGCCATTCCTCGACGCCGGCGGCCCCCGATTCGGAAACCGTCAGCAAGTCAACGTACGGGGCGAGATCCGCTGTGTAGACCACGGGCCGGCGTGCGGAATCGTTCATGGCGTCTCCGCCGAGCGCCAGACGGACGCGGGCCGTCGACGCGCGCGCTTCCGTCGCGGCTACCCTGACGGCGAATGCGACCACGTCGGAAGGCTGGCGATCGACGGCGACCTCGAGCACCGCAAGCGTTGCTGCGTGGCGATCGACGGTGAGTCGAAGCGCCGTCCGCCACGCATCGACGTCAGCCGCAGTGGCCGGCGCCGGGATCGACAGCCACAACGGAACACGGCGCTGCCGCAGGCTGGTGAGATGTGCGTCGAGGGCAGGATCAGCAGAGGCGCCAGGAAGAATCACGCGCACGGCGGCCGGAATCGCAGCGCTTTCTGCTCGATCGATCAGCGGGAGCGCCGAGCCGGTGCCATCGTCTTCGATGGCAAGCCGGGGAAGAGGCGGCGGCGCGTCCTGCGCCGACGCCTGTGGCGTGGCGGCGCACCAGGCAGCCATGACCACGAGCAGTCGGAGCGGCACGATGATGCCGCGCATGCCTCGACAATAACCCGGTTTCATTGGACCGCTATGCGGCTGGAGCAAAAAACCCGTCCTTGCCACGAAACGAGGGGCCGCACCCTCGACGTCGCTCGGAATGCCCTGAGCGACGTGAAAGGCACGGCGGCGCCGCTGGCTGGTCAGCGTATCGGCTCGAGCTGGTTCGCACCCTGCAGCAGGTTCGACATTCGTGAAAAGGGCACTTGCCTCAAAACCTCGCGCAGCCGGTCACGAAACCCGGCGAGGCGGAAATAATGTGCGAAATGCAGGCGCGGCGAGAGTCGCACGCGCGGCGGATCGTCGTCGAGCTCCCACGGGTGCACGGTGAACACCGCCGGCATCCCGCGGCGGTTCGCGTCCGAAACGGCGCGAATGATCCTGAGCGGCGAGCTCATCCGCAGACCCCACCCCCAGCCCATCGGCATCACCTGGCCGAACCGATCCACGACGAATGGCGGAAGCTCGACGAGCGATCCTGCCGCCGTCTGTCTCCGGTGCGGCAGGCGCGGGTAGGACGTATCGCCAACCAGCTTCAGCGGCGCCATGCTCGCGTCGTGCGTGAACCGCTCTTCCGCCAGGATTCCGAGCGCCCACAGCGACCGCTCGTTCACCGACCATTCAGGAGCGCGGTACCCGCTGACGCGGTCGACGCCCGCCGCCGCAAGCGCCGCGACGCTCGCTCTGAGATCGGCCCGGAAACCATCCGGGCCGAGATCGTACGCGCGCTGGTGCGCGTATCCATGCGAGCCGACATCGTGGCCGGCCTCGCGGATTCTCGCGATGAGACCCGGGTGCCGTGCAGCCACCCATCCGACGGTAAAGAAGGTTGCGGGAACGCCGGCCTCGTGCAGCAGCTCGAGCAGGATCTGCGTCGTACGCTCGATTCGTGACGGCAGCCGGTCCCAGTTTTCGGGAGCGAGCACGCCGCCCGCGCCGCAGACGTGAAACCACTCTTCGAGATCGACCGTGAACACGTTGTGCGGCTGACCGGCCGCGCGCGGAGGAACGTCGGGCGATTCCATACGTGCTGCCGAGACGCCTGCCGGGCCGGAGCCGCCGTGACGGCGACGGCGCGCCGGCCGGTTCTAAACCCAGAACTCACTTGTGTTGAGGATGCGAATCCCGGTTCCGGCGACCGGACCGCGCTGCGAGGGCGTCGAGGGCCGCTGGACGCGAGCTCCGTGAGCTCGCTGATCCCCACAGCCTTCTCGCGCGGTCAGGCGAGTCTGGTCGGTCGT
>DASUGH010000020.1:0-7244 GCA_036274155.1 Vicinamibacterales bacterium | reverse complement strand
AGCGGCCCTCGACGCCCTCGCAGCGCGGTCCGGTCGCCGGCCCACCTCCGCTCTTTGAGCTTCGGCGAGGTCCCGCCGTAGCGCTCCGCGCGGAGGCGGAAACCGGGATTCGCATCCTCAACACAAGTGAGCTCTGGGTTTAACAGGTTCTGGAAAAAGACCAACCTGATGCCCAATGCCGAATGCGGAATGCAGAATGCCGAAGCGACGATTCTCGTGACCGACCTGTCCGTTCGCGGGAACGATCGCCCGACCAGTGAGCAGGCCGGTGGGTCGCCGAGATCGAGCTTGACATATCATCCACATTGTTGAACATATATACGCGATGCCGCCCCTCCTCGGTGAATTCGAGCAGCTCGTCCTGCTCGCCCTGCTCCGACTTGGTCCCGATTCCTACGGCGCGACCGTTCGCCGCGAGATCGAGACGCGCACGGGGCGCGAGATTGCGATCAGCGCCGTCTATACCACCCTCGAGCGTCTCGAACAGAAGGGGCTGGTTCGCTCGCGTGTGGGCGAGCCCACCGCCGAGCGCGGCGGGCGCCGCCGCCGCCATTTCGAGCTGCTCCCGCCAGGGGCGCAGGCCTTGAAGGTGGCCTACGATTCATTCACCGGCATGACCGCCGGCCTCGAGCGGCGTCTGAAGGCGCTTCGATGACGCGCTTCGCACTGTTCATCATCCGTGCGATGACGCCCGCCGCCCACCGCGAGTTCGTCGACGGCGACACCGCCGAGCGCTTCGAAGAAATCTCACGGTCGGAAGGACGGACGGCGGCAACGCGGTGGCTGTATCGCGAGATGTGGCGTGCAATCGCGTGGGCACCCCGTCACTGGCGGTCCGTCAGGCGCGCCGCCAATCGCCGCAGCGCCAGGCGGGGTGACAGTCCGCTGCGGACGTTCTGGATGGACGTTCGCTATGGGGCTCGCGTCCTCAGGCACGCGCCAACGTTCACCGCCGTGGCCGTCGGCCTGCTCGCTCTCGGCATCGGCGGCAGTACGTCGATGTTCGCCGTCGTTCATGCGGTGTTGCTCAAGCCGCTGCCGTTCAAGGACGCCGACCGGCTGATGCTCGTGCAGCTGCTCATGCCCGTCGGGGGCGGCGGGCAGGGCGCCGTACGAGACATGGTCTGGTCGTATCCGAAGTACCGAACCTTCGCCGAGCTGCAGAATGTGTTCGACGAAACGGCTCTCTACGCGACGCGCGAAATCAGCCTGACGCACGTCGACGACCCTGAGCCGCTGCGCGGCGAAATGGTGACCGATCGTTACCTTGCCACCGTGGGCGTTGTTCCGGCTCTGGGCCGATCGTTCACCGCGGACGAGGCGCATCGACCCGGTACTCGCGCGGTCGCGATGGTCAGCGACGGTCTCTGGGCGCGGCGCTTCGGCAGCGACGCCGGCGTCATCGGCCGCACGATTCACCTCAACACCGCGCCCTACACCATCGTCGGTGTCCTCCCTCGCGATTTCCGCGGCCTGAGCGGCCAGGCCGAGATCTGGGTTCCGCAAGCCGCCTTCGATCCCGACAGCCTTTCGGCCCGCTTCTCTCACGGATATCAGCTGATCGCGCGGCGCGCGGAGGGAACGACTGAGCAAGCCGCGATCGCGGCCGTGCAGGTCCTGGGACGGCGGGTCGACGCGGAATTCGCGGATGGGCGACGTGCCGGCGAGAGCGCCTGGGGCGCCAGCGCAACCGCTCTTTCAGCCGCGCGGGTAGACGCCGACATCCGGCGGACGACGCTCGTGATGCTCGCGGCCGTCGGGTTCCTTTTGATGATTGCCGCCGCCAACGTCACCGGACTCCTGGCAACGCGGGCGCTCGCGCGCCGGCGCGAGGTAGCGATCAGGCTGGCGATCGGCGCCAGCCGCGTACGCATCGTCCGTCAGCACGTCGTGGAAACCGTGCTGCTGGCCGGCGCGGGAGCCGCCGCCGGGCTCCTCGTGGCGCTCACCATCCTCAACGCGGCCAGGGCGCTGCTCCCCGACGCCGACACGTTCTTTCTCATGCGCGACTCCTTCGTCTCGCCGACGGCCGGCCTCACGCGGGTGGGCGCCGGCATGATCGGCATCGACTCCGCGACCTTGCTCTTTACGCTGGGGCTCTTCGCCGCGTGCGCCGTGCTCATCGCGCTTCTACCGGCCGCGCAAGCATCGTCGTTGCGACCGATTGAGGCGCTCAAGTCCGGTGCGGTGCGGGCGGGACATGCCCTCGGCACCCGCGCGCCGCTGGTCGTCGCCCAGATCGCGCTCGCTCTCGTACTGCTGGCCGGTGCCGGATTGATGGTGAGGAGCGTGTGGCGGCTCCAGGCCACCGGCGCCGGCGTCGACGCGGAACACGTGCTCAGCGTGCAGGTGCAATGGCCGCGGCGCGACGACGCACCCGAGGCCGCACGCGCATTCTTTGCCAGCCTCGCCGAGCGCGTGCAGTCGCTGCCGGGCGTCGACTCCGCCGCGCTTGGCAGCTGCGTGCCGGTTTCGGGAGGGTGTGCCCGTGCGGGCATGACCATCGGCGGGCCCGCGACTTCAGGTGGCAACAACCCCGTCGTCGGCGCTTACATGATCACGCCGGAATATCTGCCGACGTTGGGCGTGAAAGTACTGCGAGGCCGCAGCTTCACCGCCTACGACGATAGCCCCCACCCCAGAGTCGTCCTGGTGAACGAAGCGGCGGCGCGTGCGTTCTGGCCAGGGCGGGATCCGCTCGGCTCCATCGTCGGGGTCAGCACGAGCGGCTTCCAGAAGGGCGCCGAGGTGATCGGCGTGGTCTCCGACGTGCGCTATGGGTCGATCGAGGCACCGGCGCAACCCGACGTCTACCTTCCCGTGAGCCAGCTGGAGTTCCTCCCGCGACGGATGAACGTGTTTGTGCGCAGCGGACTCGAACCAGGTGCCGTCGTCGCGGCGATCAGGCGTGAAGTGCGTGCCCTCGATCCCAATCTGCCGTTGTCACGGGTGACCACGATGGAAGATCGAATGCGCGATGCGATCTGGCGGACGCGTCTGAGCGCCTGGCTGCTGGGTGCGTTCGCGGCACTGGCGCTGCTCCTCACCGCCGTGGGTATTGTCGGCGTGATGGTGCAGACCGTGACACAGCGTTCGGGCGAGATGGCGGTCCGGATCGCGCTCGGCGCGCAGTCGCGCGAAGTGTTGTCGCTGGTGCTGCGCCGCACAGTTGTCATGACGGGCGCCGGCCTCGCACTCGGCCTTGCGGGTGCGCTGGCGCTCTCGCGGCTCGTTGCCGCGCTGCTCTACGACGTTCCCGCCCACGATCCCGCCACGCTGGCGGCCGCAGCAGCCCTCCTTGGAATCGTGGCGCTCGTCGCCGGCTACGTGCCGGCCCGGCGCGCCACAAGCGTGGACGCAATCGCTGCGCTCAAAGCCGACTGACGCCGAGCCGCGGCGGTTCGATCAGCGTTCGCATCGCAGGATTCGCGGCAAAGTGGCAGGGGCTTGACAGGCGCCTGGTAACTACTAAATACTTAGTACCAATTCATGCGTACACCTCATCCAACCCTTACTCCGCAGGAACTGGCCATCATGAAAGTCGTCTGGGCACTGGACCAGGCGACGGTCCGCCAGGTCTACGAGACGATCCGCGAGAAGCGGCCCGTCGCGTACACGACGGTGATGACGATGATGAAGATCCTCGAGGGGAAGGGTTACCTCAAGAAAGCGCTGGTCGACCGCGCACACGTCTACCGGCCCGCCAGACCTCGACAGCAGGTCGTCGGCGCCATGCTCCGGGACTTCGTGGATCGTGTCTTCGACGGAGCCGCCGACAGCCTGCTTCTTCACCTCGCGCGCGACAACAAGCTCACCGGGAAACAAAAGCAGCTCGTCAAACAGCTCATCGAGGAGATCGACGAGTGATGGACTCGATCGTGTTCGCCAACGTCGCGGCCCACAGCGCGCAGGTGGCGCTCATCATCGGAGTGGCCAGCCTGCTGCCGTGGCTGTTTCGCATCGACGCGCCCTCGTTCCGGTACGTCTACTGGCGCGCGTTGCTTGCCCTGTGCCTTCTGCTTCCGCTTCTTCAGGGGTGGCAGGCGGCTCCGGGTGTGGCGTCGACGTTCAGTACGATCTCGGGAGCAACCGGCATCGACCCGAGTGTCGACAGCCTGTCCGCCGGTCCGTTCGCCCCGGCGAGCTGGCTGTTCCTGGCTGCCGCTGTACTGGCAGGCGGTGTAGTCGTGCGCGCCGCCTGGGTCGTGATCAGCCTTCTCCATCTACGGCGTTTGCGCTCCGCAGGCCGCACCGCCCCGCTCGGTGGTGAGGCGGATGATCTGCAGCGCACGCTCGGCACCCGGGCCGCGATCCGGTTCGTTGCCGGACTTCGGCAGCCGGTCACCTTTGGCATTCGATGGCCGGTCGTCCTGCTGCCTGACACCATCCTCGAACATCCGGAGCAGCTGCAGCGCGTCGTCCTGTGCCACGAGCTGCTGCACGTGCAGCGGAATGACTGGGCGTGGGCGTTCGCCGAGGAGCTGTTGCGCGTCGTGTTCTGGTTTCACCCGGCCGTCTGGTGGGCAGTCTCCCGCGTGCAGCTCGCCCGCGAAGAAGTGGTCGACGAGCAGGTGGTGAAAATCACCGGATCCCGACGCAGGTACATCGAGGCACTGATGACGTTTGCCGAGGCGACGCCAGTGGCGTCGGCCGCGGCGTTCTCGCGGCGACGGCACCTGTTCCGCAGAATCCTGCTCATCTCGAAACAGACGGTCGTCTCGTCACGACGCCAGCTGCTGTCGGGCGTGGCGATGGCAGTGTTCCTCCTCGCCGGGAGCCGATACGCCGTCGACGCGTTTCCGCTGCTGCGGGCGCCGGCGGCCACCCACTCTCAGACGACGCAACCGCGGCCCGACCAGGACGCCGCCGTCGCGTCAGGGAGCGCAGCAGGTCGATTCACGAACGCCGGTGCACCGCCGCCACCGCCGCCGCCACCACCACCGCCGGGTCCCCGAGACGCGTCTTCGAGAACGACCGTCCCGCCCAGGACGCTGGACACACCGCGCATCCGGCTCGAAGGCGTGAATGATGATCGCGATGTCTCACCAGCGGTAGAGGCGAGTCGAGACGCGGGAGTCGTCCCGGAGGCGGTTCCTTCCAACCCGGATCAGCAGACCTCGTTCAGTGCCACGGGCGCGCTGAGCGATACGGCGAACGCCACGCCGATACGCGTGGGCGGCAGCATCCGGCAGCCTCAAAAGATCCGCGACGTGAAACCGGTGTACCCGCCGATCGCGCAAGCCGCCAAGGTATCCGGCGTCGTGATTCTGGAGCTGGTCGTCGGCGTCGACGGACGGGTGATGGACGCGCGGATCATCCGCTCGGTTCCGCTGCTGGATGAAGCAGCGCTCAGCGCGGTGCGGCAGTGGGAGTTCGTACCCACGCTCCTCAACGGCGCGCCGACAGCCATCGTCATGTCGGTGACAGTGAATTTCACGCTCGGTTGAGCGTCGGTTCAAGGGAGTTCCGAGGATTCGTCCCGTCGAAGGAGGGGGTCATGCGGTCATCGAGAGTTGCGTCTTCATTGGTCGTCATGGTGCTCACATTGCTCGCCGGCGCCTGGCTCACTCGGGACATGAGCGCGCAAGGCCAGCGTTCCGGCGGTGCCGGCGCCATCGACGCGCCAAGCCCGCCTGCCGCTGCCAGCACGGCCGGTCCGCTCGAGCGAACCGCGAAGCCGATTACTCCCGACAATCCGGTGCCACGGCGGACCTACTCGCTGCTCCCCGAGTACCCACCCGAAGCCGCGGGTAGCAATTTGTCGGCGACGCTGACCTTCCGTGCCACGCTCGATCAGACCGGACGCGTCGCCGAAGTCCGTCAGACCTCGGTGCTGCCGGTGGCGTCCAGCAACGAGGCGATTCTGAGAGCCTTCGGCCGCGCCGGCATCGAGGCGCTTCGCCAGTGGCAATACGAGTCGCCGGCCATGGCACCGATCTCCTTCTGGGTGCAGTTCACGTTTGCTCCTGGCGGAAACGCCAGGGTCGTCTGGCATGACAGTACGGCACCGGCGGGGGCATTTTCGACTGCCGGTGGGGCACCGCCGCCGCCCCCGCCTCCTCCACCGTCTCCTCCCTTCCCGCCCGAGGTCGTCGCAGGAGCGATCCGCATCGGCGGCAACATCGCCGCGCCAATGAAGATCAAGGACGTGAAGCCGGCCTACCCGCCAATCGCGCAGTCGGCGAAAGTGTCAGGTGTCGTGATCCTGGAGGCGGTTATCGGCGCCGACGGCAAGGTGCTCGACGTGCGAGTCGTTCGATCAGTCCCGCTGCTCGATCAAGCGGCGATCGACGCTGTGCGGCAATGGGAGTTCAGGCCGGTGCTGATGAACGGCGTGCCGGCTCGGGTCATCATGACGATGACCGTCAACTTCACGCTCTCGTGAGGCTGCCGGGGACGATCGGAACCTGAACAGGCGGAGCGGTCAGCCCTGGCGCTCCGCCTCGATCGTGTCCACGCGAGCGATGGCCAACGCCGCCGCCGCGCGCACGAGAGCTCCCGGCCTCGCCGGCTTGCGCACCCGGATTTCGGAGGGCGCCGCCGACGCGACGTCGCGCGACACCACCACGTCCAGTCCACGATCGCGGACGACGACGTCCGCCGCCGGTAAGGTGGCGGACTGTGCCGGCTGCGCTGTCACATGGGCGCCGGCTGACTCCAGCATTGCGGTCAACATGTCGCGACTGTCGGCCGCGTCTGCAAGGACGAGCACCTGGAGGTCCTGGAGCAGCAGCTGCGACGCGTTTTCCTGGTGCGCCGGCGCCGCCATCTGCGGAAAGCTCACCGTGAACGTCGTGCCTCGACCGCGTCCTTCGCTCGTCACCACAGCGCTGCCATCGTGGAGCTCGACGAGTTGCTGCACGACGGCCAGCCCAAGGCCGAGCCCGCCGTGCACGCGCGCGAGGCCATCCTTGCCCTGACGGAACGGCTCGAAGACATATGGCAGCAGCGCCGGCTCGATTCCTGCTCCGGTGTCGGAGACGCGAACGACCACGGTACCCGACTGCAGGGTGACCGTCAGGGTAATCCGCCCGCCTTCCGGCGTGAACTGAATCGCGTTGTTCAGGAGATTACCGACAATCTGCTGCAACCTGGCCTCGTCGCCGGCGACATGTACAGGCTGCGCGCTGACGTCCAGCGCGACTCCCTTCTGTCGGGCGGCAGCGCTGACCGACTCGGTGGCGTCGCGGACGATCGTGGCGATGTTCACCACACGGAGCTGCAGCTGCAGCTTCCCCTTCGCG
>DASUGH010000019.1:0-19675 GCA_036274155.1 Vicinamibacterales bacterium | reverse complement strand
CGACAGTGTAGTACGCGTGATCGATCGTGTCGATCCCTAATCAGTGCTTTTCGTCGACTTTAACCACGGGCTGCTAGCGGTGTCCCGCTGACGTATAGCTGCACGCTCCGCAGCTGGGGAGCACGACGTCTTTCCCGCTAGAAAGACTTCGAGCCTGTAACGAAGAGGGCATCATCGTGCAAATTGCAGCTCGACGTGTCTTCTTGATGTTCTTCATCCTCCTAGCCCGGATAATTCACGAATGAGTACGTAAAAACGCCATCGCCCTCGAAAAAGTCGTGGTACTTTCGCGGTGTTCTCGGCCTCGAAGGTATCTCGACGTCGGAGGTGCGATGGCTACAGAGTGTTATAGCCAACTTGGCTTCGGATTCCAACCGAAACTCGTCGTCGACTTCGCCGGCGGCGAGCTCACGACCGACGCGGGCCTGGTGCTCGTCCGAGAGTTCGATGAGCAGCTCCGACTCAGTGCCGATGTGGTCAATCGGATCACTGACACGCGAGACGCGCGCTACATCACGCACGACCTCGACGCGCTCGTCCGGCAACGGCTGTATCAGATCGTCGCCGGCTACGAGGACGTCAACGACGCCGACCGGCTGCGCCACGATCCGACCTTCCAGGTGGTCGCCGGGAATGGCCGCACGAGCCTCGGCTCGCAACCGACGCGCTCGCGGCTGGAGAATGCGATCGAGTGGCCGGCGATTCAGCGACTGGCGCGCACCGGCGTCGACTGGTTCTGTGCCTACGCCTACGGCCCCGACGAGCACCCGGCCGATCTCATTCTCGATCTGGACAGCACCGACGATCCGACGCACGGCACGCAGCAGCTGGCGCTCTTTCATGGTTTCTACAACCAGCACATGTATCACCCGCTGCTCTGGTTTGAAGGGCGCACTGGGCTGCTGCTCCGGTCGCGACGGCGTCCGGGGCGGGATGCGAGTGCGGCCGGCGTCGTCGACGAGCTGCGGCACCTCCTGCCGCCGCTGCGTCGCCGATTTCCGCATACGCCGATTTTCCTGCGCGGGGATGCCGGGATGGCCACACCGGCGGTCGAAGCCAAGCTCGAAGCCGAACGCATCCAGTACGTGCTCGGAATCGGCACGAATCGGGTCTTCCAGGCCCGCGTGGCGCCCGTGGTCGCGAAGGCGCAGGCCCGATATGAACGCCGCGGACGCCCCGTGCACATCCGCACCAGCTTTCGGCACCGCGCGAAGTCGTGGCCCCATCCGCGACGGATTCTCGTCAAGATCGATGTCACGGCGGCGGGCCTCAACGTCCGCTTCATGGTCACCAACCGCCGCGGTCGCGCCGCCGATCTCATCGCCTGGTACGACGACCGCGGCACCTCGGAGAATTGGATCAAGGAGCTCAAGCTCGATATCCACGCGGATCGCCTCAGCTGTCATCGCTTCCGCGCGAACGCGTTTCGGTTGCCGCTGCACAGCCTCGCGCTGCTGCTGCTCGCGTACTTCCGCCGCGCGGTCCTCGCAGGCACGCGATTGGCGTCGGCGACCGTCGGCACGATTCGTCTCCACCTGCTCAAAGTCGCCGGGCGTGTCGTCCGGAGCGTCCGACGTCTCTGGTTTCATCTCGCGTCGCATTGGCCCGGCCAACCGCTCTTCACCAGCTGTCATCGCGCGCTCGCTCGCGCGCCCGCATAGCGACGCCACACGGGACATCTCTTGCGACGGCACCACGGCGACGGCCGGAGGTGTCGTCGCTCGGACTCCTGGCGCACGGGTCAGCGACTCCACAGGCCCCTCATCGCGGGCTGACAACATCGCCGTAACCATTTTCGATCTCGAACGAGTCGTCACAGCGGGCGATGGCGCTGTGACAGCCTCATTCGTGAATAATGCGGGCTAGGCGAGACTCCGCCTATCCTCCGAGAAGCACCCTCTGCCACGGCCGCGTAGGCGTCTCCTCGAAGGGGAGGTCGAGCGGGAGTTCCGGAGGCGCCAGGGCGCGCGCCGGCGCCGCGGCGGGCGACCGTCAGTTCCTCGCCGCGTTCGCCTCGACCGCGCTCAGGATGGCATCCAGCGCCTTCTTTGGATACATCCGGCCGCCCGTGAACACCGCGTTGATCTTCGTCGTGTTCGCGATGTCGTCGAGGGGGTTGGCGTCGAGGAGCACGAGCTCTGCGAGCTTGCCTGGGGCAACGGTGCCCAACGAGTCGAGCAGCCCGAGAAACTCGGCGGGGTTGTAGGTGGCGGTGCGGAGGGCATCCATGGGACTCAATCCCGCGGTGACCAACCGCTGAAGCTCGTCATGCAGCATGAATCCCGGCATGGCGACGCCGGGAGCTGCGTCCGATCCGGCCAAAATGCCTACCCCCGCTTTGTGCATCGCGCCGGTCAGTTCGTGTTCGGCGTTACGGATGCGCTGCATCCGTTCGGGGCTGGCTGGTGTTCCACTCGCACCCTTCCTTGCCCATGCGTCCTTCACCGCAGCAGGGAAATACTTCAGCCGCGGGTCGGCTCGCAGGATCGGCCCGTTGCCCTGTTGCGCTATATGTGTGGGACAGCTCCAGGTCCCATTCTTCCGAAGGGTTTCAAATAACTTGAACAAGGCGGCCCTATCCGAGTCGTTCAAGCCGCTGACACCGACTTCATCGGAACCCATCCGTTGGCGGATGAAGCCGCGGAGATGATAAATGTGCTCAATCGAGGTTTGCCCCGCATTCGAGGCCTCCTCAAGGGAAACCTCGGGCTGCGGGACGTGACCGCCGAACGGTATCCCCAACTTTCGCGCTTCTTCGACGATGTCGAAATAGGCTTTGCGCGACAACCCGCTATAAACCTTGATGAGATCCGCCCCGTCCTTCACGGCGACGCGCACATCTTCAGGTCCTGCCTCTTGGTCGAGCAGGGGTCGAAGGCTATTGAGTGTCTGACTAGCGACGATCAGTCGCGGGCCTAGACTCTTCCCCTCCGCGATTTCACCCCGCAGTTTGATGAAAGCCTGCGACTGATCGCGACCGCCCCCCATCGTGCGCACGCCCGTCACTCCGTTGGGAATGAACAGGGGCGAGAGCCCCGATCCGTTTTCGCCGGGCCACCAGTGGACATGCATGTCCCACAGTCCGGGAATGAGGAACTTACCGCTGGCGTCAACCACCTGGACGCCTGCGGCATTGGTTGTCTTGCCCACGGGATTCAGGGACTCGATCCGATTCCCGACGATCACCACGGTCATCCCCAGCATTGCAGGCTTGCCCGTGCAGTCGATCACCGTGACGTTCCGAAGTGCGAGCGACTTCATCGGTTCTCCGACCTCGAGCCCGGGAATCGGGACGCCGGGGGCGGGTTGCGGAGCCTGGCCTCGCAGAGTGCTGGCGGCGAGGGCTCCGCCGGCCGCGGTCAGGGCCAGAAACGAGCGGCGTGAGAGTCGGTCCATGTGGAGGCATGAGTGTATACCGTAGAGGTTCCACGGCTGCTCATCGACTTCCGCTCTCCCACCAAACAAACGAGGCGGAGAGTCCGCCTATCCGCCGAGGAGCACCCTCTGCCACGGCGGCACAGGCATCTCCTCGAGTGGGAGTTCCTCGATCGGGAGTTCCGGAGGCGCCCAGGCGCGCGCGGGCGCCGCGGCCGGCGCCAGATACCGCGACGGGATGAGCTGCTCCAGGGGGACCGGGCCCGGCATCGCCAACGGCTCCGTAGCGCGTGGTGCGCTGGAGGGCATTGGCCGCGACCAGGCCGACATCCTCGACGCGGTGGTCCGGGGCGGGAGACAGGTGCCGTAGCGAAGCCGCAGGACCATCTCTTCGTCCGGCGTCATGCGCGGGCTGGTGATGCGCACAAAGGGCATCCGCGTTCTCCTCTGAGTGCACCTACAAGTTCACCTACATGGGTCTCAAGGCACGACCTGCTCGATCTTGGTGCGCAAGTCGTCGAGCCAGGAGGCCTCGAGCCGTCCCGGCGTGTCCCCGCTCCTGCATCATCGGCACTCCTCGCGCGCGAGGTCGTCGAGAGGATCGGCTCGATCATGTGTCGCGATGTCCTTCGTGGGCCGCCAGGTCCTCGCGGAGGGCCGCGGCCAGTTCGTCAAGGCCGCCCAGATGGACGTTCGTCGGCGGCTTGCCGTAGGCGTAAGCCCACACGGTCAGCTCAATGGCCGGCGGCAGCTTGCGCGTGCGAAATGCCGTGGTGAACGCCCGGATGTAGCCTTCGTCCTCGACGAGCGCCAGACAGACATCGCGCACCGCGCGTGTCACCTTGTTGGGGGTGCCGCGCTGTCGACCGCCGGTCTTCGGTGCGCCTTTCCTTCGGGGCACGGATATCTACTCGCCTTCTATTTTGGAAACGGCGCCGTCCGCGGGGGCATTATCCGGAACGGGTTCGCCCCCCTTGACCTCGAGGAGCGTCTGGCCGAGCATCGGGCGCCTGGTCATCCGCGTCCTGTGGTCTGGCCCTGCGAGTGGATGAGGATCTTTCGCACCAGCGCGTCCACGTCGTATCCGCGCGCCGCGATCTGTCGCGCCAGACGGAGGTCCCGCTCGACGGTGCCCCGTCCGATGACCAGCTCGGACGCGATCCGGCGGAGGCTCCAGCCCTGTCCGCGGTAACTGACCGTGCCAAGAGGGGGCGTCGGGCGTCGCATAATCGGGATTCCGTCAACGAAAGGGCCTTCATCCGTCCTATCGTCACCACATTCTCATGGACTCGGCAGCTGGCAATGACGCTCGCGAAGCAGCTGAACGCTGGACGATATTCGCGGCCTGGTCGGCTCGACCGTCTAAGGCCTCACGTGAACGACGGAATCGAGGAGCGTGACGAGATGGATGTCTGCGTCGAATCGATGCAGGACGCGTTTACAGTAAGCTCTGCGCCGTGGGTTGGCGCTACGTGCGGCGATGAGCTGCTCTCCGTATGAGGCCGTTCTCGGACAGGCGTTCGCTTCGCTGCATGCACACGTCCGCTGCGCGCACCTGCCGCCCTTGCGTGCGGAAGGCACGATCGATGTCGAACATGGCCCGGGATGGCTGACGCGCCCGATGATCTGGTTGATGAAGCTTCCCGCCGCGGGGGCCCGCCAACCGGTGCGGCTCGACGTCGCCGAGGACGGCTCGGAACTCGTGTGGACGCGCCGCATCGGTGCGTCGATTCTCAGGACACGTCAACGCGCGAGCGGCTCGCGGCTCGTGGAGCGTTCGGGTCTTGGGCGCGTCTCGTTTGATCTCGCCGTGGAGGACGGCGCGCTTCTGTATCGACAGTCATCGATCCATGTCGCTGGCCTACCTTTGCCAGAGTCGTTGAGTCCCCGCGTGGGCGCCGTGGTCTCCGCCACGAGGGAGGGATGGAGTGTCGCGGTGACGGTCGAATGGCGCGGGCAGATTGTCTGCCGCTATGCCGGGAGTATCCGCGCGTCATGAGAACCGCGATTTGGCTGTTGCTGCTGCAAGCCTCGCTCGGCGCCTTCGACACGCTGTACTACCATGAGTACCGGCTGAAGCTGGCGCACGGCGCGCACACTCGAGTGGAGCTGCGTCTGCACGCTTCGCGCGATTTCGCGTACGCGATCATCATCGGCAGCCTGGGATTTGTGGCCTGGCACGGCGTGTTCGCCTGGGTCCTGCTTGGGCTCCTCGTCGGCGAGATCTGCATCACCCTCTGGGATTTCATTGAGGAAGACAAGATCCGGCGACTGCCACCGGGCGAGCGGGCCATGCACGCGGTCATGGGCATTGTTTATGGAGCGTTTCTGGCCTTCCTGATTCCGCAGATGATCGGGTGGTCGAGGCTCGCCGCCGGCTTCGGTCCCAGCTATCACGGGTTCCCCGCGTGGCTGCTGCTCGTGCTGGCCGCCGGCGTCTTCGCGTCCGGAATTCGCGATCTGATTGCGAGCGCCAGACCGGTGCCGGCGTGACGGACGAATTCCGCCACTATCGACGCTGGTTCTACGCGGCCGCCGTTTATAACGCGGTGTGGGGCAGCGCTGTGGTCCTGTTTCCCGGCACGCTCCTTCGGATCGCGGACATGAACGCCACCGACGCCCTTCCGCTCGTGCAGGTCATCGGCATGATGGTGGGCGTGTACGCGTACGGCTACTACCTGCTCGCCCGAGAACCACAGCGCTACTACGGCCTCATCTGGATCGCGCTGGCCGGCAAGACCCTCGGCCCCCTGGGATTCGTCTACAGCGCCTCAACCAGTGCGCTTCCCTGGAGCTTCGGCTGGATCTGCGTATTCAACGACGTCATCTGGTGGCCGGTCTTTTGGCGCTTCGCGCTCACGTACGCACCCGAGTAAAGGCTCCTTACCATCGCTGAATTGCGCGGGCGTAGAAACGGAGCGTTGGGATCGCTATCCATGGTGTCCGCAGCACTTGGTGCTTGCGCAGTTTTCGGTGACGATGAAGCAACAGACGTAGCGAGGAGACGTCGCTCCGGCAGCTAACCCGCTTCACGCCGCGCTGCTCCACAGCTGCAAGTACCGGCGGTTGCACGCCCCCGCAACCAGCTTTATTTGGACCAAGAGGTCGCCGGTATCTGGCGACCTCTTGCTGTCTCTGGCCGCACTCAACATTCCCGCCAGGTCGCCCTTCAGCGTGATTTTCAGCTGGTCGCCATCGGGTTCGAGCAGAATCGTCTCGATCAGCGCCCGAATGGCTTCCACGGCGCCCGTGCGGCCCTCCTCGTTCTCCAATGCGGAACAAAGACCCCCGACCTTGTCGCGATAGACGTCGGCCATGCGCGGGTGCAGCAGTTCCGGCATCTCCGGAGCGTTGAGTCGCGATTGCAGTTCGGCTTTCCTCGCTTCGAGGGACATGAGCTCGTCCTTGATCGACAGCGCGGAGACGCCGTCCTTGATCGCTTGAACGAGCTTGTGGATCTCCCTTTCGACCCTGGCGAACTCGGTGCGGGCGTTCGAGAGCCCCGCGCGATGCTCCATTCGCAGCCGATTCAGCTCACGAACGTACTCGCGGCAGAAGTCCTCGAACAGGTCCCCGCGCATCAGCTTTTCGCGGAGAGCGACCAGGACACGCTCTTCCACCTCCTGGCGGCTGATCGTCAGGCGGTTCGTACAGGTGCCGCGGGAGCGCGCGCCAAAGCACGCCAGCCGATCGCGCCAATACATCACGTACCCGCCTCCGCACTCAGCGCATTTCGTCAGACCGGAGAAGAGATACTTGGGGCGCCGCGCCTGATTGAATCGCTTCGGATCGCCGCTCGATGCCACACGGCGCATCTCCAGCTGACGCGCCTTCACCTGGTTCCACACCTCGTCATCGACGATTCGCAGTTCGGGAACATCGGTCGTCACCCACTCGGACGGCGGATTTGGTCGCGAGACACGTTTCCCGGTGTCCGGATCCTTGATGTATCGCAGCAACATGCGCACCGCACTCGACACAGGCGCCGGATTCGGCGGTGTCACCGGCATCGCGCCGTCTCGCCGGATGATCGTGACATGCATGTGGGGCGTGAGCGACCCCTGAGGGCAGCGCGTGGGGCGAAGAAGGGGGCAGGCAAATGGGGGTCGCTCACGCCCCACCGTCGCTCTGCTCGGCTGCGACAGCGGCGCGGACAGGAGACCGGCGGCACAGAGCGCCGCCGGCTGCAGACGGGAACTCGCAGACTGGCAAGAAAATGGAGCGCCCGTGATCGTGCTGCGGGCGATGCGACGCTTGGACTCCGTGAACAGTCCGGGTGTCAGTCCGGGGAACGGTGCTCCCGAGTTTCGCTTCCCCACCCTGTTCCCCTTTCACGAGTCCAGACACGAACCAGGGAGCGGAACTCGGCCCTGTGACACTCCGGTTCTGAAAGGTGCTACGGAAGGTCCTAGGTCCGGCGGAGAGGCAGCACTCTGACGCGCGTCCCGGCTTCGTCAATCGACAGGAGCGCGCCTCGCTCGATGTTCTCCCGGTGTGCCTCGAGCGCCTTCGCGACGATGTTCACAACCAGATCGGAGAGCAGATCCTGAGTCCGGATCTGCACGACGCTCGGCGTGACGCCGGCGCTGGCCGCCAGGATTGCGGAGAAGTCGAGATCGTTCGTGATGACGACGAACGCGTGTTCGTTCGCCCACGCCAGAATTTCGCAGTCCGGCGCCGTCGCCGCACCGATGGTGGACCAGTGGACAGCCTCGAACCCGTGGCCCGCCAGCCGTTCGACCCAGCTTGGCGACAGGTTCATGTCCACGAGCAGCTTCACGGCTGGCGCAGCGGAACTTCGACTTCTTCTGCCCGCCAGGCGGCGTAGGACAGGGCCTCAGCGATGTCCTCGGCCTCGAGGTAGGGGTACTCGCGAAGAATATCTTCCCGACTGCGTCCGGCAGCAACAAGGCCGACTACTGTGCCGACGGTGACCCGCATGCCGCGGATGCACGGCTTTCCACCCATTGCGGCGGGGTCACGAGTGATACGGGTCAATTGCGGCATGTTGAGCGGCTCCACCCAGCGAGCCTCCATTGTGAGCCAAGACCGCGGCAGGGCCAAACGGGAGTATGCCGGCGTCACTATCAAACCGCAGAGCCGTCGGGATTGACAGCCTCCTGATCGACAGCCGGCGGAACCGGCGGAAAAGCAAACAATCTGAGGTGGAAATCAGGGTCGATTCTGCGCCGCTGACCTCATGTGCTGCGGAGCACTGCCTGCGCATCCAGGATCGCGGCGCGCACGGCCGGAGCCAGGGACGCTGCTACTCCAGCGGTAAGGAGGAAGAGCGGAACCACTAGAAACGTTACCGGATCGTGCGATGTAATTCCGTAAAGCTGTGACGAGAGCACCTGCATCAGCCACAACGACGCCACCAACCCCACACAGATACCCGCGGCAGTCACGACGAGGCCCTGCCGGAGCACGAGCCGCAGGAGGTCCGCCCGTCCGGCACCGAGCGCCGCGCGAATCGCCAGCTCACGGGCGCGCAGCGATACCGAGTACGAGAGCACGCCAACCAGACCAACACCGGCGATAACAAGTGCACACGCTGCGAACGCCCCAAGCACGACCGCGTATAAGCGTGGCCGAGCTAACATCGTGAGCACGCGGTCCTCAAGCGGCAGCACGCGGTCGGCGATGAGCCGGGGATCAGTGTCTCGCGCAGCCATCCGCAGCGCTGCGGCAGGCAGACGCCATTCGCCGCCCGTTCGCGCGAGTAGCGTCACGGTCTCCACAGGAAGTCCGCCGGGGATCTGACGATACGAGTAGCACAGCTCCGGCTGCGTCCTGACCGCGCCGATCACGTACCGCGTATTTTCGACCACGCCGACTACGGTTGCCTCGGGCGCATTGCCGTCGCTGGGAGCATATCCGACCAGCGGCATCCGTGCTCCTATCGGGGCACTGCCGAGGAACTGCTCGGGACGATAGGACGGATGAAGGCCCTTTCGTTGACGGAATCCCCGTTATGCGACGCGACGCCCCCGTGGCACGACGCAGATGACGCCGCCACGACGCCCCGTGGCACGACGCAGATGACGCCGCCACGACGCCCCACGGCACGACGCAGATGATGGCTTTGAGGCTCGTTCGTGTCAACGACTTGGGGCGAGTGAAACGTCACTCCCCCGGCTGGCTAGGTTTGTGGAGGACGTGTGGAGACACGTTTCCTGGCGCGTCCGCTGCAACGGCGACGATCAGGCGGTGTCGAAATCCCGTTCCGCGTTGCGAGCCTCCGGCCGCCGGGGCGGCGCGCGCGCGGGTGGCGGCGGCGGCGCTTCGGTAGGCAGGCCCAGGTGGTGAAGGATCCGCCGGACCGCCTCTGTGTGCTCGATGAGCGCGATCAGCCGGAACCGCCCGCCGCAGCGCGGGCACGCCAGTACGTCAAACCCGAATGTGCGTTGCATCAGCTGCGCCCACAGCCAGTTCGATCTCGGCCTCATGGGTCGCGTCGAGTCCACGACCGACGCAGGGCGGCGAGCTCCGTCCAGCAGCGACGCCATCATCGGTCCGGCGCCCTGGCCCGGATCGGCACGGACGCCCGGTGCGGGAGTGGCCACCGCATCTCTCGGCCGGGGCAGCCGCGCCCGCCAGGCGGCATGCGCCGCCACCACGCCGTAATACAGCACCAGGTTGATGCGGGGCCGCGGGGTCAGCGACGCCAGCCGCTCCAGTAGCTCCAGCGGATGGAAGCGGAGATGCGTCGTGCCGTCCGACCACCGATGCCGGAGCTCCAGGAGCACGTCGCCCTCGGGGGTCAGCTGTATCCGATCCTGTGCGATCGGTGGACGGAGCGCATAGCGGCAGACGCGCTCGAGGTGGTCTCGCGCGCCCGCTGGCACCTGCACGGTTGCATCGAGATCGAAGCCACGGCACGCGGCATGATACGGCCCACGCACGGCCGGCAGCGGCGCCTCGTCCCGCAAAGCGCCGCAGCGCCGGATCCCGGCGCCGGCGCGGGACCCCAGTGCCACGCGTCCCTGCACGGACGCCGCCGTCAGCCCTGCCAACACGGGCTCATCGTCCACCCACGGGTCGGAGGCGTCCGACTCCCCGTCCGCAACCAGCACGCGACGCCGGACGAGCAGCCGGTGGATGCGCCGCGCGAGCGCGGCGACGAGAATCTCCAGGCCCTCAGTGCCCGGGGGCGGCGCCGGATGAAATACGAGCCGGCCCCGCCCGTCTTCGGCGAACACCCCGTCGAGCACGAGCGCATGGGTGTGCACGTTGACATTGAGCGCCGCGCCAAAACGCTGAACAATCGCGACGGCGCCTCCGCGGCCGTCCGGAATCCCCTGCGCAACGCGTGCGCGGCGCCGGAGCCAGCCGAGCACGCCCCGCATGAAGACGCCGACCACGGCCCGAGTCAGCCCGTGATTCCACGCGAGCAGATACCGTTGGCGAAGGGGCACGGTCAGTACCCATTGGCGGACCGGGACGTCCGGAAAGACGTGATCAATCAGATGCGCCGAACGTTCCGCCATCCGACGGCCGCTGCACGACGGACAGACCGCGCGGCCTTTGCACGAGAACGGGACGAGGCGATCCAGCCCGCAGCCGTCGCAACGGAAGCGCGCAAAGCCGCCCCCGAGCCAGCCGCACCGCAGGAACCCGCGAAACTCCTTGTCGATGAACGGCGGCAACCCCTGGCCGTCTCGCCAAGCCGCCGCCTGGGCGGCAAACCTTTCATAGTGATCGCGGACAACCTGATAGAGCACGCTATCGGCCGCACGGCGGGGAGCATATGCGGGCGAGGGACGGGACACGGGCCCCGTCCAGGCGTGACGCGTGCCGAGCCGAGCATCGGCGGAAACTGCGGGATCTCGCCGCCGACGGCCGGTCATGGTGCAGAATTCGCGCACGCGCGCGCCGTACACGTTCGCATCCTCTGCGCACGTGGCCGCTGGTCAGACGCTGGTGGCGGCTCCCGTGCTTGGCCGCCCGGATCTGGCCGCCTCGGGTCAGCTCGGCGTTATCGTCGCCGCTCCGGAAGACGCAGTGCAGCGATGTGAGCCGTTGCTGCAGGTCATCGGGCGGCGGACGTTCGTGGCCGGGACGATGCCGGAAGCGGCGACAGCCATCAAGCTCGCCGACAACCTCGTGCTCGGCTGCGCGATGATCGCGATGGCCGAGGGATTCTCGCTGGTCCGCAAGTACGGCGTCGAGACGCAGGTGCTCTACGACGTGATGACCGAGGGCCTCTTCTCGTCTCCCGCTTATAAGGGCTACGGCAGGACGATGGTCGAGCAGACCTACGATCGGGTGGGCTCGCCGATCACCGTCGGACTGAAGGCGCGAATCTCATTCAGGCGGCTGCCGACCTGGCGAAGGTGCCGCTGCCGAGTCTCAACGTCTATCGCGATCGGCTGCTCGGCGCCGTGGCGCACGGCGACGGCGACAAGGATCAAGCGGTGCTGGCCCGCGAACAGGCACGCGCCTGCGGGCTCGAATAGTCACGTCCCTGACGCGCTCCGGCGCCGGTGTCGGCGGGCCGGCGTCGTTAAACCTAGAGATGGCCTCGCGTGCAAAGTCGACTCCGGACGATAGGACGGATGAAGGCGGAATCCCCATTATGCGACGCGACGCCCCGTGGCACGGCACGGTTGACCCGTTCCCCCTGGTCCTGGCGCTCCCGAAGGAGGCGGCCAGCGCGAAGCTCCACCTCGAGGTCCGCCGGGTGAGGGCGGCCACTCCGGATCGATCGGGCCGACGTAGTTGTCGGGGATCGGGAGGTCCTCGACCGGCGTCGGTCCTTTCGGCGGCGGCGTGCCGTCGCCGCTGCACGCACCGCAAAAGGCAAGGATCACCAAGGGCAGAGACAACGTGCGGAAGTGGAGCGGTCTCGTGCAGCTCATCGAGAATGAATCCTGCACTGCGTGCCGCTTCGGGCACGAATCGGAGCATTCCGTGCACTTCCACGTGATTCCGATCTCGGTGGGTGCAGCAGGCCAACAAGCGGCTGGCGCGGACCGCCAGAGACAGAGGCACGCCGTTCTGGCGCGCTTCTCCAGGCACGCCGGGCATCGCTGATGGATCCGGCCGCCACCTTGAAGGCGGCGGAGTGACCGCCGGGCGCAGGCTTTCTCGTTCCTCGGGTGGGGTGTCGCAACGCCGGGCCGTGTCGGAGATCCGCGGCGTCGCAGTGGTGGGACGAGGCGTCCCGCGGACGGACACACGGCCGGTTACCTTGCGTATCATGCAAATGCAAATCGCACGTACGCGCACCGACCGGTGCCCTCGGCTGGCATGGGACTTGAGTTACGGCCGCACATGATCGACGGCCTGTGGAAGGACGTCCGCTACGCGGTCAGGTCGCTGACACGCACGCCGGCGTTTACCATCACGGCTCTAGTGACGCTGGCGCTTGGCATCGGCGCCAACGCAGCCATCTTCAGCCTCGCGAGCGCGGTGATGCTGCGCACGCTGCCGGTGGCGGCGCCGCACGAGCTCGTCTTCGTCGGTCATCGCAATCCCGTGGCACCGGCCGCCGGCGTGAGCCTGATTTCCAACCCGCCCTGGCTCGCGCGCCTCCGCCAGGAACCCGGAATCTTCACCGGTGTCGCGGCTTACAACATTCGCGACTTCAAGGTCGCCTCGGCTGAAGGCCTGGAACAGGTCGTCGGCCAGTATGCGAGCGGCAACTACCATGCGCTCGTCGGCGTGCCGATGACGCTCGGCCGCGGCTTTACCGATGAAAACGACTTCGCGCCGGGCGCCAGCCCGATCGCCGTGATCAGCGACAGCTACTGGCAGCGGCGGTATCGCAGCAGCCCGGCAGCGATTGGGTCGTCAATCGTCGTTGGCGGTCACACCGTCACGATCGTCGGAGTCACAGCCGCCGGCTTCGAAGGGCTGCAGCCAGGCCGCGAGATAGAGATTACGCTGCCGCTGTCGATCAGGGTTCAGGACGAGCCCGACTTCACCACCTCACTGGACAGCTGGACGAACATGCCTCTCGTGGCGCGCCTCAGAGCCGGCGTCAGCGCGTCGGCGGCCGAGCCGGTCGTCCACGCCGCGTTTCGCGATCACATGGCGACGCCCGGCATCGGCTTCGGCCGCGCACGCGACGGACGCTTCCTCCTGACGGCAGCAGTCGTCCCGGCGGCCCGCGGAGCCGATCGTCTTCGCCGTGAGTACGAGCCGGCGCTGCGCCTCCTGACGGCGATCGTCGCCATCGTCCTGCTGATCGCGTGTGTGAACGTCGCGAACCTGTTTCTCGCGCGCGGCAACGCGCGAGCCGCGGAGATCGCGATGCGGCTGGCGATCGGCGCCGGCCGATGGCGTGTGGTGCGCCAGTTGCTCGCGGAAGCGATCATGGTGGCTGCGGGTGGGTGCCTCATCGGCTTTGCTGCCGCCGGCTGGGCCACGCGGTATGTCGCAGCGTTGCTCGGTGAGAGCCAGCGGCCGATTACCATCGACGCTCAGCCCGATGCACGCGTCGTGGCGTTCACGCTGGCGGTGGCCGGCCTGACGACATTGATGTTCGGCCTGGCACCGGCACTTCGCGCCACACGGTCGGGTCGAAGCTTGCGAATCTACCCGGCGAGCTCGGTAACTGAACGCCGCTCCCTCGGTCGCATGACGCTCGTGGGCGGCCAGCTGGCCATGTGTGTGGTTCTGGTGCTCTGCGCGGGCCTGCTCGTGCGAACCCTTTACAATCTGGAACGCGTCGACGGGCGCTTCGCGACCGATACCGTGGTCGGCTTCGCCCTCGATGCGAACGACACTGCCGTGCCTCACGAACGGCTGCCTGGCCTCTGTACGGAAGCGCTCGCCCGGCTGCAGGGACCTGCCGTCGCGACCGGATCGTGTTCGACGATGGCGCCACTCGACACGGCGCGCGAGCTCCGTGTGCTTGGCCTGCCGCAGCTTCCACCCGAGCGCGAGAGCCGCGACATCCTGGCCAACGCCGTGACGCCGGGCTACTTCGCCACGTTCGGAATCGACGTGCTTCGCGGGCGTCTCTTCACGGCCGCGGACACGGCCGCGGCGCCGCACGTGGCCATCCTCAACGAGGCCGCTGCGCGCCATTTTTTCGGCGACGCAAACCCGATCGGCCGCCAGATCGCGTTTGGCAGCGTCGTCGACCCTGACACGGCGATGACCGTCGTTGGAATCGTCAGCGACGTTCGACACCAGCTGCGCGAGGCAGCGGTTCCGATGGCGTACGAGCCGCTCGAGCAGATGGCTTCGCCGCCGGACTACCTCGTTGGTGCAATCCGCGTCGCCGGCGATTCGCAAACGATCGGCGCTCGCGTTCGGAGCGCAGTCCGCGATGTCACGCCCGATCTGGCCGTGCTGTGGGTGCGCAGCCTGCGTCAGCAGATGCAGGCGGCGCTGGTCACGGAGCGGCTGCTCGCGAGCCTTTCGGTGGCGTTTGGCACGCTCGCGCTCTTGCTCGCGGCCGTCGGCATCTACGGGGTAATTGCCTACGACGTCGGGCGACGGACCCGGGAGATCGGCATTCGCATGGCGCTCGGCGCACGGCCGCGCACGCTGCTCGGCGCGGTTCTCCGGCAGGTCGCAATGATCGTGATACCGGGCATCGCTGCCGGACTGGCCATCAGCCTGCCGGCATCCGCCGCGGTCGAAGCGTTTCTATTCGGGATCGCGCCGCGAGATCCGTGGACGTTTGCCGCCACGAGTCTCGCGCTCGCGTTGGTTGCGTTTGCAGCCGCCGTCATCCCGGCCAGACGCGCGGCGCGCGTCAATCCGGTGATGGCGTTGCGCGCCGAGTAGGCCGACCTCGGTGCGGATCTCGCGGTTGGGAAGGCGGCCAGCCGTTCCGGACCCTTTTCGTGGTGGGCTCGCAAAAAGCTGACGGATAACTACCGGACTGCCAGGACAGCTCGATCGATTGCGAGCGAGATGGCAGGCCTGACCCGCGAGCGAGACTTCGACGGGTGCAACGCCAGTCGCCTGGGCGAACTGCCAGGTGTCTGAGCACGGCTGCCAGCGGACAACTTTGCCGTCGCGGAAATCCCAGACATGCGCGACCTGCGCGTCAAGCGCCTTGCCTGTGGTTTTGACGGTCCCCGATAGCGCGCTTCGACCAACACGGTCTCGCCGAAGCCCAGGACGCGTCGCACGTCAATGGTGAGACCGTCGAAATCCTGCGGGATTCCCGCAAGCACACCTGCCAGCACTGCCTGCGGACCGACGGCTCCTTTGCGCACCCTCAATTCAGATAGAGCCAGTCCTGAAGTGTCCCCTGGGTGGAGAACTGGCGTTCGCCGTCGCACGGTACCGGATCCGCATCGCGCTCCGCCTTGCTGATGATGGCGGCCTCCCGTGACGGGACACCTCTCGCCCGGTACTCCGCGAACACTGAGTCGGTCATCGCCTCGAAGTACGAGAGGAACGTTCCCGTTTCGTACTGACCTATGGTCAGCCCGATGTCGGACATCGTGGATCGTGTCGCATGGCGCCCAATATGCTGACCCCGCCTCCACCCACGTGCCTCTGACGATCCCGGGGTCTGGATTGACGTGAAAGAGTACGACGTCGAGCGCCGCCAGGTCGAGCGGCCGCAGCATGATCCGATAACCCCACCCGTCTCTCGCGATCAGCCAAATCGTGCCTGTGGCCGGAGCGTAGATGTCGACAGATGCCCAGTCCACCGAGAGCTGGGGCTCGAAATAGTGCTTCATGCTCCTGCAGGGCTCGGGACCCCAATTGTGTCCGATGGTCGACCGGAACCGCGAGATGCGTCCGATCTTCGACAGGTCGATGTAGTTGGCGGTCAGCACCCGCGGTGGTCCCTGCAGGGATGGTTGTACGTGCTCGGCCCCACATGGACGATGAACTCCGTGCTCAGTCCTCCCGCTGTTGCTCGAACGGTAGCAGTTCCGACGCCCACGCCCTGAGGTGTCTGCCCGCCTCGACCGTCACGGCGGCGGGGTTGGAGCTTGCGTACGCCGGCAGCAGGTTCGCGACGTCGGCACCGCCGACGTCGCGCGCAGTGACGCGCGGCTCGAGCGTGTCCCCAATCTTCGCCACGTGCGGGGCTGGAAAGATTTCGAGGAACGACAGCGGCGGGCTCGTCACGACGGGCACATCGCTGGGCTCGTTCGGATTGGTCCCGCCGCACGCGAGAGGCATCGTGATCAGGGCAACGTTCGCGCAGACCCACGCGCGGGAGAGGCATGTGCTCAGACCTCGCGATCGGCCCGGTAAGCGATGGCCCTGCATGAGGTCGAGAGAATGGCGTGGGCGCTTCAGACTGTCAAGAGCCGCCCACGGGTTGAACACCGGCACGCCGGCGCGCTCGTACTCACGCGTGTCTCGCGAGACGAGGGTCATGCCATGAGAAGCCGCCACTTGACGATCACATCCTCGCTGACCTCGAGCCCCCGCAGGGCAAACAGCGGCCGGACACTATGAGAGAACCAAGCGGTCAATTCGGCCCTGACGCGGCAAGCGGCATCCGAGTGCCGCGCCGCCCGCGTCGCATCAGGTGGCTGCCTTGCCAGTTGCGCGCACCGACGCTGACGCGGCGGCTGGTAACGGCGATTTCATCCAAGGGAGACGCCGCAACTGTCCCTCGCATTCGGGTCACCATAGTCTGCTGGCCGCCCACGGGCCATGATGCGGAGCAGGCCGCCGACCGCGTCGGCACGGGCGACGCTGTCGCGCGCCACCGGTCTGACTTGCTTTCGATCATCCCGGCCCGCGCCGCTTTTTACTTGACAGATTTTCGAGGCATCCTGCGCGCAGTCGCCGTTGTCCGCTGGAACGCGCGATGCGCGCGTTCGTCGTCGCTCTCGCAGCATGCAGACCGTGCAGGAGCCATCGTCGTCATCTCGCGGCACGTACAACGCTCGTGAGTCCTTGCAGAAGGCCGCAGATCGCAGGGTTTACGATGCGGCATGCTGCACTTCACACCGCGCCCCGCTCCTCCCTCCACATCGCACGTTCCTATTCCTGCCAGCCATACATGCGATGTGCAGCAGCTCGGCGCTCAGATCGCCGAGCTCGCCGCTCGCTTGCACGCCGCCACCTACGAACTGCTTGTGCTCCTGCGCGAGTTCGATGCCGCCAATGGGTGGAACAACGGGTTCCGTTCGTGCGCACAGTGGCTCTCCTGGCGCACCGGCATCGATCTCGGCGCCGCCCGCGAGAAGGTGCGCGTCGCCCGGGCGCTGGCGGCGCTGCCGCTCGTCAGTACGGTCATGCGGCGTGGCGAGCTCTCCTATGCCAAGGTGAAACGGCGCGGCGGATATCGTGCGATGCATCCCGGGTCGTGATGTCCCATGGGGCGGATGGCTCGGTCCTCGACGTCGGCCGCCGCACGCGCACGATTCCGCCGGCGCTCCGCCGCGCGCTGCTCGCGCGGGACCGGCAGTGTCGCTTTCCCGGGTGTACAGCCCGCCGCTGCGACGCTCACCACATCGAACACTGGATCGATGGCGGGCCAACGTCGCTCGATAACACGGCGCTGCTGTGCCGAACACATCATCGCGCCATCCATGAGGGCGGGTTCTCCCTTGTGCGGGAGCCCGATGGCACGCTGACCTTCTTCCGGCCGGATGGTGCACGGCTGGACCCCGTACCCCGTTTGCCAATCCTGGCGATGGACGGCGCGGATCCGCTCGGTCCCACCGCCGCGCGATTGCGGCGGGCGGGCATTCAGATCGGTCGGTTCACATGCGCGCCGCGCGAGGGCTACCCGTTCGACATCCCCTGGGCGATCGACGTGATGCGGAGCCCGGCGCGCGATGTCGACGGCTCGCCGCTGCCGCAACGCGCGCCGACGTCCACGTGACGTTTCCGCGGAAACGCGCCAGGCGAGCGCCGACCGGCCCTGTCACGCGCGCGCTCAGGGGGCGCCTGCCCGCTGCCTGCTGCGAGTCAGTGTGCGCGTTCCGGACTGACCGCGTGGGATGCCGGCGCTCCGAGAGACGAGCGCGGTCGGCCTCTCTGCATGTGGAGTTACGTGCGAGTTGGTGAGAATCGAATGGGAGGAGCGCCATTATCGCGGTTCATCGCCTGGCTCGAGAGGCACGCTGAACTTGACCGGCCGGTTGTTGATTGAACTGAGCTCACTGACAATTTCGATTAATGCGATCTCGTTTACGAATCCTCGCATTGTGGAGTTGGCCGTTCGCTAACCGGATCGCAGGACCTGCGCTCCGGAACCCTTCAACGGATCTCAGTCGCTTCTCAGGGGACACTGAGCGCCAGCGGCACCATCGTCTCTCCCCAGTGCATTCGAAGGACGGCGTCCTTCCCTTCGATGACCGGGAAGTACCACGCCAGCGTTTCCATGTGCTGCCCGCGTTCGGGCTTGATGTCATCGACGCGCAGCGCGACGCCTTCGTCACCCGGATACGGCAGATGGAAGCGGTTCCAGTCCTTGTGAAAGATCATCGTCCACGCTCCGGCGCGCGGGATCGCCCACAGGCTGTAGCTGCCTGCCGGCAGGGACGCGCCGTTCACGGTGACATCGCGCGTCACCTTGATCCACGTGGCGCGGTCGGCGCCGGGCGTCCACGGCTTGTCGTACGGCACGAGCGCGCCGAACAACTCGCGCCCGCGCGCGACCGGCCGGCTGTAGGTCACCGTGATGTCGGTGTCGGCGACGCGCTGATCGAGGGACGCCCGCTGGCTCTTCGGCACGTCCTCGAGCTTCATGATGCCGTTCGTGCTGCCGGCGGCGGCCGCTGGCGCAGCCGCACTCGCCGACGTCTTCGGATCGCCGGCGGGCGCAGCGCGGCATCCGGCCAGCAGCGGAAGCAGCACGACGACCGGGAGAGCTCGCGCGATCACAGCGCGGCGATTCGGGAGTGTTCCAGTCCAGGCGAGTGGCTGGAGCGCAAGTTCCTGGTAGTTGGAGGCGGACATCGAGCGCACACGCGATGAATGCGCGGAATCATCTCATAACGCGCAGCCGACCGGCGATACGCCCACCCACCGCGTCGTGAATGCTGCGATCGCGCGCGATGTGTCTGACCTCTGTCGACGGCCGTGTCAAGGCACCGGGTCGCCGACGGACGCCACCCCGTCCGCTTTTTCGTGGATCCGGCGCCATCCACTCCGGGCTGCGCCGCGTGGATTGGCAGGCACTACGCTTGAAACGCTCGGCCTGCTCCTGAACCCTCTCACACGAACGCTTCAACCGATGCGTGGTGCTCGCGCGGACAGCGCGCGCTGCCTGGTTCCAGGAGCGATCTTGACGACACGATTTCCCAGCTGGGAAATGTAGAGAGTGCCAGATGAGTCCATCGCGAGGCCGACGGGATTGGGAGTACGCGCGAAGGTGCTGATGATCCCATCGGTAGTCACTTTGCGAATC
>DASUGH010000018.1:0-111379 GCA_036274155.1 Vicinamibacterales bacterium | reverse complement strand
GCACGCTCGCCTGTGTGAACACGCCGCTACGCTGGCTGGTGGTGAGCTCGACACGCCGGAACTCCGGACCAGCCACGTCACCAATGCCGTAGTGTCTCGCGAGACGTTCGTTGAGGAAGCTGTACTTTCCGTCGATGAAATCGGCGATCGGACGGTTTTCGCGCAACACCGTCTCGAAGAACATCCTCGTCTCGGTGCGCATCGCGTCGCGGAGCTCCGGACCCCACGTGGGAAACTTCGCGGCATCGGGTTTGGCGGCGTCGAGGCTCCTGGTTTCGAGCCACTGCCCGGCGAAGTTCTCTGCCAGCGCCGCCGACTTCGGGTCCGAGATCATCCGTGCGACCTGCGCGCGCCGCGCCTTTGGATCGCGGAGCCTTCCCCGCTCGGCGAGCCGCAGCAGCGCATCGTCCGGCATCGAGCTCCAGAGAAAGTAGCTGAGGCGCGTGGCCAGCTCGAGATCGCTGATGCGTCTCGTCGTCCCCGCCTTTGGATCGCGCTCGATCCTGAAGAGGAAGTTGGGAGACACCAGCATTGCCGCGATCCCGAACTGCAGGCTCTGTTCTGGTGAATAGCCTGCGGCTTGGCCTTTGTCCACGATCGCGACGAGCTCGTTCACCTCCGTTTTCGACACCGGGCGGCGGTACGCGAGCCGGGCGAGAGCGCTCAACGTGCGGGTCACGCACGCGGTTCCCGATGAAGGAGCACAGGTGAGCCAGGATTTCGCGGCGGGCCGAATCGAGGACGGGGCGTAAGGACCCGCGATCTCGATCGTCTCAGGAAAGATGTTGCGGCTGGCATTCAGCCGCACGTTCTCCGGAACAGCGTCGAGGCCATCGTCGCCGACGAGCGCGGCGCGAAAGACGTGGGTGTTGCCGGGAACGAAGACGCGCACTTCTTCGATCGTCCGCTGCGTCGCGCCGCCCTGCCGGTTCACCGCGCTGATGCCCACCGGAATCGTTGCCGTCTTCACCGTCTTGCCGTCGACGGAGATGGCCAGCGTCACCGGCGCGTTCTGGTTCGGACGATATCCGGCAACGGTCACACGAACGAGATACTCGGCGTCGCGCTCGATGATTTCGCGAAGCTCGATGGCGCCGGCGTCCAGACGGCGAACGCGATCTCTGCGACTGAAGAATCCGGCGGCCGGCAGCGGGTCGCCGCCAACGGCCCGCGAGGCGATGCGCTCGGCCAGCGACAGGTATTTCTGCATCAGTGCCGGCGACACCGTGAGCACGTCGGCGATGGTGTCGAACCCGTAGCCCGAGTCGTCAGGCGGGAACTCGTCTTCCGGGCGGATCTCCACTCCAAGCAGATCGCGGACGGTGTTCGCATATTCCTGACGGTTGAGGCGTCGAGCCGTCACGCGGCCGGGGTTGACAGGCTGGGCCCGGTCGATCCGATCGAACTCGCGCTCGACCCAGGTCAGGAGCGATGTCACTTTCTCCGCCGGCGGCTTCGGCGCCCCTTTTGGCGGCATCTCGCCGGCGTGCAGCTTTCCGATGACCCGCTCCCAGGTGGCGCGTTGGCTCGCGAGCGACCCGGCATCGAGCAACGGCGCGATGTCGAGGCCGCCCGACAGGATCCGGCTGTTGTGGCACGTCTGGCAGGTCTCGGCGAGGATCGGCCGTACATCGGCAGCGAAGCTCGAACCGCGCGTCGAAGCCTCCGGCGTTTGTGCGACGACCATCGCGGCGCCGAGCAGGAAGAACGGCGCCGACAGCAGCATCCGGTCAATCGGGCGACAGGTCTTCATCTGCTATCGCGACGCAGGGGGCCGAGCCGTCTGGAGGTCCGTCAACCATTCGACGAAGCGGAGGTGCCAGGTGCCGAACGGGATGCCGTCGCGCGGCTTGATGCCGTTGGCGTGTCCGCCATGACCATAGATGTGCAGTTCGACCGGCACGTTCGCGTTGAACAGCGCATTGTAGAACTCCACCGTCTGCCGTGCATGAAACGCATCGTCGGTGCCGGCGGATGTCAGAAACGCCGGCGGCGCGTTCCTTGGGACCTGGCTCATGTCCAACCGGCCCCAGCCGGCGTATACGAGCGCCACGAAATCGGGACGGCTGCTCTCGCGCTCGATCGGATCCGCCGCCGTTGGATCGCCGGCGTCGAAGTTCAGCGCCAGGCGCGCCGCCTGCTCGCCGCCAGCGGAGAAACCGATGATTCCCAGCTTCGCGCGATCGACGCCCCACGCGGCGGCGTTTGCGCGGATCACCCGCACGGCGCGTTCGGTGTCGGCCAGTGCGTCAACCGCGGAGCTGTACGGCTGCAGGCGATAACGAAGGATGAACGCCGAGATGCCGAGATCGTTCAGCCACGCGGCGACGTCGGTGCCCTCGGTGCCGACGTTGAGCTCGGTGTTGCCGCCGCCAGCGGCCAGAATGATGCCGGTGCCGTTGGCGTTCGAGGTCGGCGCCAGGTGCAGCTCGATTGACGGGTTGTGGATGTTGACGACCTTCTGCACACGTTGCGGCTGGCCGGCCGTCATCGTGAACACTTCTTTCTGATCGACGTCCTTCAACGTCGGCGACCCCGGCGGCCAGAGCGTCACGACCTTCTTGCCGGACACCAGCGGCACCGGAGATTGCGGCGCTGGCGTCTGGCCGAGAGAGACGGCGGGAGCGACGAGCAGCGCCGCGGCCAGAAGCGTGGGCAGGTATCCCTGTGCCATGGCGAGTCAAGTATCCACGCACCCGCCTGAGCTTCTCAAGCGGAAGTGACTCCGTCGCGAATCCACACGCCCCGGGCGGCCGTAGGGCGGATTGAGATGCCATTCAGGACGGTGGCCGCTGTCGTATCGGGGGTTTTGCTCCTGTCGGCCTCGGCAGTTGCACAGAGCGCGGTCGTCTCCGGCGTCGTCAAGGACCAGACCGGGCTCGTCCTGCCGGGCGTCGCGATCGATCTCGTATCGGGCGCCGAGGAACTGACAACTGTGAGTGATGCGACCGGCGGGTTTCGTTTCGCGGCCGTGCCGTCGGGGCCGGCCGAGATCACCTTCCGGCTGCTCAACTTCACCGTGCTCCGGCGCAGCGTCGAGGTGAAGGGCGCATCGCACACCGTCGACGTCGTCATGACGCTGTCGCTCGATGCCGACGTCGTGGTGACCGCCGCGAAGACCTTCCGCAACATTGCCGACGTGGAGAACCCGTTCGAGAACCTTATCGGCATCGCGTCGGCGGCAAGCCAGGGGGCGGTCACCTCTCGGGATCTCGAAATGCATCCCATCATGCGCCCCGGCGAAATCCTCGAGACTGTGCCGGGCATGGTCACCAGCCAGCACAGCGGCGAAGGAAAGGCCAACCAGTACTACCTTCGCGGCTTCAATCTCGATCACGGTACCGACTTCGCCACGATGGTCGCCGGAGTGCCGGTGAACGAGCCCACCGGCGCGCACGCGCACGGCTACGCCGACATCGGCTTTCTCATCCCCGAGCTGGTCAGCGGCGTGCAGTACAAGAAGGGACCCTACTACGCTGACGAAGGTGATTTCTCGGCTGCTGGTGCCGCGAATATCAACTATGTCAATCGGCTTGACCGTCCTCTGGTGAGCGTGAGCGTCGGGGGCGATGGGTGGGGCCGGGTGTTTGCAGCAGCCTCTCCGTCACTTGGCGGCGGGCACATGCTCACGGCGTTGGAACTGAATCACAACGACGGCCCGTGGGTACGTGCCGACGACTTTAACAAGGTCAATGCCGTGCTCCGCTACAGCCGCGGGAACACACAGAACGGGTTCTCCATTACAGGCATGGGGTACTGGGCCGACTGGCAATCCTCCGATCAAATCCCCGAGCGCGCCGTGAGCAGCGGAGAGATCTCCCGGTTCGGACTGGTCGATCCGTCCGATTACGGGAAGAGCAACCGTCAGAGTGTCGCCTTCGAGCTGCAGCGCTCGCGCGGAAGCTCGTCGCTCCGCACCAATGCGTTCGTGCTCCGCAACAGCCTCGATCTGTTCTCAAACTTCACCTATTTCCTCGACGATCCGGACAACGGCGACCAGTTCGAGCAGGCGGAGCATCGCATCGCCGCCGGCGGGCGTGCGACCTACCGCCGCCTCGGCCATCTGTTCGAACGGCATACCGAGAGCGCAGCGGGTGTGCAGCTTCGTCACGACTGGCTCGACCCGATCGGTCTGTACCACACCGCGGCTCGTCAACGATTGAGAACGACACGCGAAGACGACGTCGGCATGTCGATGCTCGCCGGCTACGCGCAGACTGAAATCGAGTGGACGCGGTGGCTGCGCACGACGCTCGGAGCGCGGGCCGACCTCTATCAGTTCGACGTCACGTCCGACAACCCGGCGAATTCGGGAAACGGCGCCGCCACGCTCGTGAGCCCGAAGCTCACCGCGGTCTTCGGACCGTGGCGTGGCACGGAGCTCTACGCGAACGCGGGCGGAGGCTTTCACAGCAACGACGCGCGTGGAGCGACAATCGCCGTGAATCCCGCCAGCGGCGAGAGGGTCGATCCGGTCACCCCGCTGGTTCGAGCCAGGGGCGCCGAACTCGGCATGCGCACCGTTCGCGTTCGCGGCCTGCAGTCGACGGCGGCACTGTGGTACCTCGACCTCGACTCGGAGCTCGTGTTCGTCGGCGACGCGGGAACGACAGCCGCCGGCCGGCCGAGCCGACGGGTCGGAGTCGAATGGACGAATCATGCGCGGCTCAACCCGTGGCTCACGCTCGACGCTGATGTCTCTCTGACGCGTGCGCGTTTCACCGGCGACGATCCAGCTGGCGATGAGATTCCAGGGGCACTCGGTCGCGTGATTTCGGCCGGCGTCACGTTCGAACCGCCATCGCGTGTGTTCGGCAGCCTGCGTGTCCGGCACTTCGGACCGCGTCCGCTTGTCGAAGACGGAGACGTTCGTTCGCGCAACACGACTGTCTGGAACGGAGAGGTTGGTTACCGCTTTTCGAAGAGCGCACGCGTGGCGCTCGAAGCGTTCAACCTGTTCGACGCCGACGTGAGCGACATCGACTACTTCTACCGGTCGCGGCTTCCCGGCGAGCCGGTCGAAGGCCTTGACGACGTCCACACGCATCCGGCCATCCCGCGAACGGCCCGAGTCGCCCTGCTCGTCGCCTTCTGACCGGTTCGAGTCCCGAAACCGCGGCCGGCCGCACAACCTGCCGTATCGTCACGATCTCAGGACACCGAACAGGGTGCACGTCACGCCAAATGATCCGCAGAAATCATCCATTGCCTTGGGTTCGCTCTTGCATGGCGTCGGCGTCGACTGGTAGAACACGGACACAAGTCTGCAGTCTCAGGACCGCCATGCGGCCTGAAAACGCGAATTTGCAGGTGTTGTCCCCCGCATGACGGTCGTCACCGCGCGACGCTCGGCGAGAGATACTGGCAACCAGCCAAACACGCCGCGCGCGTGTCGAGGGCGGGGCCACCTTGTGATAAGGCGGACGGTCCAGACGGATGGGAAGGACATTCCAATGATGCTCTTCGACGGTTCATGGACGGCCCGCGCATGAGGGCGCGCCGCGCCTTCGTGGTTTCGGTTTTGCTGATCGCCGCGCAGTTGGCCGCCGGCGCGCAGCGCGGAGGAGGCGGTGGTGCCGGCGGCCGCGGCGGCGGTGGAGGCGGCCGCATCGGCGGGCCGCCAGTCACCAACCCGGGGCCACAGCCCGACCAGCCCGATGGGAGCCGGCGTGGGAACGACCAGGCGGTATTTCGCGGTGGCGTCACGCTCGTCCAGGTCGATGCGTACGTCACCGATGCGGAGGGCAAACCGGTTACGGACCTGAAGGCCGAAGATTTCGAGGTCCTCGAAGGCGGGAAGCCGCGCGAGGTGACGACGTTTGTCGCGGTGAGCATCCCTATCGATCCGCCGGTCGGATTACCGGCCGAGGACTCGGCTCTGCCTGACACGGCGAGCAACGAGAAGCCACCGAGCCGCACGTACCTGTTCGCACTCGACGAGGTAGCCGGCGATCGCGCGTTGCGCACGCGGGTCTTTCTGCGTCGCTTCATCGAGAAGTATCTGGGGCCGAACGACGTCGCCGCCGTGGCGCTGACCGGGCGTGGCCTGGCGAACTCGGGACAGGACTTCACGAACAACCGGCGGCTCCTGCTGAACGCGATCGACCGGTTCTCGGGCGGCTTTGCTGAGTTCGACCCGAAGTCGCGCGCCGGCTCCGACGCCGTGAACCTCGCCGCCAGCCTCCGGAAGCTCACCGAGTTCCTCGCGACGATGCCGGGACGCAAGTCGCTGATCTACGTCGGTGAAGGGCTGGCTGACATCGACTTCTTCAATCTCCTCGACTACAAAGGCACGTCACTGACGCCGGCCGGTTACGATGCGCACGCCGCGCTCGCCGCGGCCACGCGCGGTAACGTCACGATTTATCCGGTCGATCCTCGCGGCCTCACGACCGAGCTGACCGAGGCGGAATCGTTCAGCACCGCCAGCCTCGACAACAAGGCCGACTTCGCCGCGCTCGCTCAGGCCACCGGAGGGTTCTCCTTTACCGACTCCAACAACGTCGGGATGGCGTTCGAGCGCATCGTGCGTGAGAACAGCGTGTACTACACGCTCGGCTTCAATTCCGAGTACGAGCGGCGGGACGGCCGCTTCGTGCCGCTGCAGGTGCGCGTCAAGCGGCCGGGCCTCGAGGTCAAGTCGCGCGCCGGGTACGTCGCTCCCATCGGTCAGGAGCGCCGGCCGCAGCGGGTCGCCGGCGACACCCGATTGCAGGCCGTGGCCGACTCCATCGCCAGCCCGGTGGCGACGAGCGGCGTTCCTCTTCGCGTGGTGGCGACGCCGTTCCGCTCGGGGCGCAATGCCTCGATCGCCCTTTCCGTGGACGTCGACATCGCCACCGTCGGCCTTGTCAACAAGGGCGGTACGCTCAGCGCCAACCTCGAGGTCGAGTATCTCGCCACCGACGATCGCGGCAAAGTCCATCCCGGTCGGCGTCACGCCGCAACGGTGTCGCTCAAACAGGAGGCGCTCGAAAAGGCCCGCGCCGACGGCGTTCGTATCATCTCGGCGTTCGAGCTCCCCCGCGGCCGCTATCAGCTGCGGGTGGCCGCTGGCGGCGCCCTCCTGGCCGGCAGCGTCGTCTACGACCTCGAGGTTCCCGATTTCGGCAAGGAGCCGCTCACCATGAGCGGCGTCTCGCTCACGTCCATCGCGGCGAGTGCGGTCACCACGCTTCGTCCTCTCGACCCGCTCGCTGATGTGTTGCCTGGCCCGCCCACACCACAGCGCGAGTTCTCGAGCAGCGATGCGCTGGCGCTGTTCGTCGAGGTGTACGACAACACGAACCGGAATGGAAAAGCGGCTGGTCCGATCGAGCTCGTCACCGAGCTTCGCGGCGAAGGCGGCCGCGTCATCCGGTTGAACGAGCTCGAAAAGGAAGCGTCCGCGGCGACACGCAAGCTGTCAGGCGGCTACGGCTTTACGGCCGACTTCGATCTCAACGACGTGCCGCCTGGACCCTACGTACTACACGTCGAGGCGCGTGCCGATCGAGACGGTCCACGGGTGGTGAGCCGCAACATTCCAATCAAGGTGCGTTGACACAGTGTGATGATCGTTCTCGAACCAACGACACGGAAACGGGTTCTCTCGGTGTCTCTCTGCATCGGAGTGCTATCTCTCTGTGCCTCATCGTCCGCGCAGCGCGACTCCTCGCCTCAACAGAGGCCACCAATCGCAACGTTCCGCTCGTCGATCGAGGCGATAGCCATTGACGTTTACGTCACCGATGCGGAAGGCAGGCCGGTGAGCGGCCTGACGGCCGATGACTTCGAGGTGATCGAGAGCGGCAGGCCGGTGGCGATCACTACCTTCGAGGCAGTTGATATTCCAATCGAGCGGGCCGAGTCGATCGAACGCCAGCTGAGCGAGCCCGACGTCGTGACGAACGACGGCCCCCCGGGACGCGTTTACCTCTTCGCGCTCGACGAGGTCCAGGAGGCAAACATTCTCCGGACCAGGCGAGTGGTGCGGCAGTTCATCGAGGAGCACTTCGGTCCGAACGACATCGGCGCGGTCGCGCTGCTCGGCCGCGGTCTGGCCACTGACGGTCAGGACTTTACCGGCAACCGCCGTTTGCTGCTCGGTGCCGTGGACAAATTCACAGGGGGGCTGTCGGTGTGTGCGACGCCCGGGCCCAACCAATTGCTGCCTCGCAGCATCCGCGACGACAAATTTCTCGGGCTCCCCCGACAGGCTCCTGCTGGCGCGCCGGCCAGTTCGGTCCAGGGGCAGGGCAATGCCTCCGATTCAGACCGCGTCCGGCAAGCCGCCGGAAACCGCGATCAGATCGCCTCGCTTCGCTCGCTGACAGAAGCGATGGCGCGTGTTCCGGGACGCCACAAGGCGATGATCGTCTTCAGCGAGTGTCTCGACTTCGACGCGACCGAACTGGTCGACTACAACGGCGGCGTACTCAGCCTCCGCGGCAATGACGCGCATGCGGCAATGACCGCGGCGACGCGCAGCAATATCGCCATCTACCCCATCGATCCCACAGGGAATTCGTCAAGCTTCGACGGGACGGGATTCTTCCCGGCGATGCGTCTCGAAGCCATCGGCGCATTCAACTCGCTGGCAGCGGCGACCGGCGGCTTCGCCCTCATCAACTCCAACGGCTTTACCGAGGCGTTCGAGCGCATCGTCCGCGACAACAGCACCTATTACATGCTCGGGTTCAACTCGGCCTACGACAGAGACGATGGGAAATACGTTCGCCTGGCGGTGAAGGTCAAGCGGCCCGGCCTGACCGTTCGTGCCCGGGAGGGTTACGTCGCGCCGACACGCGACGAACGTCTGGCGCGGCAACGTGAGCAGGCGAAGGCTCCCGACTCAGCACTCGCCACCGCGCTCGCCACGCCGATGGCCACGGGCGGCATCCCGCTGCGCGTGTTTGCGACGCCGTTCAAGGGGCCGGGCAAGAACGCCACGGTCGCCATGGGCGTCGAGCTCGAGGCGGCGTCACTCGGCCTGACGGAGCAGCAGGGTGCGCTGCGAGGCGACTTCAACGTCCACTATCTCGCGACCGACGCCAGGCGGAACGTCTACCCGGAGGTGGCCCGCACGGCCACCGTGGTGATCAAGTCGTCGGGTGGACCGGTTCCACTCGAGCGCGTCCGGGTGCACGTCCTCTCCGAGCTCGATCTGCCAGCAGGCCGATACCAGGTGCGCATCGCCGCCGGCACGTCCAGCCTCGCCGGCAGCCTCGTTTACGACCTGGAAGTACCGGACTTCACCGAGAAACCGCTGGCGATGAGCGGCATCGGCCTGGTCACCGCACAGGATCCCAACGTGTTGACGATCCAGGGCGGACAGGGCGGCGGCGGCAAGCCGGCGAAGTGCTACACGGAGCGATGCGCCACTCCCGCGGCGGCGGCCAGCAAGCCGACACAGGCGGCGTCGCCGTCGCAACCGCGTCTTCCGGGGCCGCCGACGATACGACGTGAGTTCGCGGCGAATGAAGAGGTCACCCTCGTCGTCGAGGCGTACGACAACGCGCCGCGTGGCACGCAGCCACCGCCGGTCATCACCATCGCGGCCGAGCTCCGCGGAGCGGACGGGCGCATGATCCCGCTTGCGAGCGAGCAGCGCTCAGCGGCCCAGGGCACGGACGGCACACACGCGGTCGCACTGCGTCTCCCACTCGCCGACGTGGCCGAGGGCGCCTACGTCCTTCGCGTACAAGCTCGGTCGAGTGCCGACACCGGGAAAGTCGTGACGCGAGAGATCCCGATCCGGATACGGTAGCTCTGACATTACCGTGGCGGCCGAGCTTCGAGCAGCAGACAACCGGGCTATTCCTTGACCACTCGCAGTGCCCCTTCCTTTCACGGACCTTCCCGAGGGAACCTACAGGCTGGTTGTGCAGCTACGGTCGAGCGAATCCCGAGCGCGTGGTAAAGAAAGGGATCTGATTCGGTCATCAAGGAAACGACGCCGCAATGTCACGTGTCCCCCGACGCACGCGAAGGACTGTTCTTTCGATTCCTCTGTGCCTCTGTGCCTCTGTGGCCCTGTTCCTCGGTGCCTCGCTCCTCGCGCAGCAGCCGGGTTCCCGGCCAGGTCGCCCGACGAGACCCGATACCGTATTCCGCTCTGGAGTCGAAGCCGTCGAAGTCGACGTCTATGTGTCTGACGAGAACGACGAGCCGGTCACCGGCCTGACGCGCGACGACTTCGAGGTATTCGAGAACGGCATTCCCCAGACGATCACGACCTTCGCCCCCGTCAGCCTGCCGGTCGAACGCAGCGAGCCACTGCCCTTCGACGCCGAGTCCGATGTCCAGACGAATGCCGAGGCATACCGGCACGTCTATCTCTTCATTCTCGGACCGACCAGCGTCGAGAACGCGCTCAGAGCCCGCCACCAGCTCCACGATTTCATGAACAGCTACTTCAGCGACAACGATGTCGCCGCGATCGTCGGCGGCCGCGGCCTGGTCACGAACGGCCAGGACTTCACGAGCAACCGCCGGCTGCTGATCGACGCCATCGACAAGTTCGACGGTGACGGACCAGACACTCGCGACCTTCCCGATTTGATGAAGACCATCGCCCGGATCCCCGGAGGCCGGAAGTCGGTCCTGTGGGTCACCGGCAACCCCGGCATCGATCCGGACTTGATGATCGACTATCGCGGAGGAGTCCTCGGCCTCAACGCCGAGGCGGCGCACGACGCCATCTCGACGGCGACGCGAGGCAATATTCGCCTCTACATCATCGACCCCGAAGGCCTGGGCAGCGTGCAACAGACCGGCAACGCGGCGCGCGACATGTTCACGCGCGCGCTGGCGCGCATGACAGGCGGGTTCGCCCATCTCAATTCGAACCGGTTCACCGAATCGTTCGAGCGGCTCGTGCGAGAAACCAGCACCTACTACGTGCTCGGCTTCAACTCGACGGAGCCGCACGCACAAGGGCGCTACGTCCACCTGGAGGTCAGGCTCAAGCGGGCCGGCCTGAAGGTCCAGTCGCGGAACGGATACCTGGAGCGGCTGCAATCGATCACCAGGTACGAAAAGCCGGAGCCGGAGCGGACACCAGTGGAAGCGGCGCTCGGAAATCCGGTCTCGACTTCGGGCATGCCGATCCGCGTGTTCGCCGCCCCCTTCAAGAAGGACGGGCGGAACGCGACGGTCGCGATGACCGTCGAGGTCGATGCCTCGGCGCTCGGATTCTCCGAGCAGAACGGCAAGCACACCGCGACAATCGAGATTCGTCACCTCGCGACCGACGCACGCAACAAGATCCATCCCGAGTTCCGCAACAAAGGCACGCTGGGCCTCGATGAGACGGCTTACGAGCTGGTGGCCGCCGGCGGCATCCGTGTCCTCAGCCAGTTCGAGGTGCCGGACGGTCGCTATCAGGTGCGCGTCGCGGCGGCCAGCGGCGACACCAACGGCAGTGTCGTGTACGACCTGGAGGTGCCGGACTTCGAGGATGAGCCATTGATGCTCGGTGGCGTGGCGCTCACGACGACAGCCGCAGAAAAGGTTTTCACCCTGCAGTCGAATTCCGCGCGCACCAGCAAGCCGAAGGCCAACAACTGCAGGTCGCCAGTCTGCTCGGCCGGAGTCACCATCGAGGGCACGCTGGCGCCGTGGTCCGAGCCCGGCGCCACGGCGATGCTGCTGAGAGACGTGCTGCCGGCACCGCCGACCACCGCACGGACGTTCTCGTCCGACGACACCCTGACGCTCTACACCGAGGTCTACGACAACAACCCGCGGGTCCAGAAGGATCCGCCCTATACGATCAATGTGACGGCCGAACTGCGCGACGCCGCCAACCAGGTCGTTCGCACGGTTTCCGAACAGCGCCCGTCGCGCGCCGCGCGACGCCCATCGGGCGGCCATGGCTTCACGTTAAGACTGCCAATGGACGATCTCGCGGAAGGCTCGTACGTCCTGCACGTGGAGGCGCGCTCGGATGCTGGCGAAGGGAGCCCTGCCAGCAGGAATATCCCGATTCGGGTGAAGTAGAGACAGCCGGGGCTCGGGGCTCGGGGCTCGGGGCTCGGGGCTCGGGGCTCGGGACTCGGGGCTCGGGATTCGGGACCCGGGGCTCGGGGCTCGGGACTCGGGATTCGGGACCCTGGGCTCGGGGCTCGGAACTCGGAACTCGGGGCTCGGGCTCGGGACCCGGGGCTCGGGGCTCGGGCTCGGGACCCGGGGCTCGGGATTCAAGACCAGGGGCTCGCGACTCGGGATTCGGATCCGAAGTGAAATCCGATCCTCTGTGCCTCTGTGCCTCTGTGGTGGCCTTCCTCCGTGCCTCAGTCGTCTTCCTCTGTGCCTCAAGCCACCGCTCGCCCCCTCAGCACCACCAGCGCCGCTATCACCACCCAGAAGCACAACGTGATCCCCGAAGCGTTCATGAACGCGTGATACGCGGTCCGTCCCATGAAGTCGTAGATGGTCGTCCCGATCGCGGCCAGCGCCGCGAACGTGACCCATCTCAGGATGGGCGGCAATCGCGTTTCGCAGGCAACGACATAAGCGACCGCCGGCGTGGCCAGCAGGAGCACGTAGTCCCAGCCTTGAGGCGAGAGAAACGGGATCACGAGCAGCAGCAGGGCTCCCTCGAGTCCCTCGGGGAACGTCACGTGGCTCCGCCGGCTCCAGATCCAGATCGCGATGCCCGCGCAGCAGAGAGCCGTGAATATCAGCATGGCCGCCGGCCATGCGCCGGCGCTGTCGCCGAACCAGCGTGAGTACATCGCCAGCCACGACACATTGTCCGGATTCGAGAGGTTCGGGCCGGTTGTCGTCAGCACCGTGTTCCACCACTCCTGGTGGAGGGCGATGTTCCCCGCAATCCCGTAAAGCACCGACGGCACCAGCAGGGCCACCGACACCCCGGTCAGGGCCGCTGACAGCGATGCGGAGCGGCGGCGCGCGAGGAGCCAGGGAAGAAACAGCGCCCCGTACGGCTTGAGCACGACACCCAGCGCGACGAAGACGCCTGCCCACCCTTCGCGTCCCCGGTCGAGAGCCAGCAGCGCAGCCGCGATGACCGCAGCGAACATCAGGTTCACTTGTCCGAGGACCAGCTCGCGCGCGTAGAACTTCCCGAGCACCGCAACGGCGGCGGCGGCGAGCACCCATTCCGGCTTCACGGCGGCAAGAGGCACCGACTGCACGACAGCCCTGGCCGGTAATCGCACGCTCACGTAGAGCAATCCAGCGAGGCAGGCGAGCGACCCCACGAACCAGATCACTCGCGCCGCTGGCGCCTCCATCGCGCTCAGCGGCGCAACCAGCACTGCGAACGCCGGCAGGTACTTGAACTGGTAGTGCTGGTCCTCGGCGCGGTAGAGCGGCTCGCCCGCCGCCGCCCGCGCACCGGCCCTGAGGTAGACGTCGAGGTCGGGCATCTTGCCCGAGACCTTGGTGACGAAGAGCCACGCAGCTGCCGCGATGACGACACCAGCCAGGGCCAGCGTCCAGGGCTCGACACCCCAGCGGCGATTATGAGAGCTGTTCACGCGTGCGATGTTTTCCCGGTAACGTCAAACGGATCCCGGTTCCCGGACCCCGGACCCCGGATCCCGAATCCCGGATCCCGGGCCCCAGATCCCGAATCCCGGACCCCGGATCCCGGATCCCGGGTCCCGGGTCCCCGTGTCGCTCGAATCATATCGGCTATCATTCCCGCGACGCTCGGATCGATCCCGTACGCCGGAACTCCAGCATGCCTGCTGACACCATCCGCGACGCACGGTTCTCGCGACGGCAGCTTCTGCGCGCCGTTCCGCTCGGCGCTGCCGCCTGGTGGATGCAGGGCGCCCGCGTCCTGACCCAGTCAGTCGCCTTCCGCTTCATCGTCGTCAACGATCTCCACCACGCCACGCCGGAGTGCGATCCGTTTTTCCGCGCCCTGGTGGCACAGATGTCGTCCCATGGCGTCATCGACTTCTGTCTGATCGTCGGTGACCTGGCCGATGCCGGCCGGCCCGAGAGCTTTGCCGCCGTACGAGACGCGTTTGCGGCTCTGCGCGTGCCGATCTACACGGTGCCGGGGAACCACGACAACGACGTCGAGAAGACGACACGCATCTATTCGGAGTTCTTCCCCGGACGTCTCAATTACACGTTCCGCCACAAGGAATGGCAGTTCATCGGTCTGGATTCGACTGAGGCCGAGAAGTATCAGAACACCCGCATCGGCGACACGACTCTCGGCTGGCTCGACGCCACGCTGCCGGCACTCGACCGGGCACGGCCGACGGTGCTGTTCACCCACTTCCCGCTTGCCAGCGGCGTAAATCTCGTGCCGGTGAACGCAGCAGACCTGCTGTCGCGCGTCTCGGCACTCAACCTGCGCGGCGCCTTCACCGGGCATTATCATGCGCGCATCGAGAAGCGCGACGGCAACACGCCGCTCTTGACCAACGCGTGCTGCTCGCGCATGCGCGACAACCATGACGGCAGCCTCGACGAAGGCTATCTGCTCTGCAGCGCCACCAACGACGGCCGCCTGTCCTGGGAGTTCGTCGAGTTCAAGCCGGCACGGCGAGCAACGGTGTGAAGATCAGGCAAACGTACGTCGTAGACGGACCTTCAGGTCCGCCTGGAAGCACTCACACTCGCGCCAGCACCTGATAGCTGTCGCAGACTCTGGAAAAGAGCGTCGCGAGCCGCGCCTTGTGATCGGCGCTGGAATCGGTGTGTCGATCGGGGTGATATCTCCGGGCCAGTGCACGAAAAGCGCTGCGCAGCTCTCGACGCGTAAAGCCTTCGTGGAGAGCAGCGCCGAGCGCAATCAGTTCATGAAGTGCGTGGCGTTCGTGTGCTGACAGAGTGCGAGTGCCTGTCGCGCCGTAGCTGCGGGGCGGCAGAGGCGGATGCGAAGGCGCGAAGGCGCGACGGTGCGATGGTGCGACGGTGCGACGGACCGCCTGTCCGGGGCCGCGCAGCAGATCCGAGCCTGTCTCGCTGAAGCCGCGGAGCGGCGAAGGCGGAAAGCTGCTCGACGGCGAAGATGAAAAGAAGAACCCGTAGGCAGTCGCGGTGCTGCAGCCCGTGGCGGTGAACGTGACGCGGCGGTCGGCCTCCAGTCTCTGAATGTGCTGGTCGAGAACCTCTTCGAAGGCCTCCCCGCCGCGCATGGGTCAGTAATCGGCACGCGACTGGAATTGTTGAACGCTACTCGGGCTCACGCACGTCCCATGACCCACAGCATCATCGCCAGCCGGCGCATCAGCCGCTCCGTCATCGTGCCGAACGGTTCGTCAGTCGTCAGATACGTCCATGTGGCACCCCGCTGCCGCGGCTGGGCCCCGTCAGTCAGCGCCCGTTCCAGGCGGGCCGCCACCTCTTCACCGATCGTCCGCGTCAGCTCCTTGAACATGGCATCCACTCTGAAGAGATAGTCGCGAAACGGATTGGCGCCACCGAGCGACACCCAGATCGTGCTGGCGCGAAGCTCGCTGACGGCGGCGAGATAGTCGGACCACAGGTCGTCGAACGTTTCGAGCGTCACGAGGCGCTCCAGCTCCGAGCCGCTCGACTGCGCACCTGTGAGCACCGCCTGGCGGCGCCGGGCGATCTCCTGCCGCTGCCCTTCGATGACCGATTCGTATTTGCGCAGGAAGAGGCGGCAGTCGAGGCTCTGTCCTTCGGCGACCCGCTGCAGATGATCGGCGGACGGCACGGCGGCCGCGCGCTCGTCGCGGTACTTGAGCCACAGCGCATCCTCGCTCGAGACGTAGAACTGCGAGCTGCCGGGGTCCCCCTGGCGTCCGGCCCGCCCGCGCAATTGATTGTCGATTCGGCAACTCTCGTGGCGGTTGGTGCCGATGACGTGAAGGCCGCCGAGCTCGGCGACACCAGGCCCGAGCCGGATGTCCACGCCGCGCCCGGCCATGTTGGTGGAGATCGTGACGGCACCGGATTCTCCGGCAGCGGCGATGATCGCGGCTTCGGCCTCTTCGTTTCTGGCGTTGAGCACGTGATGGGAAACGTCGCTCAAGCGGCGACTCAAGCGCTCGGACTCCTCCACCGACGACGTCCCGACCAACACCGGACGGCCCGTCCGATGCACGAGCCGGATCTCGTCCAGGACGGCTGACTCCTTCTCCCGTGTCGACGCGAAGGTCCGGTCGGGCCGGTCGGCGCGGATCACCGGACGGTTCGGCGGAATCACCGAGACCTCGAGCCCATAGAGCTCCTGGAACTCGGTCGCCTGTGTTGCTGCGGTCCCTGTCATGCCGCACACGACCGGGTAGAGGCCAATCAGGTTCTCCATGGTGATCGAGCCGAGGATCCGGCCCTGGCGATGCGTCGTGACGCGCTCCTTCAGCTCGAGCGCCGTCTGGAGCCCCGCCGGCCAGCGCCGGTCGTGCACGACGCGTCCTTTCAGCTCGTCGATTGAGAGCACCGACGAATCCTGGACGAGATAGTCGACGTCGCGGTGCAGCAGCGAGTGGGCGTGCAGCGCATCCTGAACGGCGGTCATCACGGCGAGGTTTCCCGCTTCGTACAGGTTCGCGCACGACAGGAGGCGCTCGACTTCGGCGACGCCGGTGGGAGTGAGCGATACGTTCCTCGCAACCTGATCGACGGTGAAGTGCGCTCCGCGCACCAGGCGGCGAACGGCGCGATCGGCGTCGACGGCGGCCGCTGAAGGGTCGACGGCGCCGCCGGCGATGACCAGGGGAATGCGCGCCTCGTCGAGCAGGATCGAATCGGCCTCGTCGATCACCACCGCGGCAAACGGCCTGAGCACCTGCTCGTGGGGGTGGAGTGCGAGCCCGTCACGAAGATAGTCGAACCCCAGCTCGTTCGCCGACGCGTACGTCACGTCGCACTGGTATGCCGCGCGCCGATCCTCTGGCTCCTGGTGCTGCTGAATAGCGCCTGCGGACAGGCCGAGCCAACGGTAGACGTCTCCCATCCATGCGGCGTCGCGCCGGGCGAGATAGTCGTTGGTGGTCAGCACGTGCACCCCCTGTCCAGAGCGCGCGTGCCAGACCACCGCGGGCACTGCCGCGAGCGTCTTTCCCTCGCCGGTCTGCATCTCGACGACTCGCCCGTGCGCCAGCCCGAGGGCGCCTTCGATCTGCACGTCGAACATCTGCAGCCCGAGCACCCGTGATGCCACGACAGCGGTGAGCGCCACGACTTCGGGCAGGCGCATCACCTTCCGCGCCGCTCCTTTCAGGTCATCGTCTTCCAGACGCGCGAACGCTTCGCGCAGCTTTGCAACCTCCTCGACCTCCTGCAGCGCGGACGACGTCCGCGGAGCGAACCGGGAGCGCCACCAGGCACGCATACGCATTCCTCCTGATCCAAATGGAATGGCAAGACCGGGCGGGTCGGAGACCCGCCTCTACAGATGCCTTGACACTCCGCCGTCAACGCGAATGAACGTTCAGGACTGCGCAGTCGTGCCCGGTGGCGGGCGCTGGAACAACCGGCGGTCGACCGCCGTCGTGCGGGCGAGCGGCTCGGGGCGAAGGAGCCTTGCCGAAGACCTGTGCGGGAGAACACTGACGCGCGGCGATTCCGGACGAACGCGGACCTGGTCAGGTTCGCTGCACAGCCACGCAATCGATGCGATCAGACGGCGCGACTCGACCGGACCGGCCGGACCGGCAGAAGCGCCGGCAAAGGCGAGGACGACGACGAACAGCGACGCGAAGCCGAGCCGCCGGGTCATGGAGCCCAAGTATACGTTCGGATCGTTCGGATCGTTCGGACCGTTCTGGGCCTTCCGCGACAAAGCCCGGGCGAGGGCCGCTTCGGACTTGTCCCGCCGTAGCGCAGGGCTGTTCTGCCGCGCGAAGGCGGGCCAAAGCCCACAGCCCAGAGTCCAAAGCCGAGAGCCTGAGCCCGAAGCCTGGAGCCCGGAGCCCGTGTTAAGTCCCGCCAAACACCGCCGTCTATACCAGTGCATGGAGCCGTCCGCCGCATCCGGGTTCCTCACCGCCGGAATCGAGAACCGGGCGACGGAAATCGCCGACTTCGACCAGGTGGTGCATCGCTACTGGCTGCGGATTCTGCGATTCGTCCTCGCCTCGGTTCACGACAGCGCGCTCGCCGAAACGCTCACGCAGGAGTGCTTCTGGAACGCGTATCGAAGCCGCGCTCGCTTTCGCGGCGATGCCAGCGTCCACACGTGGCTCGTGCGGATTGCGGCCAACGTGGTCCGCGATCACATGCGGAAGCGAAGGCTGCAGTTCTGGAAGCTCGCCGAGCGCTCGGCTGTCGACAGCTCGTCGATAGCCGACTGGCTGCCGGATCCCGGACTGACGCCGGAACAGCGCGCCCTTGTTCATGAGCAGGTGCAGGCGGTGTGGGACGCGAGCCGCAGCCTCTCGGCGCGCCAGCGGACAGTTTTCGTGCTCCGCTTCGTCGAGGACATGGACATTGCCGACATCGCGAGTGCCACGGGCCTCACGAGCAACGCGGTGAACGTTCATCTCTTCAGGGCGGTGCGGGCGATTCGGAAGCGTCTGGGGAGCTCGCGATGAGTCGTCACCTCTCGGAAGATCAGATCTGTCGCGCCATCGCCGGCCAGTCCACGATCGACGAGCAGCGGCACGTGCGCGAGTGCCCGCACTGCCGCAACGAGATCGAGCGCTCCTGGAACGTCCTGGCGGCGTTTCGAACGGCCGCGATCGCGCGCGCCGAGCGGGAGGCGCTGCGGTCGACGCCGTCGCTCGGCGCTCAGCCGAACGACGGCTGGCGCTGGCAGCCGGCGCTCGCGGCAACAGCGCTGGTCGCGGTCGTCGCCGCCTTGATTGCGCAGCTGCCGGGTCAGCGGCGCGAAGCGCTGCCGGCCGGCGGCACGAGCACTCAGGCGCCCATGGCAGTGGCAGGCGAGTTCTTCCCGCTCGCGTACAGCAACGTGCCGATCACCGACGGCCGAATCGTGCGGATCGAGGTGCCGAGGTCAGCGGCATCCGCGTTCGGCGTCGACCCGGTCGACCTCGTGAGCGCCAGACATCGCGACGCCGTGCTCGCCGACGTGGTCGTCGGCGTGGACGGCCTCGCCCGAGCCGTTCGATTCGTTCGTCCCGGCGTGGACGACCTTCAAGAAGGAGTAGTGCCATGACACTTCGTCGATACGCCGCTCTGTGCGGCATCGCCGCCTGCGTCTGCGCGGCGCTGACCACCGATATGGCCGCCCAGGCGAGAGGTGGCGGCGCTCGCGGCGGAGCGCCGGTCGCCGACGATCCATTCTCCGGACCAGTCGTGACCAACGCGCCGTTCGCCGCAGACGCGATGACGACCGTGACGCAGCTGCTCAGCGACGGAACGCGCATCGAGCAGAGCACGAACGCACGCTTCTATCGCGACAGCGCCGGACGCGTCCGCCGTGAGCAGATGATCCTCGGACTCGCGGCGCTCAACCCTTCCGGAGAGTCGCGGATGGCCATCACCATCGACCCGGATCCCGGCGACGCGACGGCCATCACACTCGACCCGGCGACTCGAACGGCGCGCTCGGTGCCACGAACGTCGGTACCACTGGCGCTCAACTGGACGACTGGCAACAGCATCACCCGCGGGGGCGTCGTGACGCCCAATGGCCTGGCCGACTTGCTCAACTCGGTGACGGCGCAGCGGCGGGTACGAACTGACGCGACCGACGGAGCGCGCCCGGTGAGCCAGCCCGAAGAATCGCTCGGCACGCGGCAGATCGAAGGCGTCAATGCGGTCGGCCGCCGGACCAGGAGCGTCATTCCAGTCGGCCAGATCGGCAACGACCGGGCAATCGAGATCACCGACGAACGGTGGGAGTCGCCGGATCTGAAGCTCCTCATCCGGTCGCAGCATCACGATCCCCGCACTGGCGACGTCGAGTATCGGCTGACGAACATCGTCCGCCAGGAGCAGCCACTCGATCTGTTCATGATCCCGCCAGACTACACGCTTCAGGAGGGCGGCCGGGGCGGCGGCGGGCGCGGCGCGGGTGCTGGCGCCCTTGGCTCGCCGAACGGCAGCGGAGCTGCACGGACGGGCGGTCCCGGCCCGCGGTCGGGAGGCCCCGCAAACTGACAATCAACAGGCATCGGTCGACAGGGATGGCTCCCCTGTCGACCCGTCTTTCCCTGGAACTTTATCCATCCACCGCGACAATTACACAGAGTGGGCTCTGGGGTTGAGCCCATGCCGTGGGCTCTGAGCCGAGGCGGCTGCCCATCGGCGGACAGGCGAAATCCCAACTCCGGACAAGCGCCTCCGGCCAATCGACCGATCGGCCACATCCACACGGCATCGACCTTGATACCCGGAGTTTTCGCGTGTCGCGCGGAGCCAACCGCCGGCCGTAAATGCGAGTCAAAGCATTCGACGCACGGTCTTCGACCGGAGAGACTGATCCCCAATGAGCAAAAACCGAATCGCACACCTGACGCTCCGGGTGGCAGGAATCGCGATCCTGTTCGCTGCGACCCGAACAGCCCCGCTGGCCTCGCCGGTACAGAATCCCGCTCTGTCCACTCAGGCATTCGAGGTCGCCAGCGTCAAGCGCGCTCCGCCGCCCGGCAACGGACCGATACGACTCATGATGGGGAGGCTGCAGGGCGACCGCTGGATGGCCGAGAACGCAACCTTGCTCATGCTGCTTCGGAGTGCCTATCCGCAGTATCAGATGCAGGGGCAGATCATTGGTGGGCCCGCCTGGCTGCAAAGCGATCGTTTCAATGTGGTCGCCAAGGTCGAAGGCGCCCCGGCCGCGGAGCAGCTGCGCAGCATGGTGCAGAATCTGCTCGCGGAGCGTTTCAAGTTCGTTGCACACACCGAGATGCGCGAGCTTCCGGTGCTGGCACTCGTGCTCGCGCGAAGCGATGGAAAGCTCGGGCCGAAGATTCGACCGGCCGGGGTCGACTGCGAGAAGTACATCGCCGATCGGCTGCAGCAGGGCCAGCGTGACGGAGGGCCTCCGCCGGCGGAGCCAAAGCCGGGCGAACCGGCACCTCAATGCTCGACGATGATGAGCGTCGGACCGGGAACGATGCGGACGGAGAGCGGCGGCATGTCGATGGCGCAGCTGGCCTCAACCCTCTCGCAGTCGGCGGGCCGGCCGGTCGTCGATCGCACAGGTCTCGAGGGCGACTACGCCTTGAGCCTGGAATTCGTCCGCGAACCTGGAGGCGCTCCACTCTTCGGCGGCCCCGCGCCCGTGGTGCCCCCCGAAGCGCAGGCCAGGGACGGGGCGGCCGCCGCCGAGCTGCCGTCCATGTTCTCCGCCGTCCAGGAGCAGCTCGGGCTCAAGCTCGAGTCGCGGCGGGAATCGGTGGAAGTGCTGGTCATCGACAGGGCGGAGCCGCCCTCGGAAGATTGAGGACGGCCTGCAACCTCTCCCGGCCGGACACGTATGATCTCGGTGAGGTGCCGGGATGCGGGCAAGGCTGAGGAAGTGGCCTCGACGATGAAGAAGCGGCGACACGAGACCAAACGCATTGGCCTGGCGCTGATCGTCGCGCTGCTTGGCAGCCTGAGTCTGGCCGCTGCGGACCATTCCGGACAGGTCACCGCGACCGGTGTGCCAGTACCGGGCGCTACGGTCACCGCCACGCAGGGCGACAAGAAAGTTGCCACCTCGACCGACGCCCAGGGCGGCTACCGGCTGCCCGACCTCGCAGACGGCGTCTGGTCGATTCGCGTCGAAATGCCCGGCTTCACGCCGGTCGTCCGTGATGTCACCGTGGAGGCCGACGCCCCCGCGGCGACCTGGGAGCTGTCGCTGATGTCGTACGCAGACATCACGCGCGACCTCCCAGCGCTGCCGCCACCCTCAGCGGTTCCAGCCACGCAGGCACCTGCACCGTCGGCACAAGGGAATTCAACGGCACGATCGAGCACGCCAGCTCGCCCGGCCGCGAATTCGGGAACGTTCCAGCGGGCTGCCGGGAACGCATCACCCGCTCCCGCGCCCGCGGCCGGAGCTGCCGGCGCGTCAGCGGCCGCCACGGCCGAGGAGCCGCCGCAGAATCCGGCGTTCGGCGCCACTGATGGCTTTCTGATCAACGGCAGCGTCAACAACGGCGCTGCGACACCCTTCGCGCAGTCTGCGGCGTTCGGCAACGCACGCCGCGCCCTTGCCGGTCCGAGGTACAGCTACAGCGTCGGATTGAACACGCGCAATTCGGCATGGGACGCCAGCCCGTACACGTTCGGCGCACCGCTCGTGAGCACACCGAGCTACCACAACCTGAACGTGTCGGGAACCGTCGGCGGCCCGCTGCGGATTCCGGGAATCGTCCGCAACGGACCGTTCTTCACGCTCTCGTATCAGCGGACCACCGATCAGACCGCCACCACGTCGTCGGCGCTGATGCCGACGCCGCTCGAGCGAAGCGGCGATTTCTCGCAGACACGCGACACCCTGGGCCGCAGGGTTGAGATCATCGATCCGGAGACCGGGCTGCCCTTCCCCGACAACGTGATCCCCATGGATCGCATCAGCCCGGAGGCGGCCTCGCTCCTGGCGCTCTATCCGCTGCCCAACATCGACACGGCCAACCGGTTCAACTATCAGTTCGCCGTACCGACGACGACGGTCCGCGACTCGGTGAGCGCGAACGTCACCAACTACTCGTTCAACCCGAGGAACCAGATCTCGGGCAGCATGCAGTACCAGCACAGCAAGGCCGACACCACGAGCCTGTTCGGCTTCGAAGACAACACGCGCACCTCCGGATTCGACATCACCGCCAACTACACGCACCGGATCTCGCCGCTCAAGCTCCTGCGGCTGCGCAACACCTTTGGCCGTCAGACGTCGACGCTGACACCATTCTTCGCCAATCGCCTCAATGTCTCCGGTGAGGCTGGTATCGCCGGCAACGATCAATCGCCGGACAACTGGGGACCGCCGACGATCACCATGTCGAGTGTCGCCAGTTTGTCGTCGGGTTTGTATTCGTTCAGTCAGACCTGGACGAACACCAGCTCCGGGGAGATGTTCTGGAGCCGCGGCCGCCATTCGCTGACGATGGGAGCCGAGGTCAAGCGCACGCAGTACGACCTCCTGTCGCAGCAGAATCCGCGCGGCACGTTTTTCTTCGGTGGCGCTCAGACGCACTCCGATCTCGCCGACTTCATGCTCGGCATTCCGGGAACGAGCCAGATTGCCTACGGCAACGCCGACAAGAACCTGCTCGGCTACTCGTACGCCGCCTATTTCACCGATGATTTCCGGCTCGGGCCATCCCTGACGATGAACCTGGGCGTGCGCTGGGAGTACGAATCACCCTACACGGAAGCGCAGGGCCGGCTGGTCAATCTCGATGTCGCCCCCGGCTTCACCGCCGTGAGCCCGGTCGTCGCGTCCGAGCCGGTGGGCTCGCTGACCGGCCGCGAGTTTCCGCGCTCGCTCGTACGCCCTGACAAGAGCGGCATCCAGCCGCGGGTGGCAATCGCGTGGCGCCCGTTCCTCGGCTCGTCGGTGATCGTGCGCGCCGGCTATGGCATCTACCGCAACAACGGTATCTATCAGTCGCTCGCCCGCGCGCTGTCGCAGCAGCCGCCGCTCTCCTACGTCGTCAACGCAGAGAACACCCCCGAAACACCGTTGACGCTGGCCAACGGCTTCATCCCCTCGCCGACGATCACGCAGAACACCTATGCGATCGATCCCGACTTCCGCGTCAGCGACGCGCACGTGTGGCAGGCGTCGATGCAGAGGGACCTTCCCTACTCGCTGACCGTGAACGTGACGTATCTCGGCCAGCGAGGCATGAACATGGTCCAGCAGTTCCTGCCGAACACCTACGCGCCTGGAAGCGTGAATCCCTGCCCCACGTGTCCCATCGGTTTCGCGTATGTGACGTCGAACGGCACATCGCTGAGAAATTCCGGCCAGATCCAGGTGCGCCGCCGTCTTCGCGCCGGACTGACGGCCAGCGCCCAGTACACGCTGGCCAAAGGCACCGACAACGCCGCGACCTTCAACGGCACGAGAGGTACGTCGGCGCAGGACTGGCTGGACCTCGACGCCGAACGCAGCCTGTCGAGCGACGATCAGCGTCACCAGTTCGGCGGCCAGGTGCAATACACGACCGGAGTCGGCGTCGCTGGCGGCGGCATGCTGCAGGGTTTCAAGGGCGCGCTGGTCCGGGGGTGGACGCTCACTGGCAACGTCATCCTCGGCAGCGGACGGCCATTGACGCCACTCTTTTCGACGGCCCTCCCGGGCACAGCCACGAATGGCACGGTGCGCCCCGCACTGACGGGCCTGTCGCTCGACGACATCCCGCCCGGCTACTATCTGAACCCGCTCGCGTACCGCGTTCCCGAACCGGGCGAGTGGGGTAACGCAGGCCGGAACTCCGTGATTGGACCGAAGCAGTTTTCGGTGAACGCCGGCATCACCCGTTCGTTCCCATTGAGTCAGCGGGTCAATCTCGACTGGCAGGTGACGGCGACCAACCTGTTGAACCGGGTGACGTACAACGCCGTCAACATGACGCTCAACAGCCAGCAGTTCGGCCTGCCGGTTGGCACGAACGACATGCGAAAGTTTCAGACGAGCATCAGGATGCGGTTCTAGGATCGATGGTAGAGACGCGTATGCGACGAATCGTGCTGTCAATCGCTCTCGCTGCCCTCGCGGCTGTCGCCCTTCCGGCGCAGCAGGCCGCCCAGCCGCCTGCGCAGCAGCCGCCGCAGCCTTCCGGCCAGATACCGCAGGCGACCTTCCGCGCCTCCACACGCCTGATCGTCCACAGCGTCACGGTCAAGGACAGGGACGGAAAGCCAGTCGAAGGGCTGACGGCCAGGGATTTCGTCGTCACCGAGAACAACGAACCGCAGGAAGTGGCGTTTGCCGTCTATCAGCGTCTCGAAGGCGATGCCGGAACGCCGCCGGTCGCGGCCGACCGCCCGGCCACGGTGCCGGCACGGCCCGCGACTGGTGCGCCTGCGGCCGTGCAGACGCAGATTGCGACGCCGCCTCCAGGTGACATCCGCTATCAGAACCGCCGGCTGCTCGTCTTCTACTTCGATATGTCGTCGCTCGGGCAGGCCGAGCAGATCCGCGCACTCACCAACGCGCAGAAATACGTCGACACGCAGATGCGCCCGTCGGACGTGGTCGCCATCATGGCGTACCAAGGCGGCGCCGTGCGCGTGAAGCAGGATTTCACCGACGACAAGGCGGCCCTCCGCGAAATCCTCGTCACGCTGCTCTACGGCAACGACCTCGACAACGACGGCATCCCCGACACGCCCGACGGCGGCACGCCCTTCGGGCAGGACGACGGCGAGTTCAACATCTTCAACACCGATCGGCGGCTGGCCGCCTTGCAGACAGCCGTCACGTTGCTGCGCAACCTGCCCGAGCAGAAGGTGCTGCTGTATTTCACCAGCGGCCTGCGGCTGACCGGCACCGACAACCTCGCACAGCTGCGCGCGACCACGAACGCCGCGCAGCGCGCCAACGTCAGCATCAACCCGATCGACTCGCGCGGCCTGGTGGCCACGGCGCCGCTCGGCGATGCGACGCGGGCGTCTCCCGGAGGCGGCGCGATCTTCGGCAGCTCGATGGCGATGTCGATGATGACCGGCTTCCAGCAGTCGCAGGACACCCTTTACTCGCTCGCGAAGGATACCGGCGGCAAGGCGCTGCTCGACTACAACGACCTGTCTGCCGGCATCGTGCAGGCCGCGCAGCTGGTCACGAGCTACTACATCATCGGTTACTACAGCACGCACGTCGCCACCGACGGCAAGCTGCGACGGATCAAGGTCACCGTTCCCGGCAACCAGTCGGCCGAGCTGGCCTACCGGCCCGGCTACTATGGCGACAAGTCGTTCGCCAACTTCAGCGGTGCCGACAAAGAGCGCCAGCTCGAAGACGCGCTGATGCTCGAGAACCCGATCACTGAAGTCACCATCGCCATGGAAGTGAACTTCTTCCAGTTGAACAATGCCGAATACTTCGTGCCGGTCTCCGTCAAGATCCCCGGCAGCGAGCTGGCGATCGCACGGCGGCGGGGCGTGCCGCGCACCGAGATCGACTTCATCGGCATCGTCAAGGACGAGTACGGCAACACCTACCAGAACATCCGCGACAGCCTGCCGATCCCGCTCACCGAGGACAAGGCCAGCCAGCTCGCCTCGCGGCCGATTCAGTACGGCACCGGGTTCACGCTGCTGCCCGGCAATTACGTGATCAAGATCCTGACGCGCGACGCGGAGACCGGGCGGATCGGCACCTACCAGGGCAACTTCACCATTCCCAACCTGAACAAAGAGGAGAAGCGCCTGCCGATCAGCTCCGTCGTGCTGAGCAGCCAGCGTGTGCCGATGACGGACGCGCTCTTCTCGGTCAAGCAGAAGATCGACGGGCAGGCGGTTGACCCGCTCGTGCACGATGGCCAGAAGCTGTTCCCGAGCATCACGCGCATGTTCAGCGTGAGCCGCGACATGTTCATCTACTTGCAGGCCTACGAGCGCAAGGCGACCAGCATGCAGCCGCTCGTGGCGTTCGTGACGTTTTATCATGGCGACGTCAAGGTGTACGAAACCTCACCGATCCGCGTGACCGAGGGCATGAACGAGCGCTCCAAGGCCGTGCCGATCATGATCAGCGTCCCGCTGCAGGATCTGCCCCCGGGGCGCTACGACTGCCAGGTGTCGGTGCTCGAACCGGCGGGGCAGAAGATCGCGTTCTGGCGCGCGCCTGTCGTACTCGTCCCGTAACGCCCTGACAACAAAGGCGGACGTTCCGGTCCGCGTCATCGAATGCTGGACCTTGCCGGTCTGATCCTCGAGCTGGTCGTCGACTGGTTGGTGATGCCCCGGCACTACCGCCCGTCCGATCAGCTGACTGTGTTCGGAGATGTCGCTCCCCGTCCCGGCGAACCGCATGACACGCCGCAGCCGGGGTCTGCTATGCTGTCGTGACGCTGTCAGGTCCAATGAACACCCCTCGCTGACCCCTCTCGGCTCTCTCCCTGAATCACAGCCCGTCGCGGCTGATGTCGTGTTCTGTCTGGTTGAAGCCGGTCCCGTGCTCCGTCTGAAGGCGCCGCTACGGGAACTCAGAGTCCAGGAGCCGCTCATGTCCGACGTTGCAATACACGTCGCCGATCTCGTCAAGGTCTTTCACCCGCGTACGTCTCGCAACGGTGTGCGCGCCGTCGATGGCCTGAGCTTCGACGTCAAGGCCGGAACCGTCTTCGGATTGCTCGGACCAAACGGTGCCGGCAAAACGACGACGCTGCGGATTCTGACGACGCTGGTTCGGCCGACGTCCGGGCGTGCCTCCGTCTGCGGCTTCGACGTGATGCGCCAGGCGCTCGACGTGCGCCGGAACATCGTCGTCGTCATTCAGGAACAGGCAGCGGAGCTCTTCCTGTCGGTGCGCGAGAATCTGCTGACGTTCGCCCGTTTCCACGGACAGGCAGGAGCCGGCGTCAGGCGTCGTGCCGAAACGGCGCTGCACGACCTCGGTTTGATTCCCGAAGCCAATCGCAAGGTTCAAGACCTCAGCGGCGGGTTTCGCCGCCGGGTACAGGTCGCCAAGGTCTTCATGGTCGACACGCCCGTGGTGTTCCTGGACGAGTTCTCGACCGGCATGGATCCAGCCCTGAAGCGCTCGGTCATGAACCTGCTTCGCCGCGAGGTGGCGCGCGGCCGCACCATCGTGCTCACGACGCATATCCTCAGCGAGGCTGAGGAACTGTGCGATGACCTCCTGATCATTGATCGTGGCCGGCAGCTGGCGCGTGGAGATCTCAACACGCTCAAGCTCCTCTCCGAGCGTGTCTACGACCTGACGATGACGTTCGACGAGGTCCCGCCCGATCTCGACGCGACGATTGCCTCGTACCGGCCGCTGCGATCAGCCGTGCACCACAACACCGTCCAGATCACGCTGCATGAGGAGGAGTCCAGGGTACTGGCGCTCGCGTCGCAGCTGGCAGCGCGCCGACGCGTGCTGCGGATCGAGTTGACCGGCGCCAGTCTCGAGGACGTATTCATCGACCTGACTCAGAAAGGAGGAATCTCGTGAGCGCACTCTCGGCGGTGTTTGCCCGCGAGGGCCGGATCAGGGCGACCAACCTGACCTTCATCTTCTGGGATCTCTTCTACCCGCTCGGTTATCTGCTGGTGTTCGGCGTCGGCATCAACGCCTCGCTTGGCTTCACGACCGGCGCGCCCGGCATCGGCTACAACGCGTTCTTCCTCGCTGGGGTACTGGCCATGGCGAGCTTCGGCATCGCGTCCAACACCTCGTGGTCGTTCTTTCTGGATCGCGACAACGGGATCTTCTACGAGATGCTGACTTACCCGCTGAGCCGGGCCCAGTATCTGCTCGGCAAGGTGTTGTTCAACGTGCTGGTCTCGGTCCTGCAGACGTCGATCACGATCCTGCTCTCGGCTGCCGTTCTCGACGTGCCGCTCCGTCCGGCGGGATGGCCGCTCGTTGCGGCCGCCGCCACGATTGGCACGGCAGGCTGGTTCTTCTTCTATGCCGTGTTTGCGCTGCGCATCAGGCGCAATGACGCCTACAACACTGTGACGTCGATCTTCTACTTCGTGTTTCTGTTCGCGAGCTCGATGTTCTATCCGCTCGATCCGCTTCCGGCAGGTTTCCGCGCGGTGGCTCGGGCAAATCCGATCACCTGGCACGTGGACATCCTGCGTTACGCGACGATCGGCGTCGGTGACCCGCAGACGATCGCCATCGAGGCGGCGGCGTTCGTCGGCTTCACAGTCATCTCATTCAGCGTCGCTGTGCATGCCCTTCGCAACCAGGAGTGAGTCATCGGGTGATTGATGAACGATGATTTGAGGAAGTGAATCGGGTGATTGAGACGTCCAATTGACACATCGAACATGATCCAATGGGCCATTGAGCAATCAATGGCTCAAATCATCAATCCCAAATCCTCAAATTTCCTGTACTGTCCTATTCTCCTTTCACCCATGCCCCGTTATCGGTTCAGCCGCTACGTCGTGTCGCCAGGCCGACGGACGATCCTGCGCGACGGCGTTGAGCAGCCGCTCATTCCACGCTACTTCGACCTGCTCGTCTTCCTCATCGAGCATCGGCACGAGGCGGTGCACCGGCGCGACATCTTCGATCGTGTCTGGAGCGATGTCGTCGTCTCCGATAGCGCGCTCAGTCAGGCCGTCCGCACCATCCGCCGCACGCTCGAGGACGATTCAAGGGAGCCACGCTTCATTCGCACCGTTTCCCGGCACGGCTACCGCTTCGTGTTCGACGGCGTCGTCGAGGAAGAGGACGACGCCGCATGGTCGTCGGTGGTCGACGCGAGCGACACGAGCGTCGTGGCAACGAACGTCGTGCCAGCACAGGCTGCCGAATCCGAACCTGTGAGCGATCCGTTCGAGCCGCTGCTACGGCGTCTGACCGAAGCCCCGGCCACTGCGGCCGACGAAGAAGAACAGCGAGAGGCGGCCGAGCTCCTGCACGGGCTTGGGACTGCCGAGGCGCTCACTCGTCTCGGCACTCGTCCGGGTCATGCCCGTGCGCGTGCGTTGCTGCGCGACACGCGCTGGGAATCGCCCGCTGCCGGCCACGTACCGCTCGTTGGAGCGCCCGGCATGGCGGCCGCCACCGCCGCCGTGATTCGGCTTCGGCTGCGGCGCGCTGCGCGTATAGCCGCGGCGCGCTGGGCAGCCGCATCGATTGGAGGCGGCGTCGCCGGAATCATCAGCGGTGCCGTCGGCGGGCTGATCCTGGCAGCCGTCCCGGACAGCGCCGCGCCCGCGTCGCTCGCGGTCGTGCTGGCGGCCGTCGGCGGCGTGTGCGGCGCGATCGGCGGTGCAGGAGTCGGAGCAGGGCTCGCCGTTGCCGAGGCAGTCGCCCGGTCGCGGCGCGCCGCCGCGCTGGTCGTCGGTGGCGCAGTCGGAGGCGGGCTGGTCGGCGCCACGGTGCAATGGCTCGCCCTCTGGACGCTTACCGCCGTCTTCGGAATGGCGGTGACCACAGGCGGCGGCCTCGAAGGCGTGGTCATCGGCGGCGCGGCGGGGCTGGGTTACGCATTGGCGGCACCACGCGCGGAGGGTGGCCTGGCCGCTCTGCGCGGAGCGCAGCGTCTGCGCGCGATCGGCAATATCGTCGTTGCCACTGCACTCGCGGCGCTGGCACTCACCCTCGCCGGGCGGCCGCTCGTGGGCGGAACCATTCACAAGATCGCCCAGCAGTCACGAGGCGCGAAGGCGGTGCTGACGCCGCTCGGCCGGCTCGTCGGTGAACCCGACTTCGGTCCACTGACCCGTGCCCTCATAGGCACCGGTGAGGGCGCCCTGTTCGGCGTCGGACTGGCGCTCGGACTCACGCGGCGCCCGTGACCCCCGGCATTCGGCAACTCTGCATAATCTGGCGCAGTCATCGACATCTCACGGCGTGCTCACCGAACGCTGAAGACTTCCCAGGCCCCTCCGACGATGCTTCACGTGGGCACGGCGCCGCTGAAACGCGGACGCCGCCGCTTCCCGAGGAGCCTCGAATGGATACGCTCACGACCGCCCCGATCTGCCTGCACACACGGTTCACCGTCGAAACCGCTCGCCCGACCGAGTTCGTCGACCTGACCGACCGCGTGTCGGACCTGGTGGTGCAGACCGGGCTTCGCTCCGGCTTCGTCAACGTCCAGACGCTTCACACCACGACAGCCATCCTCGTCAACGAACATGAGCCGCTGCTGCTCTCGGACTTCGAAGCGTTTCTGGACCGTCTCGCACCGCGCGACGCCGCCTACCGACATGACGATGACACGGTCCGGACGGTGAACCTCACCCCGGGTGAGCGGCACAACGGCCACGCCCACTGCCGCGCGCTCCTGCTGCCATCGACGGCGACGTTGAACGTCGTGGGCGGTCGGTTGCACCTCGGGCGCTGGCAGCGCCTCTTCTTCGCAGAGCTCGATGGCCCGCGTTCGCGAGCCCTGTCGGTAATGTTGCTCGGAGAGGCGTGGCGATGAAGGTCAAGATGATCCTGCCGGCGCTCACCGAGGCCACGAGCCCGTTCTTCCGGCCGATCAAGTACTCGCTGTTCCCGCCGCTCGGGCTGGCGACGCTCGCTGGGTATTTGCGTGACGATGACGAGGTCGAGATCCAGGATGAGCACGTCGAACGCCTGGACCTCGACGACGCTCCGGACCTGGTCGTCATCCAGGTCTACATCACGTCAGCGCATCGCGCGTATCGGCTCGCCGACGAGTATCGCCGCCGCGGGTCGTACGTGGCGCTCGGCGGTCTCCACGTGACGTCGCTGCCCGCGGAGGCGGCGCAGCATGCCGACTCGATCTTTCTCGGCCCCGGTGAGGATATCTGGCCGGCGTTTCTCGCCGACTTCCGCGAGGGCCACCCGCGGCCGGTCTACCGGTCGACGACGCGGACGCTCAGTGGTCTGCCGCCGATCCGCCGCGACCTGATCAAGCGACGCCTCTATCTCGTGCCCAACTCAATCGTCGTGTCGCGCGGATGCCCGCACGTCTGCGACTTCTGCTACAAGGAGGCCTTCTTCGAAGGCGGCGCGTCGTTCTACACGCAGTCGGTCGACGCGGCGCTCGCCGAAATCGAGCGCCTCCCGGGCCGCCACCTCTATTTCCTCGACGATCATCTGTTCGGCGCCCGCCGCTTCGCGTCGGCGCTCTTCGACGGCATGCGTGGAATGGGTCGCCTGTGGCAGGCCGCCGGAACCGTCAACGCCATCCTGCTGCCAGGACTGCTCGAGCGCGCCGTCGAGGCCGGGCTGCGCAGCCTCTTCGTCGGATTCGAAACGCTGAACCCCGTAAACCTCACCGAGCAGCACAAGTACCAGAATCTCCGGCGAGACTATGGCGCCGCCATCCGGCGCCTGCACGACCTCGGCGTGATGATCAATGGCAGCTTCGTCTTTGGTATGGATGGCGACGATCCATCCGTGTTCGAGCGGACTGTGGACTGGGCGGTGGAGCACGGAATCGAAACGGCGACGTTTCACATCCTGACTCCCTATCCCGGCACCGCCCTCTATCGCCGGCTCGATGAACAAGGCCGGATCACGACTCGCGACTGGGACCTGTACGACACGCGCCACACCGTGTTCCAGCCCGCGCACATGTCGGCAGAACAGCTCGAAACGGGCTACTGGCGGGCGTATCGCAGCTTCTATCGATGGGGATCGATCGTCCGCGGTGCCCGGGCGCACGACGACGCCGTGGCGGGGCTCAGGCACATGGCGTATGCGGCCGGCTGGAAGAAGTTCGAGCCGCTCTGGGACTTCGTGATTCGCGCCAGGCGCGCCGGGATGATGCTTCCGGTGCTCGAAACGATTCTGAGCGAGTTTGGCCGCCGGCGTTCCGTTGAATCGGCTGCTCCGTCGACCCTTTCGCAAGCCGGAGACCGCGATCCGCAGGTTCGGCCGCTGCCCATCTTCGGCCTCTCAGGTCGAACAGCCGAGGAACCGATACTGGGCTATGGACGTCCAACGTCGTAGAGCCCCGCGTCAGACCCTGCTCCATCTTCACGCCTGGCGGACTCCAGAGGTCACGAGGGATCAGGATGCACCCGGAGAAGGCCAAAGCCGTCGGCCTCAGGATGTTACGCTGGACTGGCACACTCTACAGGTGCCCGGGGACGTACCGGTGCACACGATGAACCCGCTCATGCGAGTACCAGACGATCCGGACATCGTCCGTCAACTGACGGACGAGCTGGCGAATTTCCAGGAGATAGCGAAGAACCTGCTCCCGCAGGCCGGCGAGCTTCCGCGTCTGAACGGGATCGATGTGTACGGCAAGACGCTCGCCCTCAACGGTGTGGTCGGCGGCGATCACATCATCTACGTCGATTTCAAGCAGCGGTTCGATCTCGATGCGCGAATCGCGCGCGCCGCGCGCGACGGAAAAGGCGACGTCGTGGATCGCCTGAAGCGCTGCCAGAAGGCTGCCGGCATCGCCGTCGTCGACGTTGCCGGGCACCGGATGACCGACGCACTGCTGGCGGCGATGCTGCACCAGGCGTTCCTGCTCGGCGCGATCTACGAGCTGGACACGTTTGGTGAAATCACGCAGCGGCTGTTCGAGAACCTCAATACGCGGTTCTACCAGTCCTCGGGCGCCCACAAGTTCATCTCGCTGATCTACGGCGAGATCTCCGAGGATGCGAGATTCCGCTTCCTCTCCGCCGCGCACCCGTTCCCGGCCGTCTTCTCGAGGCGGGAGGATCGATTCATGGACGTCGGTCCGGATCTCCGCGTGTCGTTCCCTCCGCTCGGCATGCTGCCGTCGCTCCACGCGATCGACCGCAGCGCGGTGGGCGCGAGCACGCTCGGTTTCAAGGAGCGCTACGAGACCAACGAGTGGTGGCTGATGGGAGCCGGCGACATCCTGCTGTTGCACACGGACGGACTCACCGAACACTCGCGCGGCAACGAGCAGTACTTCCCCGGGCGGCTCGAGCAAACGCTCAGGCAGGTGAAGGATCAGAGCGCGAAGCAGATTCTCGAATCGATCGAGCACGACCTGCTGGCGTTCAATCCGCCGTCGGACGATATCAGTCTCGTCGTGATCAAGCTGGCGAGGTAACAAGGCTGTAGAGGCGAATCTGCCCGCTACGGCTTCTTCCCGACCTTCTGAAACGCCTCGATGAACTCGCGCGAAAACGCCGAGTTGTATTCGTGGCCGCCAGGATACGTACACAGAATCGTTGAGGCGAGGCTGCAGGACGTCGCGGCGAAGCAGCCTGGCGTCTCGACTTTCGGCGGCGCGCTGCACTGGTTGACCTTGCTCCAGGACCCGGCTGCCTGGATCGCCTGCTGGTATCCGATGGACGCATCGCGGAGGCCGTGCGCGAGCACGACCGGTTTGGCGCCGGTTGGCGCGCAGGCCTGGCGTCCTGAAGCGATGGCCACTCCGGCAATTGCCGTGTTCCGTGCGCAAGCCAGCACGCTGGCGAGAGCGGCACCGTTCGAGTAGCCCATCACGAACACGCGCTGACGATCGATGCACTCGTGAGCGTCCAGCCACGCCAGCATCGCGTCGAAGAACGCCACATCCCGGTCATCCGCTTCGCCGGGCCGCCCCTGCCACGCCGGTCCTCCCCGTCCCGGGAAACCCTCGGGATAAACCATGATCGCCTCAGGCCACAGGCGGCTGGACACGCGGCTCTGCATGTACGTCGCGTTCACGCCGTACGGATGAAGCGCAAAGAGCACGGGTGCGGGCGTCCGGCCATCGCCACCCGATGGCACCTTGAGCACGAACACGCGCGTGGCCGATCCGACGTCGATGGTGATCGTTCCGGATCGGTCGGTCTCGGCTCCACATGAAGCCCAGGCGCTCGCCGGAGAGGCCAGCAGCCCCGCCGTCATGAGCAGCGTCAGCAACCATTTCATGGCGATCGTCTCCCGAGCACGACGGAGCGACAGAATTTCAGCTGGATGTTAGCACCGCTTGTCGGGTGCAGAGGTTGTTGCAGCGCGGTCGGCGCTAACTGGCTCGGCTACTTTGATCGGGCTTCGGCGCGATGGGTCGACGCGAGATCCAGGTACACGGAAATCCAGTCGGCAAACACCGCCGGATCGCACGTGTCCGGCATGCACGCGACAGCCCGATCGCGTCCGAAAGAGATGCCGCCGCCCTTCTTGCCCGAGGAACCCTCGGGCGCGGCGAGCACCGGAATCGTCACGGTCTGCACGTGATCGGCGGCGGAGCCGAGATCGCGCAGCCAGTTCACCAGCTCGACTTCGTCCTTCGGCGGGATCAGTGCCGAAGTGAGCACGAGCTCGGGCACACGCCCTGCCAGTTTCTTCAGCGCTGCCGACGCCGACGTCACCAGCACGAGCTCGGCACTGAACTGGCGCTTGAACATCGACGTGAGCTGGGCCGCCTGCTGCGGGTCGCGCTCCACGGCAAGAATCAGCGGGGTCTTCACGGAGTTGCATCCTCCTCGCTACTGCGTCTCATATCGGGCAATCGGCTCGAGAAGCGCAGGGCAGCAGAGGTGCAGGGCGAAAAATCCGGTTCTCGAGGAAGGAAGCGGCGGGAACGATTCGTGCGGTCGAACCGTGCAGAACCGCAGTGCAAGTCCGATAACAGATACGTGAGCCTGAGCCCTCCGTAGAGGCTCACGGCACCTGTCTGCTGACACGTGCCCGCCACTGCGTGCCGGAACGGCGAATCGCCGGCACCTGACGCTGACATCTGCTGACAGAGCGCCGGCTGGCGGCGCTACTTTTCTGGTGTGTCTTTGCCATGGCGCGTTTGATTGCAGCGATTGTGACCGACGACCTGGATCTCAAGCGGGAGGTGACCCGCCTGTTGAGAGACGGAACCACTCCCATCAGCGTTGCTGACGACCGGGCCGGAACGGCCGGCGCATCCGCAGACCTCATCATCGTCGACGGTCGAGACAATCTGCGCGGCGCTATCGGGGCGGTCGAGCGAGCGCGCGCGGCATCGGCCTCTGCCAGCATCTTCCTCGTCGCCAGCGAATCGAGCTCGGACCTCATCCTCCAGTCGATGCGCGCCGGCGCCAACGAGTTCCTCATCTGGCCGTTTGCCGACAAAGGCTTCGACGACGCCGTGTCCCGCGCGTCGGCGCGACGTGGCGCGGCAGGCGGCGGCACGCCGCTCGCCTCGATCGTCGTCTTCATTGGCGCCAAGGGAGGCGTCGGCACCACGACGCTTGCCGTGAACTGCGGCGTGGAGCTCGCCGCCCAGAAGAAGCCGACCGTGATGGCGGACCTGAAAAACGGCCTTGGCGACGCGGCGCTCTTCCTCGGCGTGCGCAGCCGCTTCAGTGTGCTCGACGCCATCGACAACGCCGGACGGCTGGATCGCGAGTTCCTCGCCGGACTGGTCGCCAAGCACGTGTCGGGTCTCGAGCTTCTCCCTGGTTCGGACCAGTTCGATCGGCCTACGAGCGCCGACGGCGAGGTGATCGAGAATGTACTGCGGCTGCTGTCGGCCCGGTACGAGTACGTGGTCGTCGATGCGGGCTCGCAGATTACGGCTTCTTCGCTTGCGGCGCTGTACATGTCCGAGATGATCGGCGTCATCATCAACCCGGATGTACCCTCGATTCGCAACGGGCAGCGGCTGATCGAGAAGATCAACCAGCTGGGTTCGTGCGGCGACCGCGTCCGCGTGCTGCTCAATCGCGCCTCGGCCCCGTTCCCGATTCCGCTGCCACAGATCGAAGACGCGCTCGGCCAGAAGGTTCACCTGACGTTCCCGAGCGACTATCGAACGGTGGCGACCGCGCTCAACTCGGGGGTGCCGCTGACTTTCAGCGACAACTCGACGATGGCGGATCAATTCAAGCGCCTGACCGGCCTGATTCTGAATCAGTCGACGCCGCAGAAAGGTTCGGGCCGCCGCTCGGCCCTCAGCCTCTCGCGCTTCGCGTCGATGTGGTAGCGCGCGCGATCCATCTGACGGCGCCGGCGCCCTGCCGGTGACCGATGCAGGGGTTGCCGGAAAGATATCGCGCGATGACGGGCAGCCGTCACGTCGCCCTCAGAGATGTGCCGACAGCGTAACGCCGCTGCGCACTTCCACACCGCGATTCGCAACGACAAGCCTGGTGCCCGGTTTGCACCAGGTCCTGCCATCAATGAGGGGACAGGATATCAACGTGGCCACAATCAACTCTCGAGCGCCACGTCGCCGGCTGCCCGTGGCGATCATCGTGCTCGCCGCCGTTGCATCGGGCGCGTGCACCAAAGTACAGGAACTGTTCGGGTCCGCCTCGAACAAGGCCTCGACGACCACCTCTGACAGTGCTGCCACCGTTCAGCAGGCGGGCACGTCGATCACGACGGAGCTTGGTCTCGCTCGGCCCGCGAGCGCTGCGGCAGGCAAGGTCCGTGGACGCGAGTCAGGCTCGGGCAAGCAGGCAGCGTCCCGGAAGCCGGCTCCCGCTGGAGGCGCTCCGAGCACCGAGGCACAACCAGCGATCAGTTCGTCTGCGATTGCCGGGGCGGCGACCTCCGTCAGCGCGCCACCTGCCCTCGAGCCCGAGCCTGCGTCGGCGACAGCACGAGCCGAAAGTCCCGCGGCATCGCCTGCTCTGGCAGCAAAGCCACTGAGCGCAGTCAACGGCCCCATCTACTCACAGGACGATCCCGACGTGACGCCGGCGAGGCTCCTGACGACGCGGGAAGGTAATCCGCTGTTCCGCGGCATGGTGTCGGACATGAACACCATGGAGATGGTGATCTCGGAGCAGGGGCGAGTGGAACAGGTGCGGCTGCTGACGCCTGCGAAACGGATGACCGATCTCTTGCTGCTGAGCGGCGCCAAGACCTGGAAGTTTGCGCCCGCTACTCGTGACGGTCAGCCGGTGCGCTACCGCACGATGTTCAGCTGGCCGTCCGTGCCCTGAGATCAGGAGGCACGGAGAATAGCCGGAGGCACCGAGATCAAAACGCCACAGAGGCACCGAGACACAGAGGTCGTTCATTGGAGCTCATTGAATTGGATCCTCTGTGCGTCTGTGCCTCGGTGTGGCTGATTCCTCTCTCTCGTTCCGGTTCCTCAGCGCCTCGCTACCCCTTCTTCACTTCGAACGACTCCACCGTCACATCGAGCACGTGATTGATGCGGACGCCGACAATGCCGTCCGTCTTCACGGCGCTCTTCGGAGTGGTGTGCACGACCATGTCGTTCACGACGTACGAAACCGTGTCGCCAGCCACTCGAACCTCGAGAGTGTTCACTGACTGGCCGCTGGCATCCGGCGTCTTGATGGATGCGTGCTTGGTCTTGGCCTGAATCGTCGGGGTGCTCGCGCCCGACCGCCCTTTCACCAGGAAGGTGCCGTCCTGGGCCACCACGAAGTAGGTGTATGCCTGTGCGGCGCCCTCGAGCGCGTTCCCGCCGAACACGATCCCGTAGTAGTTGGTGTGGTTGCTCGGCTGCATCAAATGAAAGATCGCACGCACGGTGTAGTTGCCGGTCGCAGTGTTCGCCGGGTTCCACAACACGCTCGCGGGCCCGCCGGTCACACGGAATCCCTTCCCTGCTGTCACGACCTTCACCTGTGGGGTGTTGTCGGGATCCGAGGCATCGGTGCTGGCGTCGACGCGCATCTTCATACCTGGCGGCGCCTGGGCGGCCAGCGGCGTGACGAGGCATGCGATCAGGGCAATCGGGGCAACGCGTTGAAGCATCTGCGAGTCTCCTCTGTTTTACGATTCTCACGTGGGCGGGACCATGTGTGAGCTCCGGCGGTGTCGAAACAGCCTGGTTCGATCCGGCTCCCGCCCGACTACCGCTGGCACGGCGTTTATCAATACGTCGCGTCGCGGACAGGCGTTTCACCGAACGGCCGGGAGCTCTGCCGGCTATTCTGGCAGAGCACGCCGCCGGTCAGCCAGCGTTTCCGGCGGTGCCGCGCCGGGCCCGACCGCCGATGCAGCTCGCAACGAGCACGGGCTTCAGATTCACGCTCCATAGACCCTCGGCAAACCCATGCATGGCGGGTGGTATAGTCCGCGCATGAGACGCCTGCTCGTCGTTGCCGTGCTTGCGGTCGTGTTCACGGTCCACGCCGGATGGGTCGTGCTCAGCCAGGCCGGCCGCCCTCCAGGAGCGCTTCGTAACGAGAAGGTCAAGGGCGACCTCTACATGATCTCCGGCGAAGGCGGGAACGTGGCTGCCTACGTGACCGGCGAGGGTGTCATCCTCGTCGACGACATGTTCGATCGCAATCACGCCGACATCCTCGCGCAGCTGAAGCAGCTGACGAGTCAGCCGCTCAAATACGTATTCAACACGCACCAGCACGACGACCACGCCGGCGGCGACGCGAAGATGCTGCCCATAGCCGAGGTGATCGCACACCGGAACGTTCGTCTCAACCTGATCGCGAAGAGACAGCCGTTCTTCGAGGACACGCCCGGCACTCCCATCGGGCTGCCGCGCGTCACGTTCGCCGACGAAGCGTCGGTGTTCCTCGGAGGGAAAGAGGTGCGCGCGCTTCACTTCGGTCGCGGCCATACCAACGGCGACGCGGTGATTTACTTCCCGGAGCTCGGCGTGGTGCACACCGGCGATCTGTTCCTGGCGACGCGCGCCGCTGCCGGCCGCCGCGGTTCGGCGGCGCAGCCGCCGCAGAACCGCCCGCCGGGCGTGCCGGCCTTCATCGATTACTCGCAGGGTGGCAGCTTCAAGGAATGGTCGACAACGCTCGAACGGACGCTGGCGCTCGATTTCGACACGGTCATTCCCGGCCACGGCCCGGTGTCTGCGAAAGCCGACATCGTGAAGTTCAAGGCCGATCTCGAAGCGATGCGCACCCGTCTCAGCGGGCTGATCAAACAGGGCCGCAGCCGTGAGGAAATCGTCAGGACCCTCGAGAGCGACTACGGCTGGCGCTCTACCGGATGCCCGCCGAGCCCGCCGACGCCTGGATGCCTGCAGTACCAGCAGGTCGATGCGCTGATCGCCGAGCTGAAACAGTAGACGGCCGCGCAACCCGCTCCGGAACGCATACACGAAACAGCCCGCGCGTTCGAAGCGAACGCGCGGGCCTTGGCGGGCAACCGGCGACCCAGGGCGGGTGCGGGTTACCGTGGCGCGCCGAGGGTCGAGCCACCCGCGGCGCGCCGGGTGAATCTCCAATCAGAAGTCGAACGGCAGCGCGAAGCGCAGGAACCGCGTCGACAGAAACTGCGTTTCGATGCGCCAAACCTCCCGCCCGGGATTGGCGCCTTGTAGAACACGTGACGGGTGATGTCAAGAAGATATTGGGAAAGACGGTCCGGCTTTCCCTGACTGCCTGTTGTTGATAATCTAGGCGTGGTGTGTCGATAGTCGAGGTCTGTGAATGCCATCCTGAACCCCGCGACGTCGCCGCGCCGGTGATTCGATGTCCCTGAATCGCGAACCTCGCCGGCTCGTCCCCTGGTTGCACGACGGCTGGCAGGATCTCCGCCATTCGCTGCTGCAGATCCGGCGCGACGCCCGGCTGGCGATCGTCGCCGTGCTCACGCTGGGGATCGGCGTTGGCGCCAACACCGGCATCTTCAGCATCGTCGACGGGTTCAGGCGGCTGCTGCCGGTCAGGAACCCGGAGCAGCTCGTGGTGCTCGCCGCCGACGTCAAAGGCGACAGCAGCGGGCGCCGTTACAGGCATTCGTTCGCAGCCCTTCAGGACTTGCGGCGCGCCGACGGAGAGTTGACCGATCTCTTCGGGTTCTCGCTGGAACTGACCGGAATCACGCTCGGCGGCCGCCCGTTCACCTTCCTGTATGCCGCCGTGAGCGGCAATTACTTCTCCGCGCTCGGCGTCGAGCCGTTTACCGGACGCCTGTTCGCACCCGGCGAAGGCGAGCACGTTGGAGACGCTGCGGTGGTCGTCCTCGGACACGCCTTCTGGCGGCGGCACTTTGCCGCGAATCCATCGGTGGTCGGAACACAGGTGCGCATCGGCGGCACCACCGCGACCATCGTCGGGATCGTGCCGCCCAGATTCCACGGCACCTACACGCCCATCGAGGTCGATGGATACCTCACCTTGAACAGCGTGCGCGCCGACGCAGACTGGCGCCGCCGCATGTTCAGCGACCGCTCCGCGCGATGGCTGACCGTCCTCGGACGGTTGAAGCCTGGAGTGGCGCTCGAGCAGGCGCAGGCGTCGATGACGCTGACTGCCAAACGTCTCGAACGCGAGAACGCGGATGATCGCGGCATCGGCATCAGGGTCGTGCCCGAGCGGTGGGCCCGGCCCGATCCGGCAGGACTGCTCGGGGAAGCGGGGCGCACCGACCGCGCGGCGGGTCTCCTGCTCATGGCGCTGGCGGCGCTCGTGCTCGCGCTCGCCTGCGTCAACGTGGCGAACCTTCTGCTGGTGCGTTCTCTGGGGCGTCAGCGGGAGCTCGCCATTCGCGCGGCTCTCGGAGCCGGACGTGGCCGTCTGGTCAGACAGGCGATCACCGAGACAATGGTGCTCTCATTGCTCGGCGCCGCCGCGGGTCTCCTCTTTGGCCGCATCGCGAGTCTCATGTCCGAGCGGTCGATTCACCTGAGCCCTGACCTTTCGTTGGCCCTCGATTTCAGCATCGACTGGCGCGTGTTCGCCTATGCCCTGTCCGCGGCGGTGCTCACGGGGGTCGCCATGGCGATCTGGCCGGTGGTCCGCGCTTTCAAATCGAGCGCCGCCGTCTCGCTGCACGACGGTTCGCGCGGGTCGAGCGGCCCAGCCCGTCAGCGGGTGCGCGGTCTGCTCGTCTGCGGACAGGTGGGTGGTTCGCTCGTCCTGCTGATCGTGGCGGCGCTCTTCGTTCGCGACCTTCGCGGCAGCGAGCGCTTCGCCGTCGGCTTCGACGTAGACCATCTGCTGAACGTCCGGATGAACCCGTCGTGGGCTGGATACGATCCGCCGCGAGTGGAGTCGTTCTACCGAGAGCTCGAGCGCCGTGTGTCTTCGCTGCCTGGCGTCGAGTCGGTCAGCCTCGCCTTCAGCGTTCCGCTCGGCTACTACTCCAGCGCGGCCACTGTGTTCATCGATGGCTTTCGCCCCGACCCGACCGAACAGGCGCCGCTGATCGCTCGAAACTTCGTCGGCCCGAGCTACTTCCGTACGCTGCGGCTGCCGATCGTTCGCGGTCGTGCGTTCGAGGAGTCCGACGATCTGCACTCGTCGCCCGTCGCCATCGTGAACGAGACCATGGCCCGGCGCTTCTGGCCCGGCGGCGACGCGATCGACAAGACGTTCCATGCCGACACTGCCGACGGTCCTGTGCTCCGTGTGGTCGGCGTGGCAAGGGACAGCAAGGTCGTCACGCTCTGGGAGCCTCCTACGCCGCAGTTCTACACGCCTCTGGCGCAATCGGCCACCAGCATGCGGGTGCTCCAGATTCGCTCTTCCCTGCCGCCCGATCGGCTGGGACCTCTCGTCCGGCGGGAGATACAGAGCCTTGGCCCGGACGTGCCCATCGCCGACCTCCAGACCATGACCGAGGCTCTTGGCACCGTCGGCGGATACATGCTTCTTCGCCTCGCGGCGATTCAGGCCGGCGCGATGGGTCTGCTCGGATTGCTGCTGGCAGTGGTCGGCGTGTACGGCGTCACGTCGTACGGCGCCACGCAGCGGACCCACGAGATCGGGATTCGCGTGGCGCTCGGCGCCGCGTCGCGCGACGTGCTCGCTCTCGTCCTGAAACAGGGGGTCCTCGTCGTCGCCAGCGGCCTCATCGTCGGGCTCGTGGGCGCCGCCGGGACCACCCGCGTCCTCGCCCGAGTCCTCGGAATGGAACGCGCCGCCGACCCGCTGCTGTTCGCTGCGATGACGCTGCTCCTCTTGCTCGTCGGGCTGACGGCGTGCGTGCTGCCAGCCAGGCGTGCGACGAGGATTCCGGCGACGACCGCACTGCGCCACGAGTAAGACCGGCTCTTTCTTGACCGCACGCGCAGCCTGCGACATGCTCTGCTGTCGCGATGCCCGTGTCTCCCTTTACGTCGGCCTGCGAGCTGGCTGCGATGGTAGGAAGCGGCCAGATCTCGTCCCGGCAGTTGACCGAGCTCTACATCGGTCGTATTCAGCAGCACAATCCGGCTCTCCACGCCATCGTCATCGGCAACGACGCCGACGCACTACGAACGGCTCGTGAGCGCGACGACGATCTGCGGAACGGCAACGTTCGTGGCCCGCTGCACGGTGTTCCGGTCACGGTGAAGGAATCGTTCAACCTCGCCGGCCTGAAGACGACCGTCAACTTTCCTCAGCTTAAGGACAACGTCGCCAGACACGACGCGTTCATCGTCAGACAGCTGCGCGATGCGGGCGCCGGCATCCTCGGCAAGACCAACATCCCGACGATGCTGAGCGACTACCAGAGCTTCGGGCCGATCTACGCCACCGCCAACAACCCATACGACACGACGCGGACGCCCGGCGGCAGCACCGGTGGCGGCGCCGCTGCGGTGGCAGCGGGGCTCACGGCGCTCGAGATCGGCAGCGACATCGGCGGCTCCATTCGGGTTCCCGCGCACTTCTGCGGCGTCTTCGGGTTGAAGCCGACGGAGAACATGCTGATGCACGGCGAGGGACATGTGCCGCCGACGCCGAACAGCCGTGGCGGATTCGTCGCAATGGCGAGCGCGGGACCGCTTGCGCGAACGATGTCCGACATCGAGCTCGGATGGAAACTGATCAACCGGCCGGCCTGGTCGTACTTCTCGCATCTCCCTGGGAAACCGCGAGTGAAGAACGCGTTGAGCGAGTACCGGGTCGCCTGGTTCGACGATACAGGGCGATTCGAATGCGGCAGCGAGACCCGGGCGGTGATCGCCTCGTTGATCCGGCGCCTCGAGTCAGCTGGAGTGACATGTGAGAAACGGCCGTTCGAGCGGTCGTGGCTGGATCAGGCCTATGCGGTGTGGGGCCAGCTGTTCGGCGCCATCCTCGGCCAGGACGCGCCGTGGCTGGTGCGCCAGGTACTGAAGTTCCAGTTTGCGCGCATGGGAGCGAGCGCGTCGATCGACATCGCAGGCCCGGTGAAATCCGGGTTGAGCCTCGACTTCAAGGAATTGAGCCGGACCTTGAAGCGACGCGTGGAGCTCGTGCGGGAGCTGCAGTGGAGGTTCGACGACTACGACTTCGTCATCAGCCCCGTCGCAGCGGGACCGGCCTTCACGCACAACCCCAAACACACGCCGATCGAGCTCGAAGGGCGTACGATCGCCTACGTCGATTACGTGATGCCGTTCGTGACGATCTACAACGCCTGCGGGAACCCGGTGCTCGTCATTCCCGCTGGTCGAAGCGGCGCCGGCCTGCCCATCGGGCTGCAGATCGCGGCGCCGCACTACGCGGAGGACGAGCTGATTCACTTCGGCACGCTGGTGGAACGACTCGGCGTGACCTTCGCCCCACCACGCGGGTACGAGTGACTCAGTAGATGAATCCGGGCGCCCGCTCGCGGGCCCCGGACCCGCCTTGGCGCGGCCTGATGATCGATAGATCTCAGTGGTCCTGCGTCCCGATTGCTTCTCCCGACACCACGAGCTCCACGCGGCGATTCAGTTGGCGTCCCTCGGGGGTGTCGTTCGATGCCACCGGACGCGTCTTTCCGAAGCCGGCGGCGCTCGTGGCCGCTGCGGGTACGCCCTGCTGGATCAGATAGTTGCGGACCGACTCGGCGCGGCGCTCGGAGAGTGTCTGGTTGAAGACGTCCGAGCCGACGCTGTCGGTGTGCCCTTCGATCTCGAGTCTGAGCTCGGGATGCGCCGCCAGAATGCCGGACACCCGCGCGAGTTTCTCGCGCGCGCCGGGCTGCAGTGTCGCCTGGGCGGTGGCGAATGTCACGTCCGAGAGGTTGACCACGAGGCCGCGCGCCGTGTCGCGCGTCTCGAGAATGACACTCAGCTGCTTCAGCAGCGAGGCGCGGAGCTCCTCGCGTTCGCGCACGGCCTGCTGAAGCCTCTGATCCAATTCCGCGGCGGCCGCCCGATTGCGCGCGGCCTCCGCCTCCGCCGCCTGCTGCTGCTGCAGCGCCGCGGCTCGGTGCTTCTCGGCTTCAGCCTGCGCGCGCAGCGCCGCCGCCCGCATGTCCTCGGCTTCCTTGCGCGCGCGCAGCGCTTCCTGCGCGGCAGCGTGCGCCTGCTGGCTTGCCCGCTCCGATTCCTCACGCCGGCGCTCGGCGGCGAGGCGCTCGGCCTCGGCAGCCTTGCGATCGGCTTCGGCTGCCGCCGCGCGCTGCGCCTCGGCCTGCACGCGGCGTTCGAGCTCCGCCTGCGCCTGCGCCCGGGCCGCCGCTTCGCGGGCAGCCGCAGCCTGTCGCTCCTTCTCGGCCCGAATCGACGCAGCACGCGGCGCGGCAATCGCCCGCGCGTCCTCCGCCGTCTGCACCGTTTCGCGCGACGCGGCCGTCAGCGCCCGTTTGTCGAGCTTCTTCTGGCCGGCCAGCTTCTCTGCCTTCTCGAGCTGCGCCATCGCGTTGGTGAAGATCGCCGTGGCGTGCTGCTCGGCCCCGGCGGCCTGCGCGATGCGTACGGCGTTGCGCGCCTGGAAGAAGTCGAGCGGAAGCTTCGAGCGCAGGAGGATCGGATCGAAGCGGAACCCGGTCGGCACATAGCCGCCCGCACCCGTGAAGTCGTACCGCGTCTCGACCGAGGGAACCGGATCGGACGAGGGATCGACCGGTATCGCGTTCTCGAGCACGACCAGCGTGCTCGGATCGCGAACCGCGTAGTAGGGCTCGGCGGTGACGAGGAGCGCAAACGTCTGCAGCGGCGTCGTCACGCTCAACGTGCTGCGGCTGCCGGGCAGGAATTGCGTGAAGGCGGTGCGTTCGCCGGGCAGCTGCACTTCACCCAGATTCACCGCGCGGCCATCTGGCGAAACGGCCCACATGATGTAGGTCAGATACTCGTGGCCGAGCGCGGTGGGGTTCTCCAGATCGGTGAAGCTCGCCTCGATCTTCGTGAACCCGCGCTGCGCCTCGACCCTGGCTTCGCCGGCGGCGGCCGGCATCGCTGTCGTTCCTCTGAAGACGAGGCGGGTGGAACCGCGGCGGGTGCCGTAGCTGATCGCGGGCACCGTTCCCGCGCGCTGCTCTGTGACCGCCGGCGCGCTCTGACCACCGGACTCCTGCGCGTGGGCTGCTGTTCCAAGAATGACAAGTGCCGCCGCGAGGGCGATCGTTCTGTTGATCACCGGAACCTCCTTCGTCCTGCCGATCCCGATCAGGTATCGACGGAAGCGCGGCGACGAAGTAGGCCGGGAAGAAATGCGCAGGAAGGTGGAAAGAGGAGATCAGGCTCCAGGCTCCGGATTACGGGCTTGCCGAGCTGAAGCTCGGTACTGTGATCACGGAGCCTGGAGTCTCGAGCGCCCTGGAGACTGACACGCTACTTACAGACGAAGTTCGCAGCCTCGTCGGTGCTGCCCGATCCCTTGTAGGTCGCCACCTGCGGGAACGCGCACAGCGGCCGCGTGCGCTCGGTCTTGCCGTTGGTGACCTTGGAAGCAGGAATCTGATCAGGCGCCTTGCCGCCTTCGACCCATTGCTCGAGCGACGCGAGCATGTCGAACGACGCGGTGCCGACGCCGCCGCCGCAGTGGTTCATGCCCGGCACCATGAAGAGCCGCACATTTTCTTTCGCCTTGCTGGCGCCGCCCATCGTGTCGAGCACGCGCTGGTAGTACCCCACGCTGCTCGCCGCCGGAATCTGCGGGTCCGCCCAGCCGTGGTAGATGATCATCTTGCCGTTGCTCGACGCAAACGGCTTGAGGTTCGGATCGAGGGCGTTGATCACGCCGTTCTCGATCTTGTCCACCAGGTCGGCATGACTGTCGAAGTTGAGCGTCTTGTAGTCGAAGTTCGGGTCCTTGAAAACCATGAACTGATACATCTGCGAGCCGATGGCGAACGGCTGCTGCCCGCCGAACGTGCCCCACCCGGTCTCGCTGCCGTAGGCGAGCCCCGGGAAGATCTCCTTCCCCGTCTTCGTGTTCTTCACCGGTTCGTACATCTTCCGCGCCGCTTCGATCTGCGGTGGCGTGAGGCAGCTGTCGGAGTCGGCTCCTGAGCAGGCGAGCACTTTCGGATCGAACTTGCACGCGCGCGGATTCTCGATCACGCCGTCCTTCACGCCGTCGAGCCCGTCGCACGCCTGCAGCACCGCGTTGTTGATCGCGGCGTACTTCGATGCGGGGATGTAACTGCCCTCTTCCTTCCGCAGATTCTGCGCCACGAACATCGAGAACGCGGCTCGTCCCGTGGCGTTGAGGGCCGGCGCGCCGGCGACGATGCCGTCGAAGTCGTCGGGGTACTTCTGCGCGGCCTTGAGACCCTGACGCCCGCCCGCGGAGCAGCCGTTGAAGTACGCCAGCTTGGCCGGCGATCCGTAGAACTCGTTGATGAGCGCCTTGGCCTTGACCGTCATTTCGTGAACCGCGCGATAGCCGTAGTCCACGAGCTTCTCCTGGTTCTGCATCCAGACGCCGCCGCCGCCGGCATGCCCCGTGTCGGTGCTCGCCGTGGCGTACCCGCGGCGCAGGCCCGTGGCCAGCGCGTTCTGATCGATGTTGCCGTTCCAGCCGCCGTTGCCGACCGCCTGGAACTTGCCATTCCAACCCGACGCCGGCAGCCAGACCTCGATCTTGACGTCGGAGTCGCTCGTCGGCTTCAGCGTGGCAGCCACCTGGCAAAAGGCCGGGAGATCCGCGAACTGATCGCCGCCACGGCCGCCTCGGCCGCCACCAGCGGCCGGCTTGAACGCGCCTGCGGCCACCGACTGAGCCGTGGTAATCGTCGTGTCGGGCAGCTTGAGCGACGAGAGGCTTTCGCAGGTGGCAGCCGCCACCGACTGCGCGGTGAACATCACCATCGCGGCGACCATCGTGCGAACGATACCGTCAATGTGCTTGGGCTGAATCATGGCGTCCTCTTATGTGCGCCAACTGTCGGCCAAACGCGGGCGGGCTGTCAATGGATCCGTGCTCGGGGCTCGGGGCTCGGGACTCGGGGCTCGGGGCTCGGGACTCGGGGCTCGGGGCTCGGGGCTCGGGGCTCGGGACTCGGGGCTCGGGGCTCGGGGCTCGGGACTCGGGGCTCGGGCCTAACGTTTCACGGGCCTCCCGTACACCTCGATCTTTCCAACGTTCACGTAACCGCCCGGTCCGTGTCCGCTCCCCGGCATGAGATCGGCGAACCCCACTTCGTCCACCTTGCGCAAGTCGGGATGGTCCACCCAGTCGCCCACCGCGACAACGCGCGCGATGTCGAGCTTCATCCAGTGCATGTCGGCAATCGACACGTCGGTTTGGTTGAAGTCCAGCGATGGTCCCGTCGCGTGATCGCCGACGAGCCACGTGCCATCCGCGAGCTTCACCACCGGCCGCACCTGGTGGAAGCCTGACGTCCTGACGACCCAGCGGATCTTCGCGAGCGGGTCGCTCAGGTCGACGTAGCTGTTGCGGTCACGGAGCGTGGCCGCGCTTGGCGACGTCGTCGTGCCGGTCCAGAGGTTCATCGGGTAGACGTCGGCCTGCCCGCGCACCGCGACGAGCTGGATCTCCTTGCCTGACGTGCCGTGGAGCGTGAGCTGCAGGTTGGGGCTCGCCACACCACCCTGCGCGGCGGGCCAGGCGCCGTGATCGTCCGGCGGGGTCGGCAGCGCCTTCCACGATTCGCTCAGGAACAGCGGCGGCCTCGTCGGCGCGGCTCCGGCGCCGCGGCCGGCTCCCGGCTGCTGCGCTGCGTTCGCGCCGCATGCAAACGCAAAGGCGATCAGCGCGCTGGCGAGTGTCACTCTTCGGTACATGAAAACCTCCCGAACCTGTCGTCCGGCGGCGATCCTACCGCGGGTCGGCGATTGACCCCATGGCCCACCTGAAGGCGGACGCTACGAGTCACGCCGGCTACGAGTCGCGCTGGCACCGTCGGCCCAGGAAGGATAATCTGTCGCGTCGAGGGGATGAAGATGAAACGATACGGTAGACGGATCGCCATCCTTGCCTGCCTGACGACGGCGACGACGGCACCGCTGGCGGCGCAGGACCTCACGATCACCAATGTCCGGATCATCGGTCCCGACGCTGCGGTAGTCGAGCGCGGATCGATCGTCGTGCGAGGCGGAAAGATCGCCTCGGTGGCACCGGGCCCGCCGTCCACCACGAGCGGCCGCACGGTCGACGCCAAAGGCATGACCGCCATGCCGGGCTTCATCGACGCGCATCGGCACATCAATACCGGCCCGAACGAGAAGGCGCAGATGCAGGCGCAGCTCGAGGCCGGCTACACGACGATTCTCTCGGGCGGCGGTCCGGCCGACGGCAACATCACGCTTCGTGATCACATCGAGTCGGGGCAAATCAACGGCCCGCGCATCATCCCGTCCGGCGCGCTGCGCTTGAACCAGCACACGCCGGAGTCGGCGCGAGCCGAGGTCCGGAAGATGGCGGCAATGGGGATCACGTTCACCGGCGAGATCGCACTGACTCCTGTGCCGGGCCCGAACGAGAAGGAGCTTGACGTGCTCAGGGCCGTCGTCGACGAAGGCAGGAAGGCCGGCGTGATGGTGCAGGTGCACGCCGTGAGTACGCCGGCAATGATGGCTGCCGTCAACGCCGGAGTGCCGCTGCTGGTGCACCTCCCGAACAAGGACTGGACGAGCGTGGAGGACGCGAAGAAGATAGCCGCCGCCGGAACGAAGGTGCTGGCGACGATCGGCTTCGGCGCTCCGGTGTTCGGAGTGTTTGCGCAGGACAATGCGCCGCGCTTCCGGGACGGGAAGCCGTGGCCGCAATCGATCGTCGACGGCGTGCGCCTCGGCGAAGAAGCGGGATACATGCCGGTGAACGCGCGCACCGTGTTCGACGCCGGCGTCATCCTCGGCTATTGCACCGACACGACCTACGACCCGAAGGCCGGCCTCGAGCACGAGCTGAAGTCGTTCAATCTGATGTTCTCGATGCGCGACATGATCAGGATCATGGGACCGAACACGGCGTCGTACATCCAGATGGGCGATCAGCTCGGGACCCTCGAGGCCGGGAAGCTTGCCGACATCATCCTGCTCGATGGCGACCCGCTCGAGGGCTACTGGAACTGGCTGAAGACGAAGGTCGTCATCAAGAGCGGCGTCATCGTTGTCGACAAGCGGTAGTCCGCGCCTCATGCGCTGCCCGGCATGCACGGCGGAAAACCCGCCAGACAACCAGTTCTGCGGCGCGTGCGGGCAGGCGATCAGCCCGCTCTCGCAGCGCGTGACCGCGACCGGCGCGGCACCGGCGCAGGTGGCCGCGGTCGGCGTCGGCCGGATCATCTCTTCCGATTCTGTCCCGGTCGGCGGGCTGACGCCTGGAACCGTTCTGAGCGATCGCTATCGCATCATCGGCCTGCTCGGCCGCGGCGGCATGGGCGAGGTCTATCGCGCCGACGATCTCAAGCTCGGTCAACCGGTCGCGCTGAAATTCCTGCCACCCGAGCTGGCCGACGACCCCGTCAGACGCGAGCGCTTCTTCGCCGAGGTTCGCATCACGCGTCAGCTCGCGCACCCGAACATCTGCCGCGTCTATGACATCGCCGAGTGGAATGGAGCGCATTTCCTCTCGATGGAATTCATCGACGGCGAAGACCTGGCGTCGCTCCTCAAGCGCATCGGCCACCTCTCCAGCGAAAAAGCCATCGACATCGCCCGTCAGCTCGTCGCCGGGCTCGCCACCGCGCACGAGCGCGGCGTGCTCCACCGGGATTTGAAGCCATCCAACGTGATGATCGACGGCCGCGGCCGCGTGCGGATCACCGACTTCGGGCTGGCCATCGCCACGACCGATGAAGCGCAGCTCGTCGGCGACGTCTCGGGCACGCCGGCATACATGGCGCCGGAACAGCTCGCCGGCAAAGGCGCCAGCGTGCGGAGCGACCTCTACGCGCTGGGCCTGGTGCTCTACGAGATCCTCTCGGGGAAACGGGCGTTCAAGGCAGCAACCATCGCCGAGCTGCGGCACGAGAAGGAACAGTCGACACCGAGAGCGCCCTCGGAATTCCGCTCCGGGATCGATCCGATCGTCGAGCGTCTCGTCATGCGCTGCCTCGAGCGCGACCCGCGCGCGCGGCCATCGTCGGTGGCGCAGCTGGCGGCGGCGCTGCCTGGCGGCGACCCGCTCGCAGCCGCGATTGCCGCCGGTGAGACACCGTCGCCGGAGCTCGTCGCCGCGTCCGGGCTGAAGGAGGGTCTGCGTCCCGCCCACGCCGTGGCGTGGCTCACATGTACGATCGCCGGAGCGGTTGCGGCAATCGCCATGAATCCCGCGGTGATGATGTTCGCCAAGGTGAAACTCGACAAGCCGCCCGCCGTGCTCGTCGAGCGCGCGCACCAGATCCTCGACCGCCTCGGTCACACGGCCGGACGCGCCGACAGCGCGTTCGGCTTCACAGCAGACCAGGACGTTCTCCGATACGTGCTGGCGGAGGCGGGTGGCCGCCGATGGACCCATGCAGCCTCGAGCGCCGTCGTGTTCTGGTACCGGCAGAGTCCGCGGAGCCTGGAACGTTCCGCGTTTGTTCCGGCGCTGATGTTTTCGTACGGGGTCACCGCAGACGATCCCCCGTTGCGCTTCCCGGGAGAGGCGCTCGTCCGTCTCGACACACAGGGCAATCTCAGATCGCTTGAAGCCATTGCATCGCCGTCCGCCGCGACACCACCGGGTCGCGAGGCAGACTGGAGGCAGCTCTTCACTGAATCGGGTCTCGACTCCGCCAAGTGGACCGCCTCGTCGCCGCAGCGCACTCCTCTATTCTTCGGCGACGTCCAGGCGGCCTGGCAGGGATTTCTGACGGGCGCGCCTGAAGTTCCGGCCCGCCTCGAAGCAGCCGCCTACCACGGTTCCCTGGTGAGCGCCCGCCTCGTCGGTCCGTGGACGCCCTCTGTCGAGTCGGTCGCGAGCCGGAGGTTGCCGGAAACCGTCGGCTTCACCCTGTTTCTCGTGACGCTGACCGCCATCACGACGGCCGGCATCTACTTCGCGCATCGCAACCTGCGCCTCGGGCGTGGCGATCGCCGCGGGGCGACCCGTCTGCTGGCGGTCATCGCGGTTCTGAGCGCCGTCTCATGGGTGCTGTCCGAGCATCACGTCGCCGGCTTCTGGGAAGCGCTGCTGCTGGTGATGTTCGTGTCGTGGACGATGTTCCTCACCGGGTTCGCGTGGGTGTTGTACATCGCGCTCGAACCGTTCGTTCGCAGACGCTGGCCACACGTCCTGGTGTCGTGGACGCGTGCGCTCGCCGGCGACCTGCGCGATCCGCTGGTGGGTCGTGACGTGCTGGTGGGGTGCACGGCCGGCGTTGCGCTCGCGTGCCTCGTGCGTGGCGCCGTTCAAATGTACCTCGTACTCGATTTACCTGTGGACCTGCCTGTCTCATTCGGGTTCGAGACATTCGCCGGCACCAGCACGTTTCTCGCGGTGCTCGTCGAACTGCTGAGGACCGAGATCCTCGGGGGGCTGATCTTTCTGTTCCTGCTCTTCTTCCTGCACTCCCTGCTGCGAAACTGGTGGGTGGCAGCGATTGCGTTCGTGTTCGTGCTGGCGCTGCCGGACACGTTGACCATTCCCACTCGCTCGCTGTGGTTCGTCGGTGGCGTCGGGCTGATCTTCTATGCCGTCTTCCTGTTTGCGCTGTGGCGCTTCGGGCTGGTGGCACTGATACTCGCCCTGTTCACGTACCAGGTCTTCATGCGCTACCCGATGACGTTCGACGCCGCGAACTGGTATGCGGGGATCGGCTTCGCGGCGCTCGTGGTGGTGGGAGCGATCGCCGTCTACGGGTTCTGGACCTCGCTCGGCGATCGCTCGCTGCTGGCAGCCGCGGCGGATGACTGAAGGAGGCGCAGGCGTTGTCCCTCTACCGCAACGCGCCGGCCCTTCCCTGGAACATCACCAAACTGGTTTCATGAACCGGGCGACTGCACGTCGGGCGATCTTGCGCCCGTGCGCAATCCCCTCCTCCACGCCTTTCCGGAAGTGAATGCCGATGTAGATGCGCGAGACGCCGTTTTCTTCGGCCGCCTGCGAAAACGTCTGGTAGAAACGCCAGATCGGATTGGCGTCCTCACAGGTCTGGCCGGTCGCCAGCGTGAGACTGCAGGCGTTGAAGGAGATGCTGTCGCGTCCGAAGACCAGCTTCAGCACTTCCGCGGCCGCGCCGCCTTCCACCGAATGGGCGGAGTCGTAGTCGGGCATCGGATACGTCTGCTGGAGCGGTGTCCAGTCGGGGTCGGCGTCGGTGAGCGGGTTGCCGTCGGTGTCGGCTTCACGGATGGCCGTGATCGGACGCCAGAACTCGTAGTGATATTTCGTGTCCCAGGACGCGACGTATCCGTCGGCCATGGCGACGTTGAGCAGCCCGAAGAGCCGCGCGTTCTCCCACAGGTCGAGCCCCTGATCGGCCGAGACGGTTCGGGCAATGCGGTTCCACATCAGCGGCGAGCTCTCAATCCAGAACTGGCCGATTTGCGTCTGTTCCGCGGTGCGATCGCTGCGCGTGCCGAGGCCATCGCCGCCGAGCGACTTGACCTCCTCGAAGTCCATTGCGTACGCACGGCTCTGCAGCCTGTACGGCGGGCCTGGCCTGAACTGTGATGGATGCGCCAGCACAAACGGCTCGACGTCACGCCAACCGGGCGCCAGCGCGAAATCGAAGCCCGGCGTGAAGCGCCAGTCTCCAGGCTTCGTACCGGTCCGATAGGCGGGGTCCGCGAAGTCGGTGTCGGATCCATCGCCGGCGCGAATCGCCAGGATCGTGAGTGCCGCGGCTTGTCCGATCCGCAACCCCAGCGTCTTCGCAGGACCGTCCGGTATGGCGGCGAGGGCCGCAGCGTAGTCGGCCTCGACACTGGCGACTCCGGTCTGGGGAGTGCCCGTGCATCCCGGAACGCCTTCGAAGGAGGGCGCCTCGGCAAGGACCGACACCAGCACGCCACGGGCTGCCGCCGCCACCGCCGCCTCGCCCGAGGCGAACGGCCCCGCCTGCGCGCGGTAAGCATACGGACGGAAACGGCGATCGATGGCGTTGAGCGCGTCGTGGATGGCGATGTGCATCATCGCGTAGGCACGGGACTCGTGCAGCGGATCGAGGCCCGGCGACAGGCATGCTGCCTGCGCCGCCCTGCCGGCATGAGCGTTCCAGTCCGTGACCGCATCGGCCATCGACAAGCGGGGGAAGAGGACTGCGCACACAACACCGGCGCCAATCGCAAGGAATCTCGCGCGTACCTCGGTTGCCATGAATGGACGCATCGGGCTTCTCCTTCTCGTCACACCGCCGGGCGTTTGACAATGAAGGCCGGAACGGGCGGCAAAGTGGCTCACCGCGTCCCCGAGCGCCAGCTCATCAGATCCGACCGGCTATACTCACACCGCTCCTGACCCACCGGTTCGGCGAGCGGCCGCGCCGCGAATGACCGGGGCGCTATGGATGGTCGTCACCAGCTACAGCGGGCGCTGAGTGAGGTCGCGCGGACCGGCCGGCCCGCGCTCGACTGTCTGTTGCCGACCCTCTACGACGAGCTGAAAGTCATCGCGCGCCGGCACCGCCGCCGCGAACGCCGGAATCCCACGCTCAACACCACGGACCTGGTTCACGAGGCGTACGTGAAGCTGGTCGGACTCAATCGCATCTCCTGGCAGAACCGGGCGCACGTGCTGGCGGTCGCAGCCCGCGCGATGCGCCGGCTGCTCGTGGATCACGCCATCGCCCGGCGAACGCTGAAGCGCGGTGGTCAGATGCAGCGCGTCGAGCTCGAGGCCGACATGCAGCCTGCTGAGCGTCCGCTCGACGAGTTGATCGCGATCGACACGCTTCTGCAGCAGCTTGAAGCCGTGAGTCCCCGCCTCACGCGGGTGGTCGAGTGCCGGTTCTTCGCCGGCATGAGCATCGAAGAGACGGCCCAGGCGCTCGACTCCTCACCCGCCACGGTGAAGCGTGACTGGAACCTGGCGCGCGCGTGGCTGAATCGGGCGCTCGCCGGGCAGCTTCCATGAGCGCCGACAGCCTCGATCCCGCGCAGTGGAGGCAGATCGAGGAGCTGTATTGCGCGGCATACGATCGCACCGCTGCGGACCGGCCGGCCCTTCTGGCGACAGCGCGCCCCGACATCCGCCGCGTCGTCGAGTTGCTGCTCGCACAGGAAAGCGCCGAGGGGCCGTTGAACGGTATCGCCGACGATCTGTTGCGCGGCGATACCCGGACGGATCTGGAACGCGCCGGCGGTACCGCCGTGGCGCTTGCCCCTGGCACCTCGCTGGGACGATTTACCATCACCGGAATCGTCGGCGCGGGCGGCATGGGCGCCGTCTACCGGGCGAGCGATAGCCGCCTCAATCGTGACGTCGCCATCAAAGTCCTGGCGCCGCATCTGACGAGCGACGAGGGCGCACGCCGGCGCCTCGCGCGCGAGGCGCACACCATCGCGTCGCTGTCGCACCCGAACATCGTCGCGCTCTACGACGTCGGCGAGGACGGGGAGACGCAGTACCTGGTCACGGAGCTGCTCCACGGCCACACCATGCGGGAGCTCATGAGCGCGGGAGCCCTGCCGGAACACACCGTCATCGACCTGGGGATCCAGGTGGCGCGCGGCCTCGCCGCGGCGCACGACCGTCACATCGTCCATCGCGATCTGAAAGCCGAGAACATCTTCCTGACCAGCGACGGCGTCGTGAAGATCCTCGATTTCGGCATCGCGAGACCGATTCGCGTCGACGATCGCCAGGGAACGAACCCCACCTCGAGCGGCGCGCTCCTCGGCACGCCGGGATACATGGCCCCGGAGCAGCTCACCGGCGACGAGGTCGACGGCCGCGCCGATCTGTTCTCGCTCGGGGTGGCGCTGTACGAGGCCGCCACCGGCGAACCTCCCTTCGCACGCGCGACGCGATCCGAGTCCATCCGCGCGGTGTTGTTCCACGATCCGCCCGAGCCCGATCCGGCTCGCGTGTCGCCGGCTCTCGCCCGCACCATCATGCGGTGTCTGGCGAAGCCGGTCGCGGAACGATTCCAGAACGCGCACGATCTCGCGTACGCGCTGCAGCTCGTCGCCGGTGCGCCGCCTGCTGTCGGCGCGCCGGTGGAGCGTTCGGCGCAGCGCCACCGTGCGGTATCGCGTCGCTCCATGCTCACCGCGGGACTCGCGGTCGTCGTGACCGGCGTCGGCTATGCAGTCGAACGCATACGCTCGCAGCCGCGACCAGTATCGGTACACCAGTTCACGTTCCGCCAAGGTCATATTGGCGACGCGCGCTTCGCCGCCGACGGACATACCATCGTCTACAGCGCGTCGTGGGATGGCGAGCCGTACCGCATCTACTCGACGCGCCTTGGCAGTCGCGAATCCAGACCCCTCGATGTCGGCCCCGCGGACCTGCTCGCGTTCTCGCGGGACGGAACGCTCGCGTTGTCCACGGAGCGCCCGGCGATTCACGGGTTCGAGCCTCTCGGGACGCTCGCAATCGTTCCGTTCGCCGGCGGAAAGCCCCGGAGCGTGGATGCGAACGTCACCGCAGCGGATTGGGGGCCGGACGGCAGGACGATGGCCATCGTGCATCAGGAGGGCACGCGCGCCAGGCTCGAGTTTCCGGCGGGAACGATCGTGCACGAATCGAACGTGGTGCTCAGTCCGCGCATCTCACCCGACGGCCGCCGCGTCTGTTTCTTCTCGATCTGGGGCACCTTGATGATCGCTGAGCCAGGCGGTCCGGCGCGCCTGCTGTCCGACGGGCTTGGTCGCGGCGGCGACTGCGTGTGGGCGCCGGATGGCAACGAAATCTGGGTGAGCTCGTCGGAGGCCGAACCTGGTGCCGGTGGCACGCAGATGAGCCTCGAGGCGCTCGACCTGACGGGACGCAGACGGGTCGTGCACCGGTTCCCGGCATATGTCAGGTTGAGAGACCTTGCGGCAGACGGACGAGTGCTGGTGTCGTCCGGATCGCTGCGCTACTCAGTTCACGGATCGCGAGGACGTGAACACTTCGAGCGCGACCTCACCCTGCACAACGCAACGCGCGTCGGCCACTTCGCGGCCGACGGGCGGTCGGTCCTGCTTTGGGATAATCACGAGCGTGTCGACAAACTCGGTGGGGCGGTTCTCGCGCTGCGCGCGCTGGACGAGGCGGATGCGGTTCAACTGGGGTTCAGTGAGGCGCCGCTCGCGCTGAGCTCCGGCGGCGACTGGGTCGCGATCGGCACGTCGGCCCATAGCCCGCGTTACGTCTTCGACAGCCTGACGTTGATGCCGACCGGTACGGGGACGCCTCGTACCGTCGACCTTCCGATCCAGTTCGAGCGCCGTGTCGCAGACCCAACCGGCCGTTCCAGCTGGAGCGATCGCACCTGCGACGTGTCAGTAGGCGACCGGCGCCTGCTGATACCACACGGGTGGGAGCCCGGCCGCCCGCCGCGTGCGTTCGTGCACGACTTTCAGCAGGGATGGACGAAGCCGATCACGCCGGAAGGCATCACCGGCCCGGCCGTGCTGTCGCCGGACGGCAGCGCGGTCGCCGCGTTGGAGGGAGGCGCGCTCGTCGTGTATTCGGTGGATGCCGATGGAAGGCGCGAGCTGCCTGGCGCAGAGTCCGGCCTGCCGGCTCGCTGGAGCGCAGACGGGAGGTCGATTCTGCTCGTGGAACGCGACGGCGCAACCGCGCGTGTCGTCCGGCGCACGATCGACAGCGGCAGGCGGGAGCTCGTTCGGGACGTCCGGCTGTCGGATCCAGCGGGCGTCACCCAGTTCGATCTCTGGGTGTCGCGCGACGGAGATGCGTATGCGTATACGTTAGGTCGCCGAACGGACAATCTCTTCCTGATAGAAGGGCTGCGATAGGCGCGACGCGCAGGCTCTCCACTCAGTACCTGAAGCGCACACCGAACGAAGGGAGCAGCGGCAGCGCCCCTTCGGTGGTCGTGATCACTCGCGGCCGGTCCGCGCTGGGATCGAATACGAGCTCGGTGTCCACGCTGCCGACGTTATCCCGGTTCAAAAGGTTGATGACTTCGACATAGAGCTGCCATCGTCCGCTCTGCCATCGCGGCCGGAACGTTGCCCGCAGGTCGACGCGCGCGAACATCGGCAGCCGGCCGGAATTCAAGTTGCTCGAGTCACCGAAGTCGGCGTTCCACACAGGCAGGCCGACCCCATCGCGCAGCGGGACGAGCTCGGTGGCGTTGCCATCGCCGTCGGCGTCGCCCGTGTCTTCGACAGCAGCGACGCGGACGCCGATCGGCATGGTGTACGGAAATCCGGATTGCGCACGCAGGGTCGTCCCGATCTCGATCAACCGGCTCAGTCGATAGTTCGCGACGAGACTCAGCGCGTGCGGACGGTCGTAGTCCGCCGGGTACGTTCGTCCATATGCTGTCGTTTCTGCCCGGCCCCACGTATAAGACACCCAGCCGCTCAGACGGTCGCTCGACGAGCGCGCACGTCGGGCGAGATACAGGTCGACCCCGTACGCGCGGCCGGCGCCGACGTTTCCGGGAATGGTCGTGATCTGCGGGGCGCTCGGCAGCTGATCGTGGAGGTCGGCAGGAAAGTCGTACGTCGCTCTGCGTGCGGCAAGTTCGTCTGGCGTCTCGAGCCGCCCGACAATGAGCCGGTCGAAGTGCTTGTAGTACGCCTCAGCGCGCGCCTCGATTCCCCACCCGAGCGTGCGTTCGAGTCCGACGAGTCCGTGCCAGGCGCGCTCGCTGCGCAGACCGAGGTCGTCGGCGTTGCTCAAATCGAGGAAGTAGTCCGACTGCAGCAGCTTCTCGTAGCCCGGGCCCTGCGTGAACAGGCCGCCGGCGACGCGCAGCTGCAAGCCGCTTCCGAGATCCGCGGCCAGCGCCATCCGCGGCGACACCACGGTCTCGTTTGCCATTCCGCTCCAATCGAGCCTCAGCCCTGGCTCTGCCGTGAGCCGGGGGCTCAGAGTCCATCGGTCGATCAGCCATGCCCCGCCGCGCCAGGCGGAACGCGACGAGTCGAGCAACGAGGGGAGCCCCGCTCCGCCGAGCGCGCTCGATCCGTTCGCTTCGTTTGGATTACGGGCGCCGGCAATCCGCCAGTCCCACTCCGTCTGGAGCGCGTGGCTCTCAAAGCCGGTTTCCAACAGGTGCGTGTCGGCTGCCTTGATGACCAGCTCCTGCCGCACGGCCAGATCTCGCACCGCGACGCCACGCGTGAAGACGACGCTGGCGAACGGCTCCGCATCGTCGCCCGGGCGATTCGATCGGCGAGCACCGTCCCTGAAGTCGCCGTCGAAGTCCAGCTCCTCGCGATTGTGATACCAGGACGCCGTCGTCTTGCTCGAGATGCGCGCACCGAACGGCGCGTGGTACGAAACGGCGGCAAGGTCGTTGTGCGTGTTGGACAGGAGCGACAGCCTCTCACCCTCCGTATCGCCGTCGAACTCCGCATCGGTGCTCTCGCGGCTCGAGAGCCCGACAATGGCCAGTTGCTGACCGGGGCGTGGTGACCACACGATCTTCGTCTGAAGATCGGCGAAGCCTGGCAGATCACTGTCCACGAGCCGCTCGGCAACGAGGTCGTAGTAGGTCCGCCGTGCCGTGACCAGCCACGATCCGCTCGCCGCGCCAAACAACCTCCCTTCGGTGACGATGTTGGCGTCGGTGAGCGCCATGCTGACCGAGCCGGCGAACGGTCGCTGCTCGGTCCCGCTGCGGTTCTCGATGACGAGAATCGACGAGAGACGGTCGCCGTATCTGGCGCTGAACGCGCCGGCGGTCAGTTCGAAACTCTGAACCGTCTCGGGGTTGAAAGCGCTCGTCAGGCCGAAGAGACGATACGGGTTGTGGATCTCGATCCCGTCCATCATGGTGAGGTTCTGATCCGGTCCGCCGCCGCGCACGCTCAGGCGGCTGTCGAAGTCGTTCACGGCGACGACGCCAGGCAGCGTCTGCAGGACGCGAAAGATGTTGTCGCCAGTGCCCGCGACGCTGCTGACTTCGAGCGGCGACAGATCGATGGTCGATGGCGTGGCGCTCAGCTGCCCTGGCGCAACCTGCACGGGCACCACTTCGCTGAACGGCGCAATCCGCAGCTCAAGCGCGACCGTCGCCTCGCTGTTCGCATTCAAGAGGATGTTCTTCGCCTCGGCATCGGTGAAACCGGCGCGACGTGCGGTGACGGAATACCGGCCGGCTGGCAGCATCGTGATAGTGAAGCGGCCTTCCGGGTCGGACATCGCCTGCCGCCGAAGTCCCGTTTCGTCGTTGATCGCGATCACCACGACATCCGGCAGGGCGGCGCGAGACTCGTCGACCACTGTGCCGGTCAGGGTCGCCGACGCCGTTTGCGCCGATGCCGGTCGAAACACGGCGAGGCACGCGAGCAGTGTCAGCAGACACGCTGCGGCAGATCTCCAATTGCGTGTTCGTGAGGGTGCGTGATGTGTCAGGGCGTTCTCCGGCCCTCGAGCGTACCACTCCGGCCAGCCAGAGAAAGAGCCAACCTGCCCGCCGTCGCGCTGCGCGACGACGTGGTCTACGCGTGTGCGGGGCTTCTCAGGGCGCGGTCGATGTCCACCATCAACGAATCGATAGAGGCACGGCGTCCGGCCGCATAGGCGAGCGCCCAGCGTTCTGGCCCGAGGCGTGCACGCGCCTCCCGTTCCGACTGTTCCTGGAGGTCCCCTACCGATTTGTCGACGACCGTGACACCTGTGCGTTCGGTGACCGCGTCCCGGGCGCCAACGATTCGCGCTGCCCATGCATCGTCGCCGTTGAGTACCGCGGCGGCGGCGAGCGGGACCAGCGCGTAGACGAACGCGAACTTGTCATGGAGCTGGCGGATGCGCGTGAGGCTCTCCCGCACCAGGACGATTGCTTCATTGGGGTTTGCTCGCCGCACCGCAAGCACCGCGCGCACATACAGCGCCCACGTCAGGAACCAGGGACCGGCCTGTTGCAGCACCGATGTGGCTTCATCGAGCAGACGTTCAGCGTACGCGGCGTCGCCGGTGGCAAGGGCGAGCACCGCCATCCCGCTCAGCGCATTGCCAGTGCCTGACGGGATCGACAACGCGCGGAATCCTTCGATACTGTGCGCGAACCGTTCGCGGGACTCGCTCACGTTGCCAACCGCGTGTTCAACATGCCCTAAGAGATGCTCGGCCTGCGCGATCATCTCCCTGTCATCCGCACCATGGGCAAGGGCCAGCGCGCGGTCGAGTCCGGTGCGTGCGCGCCCGAGTTCTCCCTGCGTCCACCACATGCCAACGGCTCCGAGGAGCGCTCTCGATTCAGCAGCAGGGGGCAGAGACGGCAGATTCAGAATCTGTTCGTACCATTCGAGGCCTTCCGCCGCATGCCCGCGGATCAGCCAAAAGTACTTCAGCCCCCACGCGATCGCGGACACTTCGCTCGGGCGTCCGCGCTCGATGAGCCACGCCAGTACGCCCCGGTAATTCTCGAGATCATCACGCACGCGATCCAGCCATTCGCCCTGCGCCGGCCCCATCAGTCCCTGCTCCGCGCGTGAGGCCTCGGCGAGGCAATAGCGGACGAGCCCTTCGAACGCGTCGTCGCGCTCGCCCGCCGCAGCGAGCTCGAACGCTGCGAAGGCCCGCACTGTCTCGAGCATCTGATAGAGCGGGCGACTGGCTACCGAGGTCTCGGCCCTCAGAAGAAGGCTTCTGTCGATCAAGGTGGCCACGTCGCGAACCACATCATCGGCAGCCTTCCCGGAGCCTTCACTGCCAGCGAGGACGGCGACAGCCGCCTCGATCGGAAATCGACCTGGCAGCGCGCCGAGACGACGGAACACGCGCTGCTCGTTTGGCGGCAGCAGTTGATAACTCCAGGCGACCGTCGCGTTGATCGTCTGCTGGCGTTCGGGGAGATCGCGCGGACCGATGCTCGAGAGCAGCACGTCGTCCGTGAGTCGGCGGAGCAGCTCCTCGACCGGCAGCACTTTGATCCAGGGGGCGGCAAGCTCGAGCGCGAGCGGCAGCGCGTCGAGCCGGCGACAAATCGCCGTCACGATGCGGCCGTTTGCCGACGTGAGGCGAAAGCCTGGCTGCACGTCTCGAACCCGTTCCACGAACAACCGGACCGCCGGTGAACGCGCGAACTCAGCGGGGGACGAGGCGTCGTCGTCCACATCCAACGCGAGTGGTCCGAGCGCGTATTCGCGCTCTCCTCTGACACGAAGAGGCGCGCGACTGGTGACCAGCACTCGCAGCTGTTCGACGGCCGCCAGGAGGTCCGCCACCATTGACGACGCGTCCAGTACCTGCTCGAAGTTGTCGAGAACCAGCAGTGTCGGATGATGCTCGCACGCGAGCCGCGCCCGCTTCGGCAAGTCGAGCGCGGTCACGTCCGCCAGTCCGAGCGCCTCGGCGATCGCCGAGGCGACGAATGCAGGATTCCGAATCGCCGCCAGCGGGACGAACACTGCGCGAGTGACGCCCTCGGCGGCGATCGCGCGCCCAAGCTCCAACGCCAGCCGAGTCTTCCCCACGCCTCCGGGCCCGACGAGCGTGATGAGGCGTGCATCTTCAGCGAGCCACCGCTGCAGCGTGCGAAGGTCAGCCTCCCGTCCGAGGAGAGCCGTGAGCGCCAACGGCATGGAGGGGCCACTCAGCTCATCGAGCGCAGTGGTCTGTGCAGGTTCCCGCGCTCCTTGAAGAAAGGCGTCACGGGTCGCACCGGTCAGGTCGAGTGCGGCCGACAGCGCCCGCACGGTTTCGACATGGGGCCGCCGGCGTTGCCCCCGTTCCAGCGCGCTCACCGCGTGAACCGAAAGGCCGGCAATCGTCGCGAGCTCTTCCTGGGTGAAGCCTGCCGCCTCGCGGAGCGCTTTGAGCTGCGCGCCAAATGACGGCGGAGCGCCGGACTTCATGGCCCTTCCATCTTACAGACCCGCCGCTATTTCTTCTCCGGCAGCGCGAACACGTACAGCGCCTGCCCGGTCGTTGGCACACGAATCTCCGGAGCAATCGTCGACGGCACGAGGCGCGGGCTGCCGCCGCCGAGCCCTGTCGTCACGGCGACGTACTGCCGACCGTCGATGGCAAACGACATCGGGAAGCCCTGCACCGACGTCGCCAGCCGCGTCCGCCAGAGGACCTTGCCGGTCCTCGAGTCGACCGCCTTGAATTCGCGAGCCAGATCGCCCACGAAGGCCACGCCGCCTGCCGTCGACAACACCGACGTGAGGAACGGCGCGCGCTGCTGGAGCGCCCATACCTCCTTCATGCTGTTCACGTCGAACGCGGCCAGCTTGCCGATGTTGCCGTCCGTGCCCGGCATCTCGTAGAAGCGTCGATCGGCACCGCCGCCGTTCCCGCCGGGGATCACCTGCTCGACCCGCTGCGCGCGGATGGCGATGCAGCTCTGGCTGAGCGGGATGATGAGAGAGTTGGTCACCTTGCTGTGGCTCATGGCCTGCCAGTTGTGGCCACCTTCGGTGCTCGGGCAGCCGTCGACCCACTGCCCGATCTGATGCTCGAGGATGTCCAGCCTGTAGGTCGGCTCGCCCGTCTTGGCGTCGAACGAGTCCCACACGTTCTGGAACACGGTTTCCTTGTGACCCAGGTACTTGCCGGTCTTGCGATCGAGCTTCCAGAGGACGCCGTCCTTGCCGACCGTGAAGACGAACTTCTGATCGCCCGAGTCCACGAGCACCCGCTCGAAGACGATGTCCAGATCCAGCGCTTCACCCGGCGCATGCTGGAAGTGCCACGCGAGCTTGCCGCTGTCGACGTCGAGCGCCACGGTGGCGCTCGTATACAGCGCCTTGTCGATCGTCCGCATGCCGCGGCTCACCGGCATCCACGGCTTGGCCTGCGCCGTGCCCCAGAACGTCAGGTTGAGATCCGGATCGTAGCTGCCGGTGATCCAGGTCTCGCCTCCGGCCCGGAACGGGCTCGTGAGCTTGCCCCACGTGTCGCCGCCCGGCTCGCCCTCGCGCGCCACCGTGTGGAACTTCCACAGCTGCTTGCCAGTCATCGCGTCATAGGCACTGATGAAGCACTTCTGGTCTCCGTACTGCTGGCAGCCGCCCATCCCTTCGATCACCTTGCCGCGCGCGACGATGGGACCGCTGGAGCTGGGACGGCCATCCGGCATGGCCACGTCCCACACCATCTTGCCGTTGCGCGCGTCGAGCGCCACGAGGTGAGCGTTGCTCATCGCGAGGTACAGCTTGTCGTCGTAGAGCGACATGCCGCGCATGGCCGTATTGCCGCCGAGGCGATGCTCCCAGATCAGATCGCCGTTTCTGCCGTCGAGCGCCTGGATGATGCCGCCGGTGTTCATCAGATAGATGACGCCGTTGTGAGCGAGCGGCGCCGGCTGGTTGGTGCCGCCTTCGGCCATCGGCGCCACCCACTGCAGCTGCAGCTCCTGCGCGTTGCTGCTCGTGATCTGCGTGAGCGGGCTGTAGCTCGACGCGAACTGATCGTGGCGGAGCATCGGCCACTCGCCGGGAGGCGGGTTGCGCAGCATCTCGTCGGTGACGCGTGTGAAGTTCTTCACCTCGCCGGCAACGGTCACGCCGGTCGGCGCAGGTTGCTGCGCCCCGCCGCGTCCGCCAGCCGCCTGTGCACCTCCGCCCGCGCCGCGTCCGCCGGCGCGTCCGCCTGCTGCCGCGCCAGCGGCACCGGCGGCGGCTCCAGCTGCTCCAGCCCCCCGGCCCGCCGCAGCCTGCGCAGTCTGCGGGGCACCCTTGGCCGTGGCGCCGATCGACGCAGCGGTCGTCGGCGTCAGCGGCTGCGTGCCGGCCGGACTGCCGTTGGCCTGCATGATGTAGGCAACGATGTTGAGGTAGGTCTGTTCCGGCAGCCCGCCCGGCTTGTCCGGCGGCATCGTGGTCTGCACCAGGCCAAGCAGATCGCGGGTCGTTTTCGATCCCCACGAGCCGAGGAACGGCGAACCGGCAAGAGCCGGCACGGCACCGCCAGTCAGATCCGCGCCATGACAGCTCGCGCAGTTGGTGTCGTAGGCCGTGCGACCGGCAGTCGCCTGTTCGGCGGTGAAGGGACCGGCCGCTGGCTGCTGACGTCCCATCAACACGGCGCCGGATGCCAGCGCCACAATCGCTACGAAGAGTACAGATGGCTTCATGTGCGAACCCATTCAGTCAACTGCGGCAAACCGTCAGTTCGTCAATGCGTCAATGCGTCAATGCGTCAATTCGTCAATCCGTCAATTCGTCAATCCGTCAATTCGTCAATTCAAATCCGTCATTTCGTCAATCCGTCAATTCCATTCACTTGATGAGCCATCCCCAGAGGTTGCTGCCGTCCGGGGCGACGCCTTTCTCGCTGTGCACCTGGATATAGAGCTTCCCCTGCTTGAGGGCGTCGACGTCGAGCGCCGTGAGGTTTGCCGAGCCCGATATCGTGCCGCTCGTGGCCTTGGTGATGGTGAGGTCGGTCAGCATCGGGCCGCGGGCGCCCTTGGCGACACCGCGATGCAGGCGCGCGATCGTCGCCGGCGCCGCCAGCCCCTCAAAAGTCCCGGAGATCGCCAGCTTCGTTCCGCTCAACGTCGCAGTGGCCGTGCCTTTGCCGGTCACGTTGGCGCGATCCTGGCCGGTAATGGGCACCCAGCCGAGCCTCGCCGTGTACTTGTCTCCGCCCTGCCCGGCGAGGGGGTGGCTCCACCAGAGCCCAGTTGCGACGATCGCGATGGCGACCACAACCCTGCGTGTCATGCGGTGAACCTCCTCTGTCGCCCTTCGGCTGTCCGGGCTCCAGGCTCCGGGCAGGTCTCGGCAAGTCGCGCCGTTGCCACGGAAGCCGGCTCAGGGGCGAGCCTGGAGCCTGAAGCCCAGGAGTCCGGAGCCGGCGCGAAGCGCCAGAGCCGTGTGGAGTGTAGATCGGATCGGCTGGGCCAAAGCCATTGACTTGATCGGCATGCCGGGTCTCCAATATGCCAACCACAGAAAGCGGACCGAGCGGTCCCTTTCTCAGTGTCTTCGTCGAGGAGTCACGCCACGATGCGCAGCCGGCCCGGGAACCTCATCATCGGCGCGGTAGTCACCGCCGTGGCGCTGTTCGCCGCGGCCGCTTCGTCCCCTGGCCAGACGACCGGCTACAAGGCGCCGAGAGCGGCCGACGGCAAGCCGAACCTGAACGGCATCTGGCAGGCGATGAGCGCGGCGTACTGGGACATCGAGCCGCATCCGTCAGCACCCGGTCCGGTGTGGCAGCTCGGCGCGTCGTACGCGATCGAGGGCGGCCTCGGCATCGTCGAGGGCGGCAGCATTCCCTACAAGCCGGAGGCTCTCAAGAAGAAACAGGAGAACTTCGCCAAGCGGATGGAGCTCGATCCGGAGATGCGCTGCTTTCTCCCCGGCGTCCCGCGGGCGATGTACATGCCGTATCCCTTCCAGATCATCCAGAGCCAGAAGCACATCATGATGGTCTTCGAGTTCGCCGGGGCCATCCGCACGATCTACATGGCCGATCAGACCGAGGCGCCTGCCGACAGCTGGATGGGCTGGTCGAACGGGAAGTGGGAGGGCGAGACCCTGGTGATCGACACCAAGGGGTTCAACGGCATGGCGTGGTTCGACCGTGCCGGCAACTTCTCGAGCGACGCGCTGCACGTCGTGGAGCGCATCAACGCGCGCAGCGCCGACACGCTGAACTACGAAGCGACGATCGAAGACGCGAACGTGTTCACCAAACCGTGGAAGATCAGCATGCCGCTCTACCGCCGCATCGAGCGCAACATCCAGCTGGCGGAGTTCCGCTGTGTGGAGTTCTCGGAGGATTTGGTCTACGGTCACCTGTACAAGAATCCGCCGAAATGATGATCATCGTCGTAGGTGTCCGCTTTCGTTTTTGCAGCAGCGAGCTTAGCGCTTTCGCAGCACCGGGCTTTTAGCCCGGTGGGAGAAATCCTGATGACCACTCGATACCGCGTTTCAGCAAGCCTCCTCGCCGCAACCATCGCCGGCATCGCGATGTCGGCCGCAAGCCTCGCGGGGCAGCAGACTCCCGCAGCTCCGGCGGCAGGCGGCGCCACCGCCAGGCCTCCTCAGGCGGCTCCCGCAGCGACGGGCGCGCTCAAGCCGGTGACCACGACCTACAAGGTCAAGACGCCGGACGGCCAGCCCGACCTGCAGGGCTTCTGGACCAACGCCACGCTCACGCCGCTGCAGCGTCCAGAGGGCGTCGGGGAGTTCGTGACGAAGGACGAGTTCGAAAAGCGAGTGGCACAGCGCGCGGCAACCGACGAGGAGCAAACCAAGCCGGGCACCGTGAACGATGTGCACTACGACTTCACACAATTCGCGCTCGACAAGTCGCAGTCGCCGATTTCCCACAACAACTACCGCACCTCGCAAATCATCGACCCGCCTGACGGGAGGATCCCGACCCTTGCTGCAGCGAGACAGGGTGGCGGCGGTGGTCGCGGCGGTGCAGCGGCTGCCGGCGGCGGTCGTGCCGGCGCTGGTGCGGCTCGCGGCGGCGGCGGTACGGCAGCGGCCGTTGGCGGCGGCGCAGCCGGAGGCGGCGGCGGCCGCGGCGGCCAGTACGATCGCGTGCAGAACCTGCCGGTCGGCACACGCTGCATCATCATGGGCGGATCGGGTCCCCCGCTTCAGGACGCCGGCTACAACGCCAACTATCAGATCGTGCAGGGACAGGGCGTGGTCATGATCCTCACCGAGATGATTCACGACGCCCGGATCATCCCGCTCGACAACCGTCCTGCTCCACCATCCGGCTTCACGGGCTGGATGGGCGCCTCGCGCGGGCGCTGGGAAGGCGACACACTCGTGGTCGAGACGACGAACTGGAACGGCAGGCGGCTGTATCAGGGCTCGACCGCGAACATGAAGCTGACGGAACGGTTCGTCCGCGTCGCGAAGGATCAGATCAACTACCGCTTCACCGTCGACGACCCGGCTGTGTTCGCGCGACCGTGGACGGCCGAGCAGGTCCTGCAGCAGACCGAGGGACCGATCTTCGAGCATGCGTGTCACGAAGGAAATTACGGCGTGGCGAACACCCTCGCCGGCGCGCGGCTCGAAGAGAAGACGGCTGCCGAGGAAGCGGCGAAGAAGGGTTCGAAATAGGAGGCATGTCCATGCGATCCACGTTCACCGCCGCCCTCGCGGCGACCGCACTGCTCATGGTGGCGGCGACGACGGTCCGCGCCCATCACGCGTTCTCAGCGGAGTTCGACGTCAACAAGCCGCTGAAGCTGACCGCCACGCTCGAGAAGTGGGAGATGATCAATCCCCATTCGTGGTTCCACGTCCAGGTGAAAGACCCGGCGACTGGCAAGACCAGTATCTGGATGATCGAAGGCGGCAGCCCCAACCAGCTCATTCGCAACGGGGTCACGAAGAACACGATCAAGCCGGGCACCGAGCTGGTCATCGAAGGCTATCAGGCGAAGGACGGCACGCAGAAGGCGGTGGGCCGGAACTTCGTCCTGAAGGACGGCAGCCGGCTGTTCCTCGGTGGTTCGGCCCCGGGCCAGGCGGACGCCCCGTCGTCGAAGACGAAATAGCAAGGTAGCAACGCGGGTTCTATCTCTCTCGAGGCGGGTCCAAAGGCCCGCCTCTACGCATTTCTACGCACAGCGGACTGAAGGAGCACCTATGACGCGCCCTCGTCGTCTCGTGTTTCTTGCTCTCGTTGCGGCCGTACTCGTCTGGCCGTTCACCGGCCGCGGACAGGGCGGACAGAACACCGTGGCCAGGCCGGCCACCGGCGGCGCCGCCGCAGGCGCGGTCACCGGCGAGTGGCGAGCGTATGGCGCGGTGGAAGGCAGCACTCGCTATTCGCCGCTCGATCTGATCAACCGCGACAACGTGAAGAACCTGCAGGTGGCGTGGACCTGGCGGTTCGACAACTACGGCACCGCCACGGAAACGCTCAACACCGAGACGACGCCGCTCATGGTGAACGGCGTGCTGTATTTCACAGCAGGACCGCGTCGCACTGTCGTGGCGGCCAACGCCGGCACCGGCGAGACGCTCTGGTCGTGGCGGCCCGATGAAGGCGAGCGCTTCGACCGGGCGCCGCGCAAGGTGCACCGCGGCGTCGCCTACTGGAGCGACGGCAAGGACTCGCGAATCGTCGTCGTCACTCCCGGATTCCAGCTGGTGGCGCTCGACGCCAGAACCGGCGTGCCGGTGCCGACTTTCGGCGACAGCGGCATCGTCGATCTGTTCAAGCAGCTGGACAACGCCGGCGGTCTGGATCCGATCGGCCGAATCGGCAACAGCTCGCCGCCGGTGATCTCCAACAACGTGATCGTCGTCGGCCCGGCACTCACGCCCGGCGGCCGCGTGAACAAGGCGAACGTCAAGGGCGATGTCATGGCGTTCGATGTGCGCAGCGGCAAGAAGCTGTGGACGTTTCACACGATTCCACGCAAGGGAGAGCCCGGTTCCGAAACGTGGCTGACCGGCGGCGATTACACCGGCAACGCCGGAGTGTGGGGACCGTTTTCAGCCGACCCGCAGCTTGGATACGTCTACTTGAACATCGAGTCGGCGACAAACGACATCTACGGCGGGCACCGCCACGGCGACAACCTCTACTCCGACTCGCTCGTCTGCGTGGACATCAAGACCGGCAAGAAGATCTGGCACCAGCAGCTCGTGCACCACGACATCTGGGACTACGACATGCCACCGCACCCGATCCTGATCGACATCACGGTGGACGGCAAACGTATCCCGGCGGTCGTGCAGCTGACCAAGCAGGCGTTTGCCTACGTGTTCGACCGCAGGAACGGCACTCCTGTGTGGCCGCTCGTCGAGACCAAAGTGCCCCAGACCGACGTGGCGGGTGAATGGACGTCGCCGACCCAGCCGATCCCCTCGAAGCCTCCTGGGTTCGACGTCCAGGGTCTCACCGAGAACGACCTGATTGACTTCACGCCGCAGCTGCGCGCCGAAGCGAAGAAGGCGATCGAGCAGTTCAAATACGGTCCGATCTATACGCCGGGCTCCCTGGCGGTTCCTGGCAAGAATGTCGGTACGGTTGTCCTTCCCGGACTCGGAGGCGGGGCGAACTGGCAATCGGGCGCAGCGGATCCGGAAACGGGCTTCGTGTACGTTGGGTCGGCGACCAATCCCGGAGTCATCGGCTTGACCAAGAACGCTGATCCGGCGACGAGCGGCATCGACTCGGACTACTTGTACGGCGGCAATCTTCCGTCGATACAGGGGTTCCGAATCATCAAGCCGCCGTACGGACGCATCACGGCCTACGACATGAACAAGGGCGAGATCGCCTGGCAGATTCCGAACGGCGACACTCCGGAAGCGGTCAAGAACAACGCCGCCAAGCTGGGAATCACGATCCCGAAAACCGGCAGCCCATCGCAGGCCGGGCTGCTGGTGACCAGGACGCTGCTCTTTGCCGGCGAAGGCTCAGGCGGCGCGCCGATTTTCCACGCGTACGACAAGGCCACCGGCGCCGACATCTGGCAGACGCGGATGCCCGGACCGCAGGTCAGCCTGCCGATGTCGTATCTGCACAACGGCCGGCAGTTCATCATCATCGGCGTACGCGGAAGCGCCGGCACCAACGGCAATCCCGGGAATGGCGCGCAGCTGGTCGCGTATGCGCTGCCGGCACCCGCCCCTGAGGGCGGCCGCGGCGGACGCGGCGGACGCGGCGGTGGCGCGCCGGGCGGCGCCGGACGCGGCGGGGCGACGCAAAAATGAAGCGGGGAATTGACGGATTGACGGATTGACGGATTTGAATTGACGGATTGACGGATTGACGGATTGACGGATTGACGGATTGACGAATTGGCGGATTGATGGCTCGACGGATCTCCGACGTGGCTCGAAGCGCACGCCGAAGGGTGGATGCGATTCTTCTCACTTCCGGCAGATTCGCTGATCATCTTGTTGCAGCTCAGAGACAGAATGAATCCGTCAATCCGTCAATCCGTCATTTCGTCAATCCGTCATTTCGTCATTTCGTCATTTCGTCATTTCGTCATTTGAAATCCGTAGATTCGTAAATTCGTAAATTCAAGATTCGATCGGTTTCCTCATGCGATTCGTCTCCGCCCTGCTCGCACTCTCGCTCGGCCTCGCCGTCGCTGTGGCGTCTCGCCCTGTCGTCTTCGCCCAGCACGAGACGGCCGCCGACCTGCTCGACGGCGAGCGTGCATACGGCGCCAGCTGCCTCACCTGCCATGGCCCGGATGGCAACCTGATCGCCGGCATCGATTTCAGCCGCGGTCAGCTCAGACGGCAGTACTCGGACGACGACCTCGTGCGGATCATCCGTACCGGCATCCCCAATTCGCCGATGCCGGCCACGAACATGACCGTCGAGCAGGCGTCGAAGATCGTGGCGTATCTTCGATCGCTGCCGACGACGAAGCGAACGGCGGCGGCGGTCGTCGGCGACGCGGCGCGCGGCAAGGCCGTTTACGACGGAAAGGGCAACTGCGCGAGCTGTCATCGTGTCGACGGCGTCGGCTCGCGCGTCGGCCCGGATCTGACGCGGGTCGGCCAGCAGCGTCGTTCGACCGAGCTCGAGCAGTCGATCCTCGATCCCGGCGCCGAGGTCCAGCCAGCCAATCGCTTCTATCGCGTCGTGCTGCGCGACGGCACCCAGGTCACCGGCCGGCTCCTGAGCCACGACACGTTCACCGTGCAGATCATCGACACCAGGGAGCAGCTGCGATCGTTCGTGAAAGCCGACCTGCGCGAGCACGGGTTCGCCGAGTCGCCGATGCCGTCGTATCGCGGCAAGCTGTCGGCGCAGGAACTCGCCGACGTGGTCAGTTATCTTGCGTCGTTGAAGGGGAGATGATGATTGCTCGCACTCTTGTCGTCGTCCTCCTTGCCGCGGCATCGCTGCAGGCGCAGGTCTCCTTCGATCGCATCCTGCACGGCGAGAAGGAGCCGCACAACTGGCTCTCCTACTCGGGCACGCTGCTCAATCAACGCCACAGCCTGCTCACCCAGATCACGCCGGCCAACGTGAAGAACCTGCAGCAGCAATGGATCTGGCAGGCGGCGTCGCTCGAAAAGTTCGAAGCCACGCCGCTGGTGGTCGACGGCATCATGTACACGGTAGAAGCGCCGAACACCGTCGTCGCCCTCGACGCGGTGACCGGCCGGCCGTTCTGGAGCTTCAAGTACACGCCGGCGCCTGAGGGACGCCCGTGCTGCGGGCGCGTGAACCGCGGCGTCGCCATCCTCGGCGACACGCTGTTCATGGGAACGATCGACGCACATCTCGTCGCCATCGACGCGAAGAGCGGCAAGCAGATCTGGAACACCGAGGTCGCCAGAGCCGCCGACCGCTACTCCATCACGCACAGCCCGACGGTCGTGAAGGACAAGGTGATCGTCGGCACCGGCGGCGGCGACGGCCCGATCCGCGGCTTCATCGCTGCCTTCGACGCGAAGACCGGCAAGGAAGCCTGGCGTTTCTACACCATCCCCGGACCCGGCGAACCGGGCAACGACAGCTGGTCGGGAAATTCGTGGCAGACCGGTGGCGTTGGCGTGTGGAACGCCGGCGCTTACGACGCGGACAGCAACCTGGTCTACTTCGGCACCGGCAACCCGGCGCCCGACTGGGACGGCAGCAAGCGCCTTGGCGACAACCTGTACAGCGACAGTGTCGTCGCGCTGGACGCCGACACCGGCAAGCTGAAATGGCACTACCAGTTCACGCCGCACGACGAGCTCGACTACGACGCCACGCAGGTGCCGGTGCTCGCCGATATCGAGTGGCAGGGCAAGCCGCGAAAGGTGATGCTCTGGGCGAACCGCAACGGCGTCATGTACGTGCTCGATCGGACGACAGGCGAGTTCCTCAAGGGCAAGCCGTACGTGAAGACCAACTGGCTGGACGGGTTCGATGCGAAGGGACGTCCGAACCGGGTGAAGTTCCCGACGAAGGAAGGCACGCTGATTCAGCCGCACGTCCACGGCGCCACCAACTGGGCGCCTCCCTCGTTCAGCCCGCGGACCGGCCTCTTCTACGTCGCCACGTGGGAGGACTCGGGCACCGTGGCGGTCGAGGGCGCGTTTCCGCGCGCCGCCCCGACCGGTCAGACAGCGATGGGCCAGACGGCTCTCGTGCCGTTCTACAACAAGAGCAACGAAGCCCACGGCGTGGTGCGCGCCTTCGATCCGAAGACGCTCGACATGAAGTGGGAATTCACGATGACCGACATCACGTGGGGTGGCGTGCTGAGCACCGCCACGGATCTGGTCTTCAGCGGCGGCCGTGACGGCTACTTCTTCGCGCTCGACGGACGCACGGGCGCGCTGCTCTGGAAGGCCGGCGTCGGCGGACAGGTCAACGCCGGTCCGATGAGCTACGCGGTGAACGGCAAGCAGTACATCGCGATCGCCGCCGGCAACGCTGTGTTCGCATACGCGTTGCCGTAGCGGCGATTTCGTGCAGGGTCCGGCTCAGCCGGACCTCGACACATGCCCAACGCCAGGAGCCCTGCGCCGAAAGCCCCCGAGGCCTCATCCTTCTCCGGCTTCCCGCGCGAGGGCATCGACTTCTTCAACGACCTGCAGACGCACAACAACCGCGACTGGTTCCAGGCGCACAAGGACGTCTACGACCGCGCCTGCCGCGAACCGATGCGCGCGCTGGCGGCGCAGTTCGAGCTGCAGTACGGCCCGGCGCACATCTCGCGCATCAATCGCGACATGCGCTTTTCACGCGACGGCGCCCCATACAAGACCTTCATCGCCGCCCACATCGGCTGGTCCTACGTACAGCTCTCGGCGCACGGGCTCTACGTCGGCACGGGTATGTACAAGCCGGAGCCCGCAGTGCTCAGACAATTTCGCGACGCCGTCGCGAGCGACTCCTCCGGTCGCGCGCTGGCCCGGATGATCGCCGCCCTGCGAAAGAAGGGGTATCAAGTCGGCACCCACGAGTCGGTCGGCTCGGCGCCGCGCGGCTACCCTGCCGATCACCCCCGCATCGATCTCTTGAGGATGAAAGACATTCACGCCGGGAAACTCTTCGCCGACGAACCGTGGCTGGCGACGCCGAAGGCGCTGCCGCACATCAAGAAGACGATGACCGAGATCAAGCCGCTCGCCGAGTGGCTGCGACGGTATGTGAAAGAGTAGGAAGTAGGCTCCGGGCTCCAGGGCTTCGGGCTCCAGGACCTGTCGGACCGCTACTTCTTCCCCGGCACCAGCCGCTTCAGCTCTTCGAACCAGTTCTCAACGACGATCAGCCTCGGCGTGATCGTCGACTGCCCTGGCGCCTCGACCGGCTTGAGCATGAGGAACTTGCGACCATCCTCCGAGACGTCGTACATCCGAAACGTACGCAGTGAGGTGTCGCCGTAGAAATATCCCTTGGCGTCGAAGATCACCGACGACTGCCCGGCGATGTCTCTCCACGTTTTTCCGGGTCGAAGTGGCACGGACATGAGGTTGCCGTTGAGCGTCATGTAAAACAGCTCGTCGTTCTTACGCGAGAAGTGCGGCATCATGCCTCCGCCCTTCGAGACCGTCTCCCGTGGTGCCGACGTCGGGTCTGGATACGGAAGGACATAGATTTCGAAGGACCCCGTCTCGTTCGACTGGTACACCATCCATCGACCATCGGGCGAAACTTCGGCGTTCGTCTCGCCGCTCGGCGACTTCACCACGTCGACCACTGACGGGAGCGAGCTGGGAGCGGCTGACGACCCTCGGGCCAGATCCGTGGTGGCGGTCGGAGTCGCTCGCGGTTTGCCCGCCAGAGTGGGCGGCAGCAGCAACTTCATGATGTCGCTCTGAAGCGCACCGGCACCGTGGTGAAACAGCAGCGTCGACCCATCCTCCGATAGCGACGTCGGATACTCGGCGAGATCGCCTTTTGTCAGTTGCTGGCCCTCCCCTGTGCCATCGGACGCCTGCGCGTAGATTGATGACACCGCCACGCCGCGACCTGCACCGAATAACAGGTGAGTATCGTTCCGGGTCCAGATCGGCACACGATCGAGCGCCGGATCCTTGGTCACCCTCGTGCCGACGCCGCTTGCGAGATCGATCGTCCAGATATCGTTGTCATCCTGACGCACGTCGACGGCAACACGGTCGCCCTTCCATGAAATCCGCGGATAGAGGTACTGTTTCGGCGGCGCGGTGATCGCTATTTCCTTTCCCCTTCGATCGACCCACACCAGCGTCCGTCCCGGTTGCGCGGTCGTGCCGTCCGCTGAATAGACCAGCGTGCCGTCAGCGGCGACATCGAATTCGCCGGCGGAGGCGGAGGCAACGTCGACACGGGGCAGTACCGGAACGGCCGTACCGACGGTCTCCAATCGATTGAGGTCGAACCCGATCGCCCGCAGTGAGGTGCCGGCCAGATACACGAGATGGCCGCTGTCGACGTATCGGGCATCGCTGCCGCCCCGCAAGAGGACCTTCGGCTTGGCATTCGGCGACCGCAGATCGAGCACGGCGATCTGCGCGTTGGCCGTGTCCCCCGAAGGCGCGAGGATCGTGAACAGCACAGCGTGGCCACCTGGCAGGAACCGCGGCCACACATGGTCTCCCTCTCCGGCTTGACGATCCGGCGTCGTCAATGCCGTCGGCTTTCCGCCTTCGAAACGGACACGCTGCAAGCCCGGTGTGGCGTTGACCGTCGCAAACACGATTGACCCCTCATCTCCCCAGGTGCCACCTCGCGGGTTGCCCATGAAAGGCGCGACCTCTACCGGCGGCCCGCCGCTGACGGAGACCCTCTTAATCGTCTGATCCACGAAGGAGAAGAAGCCAATCCACTCGCCGTCGGGACTCACGAATGGTGCAACCGCTCTCTCGGCCAGCGTTTTCGACTCGAGCTCATTGATCGGACGCGCACGTAGCGTCGCAGGACCGCTGCCGGTGACGTACACGATCGTGGATGCATCGCGGGTGATCGCCACGTGATTCCCGGCTGTGGCTCCGGCGAGCGGCAAGGCATCGATCGTCGCTTCTAGACGCCGCAGTTGCGGTGGATCCGACCGCATGAGCGTCCAGATACCAAGACCTGAAATAAGAGCCGCCGCCAGGATCGCCGCCGACACGTACACGGCTCGACGCCATCGGCGTGGCGCAGGGGCGACTGTTACACCGGCCACATCGCGGGACGCCCGGAAGTCGGTCGCCTCGCGCATGAGGAAGAGCGCTGTAGAGATGTCGCCGATGCGCTGCCGGCGATCCTTCTCGAGACAGCGCTGTACCAGCAGTCGGATGCCCGGCGGCAGATCCGCTGGCAGCGCGTTCCAGTCCGGCGTCCCACGAACGATCGACGCGATCGTGTCGGTCGCGTCCTCGCCGTCGAACGCGCGACGACCGGTCAGCATCTCGTACAGCACGCAGCCGAACGCCCACACGTCCGTCCGCTTGTCGACGACCTTCCCGCGCGCCTGCTCCGGCGACATGTAGGCGGCGGTACCGAGGATGACGCCCAGTCCGGTCATCGCCGGGCTCGTAATCGTTGGCGACAGATCGGCGAGCCCGCTCGCCACCGCCTGATAGCCTTCCGTCAGCTTGGCGAGGCCGAAGTCGAGCACCTTCACCGTGCCGTCGGGCCGCACCTTGATATTCGATGGCTTCAGATCACGGTGCACGATCCCCTGATCGTGCGCCGCTTCGAGCGCCTCGGCGATCTGCCGCGCGATCGGCAGCGCCTCGTCGAGCGGCAGCGGCCCGCGCGCGATCCGATCCGCCAGCGTCTCGCCTTCGACCAGTTCGAGCACGAGCGCGGAGATGGCTGGCTTCGAGTCGACCGCGACCTCCTCGAGCCCGTGAATCACCCCGATCGACGGATGGCTGAGCGCGGCGAGCGGCTGCGCTTCCCGCTTGAACCGCGAGAGGCGATCCGGGTCGCGTGCAAAGGTGTCGGGCAGGACCTTGAGGGCGACATCGCGATTGAGCTTCGTATCGCGCGCCCGATACACCTCGCCCATTCCGCCTTCGCCAAGCCTCGCGAGGACCTCGAACGAGCCCAGTCTCTGCCCGATCACGTCCGCGCCTCCTTGGCTGCGGCGAGACCTCGCCGTCGCTCGCGGCGAACGACGGCGCGAGCGTAGGCGGGGCCCCCGGCACCGATGGTGTCGGAGATCTCGTACGGCCCGATCAACGTGCCGCGGGAGACGGCCATGAAGAGATGTGCTGATTGACGCGCGGATTATAGCCTCAGGAGTGAATTCCCTGGGCTCCGTTCGGGTAAACGAAGGAAGGGCGGGTGGTCGAACAGTCCAGAATCCGCGAGGAGTCCCGAGCCGCCCGAAGCCCGAAGTCGAAGCCCGAAGCCCGGCCCCCGGAGCCGGAAGCCCGGAACCCGGAGCCGGAGCCCGGAATCATCGACTCTTCAAATGCGGCTTCAGAAACCGTCCCGTGTGCGAGGCCCGGCACGCCGCAATCTCCTCTGGCGTCCCCGTGGCCACCACGGTCCCGCCTGCATGGCCGCCTTCGGGGCCGAGATCGATGACGTGATCGGCCGTCTTGATCACGTCGAGATGATGCTCGATGAGCACCACGGTATGTCCGGCGTCGACGAGGCGATTGAGCGACTCGAGCAGCCGCTCCACATCGGCCATGTGCAATCCCGTCGTCGGCTCGTCGAGGATGTACATCGTGTGCCTGGACCGCTGCAGCGTGCTCAGCTCGGTGGCAATCTTGATCCGCTGCGCCTCGCCGCCCGACAGCGTCGTCGACGACTGGCCGAGCGTGAGATAGCCGAGCCCGAGGTCGGCGAGCACCTGGATCTTCTTCTGCACCTGAGGCTCGTTGGCGAAGAACGTGACGCCCTCCTCGACCGACATGTTCAGCACGTCGTGGATCGTCTTGCCGCGAAGCGTGACCTCCAGCGTGTCGGTGTTGAAGCGCGCCCCCTTGCACGCGCCGCATGTCACCTCGACGTCGGGCATGAAATAGAGCTGCGTGGTAATCGATCCCTCCCCCTGACACTCCTCGCAGCGGCCGCCCTTGACGTTGAAGCTGAATCGTCCGGCCTTGTAGCCGCGCTCGCGCGAGATCGGCGCCTGCGTGAAGAGGTCGCGGATCGTGTCGTAGAAGCCGATGTAGGTCGCCGGGTTCGACCGGCTGTTCCGGCCGATCGGCGACTGATCGATGTTGACCACCTTGTGGACGTGCTCGAGACCGTGCGCCTCGTCGTGCGCGCCGGGCAGCGTCCGCGTGTCGACCAGGCGCTTCCACAAGACCTTGAAGAGGATCTCGTTGACGAGCGTGCTCTTGCCCGACCCCGACGCACCGGTGATGGCCACGAGCGAGCCGAGTGGAAACGTTACGTCGATCGACTTGAGGTTGTTTTCCCGCGCGCCGCGGATCACCAGTGTCTTGCCGTTGCCGCGGCGCCGAATGGCCGGCGTGGCGATCGACCGCTTGCCCGACAGGAACTGGCCGGTCGGGGACGCTCTGCACGTCAGCACCTTGTCGATCGTGCCCTGCACGACCACCGTGCCGCCATGAACGCCCGGTCCGGGTCCCATCTCCACGATGTGATCGGCGGCGCGGACGGTGTCTTCGTCGTGCTCCACCACGATGACGGTGTTGCCGATGTCGCGCAGCCGCTCGAGCGTGGCGATCATCTTGACGTTGTCCTTCGGATGCAGGCCGATGCTCGGCTCGTCGAGCACGTAGAGCATGCCCATCAACCCCGAGCCGATCTGCGTCGAAAGCCGGATGCGCTGCGACTCGCCGCCCGAAAGCGTTCCCGAGCGCCGGTTGAAGCTCAGGTAGTCGAGCCCGATGCCGAGCAGGAGCTCGAGGCGGCTCCGGATCTCCTTCACGATCTGTTTTCCGGCATCGGCACCGCGATCGCCCGGCTTGAGCGTGCCCAGAAAGGTGTGCAGCTCGTCGAAGTTGAGGCGGCCGAGGTCGTGGATGGTCTTTCCGGCAATCGTGAACAGGAGCCGTGTCGCTCGCAGCCGCGCGCCGTTGCAGTCGGGGCAGACGTGCTCGACCATCACCTTGTCGAGCCATGCCTCCATCTTCGAGCTGGTCTCACCGCGCTGGCGGTAGCGACGGTACCACCGCTCGATGCGGCGCGCGATGCCGTTGAAGCCGACTTCCTTGCCTTCCCAGTCGGCGCGCCTCTCCTTCGAGTCGGGCGGCACCGCCAGGGCGATCTTCCGCGGATCGATGCCGTAGAGAATCGCGTTGCGCGCCACCTCGGACAGCTCGCTCCATGGCGTCTCGAGTGAGAACTTCATCGCCCGGGCGAGGCTGTACATCACCCGTCCGTCCCACGTGTCCGGGTTGTACCTGAACGCCTCGCGGATGAAGCAGCCGCCTTCGATGCTGCGCCGCGGGTCGGGGATGAGCAGCTCCGGGTGCGTGACCTTGTCCACCCCGAGGCCGCCGCACGTCCGGCAGGCGCTTTCGGGATCGTTGAACACGAAATAGCTCGGCCCGATATCGCCGTAGACGAAGTGATGCGTGGCACTGCAGACGCCTCGGTAGAAGCGCTCCGCCGCGGCTCGTGGTGCCTTGACGATGTGGAGCTGCAGCAGACTGTCGCCGACGAGCAGCGCGGCGGCAATGCCCGCTTTGATCGCTTTCTCGTGGGACTTGCCCACCACGAACCGGTCGACGACCGCATCGATGTGCTCGACCAACGGCTCGTCGAGCTCGACTTTCTCGCCGAGGTCGATGGGAGCGCCGTCGACGATCAGACGGCGACAGCCTTTGCGGCGGACCTCGGTGAACACCACCTCCAGGTCTTCACCGTAGATCTTGAAGATCGGCGCCCGCAGCTCGACTTCAGTACCCGGCGGCAGCGCCAGAATCGCCTCGAGAATCTGGCTGGTCGTCCGGCTCGGCACCGGCTCGCCGGTCCGCGGACAATGCGGCTGCCCGATCGTGGCGTAGAGCAGGTTCAAGTAGCTGGCGATGTCGGTCATCGTGCCGACGGTCGATCGCGGGTTGCTCGTGAGCGTCTTCTGTTCTATCGAGATGACGGGCGACAGCCCGAAGACGAAGTCGACGTCGGGCTTGGCAATGTGCGCCACGAACCGCTTGGCGTAGCTCGAGAGCGACTCCATGTAGCGGCGTTGACCCTCGGCGTAGATCGTGTCGAAGGCGAGACTCGACTTCCCCGAGCCCGACAGCCCGGTGATCACGATCAGCCGATCGCGAGGGAGCTCGAGCGAGATGTTTCTGAGGTTGTGGACACGCGCGCCCTGGACGGCGATGGTCGTGCGCGCCGACGCACGCGGGCTGCCCGACGCCTTCACGGTTCCAGTCGATCGGCGATGTGGAAGAACGCCAGCTCCTGCATGTCGACGTTGCTCCTCTTCGTGAGCCGCACGGGCGCGGCGGCTTTGCCGATCAGGCCCCGATGCGCCAGGTACTCGCACGCTGTCGTCACATCGCTGACGTCCATGTGACGTGTGAAGTAGTCCTCGATCTCGGCGCACGAACGCGCTTCGCCGGCGCCGCGGAGGTAGTCGATTATCGGCGCAAACACCACCGGCGCCCGATCGGCAACATAGCGGTCCGCCGCGTCCAGCGCCGATTGCACCTTCGCGGCCGTCTTCTTCTCGTTGAGCAGATCGACGTACACCTTCTTGAAAAAGGCCGGGTTCAGCGTCAAGGCCTGCGGGAGGACCTCACGGTCGGCGAGCAGCCGCCGCTCGACGATCTCGATTCGCGCCAGCGGGAGAGCGGCGTTGAGGATCCAGAGCGCCGCGTAGTCGAGGTCGCCGCGCGTCACGAACCATTTGTGCGCCTTGTCGATCGCCGGCAGCGCCGCCGTCGCTGCCCTGAGCAGCTGGATGGCGGTGTCGCGCTCGCCAATGTCCTGCATCCGCGCGTGGAGATCGGCGATCGTCGGATCGTGCGTGAACAGCAGCCGTCCCTTGGCAACGAACGAGTGTGTGAACGAGTTGCGGATCGACCCTTCAGCCGCCTTGCGGAACTCGGCGCGCGGCCACAGAAAGGCGTGCACTGGTATCCCGTCGGCGCTGAGCGTGACGTCTCTCCGGTCGACGCGCTTGTCGTCGACGGTCACGAACACCAGATCGATGTCGGAGCGCGACCACACGGTGTCATACGCCAGACTGCCGCACAGGACGGCGGCCAGGATCGTCCGGTCCTCTCTCACCTGGCCGACGAGCGCGTCGAGCGCAGCGGCAAACTGACTTTGAACCGACGGTTGGCTCATCTTCGTCGACGCGCAGCAAACTATGAACGATTCGAACCCGCCTGCGCCAAGGCTCCGGCGGGCAAGCGACTATGAACTACACGACAACATCGAACATCCAGCCCGGTGGCGCGCCCATTCCGGCCGCCGTTCGGCGAACTGTTCCCGTCCCGGCTGATCGTCATACGGGTGCCGCATCACGTCGAGCAGCTCCGTAATGCGTGAGGGGTCGCCCTGCTCTGCGAGATCGATCGCCTGCTGTGCCAGGTAGTTGCGGAGCACGTAGCGCGGGTTGACGGCATTCATCTGCGCCCGCCGCTCGAGAGCAGGCCGGCCATCCCGGCGTATCCGCGCCGCGTACCGCTCGAGCCAGCGCTGCAGCGCATCTTCTTCGGCAGCACGCTTCGCCTCGTCGTAGAACGCCGGCTGCAGTACATCGAGCGACGGTGCATCCACGTCGACATCGGCGAGCTGGCGGAAGAACAGCGTCATGTCCATCTCCGCCGCCTGCAACAGCCGGTATCCCTCGTCGACGAGGGCGTCGTCTCCGTCGTCCCAGGCGACCAGACCGAATTTGGCCGACGCGTGATCCCGGCTGAGGCTGTTGAACTCCTGGACGTAGCGAGCGAGGCCGGCCTCGAGCGGCGCGGTGGAGCCGAAGGCCGGGGCGATAGCCGAGGCGAACCGTTCGAGATTCCAGTACGCGATGTGCGGCTGGCGGCCGAAGCAGTAGCGGCGGCCGCCGGCGTCGGTCGTGTTCGGCGTCCAGTCCGGATCGAAATCGTCGATCCACCCGTAGGGGCCGTAGTCGATCGTCAGGCCGAGAATCGACATGTTGTCGGTGTTCATCACGCCGTGCACGAATCCCACCCGCATCCAGTGGGCCACCATGCGCGCCGTGCGCTCGCAGACCTGGCCGAACCACTCGGCACGCACCTCCGCGTCCGTTCCGTCAGCGGAGAGGAGCTCCGGGAAGTCGCGGCGAATCGTGAAGGCGATCAGCCTCTCCAGCAGCGCCGCATCGCCGCGCGACGCGGGAAGCTCGAAATTGCCGAAGCGAATGAACGACGGCGCCACGCGGCAGACGATGGCGCCCGGCTCGGGCCGGGCGCGGCCGTCATAGAACATGTCACGCACCACCTGCTCGCCGGTCTCGACCAGGCTGAGCGCCCGCGTGGTTGGCACGCCGAGGTGATGCATCGCCTCGCTGCAGAGGAACTCGCGAATCGATGAGCGGAGCACCGCCCGGCCATCCGCGGTTCGTGAATACGCCGTGCGCCCCGCGCCCTTCAGCTGGAGCTCCCACCGCTGGCCAGCCGTGTTGATCGTCTCCCCGAGCGTGATGGCACGGCCGTCGCCGAGTTGACCGGCCCACTGACCGAACTGGTGGCCACCGTAGTTGGCTGCATACGGGTCCATCCCCTCGAGGAGCGCGTTGCCGGCAAACACCTCGGCGAACGCCCGTGACCTGACATCGGCCTCATCGATGCCGAGCAGTGCCGCCACTTCAGGTGAATAGGCCAGCAGACGCGGCGCCGCGACCGGAGCCGGATCCACGCGGGAGTACAGCGCGCCATGCACCTGCCGTGGATGTGGCGATTCCGATCGGTCCCCGGGCAGTTCGCGCACGAAGGCGTTGTCGAACGTCAGCACGCTCGTGAAGTGACGGGTGGCGAGAGCGGTTGGCATCACTCTCTAATATACCGACTCGAGGCGGCAACGGTGCGGGGTGCGAGGTGCGAAGGTGCGGGGTGCGAGGGTGCGAAGGTGCGGGGTGCGAGGTGCGAAGGTGCGGGGTGCGAGGTGCGAAGGTGCGGGGTGCGGGGTGCAAGGTGCGAGGGTGCGGGGTGCAAGGTGCGAGGGTGCGGGGTGCGAGGTGCGAAGGTGCGAGGGTGCGACGATATCCGCATCCAGGGTGAACGGCCTCACTCGTATCTCAGCGCCTCAATCGGGTCGAGCGTAGCCGCCTTCCGGGCTGGGTAGAAACCGAAGAACACGCCGGTTGCCGCCGCCACCCCGAACGACAGGAGGATCGACTGTGACGTCACCACGGTCGCCCACTGCATGAGCTCGGAGACGACATGCGAGATCGCGAGCCCGAGGACGACGCCAATGGCGCCGCCGGCGAGGCTCAGCACGACGGCTTCCACGAGGAACTGGGTCATCACATCGACGTCCTGCGCGCCAATGGCCAGCCTGAGCCCGATCTCACGCGTTCGCTCGGTCACCGACACGAGCATGATGTTCATGATGCCGATCCCGCCGACCAGGAGCGAGACCGCGGCGATGCTGGCCAGCAGGTAGGTCATCGTGTCGGTGGTCGACGTCAGGACGGTGGCCATCTCTTCCTGCGTCCGGACGCCGAAGTCGTCCTCGCTGCCCTCAGCAATGCCGTGCCTGACACGCAACACCGCCGCCACTTGATCGGACACCATCCTGGCGTCTGCGCCGTCGATCGTCGACAGCGTGATGCTCGTCACGTGGCGCACGCCGAGCAGCCGTTTCTGCACGGCGGTGTACGGCACGATGACCGTGTCGTCCTGGTCCGGGCCCATTGCCGCCTGTCCCTTGCTCGTCAGCACGCCGATCACCCGGAACGGCTGATTCCTGATGCGAATGGTCTGGCCTACCGCGTCGGCACCCGGACCAAACAGCTCGTCGCGCGCCGACGCGCCCAGCACCGCGACCTTGGCAGCGCTCGAGACCTCGGCCCGGGTGAAGAAGCTCCCGAACTGCAGCGGCCAGTTGCGGATGGAAAGCAGCTCCTCGCCGGCGCCCTGCACCGTGGTGTTCCAGTTGGCGCGCTCGGCCACCACCTGCGTTCGCGTGCTGATGCCTGGTGAGACGTAGCGGATGCCGGGGACTTCGTGCCTGATCGCATCCGCATCAGTGGGCATCAGCGTCGTCACCGCCCCCGAGCCCTGGCGTACGGGACCGATGCCGGCAGATCCCGCGTTGACCGTCACCAGGTTCGAGCCCGCACTGCGAATCTGGTTCTCGATCGACTGGCGGGCGCCTGTGCCGATCGCGACCATGACGATGACGGCAGCCACGCCGATGATCATTCCGAGCGCAGTGAGCGTGGTGCGCAAAGCATTGCGATGCAACGCCTTCACCGCCACGACGATGGTTATGACCAGAGACATGACGAGGCTCGGGATCCGGGGCCCTTGGCTCGGGGCTCGGCCGGCCCTGAGCGAGCGCCGGTGTCGATCGCGAGTCGAAGGCTCATGCGGCCTCCTCGTTGAACCGCCTCAGCTCGGTGACGGCGTCGCGACGACGTGCGACCGGCTCGTCGCTGCGCACGCGGCCGTCGCGGAACGCCACGATGCGCGTGCCGTACTCCGCGATGTCGGGTTCGTGCGTGACGAGCACGATCGTGAGACCGCGCTCGGTATTGAGCCGCTGAAAGATCCCCATCACCTCGATGCTGGTGCGCGAGTCGAGGTTGCCGGTCGGCTCGTCGGCCAGCAGCAGCCGCGGATCGTTCACGAGAGCCCTGGCGATGGCCACACGCTGCTGCTGGCCGCCCGACAGCTGATTCGGATGATGGTCGAGCCGTTCGCCGAGGCCGACGGAACGCAGTGCCTCGATCGCGCGATGGCGGCGCTCCTTGCGGCCGATATGCCCGGCGTACAGCAGCGGCAGCTCGACGTTCTCGAGCGCGCTCGTCCGTGCCAGCAGGTTGAAGCCTTGAAAGACGAAGCCAATCTCCCGGTTCCGCACCCGCGCCAGCTCGCGTTTCGTCAACGAGGACACATCGTGCCCGTTCAGAACATAGCCGCCGCTCGTCGGCCGATCCAGGCAGCCGAGAAGGTGCATGAACGTCGACTTGCCGCTGCCCGATGGTCCGGTCAGCGAGACGAACTCGCCCGGCATCACGTCGAGCGTCACGCCGCGCAGCGCCTGCACCTTCGTTTCCCCGAGATCGTACGTCCGCGTCAGATCGCGGGTGGCAATGGCCGGCGTCATCGGCCGCCTCCCCTCTGGGCGGCCGCGCCCTGGCGCCCGCGCCCTCGCTGCGGAATGAGCGGCGATCGGCTCGACGCGCCGCCGTCGGACGATGATTGCGCCATGCCGGTGATCACCGTTGCGCCCTCGCCGATGGCCCCGTCGACAATCGCCGTCGTCGCACCGTCGGAGAGGCCAGCCGTCACCGGCACCGGCGTCGGACCGTCGGCCGTGAGGAGCCACACACGCGTGCCGTCGGATTCCGGCTGGAACCGCAGTGCCGACGTTGGCACCCACAGCACATCCTTCGCCGTGGCGACCTGCACGGTGACATTCGCCGTCATGCCCGGCTTCAGCTTCATATCCTTGTTGGGCACGTCGATGATCGTGGTGTAGGTGACGACGTTCTGTTCGGTCACCGGCTCGAGCCGAACCTGCGACACGGTGCCGTTGAAGCGATCCGACGGGTATGCGTCGACCCGGAACGTGACTTTCTGTCCCGGACGAATCCGCCCGATGTCACTTTCGTCGATGCGGGCGTTGACCTGCATGCGCGACAGGTCGTTGGCGATCACGAAGATCGTCGGCGCCTGCATGCTGGCGGCGACCGTCTGGCCGACATCCACGGCGCGCGAGATCACCACACCATCGATCGGGGCACGAATCGTCGTGTGTTCGAGGTTGACGTTCGCCTGATTCAACGCCGCCTGCGCCTGCGCCACCTGCGCGAGAGCGGACTTCTCGGAGGCCTGGGCCTGACGGGCGGCCGCCTCCGCCGCCTCGAGGTCGGTGCGGGCGATGAGCTGTCGGCCCCACAGTTCGTTGGCGCGGCGCAGTTTCACCGCCGTGTCCTGCACGTCGACCTGGGCGCGCGCGACCTCGGCCTGTAGCCGCACGACGGTCGCCTGGGCCTGATCGACCTGCGTCTGAAAGAGCGACGGCTCGAGCTCGGCGACGACCTGGCCCTTCTTCACCACGCTGTTGAAGTCGGCGTAGAGCGCCTTGATCGTGCCGGATACCTGCGTGCCGACCTGAACGGTGGTGACGGCTTGCAGCGTGCCTGTCGCCTCGACGGCATCCACGATATCGCCTCGACTCACTTGAGCCGTGACGTACTGCGGAGCTGCCCCAGCCGCAGCGGAGTGATAGTAGAGGGCTCCTGAGACGGCGATTGCCGCGAGCGCCAGGACGAAGTACATGAGACGACCCTTCATATCCTGTTTGACGAAGCGGGTCGTGGCAGCGATGTGGCAGGACGATGGCGGAAATGTGGCCTAGCAGTCGGAGTAGGAACGCCGGTCACCCGGCGCCCCCTCCACAGATCCGGACGTGCGGGACTACCGCATCCGGCTCTTCCCTTGGGTAACAACGCCAAACCGCACAAGCGGGTACGGATGACAAACACGCGCAGGCGGAAGCCATCGACGAATGAGGCGTTCCATCCGGCTCCACGGCACGCGGGCGGTCTGGCTGCGGCGTAGGAGCATCCGATGCCACAGCCGACCGACCGCACGATGGAACGAGGTGATGGCGTGGGCGTTCATCGGGACCCCGTAGTAGTTCACGTGGCCCCGGACAATCGCCCGCAAGTACGCCCCAACTTCCGGAATGGGCAGATGCAAACGCCGCCGCAGTTCGAGCTTCACTGCCTGCAGTTTCGCTTGCCACCGTTGACGCATCGTCTGGCGCAGCACCGTGAATCCTCCTCTTCTGGTCTTCGCGCAGCAGTGCGTAAAGCCCAAGAAGTTGAAGGTGTCCGGCTTCCCAAGACCCCGGGCTCGTCGACGTTCAGTCGCGTGACGGCCGAACTCGATGAGCCGAGTTTTCTCGGGATGCAACGCCAATCCGAACCGCGCGAAACGCTCGCGCAGCTCGGCGAGGAAGCGTTCCGCTTCCGCCCGATGCTCGAAGCCCAGGACGAAATCATCCGCGAAGCGCACGACGATGACCGTGCCGCGCGCGTGTCGCTGTCTCCATCGCTGGACCCACAGGTCGAAGACATAGTGGAGGTAGACGTTGGCCAGCAGCGGACTGATGCTGCCGCCTTGCACCGTGCCGACCTCACTCTGTATCCGTTGCCCATCCTCCAGTACACCAGCGGTCAGCCATTTCTGGATGAGCCGCCCGATGCGCCGGTCTGCGATGCGGTGCTCGATGAACCGGACGAGCCATCCGTGGTCCAACGTGTCGAAGAACCCGCGGATGTCGGCGTCGAGCACCCAGTTCACCTGCTTCGTCATCAGGCCGACCGACAGCGCGTCCAGTGCATTATGGGGACTGCGCCGCGGACGAAACCCGTACGAGAAGCCGAGGAATTCCGATTCGTAGATCGCGTTGAGCACCTCGACGACGGCGCGCTGGACGATCTTGTCCTCCAGCGCGGGAACGCCGAGCGGCCGCTGCCGCCCGTCCGTTTTCGGGATGTACGCGCGCCGAACCGGGTACGCTCGGTACGCACCCCGCTTCAGCCGTCCGGCCAAGTCGTGGAGATTTTCTTCCAGGCGCTCGCCGTAGTGCCGCCACGTCTCGCCGTCCACACCAGGAGCCGCGTTGCGCTTCAGGGCGTCATACGCGGCACGCAGGCGTATTGGATCGTACACGTGGTGCAGGAGCGCAGTGAACCGCTGTTTCCGGTCCCGTTTGGCTGCCTGACGTACCCGCTCGAGCGCGCTGGGCGCATTAGTCCGGCTCTGGGTCCGGGACGCGTTGCACTCGGGCGAGTTTCCCTTGGGCCGCTCCCTTCTCTCCCCCACCTCCGCCACCGGTTCCGCGGTGGCGTTCGGCGGGTTCTTCGATACTACGAAGCGGTCCGACTTCCCCCGACCGTTCATCATCGGCGTACGTCCTTGGACTTGCCGATGCGGTCTGCCGCGTGCGCTGCAGACACCCAGGGGATCTCCCGGCTCCCGTGCGAGATGTTTCCGTGCGTGCGAGAGGTCTTTGACTGCGCGAGGTCCCGGAGCCTCTCGCCTTGGCGAGGCTTCGGGTGTGGCCTTCCGCCTACGGACATGGCGTCGGCACCTCGAAGGGCCTGCCCGAGGGCAGGGTTCACATTTCGCAGCTCGATAGCTCCGCCTGCACGTGCCCCTGTCAACGCTTCACGTGGGCCCTTGCGGACACCCGTGCATGACTCGGGGTCATTGTGGCTGGCTAGGCCCTCAATGCATGACTCTTTCATTCACAACATCTCGCCGGTTTGTGCCGGCGCACGCCCGTGGTGAAAACCACTTACCGGGCTGTGAGGGCACCGAGACAAACCACAGAGGCACCGAGAGCACAGAGATCCATGGGGTTTCTCTGTGTCTCTGTGCCTCGGTGGCGAAATTCTCGGTGCCTCACAGGCCGATACGATTTCACCACGGCCTGCCAGGCTACGGCGCTGTCGCCACGCCCTCGCGGACGCCGTCGAACGTATAACCGACGGCGGCTGAGTCGAGCGGGGCGACTCCCTTTCGTACGGCAGCCTGCGTGATGTCGAACCGCACGTCCTGCGCGGTCGATCCCGAATACTGCTGATAGTGGCGCGCGGCAATCCCGGCGACGTGCGGCGCTGCCATGCTCGTTCCACTCATACGTATCGTGCCGCCACCCAGGCTGGTCGACAGAATACCGGTCGACTTGATCACGCAGCTCCTGCTCACGTCCTCGCGTTCTTCACCCGGCGCCGAGACGGTGACGCCCGGGCCGTCGGTCGTGAAGTAGGACGCGGTGTCCGGCGCAATCGGCCCGGCGAGCCAGCGGCACTGATTCGACCCGCCGAGAGCGGTGGTGCTGGCCACGGAGATGACCTGTGGATATGCCGCCGGTATCTGTTCCGTGACCTCCGACTCGGCGTCGTTGCCCGCTGCCACGACGACCGACACGCCGGCGGCGTCGAGCGAGGCGATCAGATCGCGCATCGCCGGATTGTCGTCGGCAGTGCCAGGGCGCCCGAGGCTCATGTTGATGACGCGGATCGGTGGTGTCACCGACGCATGATTGTCGAGCACCCAGTCGAGGCCGGCCATCAACGTGGCGTCCGATCCGCTGCCCGTCTGGTCGAGGACCTTGACGCAGTACAACGTGGCGCCTGGTGCGACACCGACGACACCGATGCCGTTGTTGCGCGCGGCAACGATTCCCGCCACATGTGTCCCATGTCCCTCGTCGTCCTGGCAGCTCGACCCGAAGGTGGTGAAGGCGTTCACGGTGCCGGCAAGATCCGGATGCGTCAGATCGATGCCGGTATCGAGGATGGCCACGCCGACCCCGGAGCCGTCAGACCCGGCAACCGGAGCACCGACGCGCTTGACACCTGCCGGAGTCACCTGGCCCGACGTCGTCCCGCCGCCGCCACCCGCGCCAGCCGGCTTGCCATTTGGCCCCGATCTCTGAGAGGCGAACACAGGGCGATTGGGCACGATCGAGACGACTGCAGCATTGCGCCGCAGCGCGGCGAGTGCCTGCTCGTTCGGCACGCGCACCGTCGCTGCCGGAGTGCCGGCATAGACGAAGCGGGCCGTGGCGCCCGCGTTTGCCGCCGCTGCTCGACGCACGGCCGCCGGCGTGCCGGCGCGAAACTGGACGATGTGTTCCTGCGCCCCTTGCGCACGGGCATCTCCCGTGGTGCCTGGCGCGAAGAGAAGACCCAGTGCCGTGACACAGACGCCCGCTGACTTCAATCTCGTCATGCCTACTCCCTGCGCGATATACGCGGCCAGGCTGAAGCAAAGATGTGACCAGCTCGGCTGTATTGGAGCAAGTCATTGCTTCCAGGTCGCTTAGCGTTTCTCGAGGGAGTGACTGTGCTGGCGGGAAGCTGTTCTCTTCGCCGCCATCAAATAACAAGAGTCGTATGTTGGAGAGTACTTTTCCGCGTGTCACCTCGAAGGGCCGGCGAGTCACGGACTGAGTAAAGATGGGCAGAGGAGTGATGTCGGTTGCCGTTCGCTTCTATGGTGCGCTGAACGATTTCCTGCCCGCGGCGCGCAGGCAGAGAACGCTCGAATGCGTCCTGAAGGGCAATCCGTCGGTCAAGGACGTGGTCGAGGCACTCGGCGTCCCTCACCCGGAGATCGATCTCATCGCGGTGAACGGCGGGCCGGTCGGCTTCTCCTGCCGGCTCCGCGATGGCGACCGTGTTGCGGTGTATCCGCAGTTCTGTCTGATCGATCCCGGTGAAGACGCTCGACTGGGACCACCGCCGGCGGCGGAGCTGCGGTTCGTGGCCGATGTCCATCTCGGGCGGCTGGCGGCGTATCTCCGGCTGGCCGGCTTCGACACCGTGTACCGGAACGACTTTCGTGATGACGAGATCGTTGCGATCTCGGCCTCCGAGGACCGGACGGTGCTGACCCGGGATGTCGGTCTCCTGAAGCACCGAGCGATCGCACGAGGCTACTTCGTGCGTGAAACGAGGCCGGCGCGGCAACTGGTCGAGGTGCGGCGCCGCTTCGATCTCGCCCGGCCGGTTGCCCCGTTCACCCGCTGTCTGCGCTGTAACACGCGCTTGAGCGAGATCGCCAGGGATCGAGTGGAGCACCTCCTGCCTGCGCGCACCCGTGAACACTACCGGGAGTTTCGCCGATGCCCTGTGTGCGATCGTATCTACTGGCGGGGCGCCCACCACGCGAAAATGTGCCGCTTCCTCGACGCGGCTTTCACCGTCTCGTGATCCGGTCTCGTGCAGCGGCTCGGGCTCAGGGTTTGACCGCGACCTTCACCAGTGCGTTCGTCCAGCAGCACTGGAATCCGTTGCCGCCGTCGCCGGAGACGTCGTTGGCCTGAGCGCGCAGCACGTAGTCGCCGGGAGCGCTGAACGTGACGGTCGTCGTTGCGCGGCCGTCGGCCTTGTCGATCGCCGGGGCCGGGTTGCTGAAGGTCACGGCACCGGCACCACGAAAGTGGCTCCAGCCGACGGTCAGCGGCATGTCGGTCGGCCTATGGCTCGGGTCGGTCTTTCCATCATCGATTGCCCAGAGCGTGAGCGTCAAAGGGGTCGCGGTGGTGGCGGTGCGTGAAGCGGCGATGCCGATTGGCGGCCCCTGAAACGAGGGGCCCTTCGGGTCGAGCTTCAGGACTGGTGGCGTGTTTCCCTCGGCTGCGTCCTTGAGAGGCTGTATCTCGTAGTCGCGATGCAGCCCCATCGGCACGGAGAGCGCCTGGTTGTTGGCTTCGATCGTCCAGGTCAGCTTCCGGTCGCCGAAATCGGCCGGCACGCGGAGGGTGAATACGCCCCATTGACGGCGCGTCAGGAAGTGCGTCGGCTGGCCCTGGTCGGGGCCGCCCGGCTCGATCCGGTTCTTCGCTCCAATCGGGATGTCGAGCGTCTGATTCTGATTGCGGTTGTAGTAGCCGACGAGCAGGCTGAAGCTGCCATCGGCGTTCCTGAACCACCCCTCGTACGCGGGTGTGACGCTCTGACCTGAGATCTGCTTCGGCTCGAGCGGCAGCTGGGCGTCCAGAGCGCCGCGTCCGGCGATCGTCACCGCTGCCACCGCCGCCGCCGCGGCCAGACGTGTGATGCTCACGTCGGGACTTCTACCGCTGCACCGCGGCGCTCGCCGTGACCGGCGGCGCCTTCCGCTTCGCGATTGCCGCTTCGTATTCCGCGTCGGTCAGGTAGGTGATGTTCACCCACGCGTGCGCCATTTCGTCGACCGTCCGATCGCCCCAGCCGACCCACTGGTTGGGATCGGGATTGCTCTTGTTGGCGGCGGTGTTGTCGTGCCACGCGGTGATGCGCAACACCGTTCCTCGCGGCAGCAGCGGCGCGGCATCGTCGGCGTAGACGTAGTTGTTGTGCCAGTTGAACTGGAAGTTGCTGTGGCTCAGCACCTGCACCGTGCCGTCGGGCAGGATCGCGTCCATCGACATCGCCTTGCCGCGCAGGTGCATGTGCGGCTGGAAGTTTTCAATGCGTCCCGCCTGCTTCATCACGTGAAACGCCTGGTGCACGCTCACGCTGTTCGGCGGGATGTCGAGGTTCTGGCGGCCGCCGGTGATGGCATCGAACTGCCCGAGGACCTGGCGGTGCGTGGGCTCCTGTCCCTTGGGATAGAAGTAGACCGCCATCTCGACGGAATCCGAGATCGCTTCGCCCACGGCGTGATAGTGGATGTCCCAGACGATCTGCGACCCGGGCAGCATGAGCTTTCCGGTGTCGGGCCGGGCGATCTCTCCCTGCTTCCCGACCGCCCATTCCATGAAGAGACCAGGCGTGCCGGCGGCGTCGCTGCCTCTGATCGAACGCTTTTCGTCGAAGCCGTCGTCCTGACGCAGGCGTGCAACGGCATGGTGAGTGATTCGCCGTCCCTTGAGGGTCGCCGGCTTGATTTCGATCGCGCGCACCCATCTCGGCTCGGTGACGCCGGTGTCGACGACCGGCCGGTACCACGCGTCCTGCGCTCGGGCCGGCATCGAATACACGGGCGAGCGGATGATCAGGTCGGGCGGCCCGAACTGCTCCGCGTAGTTCCAGACGTCTTCCCTCGGCCACGTGCGCGGTGCGGGAAGATTCTTCGGGTCGCCTTTGAGCGCACCGCCGTCGACCCAGCGCACGATGGTCGCGATCTGCTCGTCGCTCAGCGAGCGATCGTTCTCGAAGTGCTGAATGCCGACCGTCTTGACGATGTCCCACGGGGGCATCTGGCGCGTCTGGACGCGCAGCTTGATGGCCGTCGCCCAGGGGCGTGCCTCCTCATAGGTGAGCAGCGACATCGGCGCGATCGAATCGGGCCGATGGCACGACTGACATTTGTCCTGGAAGATGGGAGCGACGTCTCTCGCGAAGGTGACCGCTCGGGCAGGTTCTTCCGCGAAGACGACCGAGCTGGAGGCGACGAGCGCAGCGACGACGGGGGCCAACCGCACGCCTGTCATGACACGCTCCTGTTTCCGCGTGACCGCGAACGCTGGCGGATTATACGCCTTTCGCGGCAGATCGATCGTTCGGATCGTTCGGATCGTTCTGGCGGATACAATCTTCCACACTCAACGGAGGAGAGGGATATGCGGACTGGATGGCTTGCGGCCCTGTTCCTGGTCGTGGCGTCTTCGGCGGCGTCGGCACAGCCGCGGGTCGTCCCGCCCTGCGATCGCGCCTGCCTCGAAGGGTACGTCGACCGATACCTGGACGCGATGCTGGCGAACGAGGTCACGCCGAAGCTCTTCGCCCGCGATGTCAAGTTCACGGAGAACGGCATCCGCCTTCCGCTCGGCAACGAGGGGCTCTGGTTCGGGATGTCGGGGAAAGGCAAGTACAAGTTCTACGTGCCCGATGTCGAAACGCAGCAGATCGCGTTCATCGGGACGGTCATCGAGAACACCGCCGCCCGCGGCGCCAACACCGGCCAGGGCAACCTCGTTGCGATCGCGCTGCGGCTCAAGGTCGCCGGCGGGCTGATCACGGAAGTCGAGCAGCTGGCGATCAGGCCTGACACCGGACTGGGCGGGGGACGTGGCGGCGGCGCGCGCGGCGGCGGCGGAGCCGGTGGTGCGGCTGCTGGCGCTGCGGCCGCCGGTGGTGCGCGCGGGGCTGGCGCCCCGGCCGCTGGCGCCGCTGCTGCTGCAGGCGGTGGTGCCCGTGGTGCCGGTGCCGCCCCGGGCGGCGCGGCCGCGGCCGGGACTGGAGATCGCGTCGAGGCCATGGGCGCGCCGCACCCGATCTTCGCGGAGGTCATCCCCGAGGCGAAGCGTCCGTCGAGGGAGCAGCTGATCGAGACCGCGAACTATTACTTCACCGGCCTCGCGCGCAACGACGGCAAGGGCTACTACCCGTTCACCGACGACTGCGAGCGCTTCGAGAATGGCATCCCGACAACGCAGAGGAACTGCAAGGCGCAGTTCGAGAACACGCTGAGAGGCGTGGTGTCGCGGATTCGCGATCGCCGCTTCGTGGCGGTCGATCATGAGCGCGGGATCGTGTTCGCCTTCGCGTTCTTCGATCACGAGCAGATCAACTGGACGTGGCAGCTTGGAGAGCTGTTCAAGATCGAGAACGGCCTCATCCGGCGTGTCGAGGCGGTGTTCCATCGCGCCCCATACGGGATTCCGTCCGGATGGAGCACGTTCGAGCAGGCGATGTCGGAGGCGATCCAGAGCGTGAGATGAGATGAGGCGCAGAGGACTCAACCACGCTCACGGAACCCAATGGGAAAATCGCCGTTTGCATCGGCGGTCGATGACGTTCAACGGGCCATTCGGCCATTTCTGAAAGAGCGCGGCGGCACACCGGCGATGCCAGCCGGACTTGCGGATCACGTGTGGACCCGTAAAGGAGATTACGGCACTCTTGGGTAGAGGGATTTCATGAACGGCAAATACGCAGGCGTTGGCGTCGGCATCAGTCTGGGTGTGTGTTTCGGAGCCGCACTGATGGCGGCTACGCAGAACATAGGCGTGGGAGTCGCCCTTGGCGTCGGATTGGGCATCGCGTTCGCCACGGTATTCGGTGCAGACTCTGACGCGGCATTGGCCCGCAAGAAGGCGGCAGCCGACAAGCCGCTGCCGCATCCGTTGGGTTTGCTTGAGAGGGATCACCCAGCAAACTGACCCGCCACCCGATCTGGGCGGCTGACGATGATTGGTCATCGTGGGTCCGGGGGAGGCGCCAATCCGAACGGGTTGGCGGGAGGCGCTCGACAATGGCTGGTGCGCCGGCAATAGGCGCCGTCATAGCGCTCTGGGGATTCTGGCTGCTGTTGAGCCTCGGTTATCTTCGCGGCGACCTCGAGATGAAAGGCGCCGGCGTGTTCATCGTTCTGTGGCTGATCGGATTCGTCGGCCTTGGGGGGCTGCTCTCCGGATTGCTCTTTCCTCCCTACGTGGCAGTGCTGGACATCGCGCTGGTGTTTGCCGTGTTTCATGGAGACATCCGCCTGACGTGAGCGGCTGAAGGGAGCGATGATTTGCCCGACCAGCGGCCGCGCCGGCACGTCTAATCCGGCCGGGGAGTGGAGAATGCCACGATCGATCTCATGGCGGGCACTGCTCGCGGCCGCGGTCGTTACCGCAGGCGCGACGCTCGGCGCCGCAGCGTTGCAGACTACCCAGTCCGGCGAACTTCAGCAGGCATTGGGCACCTGGCGATCGACCGAGCAAAGCCACCCTCCGCGCAGTGGCAGAGAACGGCGCCCCGATCACCGACGACCTCTCATGGAACATGACCAGGTGAGGTGGCGCATCGCTCACGCGCTGCCGATCAGGATTCCCGACCCGAAGACGAGCGCTCCACCCACCACGACCTGAATCGCCGCCCGGAAGAACGGCGTGTCCATGTAGCGGTTCTGCACCCAGGCGATGGCCCACAGCTCGATGAAGACGATGACCATCGCCGTGATGGTCGCCGTCCAGAAGTCTGGAATCAGATAGGGAAGCGCGTGCCCGAGACCGCCGATGGTGGTCATGACGCCCGATGCCACGCCGCGCTTGCCGGGCGAGCCGCGGCCCGAAATCGTGCCATCGTCTGATGCTGCCTCGGTGAAGCCCATCGAGATTCCGGCGCCGACCGAGGCCGCAAGACCGACCAGAAACGTCTGCCACGTGTCGCCGGTCGCAAAGGCGGCGGCGAAGATCGGCGCCAGTGTCGACACCGAGCCATCCATCAATCCGGCCAGTCCCGGCTGCACCCAGGTGAGCACGAACTGCCGGTGGGCTTCGGCGTCTTCGGCCGCCCGCGCGCGCGGCGGCAGGTGCTCGTGCATCAGTTGCTCCCACGTGCGCTCGTGGCCGGACTCGATGGCCGACAGCCGATCGAGCAGCTGCCGCGTGCCGGCATCGGTCGTCCGCTGCGCCGCCCGCTGGTAGAAATCGCGCGCCTCGATCTCCATCCGCGCCGCCTCTTCGCGGATCCGGTCCGGACCGAGGTTCTCGATGAGCCAGACGGGACGCCGATGGTAGAAGCCGGCGACGTGCTCGCGGCGAAGCAGAGGGATCGCCTCACCGAAGCGGCGCCGATGCTCCTCGATGAGCGAGGACCGGTGTTCGTCCTCCTCGGCCGCCATCTCCTCGAACAGCCGCGCCGACTGCGGGTAGTCGGCGCGCAGCCGCTGCGCGTACCATCGGTAGATCCGCCCGTCGTCCTCTTCCGACGAGATGGCGAGGGCGAGGATTTCCTGCTCGGAGAGATTCTTGAATTGCCGTCTGTGGGCAACGCCGGGGATCATGGTGTTCTGCCTTCCGGATGGGAGTTGTCGGATCGTCGGAGGGCCGATTGTGTCGCACATGCCCGCGGTACGGCCACAATGTCAGCATGAACCACGAAGACGAAGGTCACGAAGAACAATCTCGAGGTGGACTTCTGCTACGAGTCGTTCTATGCAGGGTGTCTGAGGTCCGCGCGACCGTCCTGCGCGCGGCATTGCATCGCTCGGCGAGATCGTATTGAATCAGCCCACCGCGCGCCGCTGTGCCCGCCAGCGGCTGGCGCTGGTGAGAGAGGTTACTCAGCGCTCGTCCTCTGAGCGCGCGCGGCGATTTGGGGGCCAGCCATGCGCCTGATTGCTGTCGTGTCGGCCCTGTGGATCCTGTCATCGGCTGCGCCTGCCCTGGCGCAGGAATGGGCGGAGTTCACGAACCGCGACGACGGCTTCCGCGTGAACTTCCCTGGCGAGCCGAAGGTCGCTCAGACCACCTACCAGTCCGAGTACGGCGCCGATCTGCCGGCACACGTCTACAGCGTGACGCGAGGCCGCGAACGCTACTCGATGACGGTGGTCGACTACCGGTCCATCGAAAAGATCCTCACCGAAAAAGCCAAGAAGTGCCCGCCGTTCGCCGACGAGCGCTGCACCGGCATCGGCGCCGGCGCCGCCGTTGGGTTCGGCTACTGGAAGACCGACATCCGCGGCGCGCTCGTGTGGGCGTCGTGGCAGTTCATGCAGCGCGACGTCAAGGTCACGCATTACATGTGGAACTTCGTCGACCTGGTGGAGGGGCACCAGCTGCAGCTGACGAACAACGCCGATCGCGCGCGAACGTTCGTCTCGATCTACATGCACGAGAACCGGCTCTACATCATGGAAGGCACCGTGCCCGAGGGCGATCCGGAGCCGGGACTGTTCCAGCAGTCGCTCGGGTTCGTTGACAAAGACGGCAATGGCGTCCGTTACGCCGATTACTACGACAACGATTACCCGCCTCCAGCGCGTGCGGGCTCCCGGGGCGCCGGTCCCGTGCCCGCCCCCGCGAAGTAGCGATCATGTTGAAGGCAGCCGTTCCGCAGATTCATGTGAGCACATCAGCCGCGGCGAGGGACTTCTACTCGAACAAGCTGGGTTTCGTCTGCACGAACTCGTGGCGGCCCCATGAGACGAAAGACGACCCCTGTTACATGGCATTCGTTCGTGATGGCGTGTGGCTGCAGGTCACCTCGTACAAGGGAACGTTGGGAACATGCGTCTACGTGTACGTCGATGATGTCAACGCGCTCCACGCCGAGTTGGTCGCGAAGGGCGTTCAGCACCTGGACCCGGTGCAGGACCAGGCCTGGGGCATGCGCGAGTTTGCCGTCACCGATCCCGACAACAACACGCTCAGGTTTGGACAAGAAATATGATGCGACCGAACGTGAAGCTCACTATCGGATCTGCGATCTTGTCTGCGTTATGGAGTGCCGCGGTCGCGACCGCCCATCATTCCCACGGCAACTACACGGACACGTTCATCGACCTCCAGGGCACTGTCAAAGAAGTGCACCTGATCAATCCGCACTCGTGGGTCTACGTCGATGTGAAGGCTGCGAACGGACAACTGCAGACATGGTCGCTCGAAGCGACCAACCGCGTCGCTCTGGAACGCATGGGCATCACGCAGGACTTCCTCAAGCCTGGAGATGCGATCAAGGCGCGCTGCCATCCGCTGCGCGACGGCTCGCGTGGCTGCCTTCTCGGATTCCTGAAAGCCAAAGACGGATCGATCAAGGACTGGGACGGCAACAATCTTCCGATCCCGACCGACTTCTGAAGAAGGCCTGGACCGAAGCTCAGTTGTGTTGAGGATCGCCGAATCCCGGTTTTGGCGACCGGACCGCGCGGCGATGGCGTCGTGGACCGCTCGACGCGAGCTCCGTGAGCTCGCTGATTCCCAGAGCCTTCTCGCGCGGTCAGGCGCCGCTGGTCGGTCACCTCCACAGGGCTTCGCATCCTCAACACAACTGGGCTTCGGTTTTAGTCCCTCGCCACCTCGAAGAGCTGCGGGTAGGTCACGACCCGCCCGTTCGTGACGGCATCGAGGCAGGCGTGAATCGGTGAGAGCAGCGACCACCAGTTGCCGCTGGCATCCGGCAGCGGGATGTTCAGCCGCCTGCTGATGTCGCGCGTGACCGACCGGATGAACGTGCTCGATGGTCCAAGCGGGAGCGTCGCCACGTTCGCGTAGAAACGCCGGCCGCGATCGCCCTGTTCGAAGAGATACCGCTCGACGTTGGACACGTAGAACACGTCGACGATGGCGTCGCGTTCGGCGAGGTAGCGCCCGACGCTGGCCAGTGCCTTGTCGCCGGCGAAGTCGCCCACCACCGGCACGATCAGATTGCGCCGCTCGAGCTGCTGCACGACCCTGAAGTTCTCTTCCGACGCGAGGAAGCCGTGGTGACTGCCGGCGAGGTCGGTCGCCGTCATCGCCTGCACGTACGTGAGGTTCTTGTCTCCCGACCCCTTCAAGTTGTGCGGGCCGGCGGTGCGGAAGGCCTGCATGATGCGCGTGATGCCCGCCCTGTCGGCGTCGCTCAACTGGAACCGGTGTCGAGCCGTCAGCAGCTCCGTCACGTCGCGCAGCTCGTCTTCGTAGAGCTCGGCATCGGCTTCGACAGCCTGGTAGGCGTCGAAGAGCGCCGTCACGCTCGAAGACGCATCGAGACCGGACGGTCGCTTGCGAGAGAACAGGCGGGAGAGAAAATCGGCCCGGTCTGCCGACCGTTCGAACACGGCTTTGTAGATCAGGTGCTGGAGCAGATTGTCGCGCCGGATGTCGAGCACGAAGGCCAACGCCGGCTGGACGGCTGCGATGTAGGTGAAGTTCTGCTCCGGTCCCACGCCGATGTAGACCCCGCCGCGGCTCGTGGACGCCTTCAGGGCGGGAATCACGAACTGCGCCGAGTCCTCGTTCGACATCAGCTCCTGCGCGAACGAGCCTCCCGCCTCGGAGAGGTCGGTCACGATCTTCCAGAACTCATCGTCGGGAATCGCTGCCGGGAGGGTCGCGGCGCGAAGGGGCGACGGCGAAAACGGCGGAATCGACAGGAGCGCGGCCAGGCCGACGCCGATCGCCAGGACTGTGCGGAGCAGACGGTTTCGCATCGGGTATTTCTCCCGCGCAAAGTCTCCTTCGCCAGGAGCAGGGTGACTCTACCCGAATCGCGCCCGGACTGCCATGACCAGACTCACCCGGTCCGGCTGAAGCCTGGCTGAAGCCGGACAACTACGCACGAGGGACGAAAACCGGACGCTCGGTCCGAGGCGTGCGGCCGTATAATCCCGGCGGCGCACCCGGTTCGGGCGCGCGTACAGCCGGCCTCTGACCATCGAGGAGGTCACGTGCATACCGCGGTCTTTTGTCTCGGCGTGCTGCTTGCCGGGCTGTGGAGCCAGCAGCCGGCATCTGCTCCGGCGGCCTCGTCCTCGCTCGACTTCGAGTTCTTCAAGACCCGGGTGCAGCCGATCTTTCTGGCGAAGCGTGCCGGCCACGCCCGATGCATCGCCTGCCACGGCTCGGGCACACCGTTGCGCCTGCAACCGCTCCCGGCCGGGAGCGCCACCTGGAACGACGAGGACTCGCGCAAGAACTTCGAGGCGGTGCAGCGCGTCGTGTCGCCGGGCAACCTGAAGAGCCGGCTGCTGATCCACCCGCTCGACGAGAAGGCCGGCGGCGACTTCTATCACAGCGGCGGCAAGCACTGGAGCTCGCAGGACGAGGCCGAGTGGCAGACGTTGAAGGCCTGGGTTCTCGGACAAACGAAATGAGCTGCAACAGGGAGTGACGTGATGACCCACCCACATGGCATTCGCCGCGCGTTGATCGTCCTGGCCGGCATCGTGCTGGGCGCGGTCTCCCTCGTCGCCCAGGGAAAGGTCCGGATCATTCAAACCAACAGCGCCGGCGACAACGTGCACATCATCGATCCGGCGACCAACAAGGTCGTCGGCGTGATCTCCGGCATCGAGGTCGGCCACGGCGCGGGAGTGTCTCCCGACGGCAGCCGCATCTACATCAGCGACGAAGCCGAGAGCACCCTCGACGTCGTCGACGTGAAGACGCTGAAGGTGACGAAGCGGATCCCGTTGAGCGGTCATCCCAACAACATGGCGGTTGGCAAGGACGGCCGTTATGCGTACGTCGGGATCATCCAGGCGCCCGGCGGCGTGGACGTCATCGACACGGTCTCGCTGCAGCGCGTCAAGAACGTCCCGACGAAAGGAACGATCCACAACGTCTATGTCACGCCGGACGGGAAGTACGCGGTGGCAGGCTCCATTCAGGGCAAAACCATCAACGTGATCGACGCGCGCACGAACACGACGGCGTGGACCCTCGACATGGACCTCGGCGTCCGCCCGATGACGTTCAACTGGAACCCGGACGGGTCCACGAAGTGGATCTTCGTTCAGCTGAGCGGGTTCAACGGCTTTGCCGTCGTCGACTTCGCGACGAAGAAGGAGCTCAGGCGCGTTGCAAACCCGGAGCTGCCGCCTGGCAAACCCACCGTTCCGGAAGGATCCGATCCTTCACACGGCATGGCCGTGACGTCCGACGGCAAGACGCTCGTCGTCTGCAGCAGGTTGAACAACTTTCTCTACGCCTACTCGCTGCCGGACCTCAAGAATCTGGGTGGGGCGGAGCTCGGTGGAAAGGGCGCAGGCTGGGTGACGCTGACGCCCGACGGCAGGACGGCGTACGTGGCGAACCCGGTGACGAACGACGTGTCGGTTGTCGACGTCGCGTCGATGAAAGAGGTGACGAGGATTCCGGTGGGATTCGTCCCGAAGCGGAATATCACCGCGCGGCTTCAGTAGCCGCCGCCGGCTCCATCCCGCGCTTCTGCATGACCGGCATGGCGGCCGGTGCAGTGAGGACAGTGATCAGCGCTCGTGCTGCGGCGCGTTGCGGCGATTTCGAGCTGACGCCCGCCACCATGATCATGTAGCCCTGGACGTCTGCAGGAAAAGGTCCGAGCACCTCCACGCCACGCAGCGACAGAATCTCGCTCAAAGGCAAAACCCCGAGCGCGGCGTCGCCGCGGGCCACCGACTCGCCGACTTCCTCTCCGGTCGTCGTGATTTTGCTCTTCGGCTGCAGCGCGTCTGCTATCTCCAGCCGTTTCGCCAGGTCGGCAAAAAACAATCCGCCCGCGCCCTCGCGTGCGTACGCAATGGACGACGAGAGAAGCGTACGTTTCAAGGCGTCGGTCGTGCTGATGTCCGGTCTGGCGGCGCCGGGCCGGATTGCGATCCCCATCCCCGAACGGGCAAGCGGCGTGCGAGTGTCGGCCGCGATCGTTCCCTGCCGCACGAGATCGTCGATCAGTTGTGGGGTCAGCACGGCGATGTCGAAGGCCTGACCGGCGTCGATCTCGCGCTTCAATAGGGTGGACACACCATAGCGAACCACAACGCTGTGTCCTGAAGCGCGCTCGAACTGCGGGACGAGCTCCTCCATCACCGCTTTGAAGCCGTTCGAGCAGAGGACGCTGATCTCGGCCGCACTCACGAGCTGCGATTCAGAGGACGCAGCCAGCGCCATCATGGCGGCGAGTGTAAGAGACGCACGTCGCGAGCGCATGGTTCATTTTCCTCGGTTGGGCGACCCGCAGACTATACTGGCCCGCTCAAGGAGACTTGCAATGCCCATGCTGTTGCGTGGCTCGATCGTGTCGTGTGCCGTCGGTGCGGCGTTGGCTGCTGTAGTCGCGGTGCCGACGGCGGAACAGGCGCCGCAGCCGGCGGCGTCAGCGGCGCCGGCTTGTCAGGCGGCTGTTGGAGGAGCACGAGGCGGACGCGCCGGCCAGGGTCAGGCACAAGGGCGAGGTGCCCAGGGCGCGGCTGGCGGGGCGGCGGGCCAGGCGGCAGCGGGAGCGCCAGGAGGCGCGGCCGGCGCGGCGGGGGCGGGACGTGGCGGCGGACGTAATCCGATGACGCCGCTCGTGCCTCCAGTCAACTGGTCCGCCCCAACGCTGCCCGAAGGCGTGATTATGGCCGAGTCCGCCGTGCCGGCGCACCGGAATCTGAAGCTGGTCGTCACCAAGGGGCTCACGCATCCGTGGGGGATGGCATTTCTGCCGGACGGCGCCATCCTGATTACCGAGCGGCCCGGTTGTCTTCGCATCGTGCGCAACGGCGTGCTCGACCCCAGGCTGTTGCCCGGCGTACCAGCGGTTGCCGCGCAAGGGTTGCAGGGTCTCATGGACATCGCGCTGCACCCGCGCTTTGCCGAGAACAAGTTCGTCTACCTCACCTATCACAAGCCGGTTGCCGCGCCTGCGGGCGGCGCCGCTCCCGCCGGTGCGCCAGCCGGTGGCCGTGGTCGTGGCGCCGCGCCGACGAGCGTGGCCACGCTTGCTCGCGCAACCTGGAACGGTTCCGGACTCACTGACTTCAAGGAGCTGTTCTCGAGCGACGTCACGACCGAGGCCTCGCGCATCGTCTTTGGGCGCGACGGGATGATCTACATGAGCCTTGGCCGCTCGACGGAAGGCGCGAACGCGCCTTCGCAGGATCCAGGCAACTACGGCGGCAAGCTGCTGCGTCTCCGTGACGATGGGACCGTGCCGCCCGACAATCCGTTCGTCGGCCGCACCGGATACAAGCCCGAGATCTACTCGATGGGCCACCGCAACCAGCTCGGGCTCGCCGTGAACCCCGAGACGGGTGAGGTCTGGGCCAGCGAGCAGGGACCGAACGGCGGCGACGAGATCAACGTCATCCAGGCCGGCAAGAACTATGGCTGGCCGGTGATCAGCTACGGCCGCAGCTACTCGGGGCCGAAAGTGTCCAACAATCCCTGGCAGGAGGGGATGGAGCAGCCGTGGGTTGTCTGGGTGCCCTCGATCGCTCTGTCGGGGATGACCTTCTACACGGGCGACAAGTTTCCCGGCTGGAAACGGAACGTCTTTGTCGGCGGCCTGCGTCAGGGCGAGAGCCCGCGCACCGGGCAGATCAACCGCATCGAGTTCAACGACAAGTGGGACGAGATCCGCCGGGAGCCGATGCTGCGTGAGCTCGGGCAGCGCATCCGCGACGTCCGCGAGGGACCGGACGGCTACCTGTACGTGTTGACCGAGGAGAACGACGCGGCGCTCATCCGGATAGAACCGGCGAATTGAGCAAGGAGCAACCGTATCGGACGGGCCGTCCAGCACGCGACGGTAAGCGGCTACGGCCTCCGAGACGGCTCCCGCTTTTCGCAGGACTCGCGCAAGTCCAAGCCGCGCGTACGCCAGCTGCCCGTTGGTGCGGGCGGCTGAAATCAACGCCCGGTAAAAATCGGCGGCTCGCGTGAGGTCTTTTTCGCTCTCTGCGCGCCGGGCGTCTTCTACCATCTGCGCAAACGGCGGGTCCTTCATCCGCTCGCGGTGCGCGTCGGCAAACGCATAGCGTTTGTTCCAGGGCCACATCAGCTCTTTACCGTTGATACGACCCACGAGCACCACGGCGGGATCGGAGTACGTGCCCGGCTGGAGGATGACGGGACCAGGCGCGTTGGCCACCTCCTGCCCCTTGATGCGCTCGAGCAACGCGAACATGTCCTGACCGACCTCCGCCGCCAGGCGTCGCCGCATATCGCGGATGCGTTCGCGCGTTCGACTCTCGGCGATCTCGCGGTCCATGGACTCGATCATGAGGCCCTGCGCCACGATGGCGAGCGTCGGCAGGGTCAGCACTGCCAGAAACAACAGCAACCGCTTGATAGGATTGGCGCGCATGAGCGACCGGGCCATCGTACGCGCCCGTCCGGCTGGTCTTGTCAAGGAATTGTCAGAGAACCGCAAGACTTCGTGCGGCGGCGCGCCGCGGCCGGTGGCCCGTCGCGTTATGATCGCCGCCATGAAGCGCTCGACTCATGCACTGACGGCGGCGCTCCTGGTCGCGGCGTCGCTCGTCATCTCCGCCCAGAACACGCCGGGCGGGCCATCGCTCGGCATCGATGTCGCCGGCATGGACCGCACGGTCCGTCCGCAGGACGACTTCTTCCGCTTCGTCAACGGCGCGTGGGCCGACCGCACACAGATACCGGCCGACATGACGAACTGGGGCACGTTCGCGAAGCTGCGCGACGAGGCGTCCGTCGCCGTCAGAGGCCTGATCGAGGAAGCGGGTGCCAGTCCATCCGAGCCCGGGTCGGTGAAGGCGAAGATTGGCGCCTACTATCGAAGCTTCATGGACGAGGCGCGCATCGAGGCGCTTGGCGTGCAGCCGCTGGCGGCTGAGCTCTCGGCCATCGCTGCCGTCAAGAAGGCCGACGACCTGCCGGCCGCCTTCATCCGCGCCGCGCAGATTGGCGTTCGCGTGCCGTTTGCCGTCACCGTCGGCCAGGATCCCAAGCAGTCGGCCGTCTACATCGTCCTCGTGAACCAGTCCGGTCTCGGCATGCCCGATCGCGACTACTACTGGCGGAAGGACGAGAAGTTCGCGGGCATCCGCGACGCCTACGTCCGTTACATCACGTCGCTCCTGACGCTTGCCGGACAGCCCGATCCACGCGGCGCTGCCGAGCGGATCCTGGCCCTCGAAACCGAGCTCGCGGGGCGGCAGTGGGATCGGGCGCGCAGCCGCGATCGCGACGCCACCTATAACAAGATGGCGGTGGCGGTGCTGCAGGCCGGGACGCCTCACTTCAACTGGCAGTCCTACTTCAACGAGGCGATTGCGGCTGGCGCCGCGCTCGACGCGGCCAACGGCGTGAAAGACCCCGTCAGACGGCAAGTCACCGAGGTCGTCGTGCGTCAGCCGGACTACGTGCGTGCCGTGGGTGACATGCTCGGCGGTACGCCCATCGGCGTCTGGAAGGAATACCTGACGTTCGGCACGATCAGCGCCTACGCCGCCTACCTGCCGGCGGTGTTCGCCGACGCGCAGTTCCGCTTCAACGGCGGCGTCATCGGCGGCCGCGAGCAGGACGCGCCGCGGTGGAAGCGCGGTGTGAGCGCGGTGGAGGATGCACTCGGCGAAGCGGTTGGCCGCCTGTACATCGACAAGTACTTCAAGCCCGAGGCGAAGGCGCGGATGGACGCGCTCGTCCGCAATCTCCTCGCCGCATTCAAGTCGGGGATCGACGAGCTCGAATGGATGTCGCCGGCGACCAGGGCCCAGGCGCAGGCCAAGCTCGCGAAGTACACGATGAAGATTGGTTATCCAGATAAGTGGCGCGACTACACGGCGCTGGAGGTCAGCGGCGACGATCTGGTCGGCAACGTCATGCGGTCGCGCCGCTTCCAGAGCGCCGACGTGTGGGCGCGGCTCGGGAAGCCGGTGGAACGGTGGCGTTGGGGGTTCACGCCGCAGACGGTCAACGCCTCGTACAGCGCGTCCAACAACGAGATCACCTTCCCGGCCGGCATCCTGCAGCCGCCCTTCTTCGACGTCGATGCCGACGACGCGGTGAACTACGGGGCCATCGGCTCGGTGATCGGCCACGAGATCAGCCACGGGTTCGACGATCAGGGGCGCAAGTCGGACGGCGACGGCAACCTCCGCGACTGGTGGACCGCTGCCGACGTCAAGGCGTTCGAGGCGCGCGCGTCACGGCTGGGCGCGCAGTTCGAGTCGTACGCGCCGCTGCCCGACCTGAAGATCAACGGCCGCCAGACGATGGGCGAGAACATCGGCGACCTGAGCGGGATCGCCGTGGCCTATCGTGCGTACAAGATCTCGCTGGACGGCAAACAGCCGCCGGTAATCGACGGCTTCACAGGCGATCAGCGGTTCTTTCTCGGCTATGGACAGGTCTGGAGGTTCAAATCACGCGACGAGGCACTCCGCAATCAGCTCCTCACCGACTCCCACTCCCCCGGCATGTTCCGCGCCTTCGTGCCGCTCACGAACATCGACGCGTTCTACGAGGCGTTCAATCTGCGCCCCGGCGACAAGCTGTACCGGCCACCAAACGAGCGCGTGAAGATCTGGTAGAAGCTGGCGCTTTTCTCTGTGCTCTCGGTACCTCTGTGGTTTGTCTCGGTGCCCTCACAGCCCGGTAAGTGGTTTTCACCACGGGCTGTCAGCAGCCGCCGGTTCTGAAGAACGTCAGCATCCTTATCAGGGGAGCCGGAGGCGGAAAGCCCGGTTGGACCGTGATGGTCAATCTGACTGGCAGGCTCGTCGGCGTGTTCGTCGGTACGCTCGTCACGCAGCCGATGGTCGGATTGATGACGAAGCCTCCCGAACCGAGCGCGCGTGCGTCGGACGGGGCGACCAGCAGCTCCAGCAGGTATCCGGCTATCACCGGGTTGGGCGGTTCTGTACCGGCGGCGTTGAAGAGGCACCTGACGATGTAGGAGGAAGAGCCGCTCGGATCGAGCAGACAGTCCACGCCGGGAGGTGTCGCAGCGGTGGAGCTCACGACGAGAAACGGAGTCACGATCCCGGATGCCTGACTCACCGTGAACTCCTGCACGGACGAACCGGCGGTCACGCGAATCCTGGTCATCCGGGCGCTGCCGGGATTTTGCGCCACCGTGAAGGCGATTGTTCCGTTGCCGGAACCGCTGGTCGTCATGAGGGTCAGCCAGCTGGCGGTCGCATCCGGAACCGATGCCGTCCACGACGAGCAGGTCGAGGTGACACGGAGCGAGTCGGTGCCGGCTGTCGCCGGCAAAGGAACGGGCGGAGGTGGGCTCAGGGCGAGGCTGCAGTCCTGGCTGGCCTGCGTGATGGTAAACGCGGCGGTGACGGAGTCGGCGCTGACGAGAATCCGGCCGGACCGCTGCCCGCCGGGATTGGCGGCCACCGAATAGGTGATTGCTCCTGAACCCGAGCCGGTCGCCGCGGACTCAATGGTGATCCATGGAGCTCCATCCACCGTGGCACTCCATTCGGAACAATCGGAGGTCGTCGTGATGTTGAGGGCACCGGTGCCGCCGCTGGCGGCCACTGTCTGCGACGACGGACTGAGGATGATGTCGCAGCGGCCCGATTGATTGACCGAGTGAACGACCATGGCGGTGCTGGTCGAGATCGTGATCCCACCGGTTCGTGTGATGCCGGTGTTCGGGTCGACCGAATAGCTGACCGTTCCGTTTCCCGAGCCCGAGAGTGCCGACGTGATTCTGATCCAGGTCGAGTCGCTCTTTGCCGTCCAGGATCCGCCACTCGTCACGCTCACGCTGAACGCACCACCCGTTGCCGGAACCGTCGTGACACTCGGTTCGACGGCGACAACAACCGATCCGGCAGCCCGTTGCGTAACGGTATGGACCACCGTCGACGCACCATCGGTGAGCGAAACATGGGCAATTCTCGGCTGACCGGTGCCGTTGCTGTCGGCGTGATAGTTGACGGTGCTGTCCTCGGATCCCCCACTTGCGGGCGCCACTCCGAGAATCACGAGCCACTGCGCATCGCTCGTCGCCGACGGAAGCACTGCCGACCTCACGGAGAACGAAAAGTTGCCGCCTCCCGCGGGTATTTCGGATTGCGCGTCCGCACCGACGACGAGGGGCGATGAACCGCTCTGCGTGATCGTGACGGTCGCCTGCGGGCTGCCGCCGCCGGACGACTGCAGAATCAAGGTCGCAGTCCTTGGCGTCGCGGCCGGATTCGGGCTGGCCGTGTACGTGAAGCTCGCCTGGCGTGTTCCGGAAAGAGTTCCACTCAGTGACAGCCAGCTGGCGTCCGAATGAACTTCCCAGGAGCATCCCTCAGAGGTGGAGCTCGAGACGACACTCGCCGTTCCACTCGTGTTTCCGGCAGCCGGCAGCTCACGCTGGGACGCGGTCAGCCCGAAGGTGCAGCCGGGACTGACTTGCGTGCTTCCACAGGACGTCAGCACCGAGAGCGGAAGACAGACGACGGCGAGTCGGGTGAGACGTCGTATTCGCGGAATGAAACGGGGAGTCAGGCCCACGATACTGACGCAGGACCGCCCATTGATTCAAACTCATCAAAAAAGGACGACCGACAGATTCGTATCCGGCGCACGATTCTGACGCCTGTCCGCTGCGGGCAGCGATCCGGTTTCCGTTCCGCTACTGCTTGGCGCTGCGTCACTTTCGGCCGCAGGTTCAGGGGTGGCTCACCTCTTGCCACCTCCTTCGGAGAAATCCGAAGGGAGTCTGTTCATGAAGCGGCAAGCCATCGGTGGGTGCCTGTTCATTCTTGCGTCGATTTTCACGCCACATGCGGCGTCGGCGCAGACGGCCGTCAACGTGTCGGCGCGCATCGGCGACTTTCATGTGGCGGTGGCGAACTACTATCACGTCCCCGAACGCGAGGTCGTCGTCATCCGCGAGCGGCGCATCTCCGACGATGAGCTGCCGGTCGTGCTGTTCATCGCGCGCGAGGCGCGCGTGCCGCCGATGCGGGTGATCGAGATGCGTCAGCGGGGCCGTACGTGGTGGGACATCTCCGTGCACTACGGGCTCCGGCCTGACATTTATTACGTGCCGGTGGCGTACGCGCCGGGGCCGCCCTATGGGCACGCCTACGGCCACTACAAGAAGCCGAAGAGCCAGTGGAAGACGATCAGGCTCGCCGACGACGATGTCGTGAACCTCGTTCACCTGCGGTTCCTCTCCGAGCACTACCGGATTCCGCCCGAGCGGGTCATGGAGGCGCGCGGCCGCAGCCGCCACGTTGCCGTGATGTACTCAGACATCGGCGAGCGCCGGCGGTCAGGTCGTGACAACGACAACGACCAGGGCGGCAACCGGCGTCAGGCGGTTCCGGTGCAGACGTCGAAGGTCGTCCCGGTGCAGACGACGAAGGCCGTGCCGGTGCAGTCGTCGAAGGGACACGACGACGAGAAGGGAAAGAGCAAGGGCAACGGCCGTGGCAAGGGTCACGACCGGTAAGCTGCCGCTCAGATCTCCAGCTTGCCGGTGCTGTCGCCGAACGTCTCCTGGTGGACGCCGAGCTTGTCGAGCATGCCGAGCAGCAGGTTCGACATCGGCGTCTGCTCTTTCGGCATGATGTGCCGGTTGCCTTGAAGCTGTCCCGACGCCCCACCCACCAGAATCAGCGGCAGCGGGCCGTGGTCGTGCTGGTTGCCATTGCTCATGCTGCTGCCGTAGAGCAGCATCGAGTGATCGAGCAGCGAGCCGTCGCCGTCGTTGATGCCGGCGAGCTTCGAGACGAAGTACTCGAACATCTGCACGTGGTACTTGTTGATCAGCGAGAACTGGTCCATGCGATCGCGCACATTGGCGTGGTGCGACGCGCCGTGGAATCCGCCCCGATTGCCGCTGTTCGGATAGCTCGCCGGGCTCAGATCCTTCGCGTACATCAGCGTTGAGACCCGTGTCGTCTCGCTCTGATAGGCGAGCGTCAGCAGGTCGTACATCAGCTTGACGTGGTCCTCGAAGGCCTCCGGGATCCCGACCGGAGCGTCGGGGACGGCTTGCGTCTCGCCGCGCTGCAGCACGGTCTGGATGCGCCGCTCGATCTCGCGAATGTCGTCGAGGTAGGCGCTGACACGGGCGCGATCCGAGGCCGGAAGCCCGCCCTGCAGGGCGCGCGTCTGCTCGCGGATCGAATCGAGGATGCTGCTGTCCTCGCGCTTCCTGCCGAGCCGCTGCTCCGAGGTGCCGCCGTCGCCGAACAGCTTTTCGAAGACGGCCTGCGGGCTGTTCTCGACCGGCAGCGGCGCCGTCGGTGTGCGCCACGAGATGGTGTTGAAGTAGGCGCAGCCGTAGCCGGCGCCGCAGCTCAGGCTCACGTCCTCGATGCCGAGCTCCAGCGACGGCAGCGGGGTGTCCTGGCCGATCTGCGACGCGGCGATCTGGTCCATCGTCACGCCCACACGTACGGCGTTCTTCTGCGGACGTCCGCCGCTCAGATAGATCGCCGCGGAGCGCGCATGCTCGGCCCCGGCATCCGCGCCGGTGGCGCTGGCGTGATACAGATTGCTCACCACCGTGAGCTTGTCGCGGTATTTCTCGAGCGGGCTGAGAATCTCCGTCATCGCGGAGTCTTTGCCCTCGGCCGTCGGCGTCCACTTGTACATCGTCGCCCCGTGCGGAACGTAGATGCAGGCGAGCCGCGACCGCGGCGTGGCCGCCGTGAGCCTGAGCGGCGTCAGCGCCGGCACCATCGATTCGAGCAGCGGCAGCGAGAGCGTGACGCCGGCTCCGCGGAGGAACGTGCGACGCGACAGGTGGGTTTTGTGGATGAACATCAGTGAGTCCTGTTGGCTCCCGGCTCCGGGCTCCGGCTTATGGCTCTGCTCCCTTGACCCGCATCTGAAACGGCGGACTGTTCACGATCCCGAGCACGAGCGCTGAGAAGCGGTGGTTCTCGCGTGCGGCGTCTCTCACGATTGCGCGTACGAACGGCATGTCGGTGTAGTGCGCGGATCGGCCCACGGCGTACATCAGCAGCTTTTCGGTGAGCGTCTGCTCGAAGGCGTCGGGATAGGTGAGGAGCGCCGCTCTCAGGCTCTGCGGGCTGCTGACCGCTGTGCCATCGACGAGCTGCCCGGCGGCGTCGATTGGGAAGCTGGAATCGGTGGTCCGCCACCGGCCAACGCCGTCGAAGTTCTCGAGGGCGAGACCGATGGGATCCATGATCTGATGGCAGCCACGGCACGGCGCGTTGGTGCGATGCGCCAGCATGCGATCGCGAACCGTCGACGCCTGCTGGGTGATCCCCTGTCCGCTCTGCGCTTCGGGAAACGCCGGCACGTTCGGCGGCGGGAGCGGCGCCGGGCTGCCCAGGAGATTCTCCAGAATCCAGGCTCCGCGCGTCACCGGTGACGTGCGGTTGGGGGCGGAGGTGACGGTGAGGATGCTTCCCTGCCCGAGCAGCCCTTTCCGTGCGTCGTTGGTCACCGGCACGCGCCTGAAGTCGGTGCCGTACACGTTGGGGATGCCGTAGTGCCGCGCCAGGCGCTCGTTGACGAACGTGTAGTCGGCGTTCATCAGATCGAACACGCTGCGATCCTCACGGACGATGCTGGCAAAGAGCATCTCGGTTTCACGCTGGAACGCCTGGCGCAGGTTGTCGTCGAAATCCGGGAATACGAGGAGGTCGGGGTTGCGGTTGCGCAGCTCGCGCAGGAACAGCCACTGGCCGGCGAAGTTGGTCACCAGCGACTGCGCCTTTGGATCGGCCAGCATGCGGCGAACCTGCCGCTGCAGCACCGCCGGATCTCTCAGGGTGCGGCGCTCCGCCGCGTCGAGCAGCTCGTCGTCGGGAATGCTGCTCCAGAGGAAGAAGGAGAGCCGCGAGGCGAGTTCCAGATCGCTGACGTTGTAAACGTGGCTGGCGGGCACGTGTGCGGGGTCCCGTTCGATCCGGAACAGGAACTGCGGGTTCACGAGGATCGCCGCCAGGCACGCCGGGCGAGTTGAGCCAGGATGCGCCGGGCGCAGGTGTCTTCGTCGTCGGGCCCCGTCGGGCGGCTGATGAAAATCCGCCGGCGGCTGGGAGTGTCGCCGGGACCGGTGGCGTCGAACGGGCCGGTGATCGAGACCTGAAACACGGCCGGCCCGAGCCGCGGATGCCGGTAGAAGTTGTAATGGACGTTGAGCGGCTGCCGATTCGACTCCAGCAGCGAGAACGGCCGGGCGACAAATGTCACACCGACGTCGTGGGGCCCGGCCGGCACTGCGATGCGGGCCTTGAGGTTGGCATCGAGCAACTGGTCGGACTCGCCGCGTCGCCGGGGGGAAATGGTGAACGACGCGACGCGGTCGCGGTCGAGCAGCACTTCGAGTTCGTGCGTCCCCTTGAGGCCTTCGATTTCGTCGTTGCGGTCCCGCATCAGCCAGACCTGCACGTCGTACTCGCCGTCCTGCGGGAAG
>DASUGH010000017.1:0-5229 GCA_036274155.1 Vicinamibacterales bacterium | reverse complement strand
GACGTCAGCCCTCGACGAGTTGAACAGCTACAGCTGGCCGGGCAACGTCCGCGAGCTCCAGAACTGCATCGAGCGCGCGGTGATTCTCTGCGACGGCGAGACAATCCAGCCGCGGCACCTGAACCTCTCGTTCCGTCAGCCGCCGCCGGCCGCTCCTGTTGCCTCACCGTGGGAGGAGATCGACCTCACCGGCACCATGACCGATGTGCTGCGCCGCGTGACCAGCGAGGTTGAACGGCGCAAGCTCGAACGCGCCCTCCGCGAGGCGGCCGGGAACAAGCAGCGGGCCGCCGAAGCCCTGCAGATCAGCTACAAGACCATGCTGCAGAAGCTGAAGGAATACGGCATCGCGGAGGACGCGTAACCTTCAGCCCTTCAAGCCAAGCCGCGTCAGGACGTCGTGCAGTTCCTCTTCGGTGACGTCATCGATCGTCATCGTCGCGCCGATTTCAATCGCGATGACGAAGTGCAGCTTCCCGTGCACGACCTTCTTGTCCCGCCGAATGGCTTCGAGCACGTCGGCGATCGCCAGGTCTGCAATCGGCGGCAGCGGGCCGAGCAGCGTGATCAGCTGCGCCAGCGCCTGCCGCTCGCGCTCGGCCAGGGCTCCACGCGCCACAGCCAGATCCGCGGCCGCCAGCATGCCGTAGGCAATCGCCTCGCCGTGGAGGTACCGCCGGTATTTCGTGACCGATTCGAGCGCGTGTCCGACCGTATGCCCGTAATTGAGGATTCGGCGCAGTCCACTCTCGCGCTCGTCCTGCGAGACGACATCGGCCTTGATGCGGCAGGAGTCGACGATGGCCGGGCCGAGCACGGCTGGATCGCACGCGAAGATGGCCTTGCTGTGCTGCGCGATCCGGTCGAACAGATCGCGGCTGGCGATCATCCCGTACTTGACGACCTCGTACAGGCCTGATCGGAATTCGCGGCGCGGCAGTGTGCGGAGCAGCATCGGGTCGATGGCCACCACGGCCGGCTGGTGGAACGCGCCAATGAGATTCTTGCCGAGCGCGTGGTTGACGCCGACTTTGCCGCCGACCGAGCTGTCCACCTGCGCGAGCAGCGTTGTCGGCACCTGGACGAGGGTGATGCCGCGCAAATAGGTCGCGGCGGCGAATCCTGCCGTGTCGCCGATGACGCCTCCACCGACCGCAATCAACGCGCTGCCCCGGTCGGCGCCGCCCCTGATGAGCGCCTCGTAAATGCGCGAGACCGACTGCAGGTTCTTGAAGCGCTCGCCGTCAGGAATCAGGATGGCTTCGCCACCGCCGAGCGCCCGCTGAATCTGCGGGCCGTGAAAACGCCAGATCACCGGGTTCGACACGATGAAGCGGCGCGCGCCGATACGCTGCGCGTCGAGCAGCGCGGGCAGCTGGTCGACGACCCCTTCGCCGATCCAGATCGCGGATGTGCGATCGCCGGTCTGAACATCGATCCGAACGGGCTGGGCAGGGGGATTCGTCACGGGCGAGCGCTGGTCCGTCGTGTCCACCTTCCCTGTCCGCCGTAGCGCGCAGCGCAAAGGCGGAAGGCGGACCACATTCCTCGGCGACGGCATTGATAGGATAGCACCGTGCCCATCGGCGGCGACTTCCTGGTGATCGGCAGCGGTATTGCCGGCCTGCGTGCGGCGATCTCGCTCGCCGAAGCCGGCCGTGTCGTCATCCTCACCAAAGCCAATCCACAAGAGAGCAACACCGGCTACGCGCAAGGTGGAATCGCTGCCGCCGTTGGCGCAGACGATTCGCCCGAGCTTCACGCGAGCGACACGATGGCCGCCGGCGACGGACTGTGTGCGCCGGAGGCGGTGCGCGCGCTCACGGAAGAGGGGCCCCGCTACGTGCGTGAGCTGCTGGACTGGGGCGCCGCGTTCGATCGCGCGGCAGACGGCCAGCCCGCGCTCGGCCGCGAAGCCGCACACACCGTTCGGCGCGTGCTCCATGCGCATGACGCAACCGGGCGGGAGATCGCCCGCGTGCTCGGGAAGAAGGTCTCGGCTCATCCCAACGTCACGATTTGTGACGATGCGCTGGTGATGGAGCTGGTCACGACCGCCAGTGGGGAATGCGCCGGGGCAGCCTTCGTCGAGCGGGACGGAAAGACGCTGCAGCGGGTCGAGGCACAACGCACGTTGATCGCCACCGGCGGTGCAGGGCAGGTGTACCGCGAGACGACGAACCCACCGATTGCGACGGGCGACGGCATCGCGATGGCGTTCGAGGCTGGAGCGCGCGTCGCCGACCTCGAGTTCGTGCAGTTTCACCCGACCGTCCTCAGTGCCGGGGACGCGCCGCGTTTCCTGCTCTCCGAGGCGCTGCGAGGAGAAGGCGCGCGGCTCATCAACGATGCCGGCGAACCATTCATGACACGCTACGAACCGGCCGGGGATCTGGCGTCTCGCGATCTGGTGGCACGGGCCATCGTCAAGGAAGTGGCGCGGACCGGTGCACCGGTCTACCTGACGATGGCGCACCTTGACGGGGCGTACATCCGGAAGCGGTTTCCGACCATCGTGGAGGTGTGTCGAGCTGCCGGTTTTGATCTCACGACTGACCGCGTGCCCGTCAGTCCAGCCGCGCACTACATGATGGGCGGCGTTGAGACCGATCTGCATGGGCGGACGTCCGTTCCCCGCTTGTTCGCGGCTGGAGAGGTCGCCTGCACCGGCGTACATGGCGCCAATCGCCTCGCCAGTAACTCGCTGCTCGAGGGACTCGTGTTCGGGGCACGCGCAGCCGTGGCGATGCAGGGGGCCGTCGTGACGGCAGCGCTGACAGGCTCGCCCGGTGACCCGATCGACGATTACGCGGGCCCAGGCGACGATCCCACGCCTGCCGGAATCCGCGAGCTGATGTGGCGGCATGTGGGGCTCGTGCGTACGGCTGATGGCCTGCGGACGGCCGTGTCGCACCTGCGGGAGTGGCGCGCCACGGGCAGGAGAGGGCTGTCGTCAGCGCCGGACGACAGGGAGCGGCGCCGGCTGGCGAGCCTGGCGACCGTGGGCTTTCTGATCGCGCGGGCGGCTCTGCGGCGCGAGGAGACGCGCGGGGGACACTTCCGCGCCGACTTCCCCGACCGCGACGATATACACTTCAAGAAGCACTTTGCCGACGTGCGACGCCTCTGACGAGGCGCAACTCCCAACTTCCAATTCCCCACTTCCAAAGTCGGATCCGAGGGAACGTCTGGGACTTGGGAGTTGGGCGTTGGGATTTGATCTGAGTCTTCATGTCTAACGAACAGATTCCGGATTTTCCAGAATCCATTACCCCCCAGTCGCAGGATTTCGGCCGCTGGTATCTCGATGTGGTCCGCCGCGCCGAGCTTGCCGACTATTCACCCGTCAAGGGGTGCATGGTCATCCGTCCATACGGGTACGCGATCTGGGAACTGATGCAGCAGGCGCTGGACAGGCGCTTCAAGGCGACCGGGCACGTCAACGCGTACTTTCCGCTGTTCATCCCGGAAAGCCTGCTGATGAAGGAAGCCGAGCACGTCGAAGGCTTCGCGCCGCAGGTGGCCTGGGTCACGCAGGGGGGCAACGAACCGCTCGAAGAGCGCCTCGTGGTGCGGCCGACGTCGGAAACCATCATCGGCGTCATGTACGCGAAGTGGATTCAGTCGTGGCGCGACCTGCCGATCCTGATTAACCAGTGGGCGAACGTCGTCCGCTGGGAAAAGGTGACGCGGCTGTTCCTCCGCACGACGGAGTTCCTGTGGCAGGAGGGCCATACCGCGCACGAAACGGCGGAAGAGGCTGAAGAGGAAACCCGGAAGATGCTCGGCGTCTATAAGGACTTCGCCGAGAGCGAGCTGGCCATGCCGGTCATCGACGGCCAGAAGACCGAGAGCGAGAAGTTCGCGGGCGCCGAGCGCACCTACTCGATCGAAGCGCTGATGCGGGACGGCCGGGCGCTGCAGGCCGGCACCTCGCACAACCTCGGGCAGAACTTTTCGAAGAGCTACGAGATCCGCTTCCAGGCGCGCGACAAGTCGCTTCAGTACGCCTGGACGACGTCGTGGGGCGTGTCGACGCGGATGATCGGCGGCGTGATCATGACGCACGGCGACGAAGGCGGCCTGATCCTGCCACCCCGCATCGCGCCGTATCAGGTGGTCATCGTGCCGATTCCACGTGGCAACTGGCGCGAAACCGTGCTGCCCAGGGCGCAGGCGATTCGCGACGAGCTGGTCGCCCGCGGCGTGCGCGTGATGCTGGACGATCGCGACTCGCAGACCCCCGGCTGGAAATTCAACGAGTGGGAGATGCGCGGCGTCCCGCTTCGTCTGGAGATCGGTCCGAAGGACATCGAGAAATCGCAGGTCGTGCTGGCCCGCCGCGACACGCGGGAGAAGTCCTTTACACCGACGGATGGCCTGGCCGCTCACATCGAGCAGCTGCTGGCCACGATTCAGCGCGCGCTTTTCGACCGTGCGGTGCAGTTCCGAACCGAACACACGAGCGAGACCAGCTCGTACGACGAGTTCAAGCAGATCATGGAGGGGCGGCCTGGATTCGTGATCTCACCGTGGTGCGGTTCGGCCGACTGCGAGACGGCGATCAAGAACGAGACGCAGGCTACCATCCGGAACATCCCCTTCACGGGGGCGTCTGTCGAGGGGAAGGTGTGCCTGAAGTGCGGAAAGCCGGCGACCGCGAACGCGTGGTTCGCCAAGTCGTATTGAGCCCCGGAGTTTGATGAGAACTGCTGCTGTTATCGTTGCCGCCCTCTGGTGTGTGGCCTGCGGGCCAACCGAGCCGCTGAAGATCGTCGGCATTCAGACGGGGAAAACGCTCAACACGGATCACAGCGTCGGCAGGCACGCCATCTCGTTCCGCCCGGAAGACACGATGTACGTGTCCGTCCTCTCGGATGGCCGTGGCAAAGGCACCATCACGGTGAAATGGAGCCTCTACGGCCGCGCCCTTCACGAAGTCACGAAGAAGGTGGCGTACAACGACCAGGCGGCGACCGACTTCCGCTTTCAGGCAGCCGACGGGTTCCCGGTGGGCGAGTACACGATCGACGTGATCGTTGATGGAAAGACGATCGAAACGAGGCGGGTGAAAGTGGAGTGAGCTACTCGGAGCCGTCGCCGCGGGTCACGTTGACGTAGCGCTCGCCATCCTCCCACCAGACCTCGACCCGCCATGGGTTGCAGCAGACTTCGCAATCCTGAACGAGCGTGCCCTGGACGTCGGGCTCGACGTAGATGGTGCCGTGC
>DASUGH010000016.1:0-18491 GCA_036274155.1 Vicinamibacterales bacterium | reverse complement strand
CGGGGGTCGGGGCTCGGGGCTCGGGGCTCGGGGCTCGGGGCTCGGGGCTCGGGGCTCGGGGCTCGGGGCTCGGGGCTCGGGGCTCGGGGCTCGGGGCTCGGGATTGTACAGCTCATTCAGAAGATGAATCGTGGAACCGTGAGGGCGTCGAAGCCGCGTCTTTCAGATTCCGAGCCTCGGATCCCGAGGCCCGGATCCCGAGCCCCGAGCCCCGAGCCCCGGGCCCCCGGATCCCGAGCCCCGGCGCCCGTATCTCGGTGTACGCTGACACAAGCATGTCCGAATCATCCGAAGTACGCGAGAAACAGGAAAAGAAAGCGGTCACCATCGGCATCCCCGTCGCTCGACGACACATCTTCCTCTGCTCGGAGCAGACGAAGCCGAAGTGCTGCGACTACGAGCGGGGGGTTGCGGCGTGGGAGTACCTCAAGCGGCGGCTCCAGGAGCTCGGCCTGTCCGAGCAGGGTGGCGTCCTGCGGTCGAAGGCGAACTGTCTTCGCATCTGCGAGGGCGGGCCGGTTGCGGTGGTCTATCCGGAAGGCACCTGGTATCGGGAGTGCGATCCGCCCGCGCTCGAGCGGATCATCCAGGAGCATCTGATCGGCGGCCGCGTCGTCAGCGACCTGTTGATCGCGGAGCACTCGCTGCCGGGCGGCGCGTAGAGGCGGACCCGCCTGCCCGCATTCACTTCAACACTCTCAAGGTCACGTCCACGCGAACGATTTCGCCCGTAATCCGATCGGTGGCGGCGTTGAACTGTCTCGTCTGACCGTTTCCGAGAAGCAGTGTCGTATTCGTCTGGAAGTTGCCGAAGATCGGCGCATTCGCCACACGCGGCGTGCCCGAGGCCTGGGCCTCCGCAGCCACCGCTGAGGTCTCTGAAACCGACAGGGCGACCGAAAAGCGTCCGTCCGGTGTGCTGCGAGCACTGCAGTCGATGTTTGTGCCGACGCTCTTGTAACTGAAGCTGGTCAACGGATTGACGTTCTGGCCCTTGTCGCCGGTCGTCGCCGGAGTGAACACGCTCGTCGGGACCGCCACGTCGGCCCCCATTCTCAGGCGGGTATTTCCGGCCGGGTCGTTGGCGTTGACGGCCAGCGTATAGGGCAGGCTGGAGACCTTCTTCTCATCCTTGAATCGCGAAATGACGACCTGAATCTCGATTGGAATCAGATTCGAGCCGATGGGCACCAGACTCGGGCTGGCTGGCGCCGGCTGTGGCCCCCCCAAAGGCGTCGGCTTCTGCTCCGCACCGGGTGCCGGCGCCTTCTCGGGCGCCTGAGCCTCCACCACGCACATGGACAGCGCCAGCAGGCCGGCGACGACGACACCCGTTCGTTTCCTCATTCCTCTGCTCCTTCCGTCGCGCCTGCTGAATCGAGCGGGCGAATCGTAATCGGCGCGATGAACAGGTCGGTCAGCTCATTCCGCGCGACGCCCTCCGCTGTCTGCTCATCGACGGTGATCGTCAGTTCCCCGCGCTGAACCTTGCCAACCAGTGTTTCGAATCCTCTGGACTCCGCCGCCGAAAGGAGGACCTCAGGAAACGCACGCGGCAGGACTTCGCGTTCAGTGGCCGCAGGTACTGCCGTCGGTCGCTCGCGAGCCGGCCGTTCAGCGATCGTCGAAGCGGCGTCGGGCGTCGCCGAAGCACCGCGGTCCGCCGTCTGGCGAGGGGCCGACGATGAATCCGTAGCGACAACGGTCGGCGCCGCCGACGCGGGAACAGCTGACGTGTCCGGCGGAGCGGGCCCGACGTAAATGGCGACAACAAGCGCCGTTGCCGCGACGCCTGCTGCCGCCGCCGGCCAGCGCAGATACCACTTCGACTGCGAAGCTGCGGGGTCGCTGGACACGCGCACCCGCACACGGGCGAGGAACTCGGGTGAGGGATCGACGCCAAGCGCCTGCTCGATCTCCCGGTCCAGGATCTCGTCGGGCAGTGCTTTCTCGGGCCCCGGATGCCGAGCCCCGAGCCCCGTCATTCGACGCTCGCTCATGACAGCCGCTCCCTGATGCGCTGCCGGGCGAGATGCAGTCGTGATTTCACCGTGCCCTCGGGGACCTTCAAGAGCGCGCTCACCTCGCGCATGTCGTGCCCTTCGATGCCTGCGAGCACCACGACCAGGCGAAGCTTTTCGGGCAGCGCGTCGATCGCCTGCCACAGCAGCGCGGCACGATCGCGGGCCGGAGAAGGGTCGGTAATCGGGTCGCGAACGACGTCCTGCTCACGGCGGACGCGCCGGCGATCGGATCGCTGGCGGTCGATCGCCAGTCGCCAGGTAACGCGCACCAGCCAGGCCCGGAAACGCTCCCGATCGCGCAGGTGGCGGAAGCTGCGATGCGCCCGTGTCAAGGCGTCCTGCGCCACGTCTTCGGCGTCCTCGCGCTGCCGCAGGACGCTGTACGCGACCCGGAACGCGAGAGTCGAGCATTCGACCAGCCGCAGCTCGAACTCCCTCTCGAGGGCCTCGTCCTGTTCAACCGTCACGAGCGAGCCGGGCAATCGGTCGATGCGTTCATGCATCTCGCTACCCCACAAGACGCCGCAGGACGGGACCCGGTTCAGTCGCAGGAAAAGGCGGACCGGAGCGCGGGCGCTACACAGACGACAGCGTGTGCCCGAGCTTGTCCTTCTTGGTCTTCAGATACTTCCGCGTCGATTCGCTCGCGGGAATCTCCAGCGGTACGGCCTCTGACACGGCCAGGCCGTACCCCTGCAGTCCGACGAACTTCCGCGGGTTGTTGGTCAGCAGCCGCATCGTCTTGACGCCAAGGTCGCTGAGAATCTGGGCGCCGATGCCGTAGTCGCGCTGGTCGGGCTTGAACCCGAGGCGCTCGTTCGCTTCGACGGTGTCGAGGCCCTGGTCCTGCAGCTCGTACGCACGAATCTTGTTCGCGAGTCCGATGCCGCGTCCTTCCTGATTCAGATAGAGCAGAACGCCGCGACCCTCTTCGGCAATCCGATCCATCGCCGCGTCGAGCTGAGCGCCGCAGTCGCAACGCGCCGAGTGAAAGACGTCGCCGGTGAGGCACTTGGAGTGCACCCTGACGAGCACATTCCTGCCGTCGCCAATCTCGCCGCGAACGAGGGCGACGTGCGTCTGATTGTCGAGCTGATTCTCGTAGGCGTAAATACGAAACGCTCCGTGCTGCGTCGGCAGCTCCGCCTGCGCCGATCGTTTGACCAGTCGCTCGGTGCGCATCCGGTACTGGATCAGGTCGGCGATCGTGATCATGAGCACCTGGTGCCTGCGGGCGAACTTCGCGAGCTCCGGCACGCGCGCCATCGTGCCGTCGTCATTCATGATTTCGCAGATCACGCCGGCCGGGTACAGCCCGGCCATCCGCGCCAGATCGACGGCGGCTTCGGTCTGCCCGGCGCGCACCATCACCCCTCCGTCGCGGGAGCGCAGCGGCGAGATGTGACCCGGACGTGCCAGATCGGACGGCTTCGTCGCCGGGTCGATGGCGGCCAGCACGGTCGCGGCGCGGTCCGCCGCGGAGATGCCGGTCGTGACGCTCGCCTTCGCGTCGATCGGAACGCAGAACGCCGTGCCGAACGGCGTGGTGTTGGCGCTGACCGCCAGCGGGATCTCGAGCTCGTCGAGGCGCTGACCGGTCATCGACAGGCAGATCTGCCCGCGTCCGTGCTTCGCCATGAAGTTGATGGCATCGGGCGTCACCTTCGACGCAGCCATCGTGAGGTCGCCCTCGTTCTCGCGATCCTCGTCGTCGACGACGATGATCATGCGTCCGAGGCGGATGGCCTCGACCGCCTCCTCGATTGGTGCGAAGTGACCGCGTCGGCGGGCACCTTTGGCGATGTGGAGAGTGGGGGGCTTAGACATAGTGCCGTTCCAGGTTCCAGGTTCCGGGTTCCAGGTTCCGGGGTTCCGGGTTCCGGGGTTCCGGGTTCCGGTGTTCCGGGTTCCAGGTTCCGGGTTCCAGGTTCCGGGTTCCAGGTTCCGGGTTCCGGGTTCGCTGGAGTTCAGGTTCCTGGTTCCGGGTTCGCTGGAGTTCAGGTTCCTGGTTCCGAGTTCAGAGTTCCACTTGTTCCGGGTTCTAAGTTCCTCTACACGCGCGCCTCGAGCATGCGCGCCACGTACTTCCCGATCAAATCGCACTCGAGGTTCACTCGATCGCCGATGTGGAGCGTTGACAGGTTCGTCGCCTGCCAGGTGAACGGTACGATCATCACGTCGAAATCCGATCCGCGCAAGGCGGCAACGGTCAGGCTGATGCCGTCGACGGCCACCGATCCCTTCGGCACCAGAAACCTGGCGAGATCGGCCGGAAACGCGACGGTCAGCCACCGTGCCTCGCCCTCCGTCCGCGAGGCCGTCAGCACCCCGGCGCCATCCACGTGCCCCTGGACGAAGTGGCCGCCAAACCGGCTGTCGGCCCGCATCGACCGTTCGAGGTTCACGGTCTGCCCTGCTGACAGCCCGCCCAGCGTCGTCACGCGCAGGGTCTCGGGCCCGACGTCGGCGCCGACGGTGCCGGTTCCGGCGGGAGAAACGGTCAGACAGACGCCGTTGACTGCGAGACTGTCGCCGGCGGCCAGTTCGGCGGCGAGCGGCGTGGCAATCTCGATCCGGCGGCCTGCAGGCGACGGCTCGATCCGGACTATGCGCCCGACGTCTTCAATGAGGCCCGTGAACATAGCCCTCGACCAGCGTGTCCGGTCCCAGCCGACTCGTCTTCGCCTCGATCAGCGCCGAGGCCGAAAAGTGCCGTCCCGGCAACATCGGCACGCCCCCTGAGCCGATCTCCACGTCGGCCATATACATTTGGACGTAGTCGACGGCGCCTTCGTCCCAGGCGGCCGAATGGAGAGCGGCGCCTCCCTCCAGCACGAGGCTTTGCACCTGCTCACCCAGGAGGCACCGCAACGCGGCCGTGACATTCGCGGACTCCGGAACGACGAGACGCGCGCCGGCCCGCTCGAGGGCTGCCGCCCGTTCCGATCGGCTCGCCTCACGCGTCGTGACCAGGATGACCGGACCGGCCGCAAGCGTCGACAACAGGCGTGCATGCGTCGGTGTTCGAAGCCGCCTGTCGAACACCACTCGCGTGAGCGGCCGCGCTCGATACACCTCACGGGCCGTCAGCAGCGGATCGTCCACGAGCACCGTTTCGGATCCGACGGCAATCGCGTCGACCTGCGCCCGAACGTACTGCGCATGACGCAGCGCCGCCGCGGACGTGAGTCGAGTCCGGCGGCCCGGCGCCGCGGCGATGTAACCGTCGCGGCTCGCCGCCACCTTGAGGATCACGAATGGCCTGCCGAGGCGAACGGCGGTGAGAAAAGGCTGATTGAGCCGAACGGCCGCGTCGTGCCCGATGCCGACGTCCACGCGGACACCGTTCGCCTGCAGCTTCGCGAAGCCGCGCCCCCTGACCTGCGGGAAGGGATCCTCCATCGCCGCGACCACGCGCGCAATGCCGGCATCGACGATGCGGTCGGCACACGGTCCGGTACGGCCGGTATGGGCGCACGGCTCGAGGGTGCAGTACAGCGTCGCGCCGCGCGCCGCGGTTCCAGCCTCGACGAGCGCGTGAATCTCCGCGTGCGGCTCTCCGGCCCTCTCGTGTGCACCCTGGCCGACGACCACGCCTTCAGGCGATACGATGCAGGCGCCGACGACCGGATTTGGCGTCGTGCGGCCGAGTCCCTGACGCGCATGATCGAGGGCGCGCCTCATGAACCGGTCATCGTCGGCGGCGTCTACCACTTTTCCTGGAAAATGGCGTCCACGTACTCCTGCGGTGAGAACGGAATGAGATCGTCGATCCCTTCGCCGACGCCCACGTATCGAATGGGAAGATTGAGGTCGTGCGCGATCGCGACCGCGACTCCCCCCTTGGCCGTTCCGTCGAGTTTGGTGAGCACGATGCCGGTGACGCCGGCCACGCTCGTGAACTCGCGCGCCTGCTGCAGACCGTTCTGACCGACGGTGGCGTCGAGCACGAGCAGCACTTCGTGCGGCGCCCCCTCGGCGGCTCGTGCCGCGACGCGGCGGATCTTGTCCAGCTCGTTCATCAGGTTGACGCGCGTGTGCAGCCGGCCGGCCGTGTCGACCAGGATTGGGTCGCGGCCCCGCGCCTTGCCCGACTGGATGGCGTCGAACACGACGGCCGCCGGGTCCGAGCCCTCCCTGGCGCGCACGATGTCGACGTTCGCCCGCTTTGCCCAGATCTCGAGCTGCTCCACCGCGGCCGCACGAAAGGTATCCGCCGCACAGACGAGCGGCTGCTTGCCTTCGTCCTTCAGCAGGTTCGCCAGCTTGCCGATCGTCGTCGTCTTGCCGGTGCCGTTGACGCCAACGATCAGCGTCACATGCGGACGGTGGCCGTTCGGCGCCGGCCGTTCCACCGAGTCGAAAATGCCGCGGATCTCGTGCTTGACCAGCTCGCGCAGGCTCTCGCCGCGCCGGACGCGATCCCTGACCGCCGTCACGATTCGTTCCGTTGCCGGGATGCCGACGTCGGCCGAGATCAAGAGCTCTTCGAGCGCCTCGATCGTGTCGACATCCAGCGGCCGCGTCCGTGTCTCGCCGGCGTCGGCCTTCTGGACGATCTCGTCGAAGCGCGACACGAACTGCTCCTTCGTCCGTGTCAGCCCGGCGCGCAACTTGTCAAAGAAGCCCATGGCCATCCGCATGCCCGATGCTCACTACCCGTCTCTCGATTCGTGAATCCGTCAATCCGTCAATCCGTCCTTTCTCATCTTCAGCGTTCTTCAACTGGCGATCTGCGGCGCCGGCAGCTTCGACTCGTAGACGTGACTGCCCTGATCCGAGAACAGCGCGAAGCGGCACGGATCGCGGTCGTCCTTCACCGACACCAGATAGCCGTCCTGACCGGCGTAGAGTCGAATGACGAAACCGTCGGGAGCGGGCGGCAGCGGTCCAAGCTGTTGAAGCGCTCCGTACGCCTTCGACCGCTGGACCAGCTGTCCCTCTGCGGTATTGATCGCCTTCAACAGTGCGAGCGCATCCTGTCGCCTGAGACGCTGCCCGGCCGTCTCATCCTGACCGTGAAGGCAGCCGGACATTCTGATTGGCAATCCCTGACCACCTGCTCCAGGGGCAAGAAGCGCAAGCGACACCGTCGTCAGCACGAGCATCCGAACCGTCGCGCGTCCCATACATCCTCCCGAGCGCATCAAATCACCAACGCATCAATCGTCAATCCATCGATTCGCATTTCACCATTACTCCGTCTCCGCGCGCTGCCGTCTCAGCATCAGTTCGTAGAGCGCCGTCCGAGCGTCCTTGCGCCCGGCGAGAAGCTCGCCGACCTGTGAGGCAATCGGCAGCTCGACGCTGTGTCTGGCGGCCAGAGCCAGAGCGGCCTCTGTGGTACGCACGCCTTCGGCCACCATCTTCATTCCGGCCAGAACGTCGGCCAGCGGCCGCCCGCGCGCGAGCTCGACGCCGACGTGCCGATTTCGACTCAACGTCCCTGTGCAGGTGAGGACGAGATCGCCGAGGCCGGTCAGGCCGGCGAGCGTCTCACGCTGCGCCCCGGCCGCGCAGGCCAGACGGCTCATCTCGGCGAGTCCCCGAGTAATGAGTCCGGCCAGCGCGTTATGCCCCAGGCCCAGCCCTTCGGCAACACCGGCCGCGATTGCAATCACGTTCTTCAAGGCGCCGCCGATCTCCACGCCGACGATGTCGCAGGTGCCGTAGAGGCGGAAGTACGGAGCCCGGAACTCCGCCTGCACCTGTTCGACGGTGTCCGGGTGCCGCGAGGCGACCGAGACAGCGGTCGGCAGCTCTCTCGCGAGCTCGGAGGCAAAGCTCGGGCCCGAGAGCACGGCTACGCTGACGCCGGAGGCGAGCTCCGCGTCGATGATCTGCGACATCCGCAGCAGCGAGTCCTGCTCGAGCCCCTTGGTCGCGCTCACCACGGTCGAGCCGCGGCGGACGAACGGCGCTGCCGAACGCAGCACGTCGCGCGTGCCATGCGAGGGCACCGCCGACACGATGAACTCCGTCTCGCGCAGCGCTTCACCCAGATCATTGGTCACCGTCAGCCGATCGGGGAAGCGCACATCGGGCAGATACACCGCGTTTGCCCGGCGGCTGCGCATCTCCGCCACGAGTGCCGGATCGCGTCCCCACAGCCGGGCATCGTGACCCGCTCGCGCGAGGTGAATCGCCAGCGCGGTTCCCCACCCGCCGGCACCGAGAACAGTTACCTGACGAATAACGCCTCCATCATGGCGGTCTTCACACCTCAGTCGATCATTTCGTCTGCGCGCCGCTTGGACAATCCGGACAGGCGCTGGCCAATGCGCCGTTCGGTGCCGGCCAGAATCCGCGAGAGGTTCGCCCGGTGCCGATACACGATGACGAGCGCAGCCGCGGCCGCACCGAACGGCACCGCGATGGGATCGTCGTTCACGGCGGTCACGACCGCCAGCGACAACGTCCCGGCAAGCGAGCCGACGGAGATGTATCGCGTGATCCAGACGCTGAGCACGAAGACCGCGCAGGCAATCGCGAGCGCAATCGGCGAGACGACCGCGAACACACCAGCCGCCGTCGCCACCCCTTTGCCGCCGCGAAACCGCAGCCACACCGGATACACATGGCCGACGACCGACGCCACTCCGGCGGCCATCGGCGTCACCGCGCTCACCGCCAGCCGCTGCGCCACCAGCACTGCCACCGCGCCCTTCACCGCATCGAGGCACATCGCCACGACTGCGGGGCGCACACCGAGTGTTCGCAGCAGGTTGGACGCACCGACGTTCCCACTGCCGACACGACGCAGGTCGATCCCGCGGCGCGCCGACAGCAGCTGCGCGAACGGCACCGAGCCGATCAGATAGCCCAGCGTGATCGCTAACACGTTATCCATGACTCTCGGCCGGTTGTTCGCGCAGGGCGGCCGTCCAGGTACTGCATCAACCCTGCACGCCAGTTTCTGTCAGCGCCGTCCGGTGCAGCGGGACGTACGTCGGCCCCTTCGGCGAAAGACGGCTCTCGAACAGTGTAACCGCGCGCACATGGCTGGTGCCGAAGGGAGCCGCCGCGAACCCTTCGAGCAGCGCCGCCGGGCGAAGCCCGGCCGCATCCCGGACGCGGCCAAGCGTCAAATGCGGTTGATACGGGCGTTGTTCCGGCTCGATGCCGACGGCGGCCAGGCGGTCGGCCACCATCTGCTGCAGGGTGATCAACTGCGTGCGCCCCGACACAACGCCGGCCCACACCACCCGCGGCCTCCCGCGATCGGGAAACACGCCGCAGCCCGAGACGACGAGATCGAACGGCGCCGCTGCGAGCGATGTCCCCAACGCGGTGATCACGGCGGCCGCGCGATCCTCGGTGGCCTGGCCGATGAACGAGAGCGTGACGTGGAGACGTTCCGCTGTCGCCCACGTCATCTTCGCCCGCGGCGCAACATGCGCGGCACGGCGTTTCAGACCGTCCACCGCCCGCATCAGCGACTCGATGACCGGCTCCGCCACTTCGACGGCGACGAACAGCCTCACCTGCTGATCAGCATGCGCCTCACCATGTCGAGCGCAGCCTGAGACGCCTGGAACTTGATCTGCTCGCGCTCCCCCGTGAATCGGAAGACGCGTGACCGTGTGTTGCTGCCGCTCGCCGCCACCGCAATCGCCACCGTGCCGACCGGTTTGTCCGCCGACCCGCCTCCTGGACCGGCAATCCCGGTCACTCCGACGCCGACGTCGACCGCCGCCCGTGAACGGATGCCCTCGGCCATCGCCACCGCCACCTCCTCGCTCACCGCGCCGTGCGTCGCGATGAGTGACGGCGGAACAGCGGCCAGATCCGTCTTCGACTCGTTGCTGTACACCACGACGGATTGCTGGACGTACCGTGAACTGCCTGGCACGTCGGTCAGGCGCGACGTGATCAACCCTCCAGTACAGGACTCGGCAAGGGCGATCCGCAGGTTTCTGTCCACGAGCAGGTCGCCGACCACCTGCTCCATCGCCAGTCCCCGGGTCGTGAACACATCGGCGCCGAGAAACTCGACGACCTGTGCCGCCGCTCGCTCGAGCGCGGCATCGGCCTCGTCGCGCGAGGCGCTGCGCACCGACAGATGGAGCTCGATCTGTCCGAGCGCGGCAAGAATCGTCGCGCCGATCGGAACCTGCAACGCTTCCCATTCACGGTAGAGAGGCGAAAGCACTTCGTCGACGTGCGACTCTATCCGGCCGGCGACGCGGATGACGCGGCGCGAGATCGACGTGCCGGACGAACGGGTGCCGAGTTGCCCGTCGACGAGGCTGGACAGCATCGGCCTGAGCTCGCGCGGCGGTCCCGGCAGCAACAAGGTGAGTCCGTCCTCGTCTTCGATCCAGAGGCCCGGCGCACTTCCACGCGTGTTCTCGAGCACGCGCGCCCCTTTCGGAACCATGGCCTGCCGGCGGTTGATCTCGGGCATCGGCGTCGTGAACCCGCGCGCGGCGAATCGTGCACGCAACTGCGCCGTAATCGCCTCGTCTTCGGCCAGCGGCCGCCCGAGCACGCCAGCCACCGCCTCACGCGTGACATCGTCGTCGGTTGGCCCCAGACCACCGCACGACACCACGAGCTCTGCACGCGAGCGAGCCAGCTGAAACGCGCGCGCGAGCTCCTCACGCGAGTCCCCGACGACGAGTTTGAGCACCACCTCGATGCCGATGCGATTGAGCTGCTCCGTGATGAACAGTGAATTGGTGTCGATGCGTGACGGCGTCAGCAGCTCGCTGCCGACGGCAAGGATTGCCGCGCGGGTCAGCGGCTTCACGTCAGCCATCCGGCGGGCGCCAGCGCGATGAGCCCGCGCATCACCAGGTTGCCGTAGATTGCCGCCATCCCGTCGTCGGCCATCACGCCGAGGCCGCCGGGCAGCGACTCGAACCGGCCCGACGGCCAGGGCTTCACGACATCGAGCGCGCGAAAGAGGAGGAACCCGACGATCCCGCCGACGAAGGTCACGGGCAGGAAGGCAAGAGTGATCAGCATGCCCACCACCTCATCGAGCACGACCGGCGCGGGATCGCGGTTGCCGAGAGCGTGCTCGGTTGCAGTGCTGCTCCAGATTCCGACGACGAACAGCACGACGATCGTCGCCAGCTCGAGGCCGCTCGAACCGGCGCGACGAAGCGCGAAGAACAGCGCGAGGCCGGCGGCGGATCCGAACGTGCCCGGCGCAAACGGCACGTATCCAAGGTAGCCGCAGGTGGCGATGAACACGCCCAGGCGTGCCATCTAGCGGCCGAAGGCCTCCGCCCTTTGTCTCTCCGCCTTCGCCAAAGGGTTCGGAGAAGCGCTCCGCGCGCGCGGACCGACAGGCAGACTCGCAGATGAGTTCACCGCGGCGGGCCGCATGGCGTCTACGCGCCAACCACCCGCGTCCCGGCGACGCGATCGTGGAGAGCCCGCCTGGCACCGACGAGCGCCGGAACGAATGCCGCCCCGAGCGTGACGATCGAGACCGTGGCGGCGAGCGTCCGCTGAATGGCCCGCGACGGGGTGAGCAGGCCGCCATCCTCGGTGACGACGCGGATGTGGGTGGCCATCTTGCCGATCGTCTGTCCGCCGACGGCGGCGAAGGCTGAGAAGTACGCGACTTTCACGAGCGCCAGAAATACCAGCAACGGCCAAGGCGGCAGAAGCCGCCAGTCGGCAGTCGTCAACCCGGCCACGCGCAGCGTCAGGTATACGACGATCAGATCGATGGCGATCAGCACCGCCGCGTCGATTCCCGCGGCCGCTGCGCGCGGCCGCGGTTCGCAGGCATCTGGAGGCGCGGCCGGAGCGCCGGCACGGGCACTCTGGGGAACGACGATGGGGGATGCGACCGCCGGCCGCTCCATGAACCGAAGCTGTGCCTCGTCGCGGTTGCGAACGGCACGTTCCGCCGGCTTGATTCGCGGAATCTCGGGGGTTCGCCGTACCGCCAGCGGCGCACGCGGAGCTGCCGCTTTGACGAGCGGCTCGTCTTCGGGAGCCGTGACGCGCGGAAAGAGCGGCAGGGCCGCCTCGGGCGAGACGAAACCGCCGGCGCGGTGGGGGTCGGTCCCCTTGAGCAGACTGTCGTGGCGAGCCGGAGGCGGTGACTGCGGCAGCTGGACATTCAGGTCGAAATCAGGTCCACTCGCGTACGCCTCGTCGGAGACGTCGTACGCCGAATCGGCATCCGTGTGCACGCTCTCCGGCCGCAGCGCGAGATCTGCAGCAGGTGCCGGGTCGGCGAGCGCCAGAAGCGAGAAATCGTAGCCGCAGTTCTTGCAACGGTCCCCTGTTTCAAAACCCAGATAGTTGCACTTGGGGCACTTCATGAGGCGCGATCCGGCAGCTGGAAGCGTTTACAAAAGACCACTGGGCAAGTAAGTGTAGCAAGTGACGGCCTGCGGCGTCCGCGCAAATGACTTCCCAACAGCCGGGACTCCTTGATACTTACTTAACTGCTTGACTGGTGTGATCGCTCCGTCCTCCGCCCTCCGCAACCTGAAGCCGACTGCCGTCAACGCCATCCTCGCCGAGATGCGCGTACTGCAATCGCAGGGGCGCGACATCAGCTCCCTGATGCGTGGGGAGCCCGACTTCCCGACACCGCCGCATATCATCGATGCCGCCGGCGACGCGATGCGGGGCGGCCGGACCCGATATCCCGACAATCGGGGCGAGCCTCGCCTGCGCGAAGCGGTGGCGGCGAAGCTGCACCGTGACAACGGGATGGTCTACGACGCTGATACCGAGATCCTCGTCACGACCGGCGCCACGCTCGGGATCTATTCGGCGTTGACCGCAATCGTGGGCGACGGCGACGAAGTCCTGGTGCCCGATCCGATTTACGACGCCTATGCGTCGCCGATCGCCCTGGCCGGCGGCCGCCTTCGCAGCGTCAGGGCGTCAGTGGAGGGCTCCCGGTTCGCACTGAGCGCTGCTGCAATCGAAGCCGCGCTCACCCCCGCCTCGCGCGTGCTGCTGCTCAATACGCCCTGGAACCCTGTTGGCACCGTCTTCCGCGAGTCGGAGCTCGGGGACATCGCAGACCTCGTCATCAAGCGAAACCTGATGCTGATCAGCGACGAGATCTACGAGGCAATCACCTACGACGGAGCGCGCCACGTCTCTCCAGCTGCGCTGTCGCCGGAGGTGCGGGCACGCACGGTCGTCGTCAACAGCCTGTCGAAGACCTACGCGATGACCGGGTGGAGGGTCGGCTACTGCGCCGCTCCGGCACCGATCGTCAGCGCGATGCTGCTGGTACTGCAGCAATCGAGCCGCGGCCCGGCAACGTTCGTTCAGGACGCCGCCGCTGCTGCCCTGAGCGGACCTCAGGCCTGCGTGGACGCCATGCGCATCGAGTATGCCAGGCGCCGCGAACAGGTCTGCACGGCACTCGACAACCTGCCGCGTGTCCGGGTGATGCCGCCCGAAGGCGGCTTTTTCGCGATGGTGAACATCGGCGAGCTCGGCGTCGAGTCGAACGAGGTGCGCCGCCGACTGCTGCACGACCATGGCGTCGCGGTGGTTCACGGTGCCGCATACGGCGGCGGCGGCGAAGGAACGCTGCGCGTGTCGTTCGGCAGCGGCGGCGACGCGCTCACGCGCGGCCTCGAGCGGCTTCGTAAAGGATTACAAAGCCTCTGAGTATCGGGAAAAGCGCTCACACGGGAGAACGGGGGGTTCGGAGGAACGGCGAACGTAAACGCGGAGAAACGGAGAAACGGAGGACGAACGGAGGCTCATCGATCGCGTAAGACTTCGAGGTGGGCCCGCGCTGCGCGCGGCAGGGAACGAGGGAAACGCAGATCACAAACACGCTCTCGATCCCCCAGCGTGCTTGTGATCTGCGTTCCCCTCGTTCCCTGGCGCCGGCCGTAGGCCGGCGGCCCACCACTGCGAGGTGCGAAGCAGCACTCTCCGTTGCCTCCGTTTCTCCGTTTCTCCGTGTGGAACCGTTTCTCCGTCTTCTCTGCTTCCGGTTCTCCGTCTTCTCCGCTTCCAGCTCACGGCGGTCAAGTCGCGCTGAACCCAGAGGCTACGGCTGCGCGCCTGGTGTAATCTCTTTCGAACGTGGTGCACCGCTCCCCCGCCAATCACATCCGCGCTCTCGGTGCGTCAACGACGTGACATCCATCGGTTCTGAGGCCCCCCGCACGATCGATGCGCCGCGTGCGACGACGGCGACTGACGTCGCCGCTCTCCGTCGTGCCCTTGAAGCGCAGGTGCAGGGCGAGATTCGCTTCGACAAGGTATCGCGCGCGCTCTACTCCACGGACGCGAGCGTCTATCAGATCGAGCCGCTTGCCGTCGTCGTGCCGCGCTCTCGCGATGATCTGCTCACCGTCGTGCGCATCTGCGCAAGGTTCCGCTGTCCTCTGACGATGCGCGGAGGGGGGACGTCGCAGGCCGGCCAGGCCATCGGTCCCGGACTGATTGTCGACACGTCGAAGTACCTCAACGCTCTCCTCGAGCTCAACGTGGCCGAACGATGGGCCCGCGTGGAACCGGGGCTCGTGCTCGACGAGCTGAACGCACGGCTGCGTCCGCACGGTCTGCGCTTCGCACCTGACGTCTCGACGGCGAGCCGCGCCACCGTCGGCGGCATGATGGCCAACAATTCGAGCGGTGCACGCTCGGTTCTCTATGGCAAGACGATCGACCACGTGATCGAGCAGGAGGTGGTGCTCTCGGATGGCTCGATCGCCTCCTTCAAGCCGATGACGGCCGATGAGGTTCGTCTCGCCTGCGCCTCGCCGTCGCTCGAAGGGGCGTGCTACCGGGTGACGCAGGAGCTGGCGCAGCGCCTTCGCGACGAAATCGACCGCCGCTATCCGAAAGTGTTGCGGCGCGTGGCCGGCTACAACCTGGACGAGTTCGTGAAGCCGGAACGACCGTTCAATCTCGCCAAGCTCATGGTGGGATCCGAAGGAACGCTGGGAGTGGTGCTGTCGGCGAAGCTGAATCTCGTCCCGCTCCCCAATGCCAAATCGGTCCTCGCCATCCAGTTCGCCAGCCTGTCGGAATCGCTCACCGCCGCGCCGCTCGTCCTCCGGCATCGGCCATCGGCGGTCGAGGTCATGGACCGATTCATCCTCGATCACACCCGGCAGAGTCCTGCGCTGCATGCGCTGAGACAGAGCTTCATCGACGGCGAGCCGGAGTCGCTCCTCTGCGTCGAGTTCTACGCCGATCGTCCGGAAGATCTGCCTCCCCGGATGCAGGCGCTCGAACGCGACCTGCGTGAGGCATCACTCGGCTACCGGTACTATCACGCGCTCGATGCGGCCGCACAGGCGCGCATCTGGAGCCTGCGTGAGGCAGCCCTCGGCTTGTCGATGGCCATGAAGGGAGACCTCAAGTCGCTGTCGTTCGTCGAGGACACCGCGGTTGCGCCGGAACAGCTTCGCGACTACATCGAACAGTTCCTCACCATCGTCGGGCGGCACGGAACGTCGGCCGGCGTGTACGCGCACGCGTCGGTCGGCTGCCTGCACGTCCGCCCGGTCGTCAACATGAAGACCGAGGCCGGCGTCAGGACGTTTGCCGCAATCGCCAACGACGTCTCGGACCTCGTGCTGCGCTACGGCGGCGCCCTTTCAGGCGAGCATGGCGACGGGCTGGTGCGGAGCCCGTTCATGCGCAAGATGTTCGGCCCTGAACTGTACGAAGCGTTCCGGACGATCAAGCGCACGTTCGATCCGGATGGCATCTTCAACCCCGGCAAGATCGTCGATGCGCCACCGCTGACCGACAACCTGCGCTTCGGTCCCGCGTATTCGGCGGCGCAGCCAGTCACCTTTTTCGACTACGCGGACCACGGCGGCATGGCGGGCGCCGTGGAGATGTGCAGCGGGCTCGGCGTCTGCCGCAAGACACTCGAAGGCACGATGTGCCCCTCGTACATGGCCACACGCGAGGAGCAGCACTCGACGCGCGGCCGCGCCGACGTCCTCCGCTTGACGATGGCCGGGCGGCTCGGCGAGGCCGGACTGGGCGACGCCGGGGTGTACGAGACGCTCGATCTCTGTCTCGAGTGCCGCGCGTGCAAGGCCGAGTGCCCTGTCGGCGTGGACGTGGCGCGGTTCAAGAGCGAGTTCCTCGCCGACTACTGGCGCCGGAACGGTACCGCCCTCGACGCGCGCGTGCTCGGTCGCGCGCGCTCGCTGGCCCGCTGGGGAAGCCGCCTGGCGCCGTTCTCCAACTGGGTTGCTGGCAACCGGGCCGTGCGCGTGCTCAACGAACGGCTGCTCGGTATCGACCGGCGCAGGCGACTGCCGCGTTTCAGGCGGCGGACGCTCGAGCATCAGGTTTCGCCGACGGGGCGGGCTCGATCTCTCCTGTTCGTCGACACCTTCACGAATCACTACGACCCGGAGATCGGACTCGCGGCCCTGGGCGTGCTCGGTGCCGTCGGGCTGCGGCCCGCCCTGGCGCGCAATCACTGTTGTGGACGGCCGCAGATCTCGAAAGGCCTGCTCGACGAAGCCAGGGGGCTCGCTGAACGCAACGCGGAAGCGCTGTATCCGGGTGCCGCGGCGGGATGCCCCATCGTGTTCTGCGAGCCCGGCTGCCTCTCTGCCGTCCGCGAGGATGCACCGTCGCTCCTGCGCGGCGAAATGCGTCGCCGGGCAGAGGTGGTTGCCGCGGCAAGCGTGCTATTCGAGGAGGCGCTCGCGCCGCACCTCTCACGGCTGACGCTCGAACGTGGTCCCTCGAACATCCTGTTCCACGCCCACTGCCATCAGAAATCCATGGGACTCACCGGCGCATCACTGCAGGTGCTCGGCGCCATTCCCGGCGCCAAGGTCGTCAACCTCGACGCCGGCTGCTGCGGCATGGCCGGTTCGTTCGGATACGCCCGTGATCATTACGACGTCTCCCGGGCGATTGGAGAGCGCCGGCTGCTGCCGGCGGTCCGGAGCAAGCCGCTTGGCTCGATCGTGGTCGCGACGGGAACTTCGTGCCGACACCAGATACGCGATTTCGGCGATGATGTGGCGGTGCATCCCGCTGTCCTGATTCGATCGCTCCTGAAGGCGCCGCCCGCCAGCGCTGCTGAGTCGCCGGCAGCGGCGTCCCGTCACCCGCTCGCTCCCTGACCATGCTCGCTTCGCTGTCGCTCGCTGCCCTGGCTATCGCCATGATCGTGAGCTGCACGACGCAGCTCAATGTCGGTGTACTCGCGCTCGCACTCGCCTGGATCGTCGGCGTCTACCTCGGCGGGATGAAGCTCGACGACGTGCTCGCCGGCTTCCCGGCGCAACTGTTCCTGACGCTCGCCGGCGTCACGCTGCTGTTCACGCAGTCGCAGCTCAATGGCACGCTCGATCGAATCGCCCAGCGCGCCGTCAGACTGTGCCGCGGTAACGCCGGCCTGATTCCGGTGATGTTCTTCATGCTCGGGTGCGGGATCGCATCAGTCGGCCCGGGCAACGTGTCCACGGCGGCGATGCTCGGACCGATGGCGATGTCGGTCGCAGCGCGTGCCGCGATCCCCCCTTTTCTCATGGCGATCATGGTCGGCAACGGCGCCCAGTCCGGCTCCCTCTCGCCCTTCGCGCCGACCGGACTCATCGTCAACCCCGCGATGGAAAAGATCGGCCTCGGCGGGCACGAGCTCTGGACCTACTGGACGAACCTGGCTGCGCACGCCATGGTCGCGTTCGGCGGCTACCTGCTGCTCGGCGGCTGGAAGCTGTTCAAATCGACCTATGCCGGCGAGTCGGCCGCCACCGGGTCCGACGCCCAACACTTCGAGCCGCGGCACTGGATCACCATCGTGACGATCCTCGGCGTACTCGCTGCCGTGCTCTTCGCACGCGCCAACATCGGCATGGCCGCGTTTGCCGGCGCGGTGCTGCTCGCCGCGCTGCGTGTCGCCGACCATGAGCAGGCGATCAAACGCATGCCCTGGACGCCGATCCTGATGGTCAGCGGCGTGAGCGTGCTCGTCTCGTTGCTGGAGAAAACGGGCGGCCTGGACCTGTTCACGCGCCTGCTTGCCGGGTTTTCCACGCCGGCGACGCTCACCGGCTTCATGGCGTTCGTCACCGGCGTCATCTCCGTCTACAGCAGCACCTCCGGCGTGGTGCTGCCGACGTTCCTGCCCACCGTGCCCGGCCTCGTCGAGCGGCTCAGCCTCCCCGGGATGACGCCGATCGATCCGCTGGCGATCGCCTCCTCGATGAACGTCGGCGCACACCTCGTCGACATGTCGCCGCTCTCGACCACGGGCGCCGTGTGCATCGCCGCCATCGCCGACCCGGCGCAGGTGCGTCCGACCTACAACAAGCTCCTCGCCTGGGGACTGTCGATGACAGTGGTCGGGGCGCTGGGGTGTTATCTGTTCTTTTGATCGGGGCTCGGGACTCGGGACTCGGGCTCGGGGCTCGGGACTCGGGACTCGGGGCTCGCGACTCGGGGCTCGGGGCTCGCGACTCGGGGCTCGGGACTCGGGACTCGGACTCGGGACTCGCGACTCGGGGCTCGGGCCCGGGGCATCTC
>DASUGH010000015.1:0-79589 GCA_036274155.1 Vicinamibacterales bacterium | reverse complement strand
GGCGGATGGACCGCCCGATGTGACCAGCGCACAGTGGGCTGAGGACTTCAATGAGACGAAGGACTATGGTGCGCTCGACAACTCGCTGCGCACCGGATCACTTCTTCGTCGGCAAGACCCGCTTCAGCTCTTCCGACCAGTTCAGCACGACGTTGATCTGCGTCACTGGCTGTTCCTGCTCCACGGGTTTGAGCATCAGGAACGATCCGTCTGGAAACACATCGTAGTTGGGGCGCGAGTACGCGGCGCTGTTAGATCCTGGCAGGTAGGAATCCCGAAACAGTGGCTCGGCCTTTCCCTCGAGGGAACCTCGATCGCTGATCCGGGCTGCCATCATGGACTGGCCATCCCGATAGAAGATCTCCCGGATGTTCAGGTCGCGGTTCCAGACCGGCTCATTGCCGCCGCCCTTCGAGATCTGCTGTCCATTCCCCAGGCCCGGAAACGGCCGCACCCACACCTCGCGCTCGCCGGATTCATCAGAGACATAAGCCAGCCACTTGCAGTCCGGAGAAAGTGACGGCGCTCCGTCTCCAGCCATGGGGAAGTTCAGCCGCAGGCGGCCCCGGCCTGCAGAATCGCCCATGTACAACACCCACCCCTCGCCTTTCGGAACAAGCCTGACGAACGTCAAGGCATCGCCGCAAAAAGAAACCGGATAACTATAGACGTCGAGATCTTCCCTGGCAGTGAAATCCGTCAATTGCTTCACGTCGCCGCCGTCGACCGGATGCAAAAAGAGTTGCCTCGTCTTCTTCCTGTCGCTTTGAACCACGAGCTGAGTCGGGCCCGCCCACGTCCCGTGTCGGTTGTCGGCATCCGTTTTGTACGTGAATTGCTTCAGTTCATTCGCTCGGAGATCGTAGAGCCACAGCTGAAAGAACTTCTCGTCGGCGACGTCCACGACAAAGCGACCTCCATCAGGCGCAACACGCGGCTGATTGAGAAAGCGCTGGACGTCAAACATTCGGTCAATCGTGCCATTGCGGCTGACCCGCACCAGGTTGGAACTGTTTGGCTGGAAATCACCTGGAACATACACGAGGGACCCCCTGGCCGAGACGCTGAAGTGAGCAACCCCCCGCGCTTGCATGACTCCGGACATGACCTTTGTTGGCGCGCCGTTCTCCTGCAAATGCATGAGATCGAATGGTGTGGCACTCAGGCTTCCAGCCTGGGCGTGGACGACGTGTCCGGAGGGCGAGTACTGAGGCAGGATCCCCGGGCCGGTTCCGGCAATCAGGCTGCGGCGATTGGGCTCGCCGATCTGTTGAGCGGTAATTCCCGCGTCCACCTTGAAGAGCAATGCCTTGCCGCCAGGCAGGGAAGAAGGCCAACGCTGGGCACCGTCTGCCAGTGTCAAACCAGTCAGTACTTCCGGGACACCTCCCTCCTCGCGTACGGCATGGAGCACAGAACCGAAGGACCCGAGCACGATTCGATGGTCATCGGTCCACGTGGCTCCAAACGGATTCACAACACCCGTCACCAGTACCGGCGCGATGCCTCCCCTGACCGGAATCTTCATCAGCGCGTTTTGACGACTGAAGAAGCCCAGCCACTCCTCGTCAGGAGAAAAGAAAGGACTGTGTGCTCCGACGCTGCCGGGCACTGCTTCGTCACTGTTGTTTACGATCGAATGCAGGTACAGCTGTCGTGCCTCTTCCCCGCCGGCTGTCGCGACGTAGGCAACGTAGTTGTCGTTGGGCGATATCGCCAGCATCGGTTTCCCCGACGTAAATCCGGCAAGCCGCTGGCCCTGAGGGGGATAGATCGCAAATGCGATTCGTGGCGGCGACGGCTCGGGCGAAGGTTCGGACTTCCACAAAGCGAAGCCGATGACCGCAGCGGCGATCAGAACCGCAGCCGTCACCGCGGTGGTGACCGCGATCGTGCGCGCCTGTGCGGCTCGCGCGCGACGCGGCGCGGCGCCCAGTGTCGCAGTCTGCTCGGCCGGGCCCGCCATGTCTTCCAGCGCAAAACGGATTGCCGCCACATCGCCCAGGCGCTTCCGAGGATCACGTTCCAGGCATCGTCGAAGTAACGCGCGGACCGCCATTGGAACCTGCGCGGGCAGCAGATTCCACTCGATGTCGTGCGTCATCACCAGAGCCAGGGTCTCGGCGGTGCTCGCGCTGCCGAAGAGCCTCCTGCCAGTGAGCATCTCGAAGAGGACACAGCCGAAGGCCCAGATGTCTGTCCGTTTGTCGACGGTCTCTCCGCGCGCCTGCTCGGGGCTCATATAGGCCACGGTACCGAGCAGCGTGCCTGGTGCGGTCTGCGTCAGGGTGGTTCGCTCCGCGGCCAGCGCAGGACGCACCGACGTCGCCAGGCCGAAGTCGAGCACTTTCACGACCCCGTCAGGGGTGATGCGAATGTTTGCCGGCTTCAGATCGCGATGAATCACGTCCTGTTGATGAGCGGCGTCGAGCGCGTCGGCTACCTGCCTCGCGATGTCGAGCGCCTCGGTGACCCGCAGCGGACCACGCGCGATGCGCTCGGCGAGCGTCTCCCCCGGCACCAGCTCCATCGCCAGCAGGAACCGGCCCTCGGCTTCACCAAACGCGTAGACGTGCGCGATGTGCGGATGCGCGAAGCCGGCCAAGACTTCGGCTTCCTTGCGGAACCTGGCGCGACGGACGGGGTCGTGCGTGAACTCAGGTGACACAACTTTGACCGCAACGTCGCGCGGCAGCGCGAGATCGCGGGCGCGGTAGACCTGGCCCATCCCGCCTTCGTCGATCAAGGACAGGAACTCGTAGCCACCGAGCCGGCGGCCAACCAGGCTCGCGCGCTCGGTTTCAGGCGTGATCTGGTCGAACGCGTGGCCGTCGAGCACGCCGGTCCTCGACGCGTCCTGCGCCAGCAGCGACTCCACTTCGCGCCGCACGACCTCGTCGCCGCCGCACGCCCGGGCCAGCCACGGGCCGCGGTCGGCGATCGCGATCATCGCCGCCTCGTGATACAGGCGCTCCGCCAGCGTCCACTGCTCGGGCGTCATCGCGCCTCGCGTTCTGATGCCGGCTGTCGCAGTACACGCAGCAGCCACGCCTTCGCCATCTTCCAGTCGCGCATGACGGTGTCCACGGATACCTGCAGCGCACGCGCCGACTGCTCGACGCTCAATCCGCCAAAGAACCGCATCTCCACCACGCGCGCCTTACGCTCGTCCACCCGTGCAAGAGCATCCAATGCATCGTGCAGCGCGACGAGGTCGCGTCCCGGCTCCTGCATCGCGGGCAGGGCTTCATCGAAGGTGACGTGGACGGCAGCGCCGCCTCGCTTCTGGTATCCCCTGGCGCGGGCAATATCGACGAGGACCCGGCGCATCTGCCGTGCAGCGATAGCGAGGAAGTGCTCGCGGTTCTGCCACGGCACGCGACGCGCATCAATCAGGCGCAAATACGCCTCATTCACCAGCGCCGTGGGTTGCAGGCTGTGGCCGGGGCGTTCTCCGGCCATACACCGCCGCGCGAGCCGATAGAGCTCGTCATACAGCGCGGCAACGAGCTGGTCCAGCGCCTCAGGGTCGCCAGCTCGCCATGCCGTGAGGAGCTCAGTGATGTCGGAGGGCTGTGCACCAGCGGCGCGTCTTGACTGTGATCCACCCTGCGGTGGCATTACCGCGATTCTATCCAAAATCATCCGCGTCGACGGACTGCCTTCCTCGTTCCTCTGTGCTTCGCGGGTTTCTACAGGCTGCGTCTCAGACACCACAGACCCGGGACGCCAGACGCCCGCTGTGAGGGACACGCTGAAAGCTATCCGACGATCTCATTGAGGCCGTGGAGGATTTGCGACAGCTCTTCTTCCGACGCATGCGCAATCCGTCGACCAATCCGATCGACTGAGAGGGTCCGAATCTGGCTAATCTTTACCCAGGATCGCTTGCTCAGTCCCGGCGCGCGGCTCTCGAGCGTCAACGGAAACCCTGCCCGCGGTTCCTGACTCGTCATCGCAACGGCAATCACCGTACCTGACCGCTCGTTGAACACGTCGTGGCTCAGGACGAGCACCGGGCGCAGGCCGGCCTGCTCGCGGCCGCGCACCGGATTGAGATCGGCCCAGCGAATCTCCCCTCTCAGTATTCGGGCCACGACTCGAGTGCGTCGACGAGCGCATCCTCGGCGAGCCGTTTCTCTTCCACCTGGTTTAGCTTTGCGGCCTCGCGAGCGAGGCGCGTACGAGCGAGGCGATGAAGCTTGTCAGCGAGAGCAGCTTCGATAGCCTGGCTGCGGTTGCGAAACCTCCGCTGGGCGACCAACGCGTCGACTTGCTCGAGAAGCCCGGCGTCGAGGGTCAGAGCGACTTTTGCCTTGGGCATAACAGTATGATGAAATATCATACCATGCGACCCTCTGTCGGGCGGTCGTGCAGGACTAGGTATGGCGCAGAGCAGGTTTCCGGATTGGATCGACGCCGATCGTCTCGCCGACGCAGCCCTAGACAACTCCTAACGCTGATAGCGTGACGAATGAAGCAAGTTTTCTCGATGGCGTTAGGAGATGTCCAGCCCGGCGGAGCCTGGTCAATCCGATAGCATCCATGGGTGAAGGTGAGAATCTCGTAAGAGACTCGAGGCACCCTTCTCCCGACCCGTCGAGCACGGTGGAGCTGGTCGCCCTTGCACAGCAAGGCGATCGGTCCGCCCTCGACAGACTCTTCGCTCGCCACGCCCCTCCGCTGAGACGCTGGGCCAGCGGCCGGTTGCCGGGCTGGGCGCGCGATCTGGCCGACACCGACGATGTTGTCCAGGACGCGCTCCTCCAGACATTCAAGCGGATCGAGGACTTCGAGGCGCGAGGCGCAGGCTCGCTGCACGCTTACCTCCGCCAGGCGGTCCTGAACCGCATCCGCGATCAGCTCCGCCGGCTGAAACGAAGGCCCGATCTCACTGATCAGCTTCATGTGTGCCTCAGTAGCTGAAACCGATTCCAACGGAGATGATGAACTGATCCTTTTCGGGCTCGCCTGTGGCGTCGTTGATGGCGTCGAGAATCAGCCCGTTCCGTTCACCGAGCCTCTGGTACTCCATACCTCCGTGGACATTCCACGTCCCGAACTTGGCCGGCACGATCGAAAGGGGCACCCTCACAATGCCCGCGACGCTGAAGAAGCCGAACGTATCGTCGGTACTGGTGACAAAGCTGGGGCCGCCGAAGGTCACAGTCTCGTAGTAGTCGCCCATGCTGAGCCCGACCTTCACCGGCACGGCCACGCTCCCGCCGCCGGCCGACCAGCCGAAGCCCGGCGCCGCACCGATCTCGAGGTACCGCCCGCTTTCAAGGCCCCCATCGGCCTGTCCGACGAAGGGCTCGGTGTCGAGCTCGAATGCGAAGATTGCATAGGGTTTGACGGCGAACTTGCCGAGGTACGCACTGTCGTCCGCGCCAATTTTGAACGAGAGTTCCTTGACGGTGGTGAACATGCCGTTCGGGCTGATGTAGGCGGTATACGTCGCGTTGACCCTGACGCCTCCGCCAACGCCAAGACCCACGGTCGCGTAGAAGTCGGATTCGTACCAGAGAGAACGCAGGACTTGACGGGCCCACGTACCAGCCTGCAGGCTGTTCCAGGTACCGATGTTCACGCCGAGGCTCCGCAGTCCGGTGTCCGACGACCGCAGCGCCAGGCCCAGGTCGAAGGCCGGCCACATGATGACGCCGTCCTCGTTCTGCGGAATCCCGCGGAACATGTAGGCGTTCGTCATGTCGAAGGCACCTGTTATCGTAACGGCGCCGGGATTGGGGTCGTCTTGCGCCGAGACCGGCGCAGCCACGCAGCTGACCAGCGCTACGCCGCACACGAGCGCGGATACACTCGGAGCCGCCCTGCGAATCGACATCGCGTCCCTCCTGAAAGAAAACGTCGGACGGCCCTCCACCCAGGAGCCGCCGGCCGCAGCACTGTCTTCACGCGTCCACGCGCCCCGGAGTGAACCTACTTTTCTAGAAGCCGCGGAGAGCCGCCACGGCCCACGCGCCGAATCGTCGTCTGCGCTCCGCCGGTCGCAGCAGATGCCGCGCCCACGACCATGACTGGACTGCTGCGCGCCACGTCGTAATAGTCATCGTTGGGGAGGTATCTGAACTCATACAGGCCCGGTTGGGCGGGAGCTGTCCATGTCTGTGTGCCAAACGTGGCGCCATTGGTGTACTGGTAGTCGAGGTAGTCGAAGTTCGAACCACCGACGATGAAGAGCCCGATCCAGTCCGAGTAGTGGCTGGCTGGAATCGCCCAACTCACCTGCAGCTGACCTCCCGGCGTCACGACGCCAGGCGTCACGGTCAGTGAGACCGTTAGGTAGAGGAAGCCTCCCGCCAGCATCACATGTTGTCCGCCCGGATTGGTCACTACGACGTCAACGGCACCTGGGTCGTGCGCTGGCGCCGTTGCCCTGATTCGAGAACCCAAACCACCGGCGTTGCTCGCCTGAATGCCCCCCAGTGTCACGAGGGCCCCGGGGAGAAAGCCAGTGCCCTCTATCGTGAGTTTCGTCCCCGCGAATCCTGTATTGGGAGTCACGGAGCTGATGGCTAAGGGCGCGTACGTGTAAGACCCTCTGCCGGTCATTCGCGCATCGCCTCCAATTTCGGTCGGGCCAAGGAACGCCGCCGGGCGATCAGGGCCCGTCCCGCCGCAGCCAGGCGTCATCACGTAACATGCCCAGATGCCAGCGAAGAAGAAGAGCGCGCGTCTGCGATGAGTCGTGGCCATATCGACAGCTCCCGGAACTCCTGCCAGATCCATAAACGACGGCTGCGCCGTCTTGGCTGATGTCTTGGCCGAAAGCGATCCTTCTACCGGCATCCGCTTCTCGACGACATGACCTCCACGTCGACCGTTGCATCACCGTGGATCTCGATCGGGAAGCCCTTCGTGCAGTCGACAAACAGATACCCTCGACCAGGCGGAACACGGCAGAAACTGTAACGGCCATTCGCGTCGGTCAGCGTGTAGGCGTCTGTTCCATCGCCGTCGCCGAATACATATGAGACGGACAGGTCCGCAACAGGCCGGCGTCCTTCCGGACTGGACTCGAAGACAACCCCCGACACGATCGGCGAGTCGAAGGTCTCCGGAATAGCGCCAGGCGCAACGAGCTCGACCTCCACGCTCGTATCCGCCGTGATGGTGGGGTGAACGGCGCATACCTGGTACAGGCCGAACTTCGGGGGAAAAACGCCAACGGTTGCTACGACGCTGACCGCCCGCCCGACAGCCAAGCGTGCGATGCTGAATCGACCGTTGGCATCGCTCAGCAAATCGTTGGGGGGGTAGTTACCGTAGTAGCCTTCGATGACATCGGTGACCAGGACACGCGCCCCTGAAATCGGCCTGCGCACTCCCGACGTAGTCTCGAAGACTGAGCCAGATAGCCTCCCATTCCAATCAATTGAAGGGACTGGAGACGGCGAAATCGACCGGGGAGGAGGTTCGCCGCAAGCCATCAGAAACGCGACCGACGTAAGCGTGGCGAGGGACGAAGAGGGTCGCACCCGCATTTTCAGGACCTTTGATAGGGAAAACGATTACGGTCGACAATCTGGACACGCTTGCCGCGCGGCCAGCTGCGTCCGGCCTTGCCGATCGTCCAGATTTCCTGGCGTGGGCGTTTAGGGAGTAGAGGTGTAGTGTTTGGAGGAGACGCCGTATGACGCCGGATGATCGACCAATCGACGATCTCGCGCAGGCGGTCCTCGACGGGACGAGCGTCGACTGGGCTGCGGCCGAATCGAAAGGCGGCGCCACAGGCAGGCTGGTTAGGCACCTCAAGGTGGTGGCCGCTGTCAGCGAAGCCAGCCGCGAGGCCGTCGCGACGGCCGGGACGACGGAAGAGCGCTCCAGTCTTGCGTCTCTCGAAACGTGGGGTCATCTCCGCCTGATCGAGCGAATCGGGCGCGGCGCCTTTGGCGACGTGTATCGCGCCTGGGACACGCGGCTCGATCGCGAGGTCGCCCTCAAGCTCATTCCGGTTCGCTCCTCGCCCGCACTCCGAGCCCTGGATCCCGAATCTCAGGAAGCGGCTTCAGAAATGCTCCGGGAGGGCCGGTTGCTGGCCCGTGTGAGACACCCGAACGTCGTCACGATTCATGGAGCCGATCAGATCGGCGGGTACATCGGCATCTGGATGGAGCTCGTTCGCGGCCAGTCGCTCGAGGAATTGCTGCGGGAGTGTCGTGCCTTCGAGCCCGAGGAGGCGACTCGCATTGGCGTCGAGCTGGCCCGGGCGCTCTCGGCCGTCCATGCCGCAGGAATCCTTCACCGCGACATCAAGGCCCAGAACGTCGTTCGAGCAGACGACGGACGTATCGTGCTGATGGATTTCGGCACGGGACGCGACTTGGCAGCCGAAGGATCTGACCTGTCGGGTACTCCGCTCTACCTGGCGCCTGAGGTGTTTCAACGGCAGCCGGCGACATCCCAGAGCGACATCTACAGCCTCGGCGTGCTGCTCTATCGTCTGCTGACCAAGAAGTATCCGGTCCAGGGCCGGACGATTCGCGAGGTGCTCGAGGCCCACGGCGCACATGCACGGCCCGACCTGCGGAGTCTGCGTCCGGACGTGCCGTTGCGTCTTGCGCGGGTCATCGAGCGTGCGATCGCCCGCCAGCCTGCGGCACGTTACTCCACCGCCGACGCATTGGGCGCCGCCCTTGAAAAGTGCGCGTCGTCACCTCGTCGCTGGCCTTGGTACGCAGCGGCCGCGGCTGTTGTCCTGGCACTTGTCGCCGCGTGGCTGGCCGGGCGGACAGGGATGGCGCCTGCCGTTCAGCCCGCGACCCCCTTCGTGCTTAGCGCCAGTGAGCGGACGGTCCTCGCGGTTCGCTTCGAGAATCTTCTGAACACTCCGGATGACGAGGGCATCGTGAGCGGGTTCACCTACGAGCTCGTGCGACGCCTTGGAGCCATGGGCGGCGCAGGGGGGCGCTTCGTGGTGCTGTCGGCTGACGACACCGCGAATCGAGACGACTCGAAGGCATTCGCCCGGCTGCTGGGCGCTAGCTTCGTCCTCGACGGCTCGGTGTCGCGAGCGTCAGGCAGGCTGCGCGTCGACGCGCGACTGATTAGCGCGGCTGACGGCGACGCCCAGCGAACGTGGTCGTTCGACAACGGCAATCTCCTCGTCGTTCAGGGGGAGGTATTGAAGAACGTGGCCGACGCGTTCGGACTTCAGTTCAGCGTGGGCCGGTATCGAACGAGCGAAACTGTCTACAACCAGTTCCTGAGGGCGAGGTCGCGGCAAGCGAGGAGTAACCCTGTCAACTCTGCCCAGGCTGCCGGGCTCTTCTTGGACGCATACGAGCAGGACTCCTCGTTCACCCCGGCCCTCGCCGCGTGGGCCAGCGCGAGTTTCTATCGCTACAGGGTGGGTGGGACTGAGCTGCCTGCGGTCGATCCCAAGGTGCAGGCGGCGGCGCGTGAAGTCGCTCTGATCGCCGACGATCTCGCCGAGGCTCACTCAGCGATGGGATGGCTGTCCGTCCTGCAACAACGTGACTGGAACGCGGCACAAGCGTCGTTCAGGAAAGCCATCGACCTCGATCCCCGCCTGACGTCTACCTATACCGACTACCACATCTCGACGCTGCAGCCGATCGGCGACGTTGCCGAGGCCCTGCGACTGATGCAGGCTGCGCGCGACGAGAACCCGATGTCGCTCGACGTGCGACGCGGGCTGGCGGCCGCGCAACTGGACGCCGATCTATTCGATGAGGCCATCGAAAACCTCGAGTGGGTCCGCAAGCAGGATGCCGAGTTCCCTTTTGTCGACATGTATCTTGGCCGGGCGCTCCATTTCGCCGGACGACACGACGAGGCACTGAAGGTCCTCGAACGAGACCGCGACGGATTGTGGCAGTACGTGGGTTACGTCTATGCACAGATAGGCCGAGGGGACGAAGCCAGGAAACTTATCGCAGAGCGCCCCGGCCGACCTGGACGAAAAATGCTTGTCTATGCTGGCCTGGACGAGATTGACCAGGCGGTGCGTGCCCTCGAGGATACGGAAAAAGCGAACTGGCTACGCGCAGCCGCCTGGTTGAACAAGCCCGAGATGAAAAAAGTGCGCGAGTCGGGCGACCCGCGCGTGGCAGCGTTCAGGAAGCGACTCCGCCTGCCACCGCCGTAGTCGGGTTGCCCGGTGAGACCTCTTGTGCAGCCGTTTCCAGGCCTCATCATCGTTGCCGCGTGCGTCTCCTGCTTCGCTTCCGCGGCGTCCGCCCAGAACAGCGCCTTCGGGGAGGGCGCGATTACCGGCACAGTCACGGACACGTCAGGCGCGGTGCTTCCCGGCGTATCGGTCGAGGCCTCCAGCCCCGTCCTGATCGAGAAGGTTCGGCGCAAGGTCACCGATGGCTCGGGTCACTACAGGATTAGCGAGTTGCCATCGGGGAACTACACGGTGACCTTCACGTTTCCGAGGTTTACCGGTGCTAAGCACACGGACGTCCGGATAGAAGGACCGGTAGTCCGAACGCTGGATGTCCGGCTGATCGCCGGGACGCACGTCTCGGTGACCGTCACCCCCGAAGTCCCGGTCATCGACGCGCAGAACACAGCTCGCAGGGACGTCCTATCCCAGAACCTTCTCGACACTTTGCCGTCCTCGCGATTCCCTGTCCCGCTGGCCGCGCTCTCTCCTGGCGTGATTCCAAGCACACGGGAGGTGGGCGACGCGAACGGACACGTGGGCAACACAACATTCCCTGCGTATGGCGGCCGACCCGACGACCAGCGCATCAAGGTCAACGGCTTCGGCATCGGTCCCGTGCTCAGCCCGTGGTTCTCCAGTTACGTTCCGAACCCCGAAGCCGCGCGGGAAGTCGTCATCACGACCGCGGGTGCCGGCGCCGAGGAGCAGACTGCGGGTGTCATCATCGACTACGTCCCGAGCGATGGCGGGAACATGTTTCGAGTTTCGAGCTTCGGATCCGCGGCAGGTGGCAGCGTGCAGTCCAGCAATCTCACGCAGGATCTCGTGGACCAAGGCGCGCTGACGTCGCCCGATACGCTCGACAGAGTGTGGGAGATCAACCCGGCCGTGGGCGGACCCTTCGTGCACCACAAGCTATGGGGCTTCTACTCGTTCCGCAAGGCCATCGCCAGGACCTGGACGAACCAGTTCCACAACCGCAACGCATTCCAACCGGGCACGTTCGTTCTGGACCCCGATCCGAATCGGCCGGCCCGGTCCAGGAACGGTGACTGGAGAGACCACCAGTTCCGCGTGACCTGGCAGGTCAACGCCAGGCACAAGCTGGCGTTCTTTTTCAGCGATCAGGTCAGGTGCGACTGTCCCAACCTTGTCAGCCCGACGCGCACGCCGGAAGCCGGTGCGAACAGTAGCAACCCGATGCAACGGACTTACCAGCTCGAATCCCGGTCGGCGCTGTCGAACAGGCTCTTCGTGGAGTTTGCTGGTCAGAAACGCGCGATTGAACAGACGGTCTCGCCGCTCACGCTCGAGACGAGCGGCGCGGCTGCGGAGGTGTTCGAAGGGTATCGGCAGTCGATCGGCGTCACCATTCGCCAGGGACAAGGCATCGTTCCGGACGGCTCGATCTTCCACGGCCCTGGCCCGCCGGCAAACCTCAATGCCAATGTCGGCGGCATGTTCAGCATTGCGAGCACACCGGCCAACGCTTTCCGCGCAGCGGTGACCTACTCGACCGGCAGTCATACGCTCAAGTTCGGCGTCCAGAATACCTTTGGCCACCACCTCCTGCAGACATACTCGATGACCGAGGATCCCAGGGGTCAGCCGCTGCCAGTGCGGTTCACGTTCAGCACTCCAGACACCCCTCAGTCGGTGACTGTCTTCGCCGGCACACGCGAGGCGCCGGTGTCCATGCGAAACGATCTCGATTACGACCTGGGCATCTACGCTGACTATCTGTGGACGACAAACCGCCTGACAATTCGCTCCGGGGGCCGGTTCGACTGGTACAAGAGCAGCTATCCCGAGCAGACGATTCCGGAGACGCCGTTCGGCCGCCCGGCCACCACGTTCGCCGCGGGGCAGAATCTCGACTTGAAGGACGTGGTGCCGCGCGTTGGTGCCTCATACGACGTGTGGGGCGACGGAAAGACGGTCGTCAAATTCTTTCTGAACAAGTACGTGGAGTCGCTCGGCGGGGGCGTAAGCGGCAATCCTCTCGGCCCTGGCCGCGGGATCGTCAATAACTTCACTCGCAACTGGGGCGACGCCAACGGCGACTACGTGGTCGACTGCAACCTGTTTGCGAAGGAGCCCAACGGCGAGTGCACCAACGCGATTGCCGACAATGTGTTGAATGTCGTTCCCAGCCCTCCCACCGACACCGCCGCGCGCCGCGGCTGGGGGCGGCGCCCCTTCAACTGGGAGCTTTCGCTCGGGGTCCAGCGCGAGCTGTGGCGCGGCGTGGTGCTCGACGTCTCCTACTTCCGTCGCTCGTTCGGGAACTTCTTCGTCACCGACGATACGGCCTGCGTCGATGCCGTGGCCAGGACCGGTTGCCGGGAGAGTGGCAATTACCGGTCGTTCGACATTGTGACCCCGGTGGATGCGCGTCTCCCCGGCGGCGGTGGCTACACTCTCAGCGGCTTCACCGACTACGATTGCAGCAACCCCACCGCCAACTGCGGCACAGCCACGGCGGCCGGCATTGCGGCGCTGGCTCCAGTCAGCCAGATCGTTCGGGTGAAAGACATCGGCGCAGAACAGATCGAGAACTGGAACGGCGTCGACCTTTCTGTGAGGGTGCTCCGAAACGGCCTGACCCTGCAGGGTGGCACCAGCACGGGACGTCGCTACGCGAACGAGTGCGAGGTGTGGGCGGCGCGGCCGGCGGTGCAGAATCCCGGGGGGCAGAGTCTCCTGAGGCCGTTCTCGGACTGCGAAGTGAAGGAGCCTTTCCGTACGTCGCTCAGCGGCTTTGCCGCCTACACCATGCCACGCTTCAGCATGCTGCCGGACTGGCTGGCCACGATCGTCGAAGACGTGCAGCTGGCGGCGACCGTGAAGAGCATTCGCGGCAACGAGATGTCGGCCACGTATTTCATGACCAACATCGAATTCGCCCGCAGCTGCCCGTCCCGGTTGGCCGACACCTCGTGCTCGACGCTCGGGCGGTTCCTCGCCAACCAGACCCAGCCAGGGGACAATCGACAGATCAGCCTCGTGGCTCCAGCGACCCTCTACGACGATCGGCACAACCAGGTCGATCTGCGGCTGGGCCGGATCTTTCGAGTCGGCCGGTCGAAAATGTCCCTGAACTTCGACGTCTTCAACGCGTTCAACGCGAATCCCGTTCTCGGCCGAAACAATACGCTTGGACAGTCCGCTACACCCGGTGCCTACGCCGCGTCGCAGCAGCAGCAGGCCGACGGAAGCTACAACTCGCTATGGGTGCCGACCAACATTCTCCAGCCTCGATTTGCAAGACTGAGTGTGACGTTCGACTTCTGACTCCTCTAGCACCCGTGGTGACAGCTACGTACCGGGCTGCGAGGGCACCGAGACAAACCACAGAGGTACCGAAACAAACCACAGAGGCTCGAGAGCACAGAGATCCGGGGTTCTCTGTGTCTCTGTGCCTCGGTGGCGAAAATCTCGGTGCCTCACAGGCCGATACGATTTCACACGGCCTGCTCTTGCCGTTAGCCCGGGCCCAGCGCGCGGGTCACAAACTGCGGTCCAATCCACGGGATCGCCGTGAATCACACGGGATTTCGTCGGCGATCGCAGGTCGCGGCGCAGAATTCGCTCATGTGCCCCCGCGTGACATTCGCACCTTCTGCACGTGTGTCAGACCAAGTCGACCGACCTGCCCGAGAGCGCGCCGTCAAAGGCCGACGACCCACGCGCGGGAGCCAACGCTCGCCCCCGTGCGTCAGGAATGCCGCGCCGACACAGGTGAAATCGGGAACGCTCGCGTGGAAGAACGGGGGTGTCGCCTGCGGTAGTGAACCCGCGGCGGCTGCGTCACGAGACCGCGACGCGCCTACCTCACCGTCACCGTCGTCTCCGCCGTCCGCCCTTGGCGATCGCGCGCGACGATGCGATGCTGGCCCGGGGCGAGCGGCCACTCGACCGCCTGATCGGCGTCGCCCGAACCCACGATCTTCCCCGCTACACTCCACTCGATCTCGCCTCGTGCCGGTGACACGGCCCTCAACTGGAGCGTCTGAAACTCGCGCCGCAGCGTGGGATCGATCAGGTACGTCGCGCCGGAGGGCGGACTGACGATCGTCAGCGCCGTTCGCGGGTCGTGTCCTTCGCTGGTGCCGGTGGATCGTACGGTGGTTCCGCCGAGCTGAAGCTCGGCGCTGCGACGTTCATCGCCTCTGCCGCGCTGAAGATCGGTGCCGCGACGTTCATGGCCCTCGCCGCGCTGAAGATCGGCGCTGCGACGTTCATGGCCCTCGCCGCGCTGAAGATCGGCGCTGCGAAGATCCTCGTCTCCGCCGGGCTGAAGCCCGGCGCTGCGACGTGCGGCGTCGAGACCGCGATCGCCTGCCCACTGTCTGTACTCCGGCGGCCAGAACGTCAGCAGCTGCCCGTCGCTGACGTGGTGCCAGCTGCAGGGCACTGACGGCGACTCCGCCGCAACCCACTCATGCCGACGGACAGGGCACGACGCGTTCGCGGTCATGCCCGACAACGCGCAGATCTCGCGGCGTTCCGTCGTTGCGGGAGCCGGGTGAATCGGGTCGTGCGAGAACGGGGTCGCAGGTCCGGTGACGTGCCGTTCGGCGGCCAGCATGACGGCGTGGAAGATCGGCCCGGCGCCGGTGACGCCGCTCGAATTGCGCAGCGGCGTCCGATCGAAGTTGCCGACCCAGACGCCGACGGTCACGTGGTGCGAATAGCCGATGGTCCAGTTGTCGTGATAGGCCTGCGACGTGCCGGTCTTCACCGCGACCGGAAACGGCAGCTCGAGGCTGCCGCCCCGCCCGAAGATGAACTCCCGAGCCTCGGCATCGGACAGGATGTCCGTGATCCAGAACGCAGTACGCGGCGAGACCAGCTGCCGGGTTGACGCATGGTGGCCAGCTGGATGCGCGAGAAACGTCGGCTCGATCCACTCGCCGCCGCGTGCGAACGCGGCATAGGCCGCCACCAGCTGGTCGAGCCTGACTTCGGCGTTCCCCAGCGTGATGCCGAGACCGTAATGGGCTGCCGTCTTGTCGAGCGTCTCGATGCCAGCCTCGTCGAGGAAACGCCGCAGGGCCGGCACGCCGACCTCCGATGCGAGCACAACCGCGGGTACGTTCTCGGACCCGGCCAGCGCGCGCCGCGCCAGGAGCGGACCACGGTAACGGCCGTCATAGTTGCGCGGGGTGTAGACGACTCCGGGCTCGGCTGTCGGGAAGCTCGCGGGCACGTCGGCCAGCACGCTCGCCGGGCTGAACCCGTGCTCGAACGCCAGCGCATACGTCAGCGGCTTGAGCGCCGAGCCGGGCTGGCGCGGCGTCGTCGGACCGTTGATCGTCCCCTCGGACGAATCGAAGTAGCCGCCGGATCCCTCCCAGGCGAGCCATTCGCCCCGCGCATTGTCGAGCACGACCACTGCCACGTTCTTCGCGCCGTGCTGGCGCAGCAGGTCGCGGTGACTCTCGACGATGCCGGTGACGTCTGCCTGCAGTGCCGCGTCGAGCGTCGTCGCAATCCGTGACGGGCGCGGCGTGCCGGCGGCGTTGAGCACCATCTCCACGAAGTGCGGCGCTGTGAACCGCGACTCGACCCGCGCGAACGTCAACCGCTCATCGAGCGCCTCGCGAACCTGCGCCGCGGAGAGCGCGCCGTCGGCCTGCATGCGGCGAAGCACCGCTCGCTGGCGCCGGATGGCGGCGTCGCGGCTGCGATACGGATTGAAGTCGGACGGGCGCTGCGGCAGCGCCGCCAGGAACGCCGCCTGCGCCGGCGTGACGGCGCCGGCGCCGACACCGAAGTACCCGCGGCTGGCGCGCTCGGCGCCGACGTACTGATTGCCGTACGGCGCGACGTTCAGGTAGAGCGCGAGGATGTCGCGCTTGGTGAACCGGTGCTCCAGTCGCAGGGCGATCACCGCCTCGCGAAACTTGGCGACGAGACCACGCTTCCGCCCGGGAGCCGATCGATTCAGCAGCTGCTTGGCCACCTGCTGCGTGATCGTCGATCCGCCTTCCGCGATACGGCCCTCCATGATGTTGGCTTTGAGGGCCCGCACGATGGCAACCGGATCGAGACCGACGTGAGTCCAGAAGCGCCGATCCTCGGCGGCGATCGTTGCCGACACGAGCACCGGCGGCAGCGCGTCGGCAGTCAGCTGCACGCCGCGCGTCTGATCGCTCGAGAGCGTCTCGCGCAACGGCGTGCCGTTCCGATCGACGACGAGGGTCGAAGGGTTGGCGGGGCCGTCGAGCAGACCCGGCGGCAGCGGCCCCATGCGCAGCCACAGTGCGGCGAGCGCGATTACGGCAATAGCTGCGAGGGCCGCGCCGGCCCAGGTTCGCGCAAACCGGGCGACAAACCGAGCTGAAGCTCGGTTCTGCGACTGCGACGGTGTGAACCGAGCTGAAGCTCGGTTCTGCGAAAATGGCGCCGGCGTCACCGTTTCACCTCGATCATCGTCGTCGCCGTCCGGCCGAAGACTTCCGGCTCGTACATCTCCTCGGCTCTTGCCGGCGCCGTCCGGAACGTGCCGGCCGTGGTGGCCCGGACGACGTAGCTGAATTCGTGGAGGCCTTCGGCGAGTCTGGTCGCGAAGAGCTGCACGCGATCGTCGTGACGCTCGACGTGGTCGAATCCGCTGAAGCGCCACCAGTTGCGCCAGTCGTTGGCATTGCCTCCGGCGTTCGTCTGCTGATCGGTCTGCGCCGCCAGGTCTCGCGCCGTCGTGGCAAACCACGTCTCTACCGCCTCGAACCCCGCCGGCAGCGGATCCGTCACCGCGACGTAGCGCCGCTCCTTGGTCAGGCGGAAAGTCAGCGTGACGCGAACCAGATCGCCGGCGGCGTAGCTGGTGGCCGCAGGACGGCTGCCGTCGGCCACGTACGGCTCGTAGCGCCGCTCGATCGCAAAGCCGGCATCGAGCCCCTGCTGATGCAGCGTGTCAGCCGCGTAACGAAGACGCGTGGTGTAGAAGAGCGTGCCTTCCCCATCGCGCGTGAAGGTCAACGGGATCTCTGTACCAGCCGCACCGGCTGCCAGCACCTGTGCCATCGGCACTCGGGTGGTGGACGACTCGGTCGAGCGGCCGCGGAACTCCTCGCGCGCCAGCTCGCGCGCGCCGAGCGACACCACGGCGCGGAAGTCGGGCACGACCGGCTCGTACTTGCGGTAGTAGGCAACGAGCGCCTCCATGGCGAGCGCGTTCTCCTGGGTGTTCCCCCAGCGGCCATCCTTTCTCGCGGCCATCATCCAGCGCACCATCTGACGCATCGGTGCGCTGCTGACGTCGCCCTTGACGAGCGAGTTCAGCACGATGGAGGTCGATCGCACGTTCGAGTTCCAGAACCAGAGCAAGTACGGGTCGGCCAGCTCCTCGACGTGCGCGCTCCCGCCTTCGGGGAGGATCGCGTTCGACATGCGGCGCCTGAGATCGGTCACGCGATCGCCGGTCGTTTCGCCTTTGGCGATGAGGGCATCGTGCAGGTAGGCCAGACCGAACACCGGCATGCGGTCGCGATAGCCATAAAGCCGCGTGATGTGCGAGTCTTCGTTGCGGCCGCCCTCGACGAGCACCTTCACGGCGAAGGCCTGCCATGCCGAGTAGGCGGGCCACCAGCCGTCGTTGGCGGCGGGCGGCGTGGCTGCGAGCTCGCGGTGCAGGTAGTCGTAGGCGCGCTCGCGAACAGGGCGATCGACGTCGTACTTCAGATCGACGGCCGTCTTCATCACGCTCAGGACGTACGCCGTCAGGTAGGGTGACACGGTGCGGCACTCACCAGGCCAGTACGCGAACCCGCCGCTCGCGCACTGGAACTTCTCGAGCTCCTTCAGCGTGCTCTGCGCGGTGGGGCGCATGCGGGCCGGATCCATGCCCGGCAGCGAGAAGGCGTCGCCGAGGTCCCCTGCCAGGATCAGCGCCAGCGAGGTCGAGGCTTTCTGCTCGGCGCACCCGTACGGATACTCGACGAGATAGCGTGCGCCCTCGCCGAGGCCGACCATTGCCGTGGACGACACCTCGACGTCCAGTCCACCGAAGCCGCCCACGACACCCGCCGGGATCCTGATCGTTTCCCGCGCCTCGCGATTGGCCGCGGCCGCTTCGCCGTAGGCGGCAACCGTCTCGGGCGAGGCGAGTACTTCGACGGGGATGACGTCCTCGAACGCGTCGCCCTCGCCGCCGATCTGCGCCCGCATTTGAATACGCGCCCGGCCGATCGACTTCGCCGCGCTCGAGAAGCGGACCTCCACCGTTCCACCGGCGTTCACGGTCACGCGCTGCTCGGCGGCGCCGGTCACCTCGAGCACCCGGGGGTCGAGCGAGCGCATCGACACGACCGCGGTGCCGTTCGCGCGCAACTGGCTGCCGACGACAGCGCCAAAGAACGCCGTGTCACCAACGGCCATGAAGCGCGGGAACGTGGGCTTCAGCGTGACCGGCTTGTTGGTGCGGACCTCGGTGTCGCCCGATCCGAAGCGCGAGCCGCGGTCAGCCGCCACCGCCATGATCCGATACGTCGTCAACGACTCGGGCAGCGTGACGTTGACGCGGGCACGACCGTCAGATCCAGTCGTGACCGACCCGAGCCAGAAGGCAAGCACACGAAAGTCTTTTCGCAGCGTTCCGGCCCCCGCATCGTCGCCGCCACCGCCACCGTCGGTCGCCCCCTTCGGCGTCAGCACACGGCGCGACACGATCCGCTGGCGGTTGTCTTCGTTGAAGACCTGCAGCGATTTCTCGACATAGACCGACCCGGCCACATCGGGCGCGCGGTAACCGGTCAGTGAGAGGACGCCGTAGTCGACCGCCCAGAGCGTCACTTCGCTCGCGACGCCGCGGCCACCGGCATCCTTGACGTCGACCCTGACGTTGGCCTTGGAGGCGGGCCGGTACTCCTGCTGGCTCGTCGTGACGGCCACGCTCAGGCGCTTGCTGCGGTCTTCGACTTTCAGCTCGACGTAGCCGAGCCGGAACGCCGGTTTGCCCGGATCGCTCGCGTCGTTGCCGGGGTCGGTGGCCGCGCCGTTGGCCGGTGCGGCGGTCGTCCGCCCCTTCACGAGCAGCACCGAGACGAAGACGTTGGGAATGTCGTTCCCGGTGATCGGAATCGAGATCGACTGCTGGGTCGACGTGAGGGCGAACTGGCGATGACTGCGGATGCCTTCGCGCTCGGTCGTCACGAGCGCGGTGGCCTGCTCCCACGGCGACTGGATCATGATCCGCGCCGTGTCGCCAGGTTTGTACGTCTGACGCTCGGGAACGAGATCGATGCGGTTGTGATCGTAGCGGGCCCACGCGGTATAGCCGTCGCCGAGGACGTAGAACGAGGTGCGCGTGACCGCAAAGCGTCCGTCCTCGCCGCGGCCGCGGGCCTCCAGCATATAGAAGCCGCCGTTCTTGAACGGGATGTCGAGCGGCACCGGCTCGGCGGCGCTGGTCACCGTCCATGACCCAGCCGGGACGTCGCGGCGCTGGGTGTCCCACGTATAGAAACCGTTGCCTTCCGCACGCCGAACACTCGTCCACTGCACCTGCGTCAACGTCACGTCGACCGGTACGCCGGGCGCCGTCGTACCGTCGACGCGCACGGCAACGACCTCGGTCTTCAGCCCGCTCTTCTGATCGACGAAGTAGCCGGGACGACGGAGGCCGATGTACCAGGGGGCGGGGTGCACGGTGAGGCTGGCGCGATTGGCGATGTGCTGCCGCGAAACGTCTTCGACGTCGCCCTCGAGCGAGTAGACGTAGGGGACGCCGGCATCGCGGCGCGTGTCGAGCGTGAGCGGCAAGTCGCCGCTCGTCTGCAGCGTGGTCTCCTCGCGCCGGATATCGCCCGAGTCGACCCTCTCCTTGTCGTCGACCACCCTGCCGACGAACACCCAGCGATCGTCACCGAACTTCCCGGTGATCGTGGAAGGCGCGTTGTAGCCCGGCGACTTGGAGTAGCGCCAGGTCACCGGCCGTGCGCCCATCGAAGCGCCAAACAGGTACCGGGCGGTCACGACGCCCTTGACCTGGTCGCCGGCAATCGCATCCTGACCGGCCAGCGAGACGTCGACGCGGAAATCCGGACGTCGGTACGCCGCCACCAGGAACGACGTGTTGACCATCTTGTAGTAGGGCACGCGGTCGTCTTCGTCGGGGCCGGGCGTCACGCCGGGGCGCCGTTCCTCGGGCGTCTTCGGCTTCGGCTTGTCGGATTCGAGAATTGCGCGCAGCGAGTAATTGCCGAGCGTGCCTGTTGCCGGCAACTTGAACGTCCACTCGGCGCTGCTCCAGGGCGTGACGCGTACGACACGCTCGTCGACCAGCCGGTTCTGCACGTCGCGCACGGTCATGAGAACGGGCGTGTTCTCGGGAAGCAGACGAACGCCCGTCGGCGTGTTGTGCCGGAGGATCGCCTTGAAGTGCACCTCCTCGCCAAGACGGTAGACGCCCCGGTCGGTGAAGACGCTTCCGCGCAGCAGCGGGTCGCGCTCTCCGAGGTTGATGCCGGTACCGAAGTCCCACGGCAGGAGCCCCTCGTTCCAGTCACTGCCGACGTACGCGATGTCGCCGTCCTTCTCCGCCGTCACCACGAACTTGAGCTGCCACCAGTCTTCCGTGTCGCGCAGCGGCGTGTCGGGCGCGATGGCGACGCCGTCGGCTCCAGTCGTGCCGCGCCAGAACGTGCTGTTGTCGGTGCGGATGATCGACACGCTGGCGCCGCTCACGGGCGCGCCGGTATCGAGTCGGGTGACGAAGATCAGCGTGTTCTGCGGGCTGTCCTTGACGGTGATCCCGAGGTTGGTGACCTGAATGATCGACGCGCGCGTGCGCGCTTCATCGCCGGTGAGGCGGCGCGTGCGCGGCAGCACGTCGCCTTCGCGCACCGCGGTCCAGACCAGACCGGTGCCGCCGGCGCCGAGGGCGCTCGTCAGGTTCAACCCGTGCGACTGAACGCGATCGGCCGTGACCCCGAGCTGCCGCACGATTCCTTCGCCGGACGGCGACAGGCTGAATCGGCTGTTCTGGAGCTCCAGCAGGCGCGGCATCAGATCGGTGAGGCGCAGCGGCGCGGCCCACTGCGTGACCGTGCGAAGGTTCCGCGCATAGAACGGCAGCTGCTGCCCGCCGTCCTTCTCCCACACACCGTGACCGTCGCCGAAGCTCGTGAACGCGCGCGAGTGCCAGTTGTCCACGATGCTGAGCCACGTGTAGCCGAGCGTCTGACCGTCAGCCGCCATGAGCGTGGCGGGCGCGGTCATGGCGTACCGCCGGTCCGGCGGCTGCGCCGCGAAGCCTGCGTCCTCGAGCGTCAAGCGAATATTCGCCTCGGGCTCGAAATCGCGCCGGACGCGTGGCGTCGGCGACTTGCCGACGGCCTGATCGCCTTTGGTGATATCGGTGACGCGAAGGGCGGCGGCAAAGTCGGTTACGGTGACCGGCACCGGCAGCACGACCGGATTCCACACGTCACCGTCACACGCGTCGTTGCACCGGAAGTGGTAGACGAACAAGGCGCGCTCGACTCGGACGGTGAACGACTGCGCCCGCCCGGGTGTTGCGCGGCCGGCGGGGGACGGCAATCCGCCGTCGAGCGTGAGCTTCACCCAGCTTTCAGGAGCGACCGGCGTGGTGGTTTCGAACGCGACGAGATCGGGAGCCGCCGGGAAGCGCTGTCGATCCCAATCGCTGGTGAGCCGCACCCCGACGGCCGGCCCGCCGGCAGCAACCTGCCTGGTGGCGGCGACCTTGCGCGCGAACGCGTCGGGCGCGGCCGGGTCGAGCGCCCGGAGGCGCTGCAGCTCGTCGGCGCTGAATGGACGCGGCGGCTCCCAGTCGTGACGCTCGAGCGATGCGGTGAGATGCTCAGCGACATCCTGCGCCCGCACCGGCTGGTTGAATCGCAGCAGCGCAACCACCGCACCGTTGACCGTACCGCCCCTGCGGTACCAGTTGGTCTGCAGAAGACGAACGGTTGGCGTCGTGAGCGTGAACGTCGCCGGCCGCGCGAGCGTTCTGCCGCTGACCGCCGTCGCCGTCGCGTCCACCACGACTTCATAGGTGGTGGCGAACGGCAGCGGACGCTTCGGATCGGGTGTGAAGATCAGGATCGTCGTTCCCGACCACCGGAACGTCCCCTGGATGGCCGGAGTGATGCGGACGAAGGGTGCCGTTACCTGCTCCGGAATGCGTCCCAGCGTCACCATCGGCTCCGAGAAGACGATCCGGATCTCGTTGGCCTGCGCGAGCTGATCGAGCGGCCCCTGTGGGCCGGTGTTGACGACGGTGAGCGGTGGGTTCTGGGCCGCGACGGTGGCCGCGATGAGAAACGCGGCGATGACGGACGTGCAGAACAGCCTGGCGCGCGACATGACGATCCCTCACGTGGAGCCGATCGGGGTGTCCGGCAGGACACGGTTTGCGGTCCAACCGGACACGCCGCCGATCGAAGACAGTGCCACTGTTCAGGAATTCGGCTCCTGAACACCCGGACTGTTGGCCACTGTGCAAGGAACCGGCCCGCTCTTCGCTACCCGTCTTTCCCCAATGAACCGGATAGATCGCGCGCTGGCCCAAATTACTCACGGCCGATGCATCGAGCGGACGGGTTCGCGGAGAAAAGCGTTCGGAGCAGGCCGTTTTCGGTCGCACGAAAAACGCTGCGCAGGCCTGCGACAGGGCGTGGGGTTGGGGGCCCCCACGCCCGTTCTGACGACGGTAAGCCGGAGCTGCGCTTTTCCGGCCTGCGGAGCCGCTTTTCGGAGCGAATGCGTCGGCTCGATGCCGTCGGCCATGTTCGGACCGGGACTACGGGGTTCGCGACGAGAGGTACGCGGCAATCGACACGAAGTCCTCGTCGGTCAGCTTCGCGACGACCGGCTTCATCAAGTCGGTCCACACGCCGTGGCGCGCCCCCACCTGCATGTCGTACATCTGTCGAACCATATAGCTCGGGGAACGGCCGGCCAGCCCCGGCACCGGACCCAATCCTTTCAAATCCGCGCCGTGGCACACGCTGCACTGCACGGTCCTGCCGTTGCCGCCGGTGGTGACGAGCGCCTCGCCCTTCTTGATGCTGCCGACTGGCGCATAGGCGATGAAGCCGGAGCGCGGATCGCGGAGCTCTTCGGTGTGCTCGACGTTTTCGGGCGTCTCGATGATGCGCATGCCGATCGGCTCGGTCTCCTTCCCTTCGAGCCGGAGGTACATCCCGCCCTGGATGCGCGTCTTCGGAACATCCTTCGTCTCGACGACGCGGATCCACGGGGTCCACTTCATTGATCCGAAGTACTCGGCGCTCGCCTTGATCTCCTCCTCCGTCATCCCTTTTGCGATGGTGATCATGAGGTTCGTATTGGCCTTCCGCGGCTCGCCGCTCTTACGCACGTCGTTCCTGAAGTCGTGCATCTGCTGGATGAAGTAGGACACCGGCAGCCCTGCCACGCCGGCGTTCTCGGGTCTCCCCTTGCCGTTCGGATAGTGACAAAGGCTGCAGGCACGGACGTCGGGACGCTTCCCCTTGGCGACGATCTCGGGCATCACCGGGTGATCCCCCGGGAACCAGTCGGCGGGGCCGAAGGCGTCGCGGATCGTGGCCAACGGGAAGCTGAGCGTGCTGCCCGGCAGCGTTCTGGGTTTGGGATCGGGTTGGGCGGGTTGTGCCGCCGGAGCGCCCGCCGGCGCCGGCGGTGAGATTGCGTACGCCCAGGCGGGAGGATCGCCGGCGGCTCGCAGCATGCTTCCGGCAACGACAGCCATGCCCGCGATGATGACAGCCGCGAATCTGCGCATAAGTCACCCCTTCCTCGGTGCGAAGACGAACCCGGATGGATGTCGGCGGTGAGTGTAGCAGGGAGAACAGCGCAAGGGTGCGGGGGTGCGGGGGTGCGAGGGTGCGGGGGTGCGAGGGTGCGGGGTGCGGGGTGCGGGGTGCGAAGGTGCGGGGTGCGAAGGTGCGGGGTGCGACGGTGCGGGGTGCGGGGGTGCGGGGGTGCGGGGGTGCGGGGGTGCGGGGGGCGAAGGTGCGGGGGTGCGGGTTCAACCCGTCGCAGAACCGAGCTTCAGCTCGGTTGGACACCCTCTTCACACCTTTTGCAACTCGAAGATTGTGACCTCGGGCCTCACGTTGAAACGCACCTGCGTAAGATGCCCGACACCGCGGCTGATGTACAACCGGCGCTCGCCTTCGAGCTCGAACGCGCCCGACGTGTAGCGCCGGTTCTGCACCGGCAGCAGCGGCGGCGGCAGAAACGGCGGCTTGCACTGGCCGCCGTGCGTGTGGCCGGAAAGAATCCAGCCGCTGTAGGGCTCCCATCCAGGCCGGTCGACGGTGTCGGGGTTGTGGCTCAGGACGATCGCCGGCCGATGCCGGTCGAGTGCCGCCAGCGTGCGAACCGGATCGAATCGCCGCGCCCAGAGATCGTCCATGCCGGCTATCTGCAACCCGGCCACTTCGTCGACCTCGTTCTGCAGTATGCGCACGCCGAGGTCTCGCAGTATCGCGCCGAGCCGCTCCGCCATCTCCGGATGCGACCAGGCAGGGCCGTAGTCGTGATTGCCGAATACGCCGAAGGTGCCGAGCCGCCCGCGTGGCGCGTCCCGGTACATCCGCTCCGCATGCGCGAAGACCTCGTCGTGATGGCTCACGAAGTCGCCGGTATACGCGATGACGTCTGGAGCCAGCCCGCGGACTCGCTCGAACGTGCTGGCGATGTAGCTGTCGGCGACACGCGTGCCGACGTGAATGTCGCTCAGTTGCGCGAGCGTGCAACCGTGCAGCGCCCGCGGAAGGCCGTCGATCGGCAGCGGCCGGTGAACGATCTCGAGCCAGTGCGGCTCCACCTGCCACGTATAGATGCCAAGCCCAAGGCCGACGCCTGAGACAGCCGCAGCGGCGGACGCCGCAAGGAAAGATCGCCGTGACGAGCGATTCGAGGTGCGTCTGCCGTCGGGATGCATGGTGTGAATGTGGTTCGGCGAGCGACGAAGGGCTTATCGGCTGCTGCGCCAGTGGCCGCGAGACATCGTGGCAGGAACGCTCCTGGTGCGACCTCGCGGTCAGCTCATGGCGATCGCTTCGAGGGCGGTTCGATCGCGCAGCAGGAAACCGTCCTTTTCGGTGTGAATGAGATCTTCCTTGCCCCAACGGCTCATCACGCGGATGGAGGTCTCGATGGTCGTGCCGATCATGTCGGCGATCTCCTGTCGTGACAGCGCCAGCGGGATGAACGTCCCCTCGGGCCGGCGCTGACCGATGTCGGTGGCCAGCTTCAGGAAGAACCGGGCCAGCCGAGCCTCCACCCGGCCGCCGGAGAGCTCGGCCAGGCGGCTCGTCAGCTCGACGAGCCGATGCGTCAGCCCGCTGAGAAGACTACGGACGATGGTCGGGTGGAGTTCCAGCAGTGAGAAGAAGGCCGTTCGCGGAATCAGCAGGCAGGTCGTCGGCTCGATCGCGATCGCGCCGGCCGGATACGCCCGCGACTCGTAGACCGCCACGGCACCCAGCGGATCGCCGGGTCCAAAGATCTCCAGAATCACGTCCGTGCCGCGCGCCGTCGTCTTGAACACCTTCACGCGGCCGCTGACGATTGTGTACAGCTGGTCGGACGCGTCTCCCTCGCTGAAGATGGTGGCGCCTTTCTCGTACTCGCGCACGGTCGCCACGTTCGCGACGCGTTGCCGATCTTCGCCGGCGAGCCGCCGGAAGATGGTTGTCCGGCGCAGCATTTCGTCGAGGTTCACGTTCAGCACCCTCGCACCCAGCACCCTCGCACCCAGCACCCTCGCACCGCCGCACCTCTATTTTCGTCGGTATGACGCCCGTCATACCGCTCGCTTCGCCTGGTTGCTACGCTGGGCCTGTAAGGAGCGCATCATGACCCAGTCATTCGAAAAGGCCACCATAGGCGACATTGTCGCGGCAGATTCCCGCGCCGCCGCGATATTCGAGCAGTTTGGCATCGACTTCTGCTGCGGCGGTCGCCGCTCGGTAGCCGAGGCCTGCCGGACGGCGGCGGTCGATCCCGTCAACGTCGAGCGTGCTCTGGAAGCGCTGGCCTCAGACGAACCGGACGGCCGCGAGACCATCAGTTGGCCGCTCGACCGCCTCATCGATCACATCGTCGGGACGCATCACGCGTATGTCCGCTCGGCGCTGCCGCTCATCTCCCGGTATCTGGCGAAGCTGATCGACGTGCACGGTGCCCGGCATCCGGAGCTGGTCCGCGTCGCCGAGGCCTTCGAGCAGCTGGGCGGCGAGCTCCTGCGCCACATGATGAAGGAAGAATGGATGTTGTTCCCCTACATCCGTGAGCTCGCCATCGCCCCCGGCAACAGCCGGCTGCCGAGTCCGTTCGGCACGGTCGAGAACCCGATCCGCATGATGGAACGGGAACACCAGGAAGCGGGCGACGAGATGCGCGCCATTCGCGAGCTCACGGCCGGCTACACGCCACCACCGGACGCGTGCACGACCTACCGCGTGTGCCTCTCGGAACTGGCGCGCTTCGAAGGGGATCTGCACCAGCACGTCCACCTGGAGAACAACGTGCTGTTCCCCAGAGCAGTGGAGCTCGAACAGCGTCACCGCAGCTGACTCCTGGAGGACCTATGCGTCCCATGCTCATTGTCGGGGCGGCGTTCGCGACCATCACAGCCGCCTGCGCGACGCCACAGGCGGCAAACCCCTCCGGCGACAGCCCTTTCGTTGCGCCAGACCTGCCGGCGCTGGCCGGGCAGGTCGCTACGTGCGCCGGGCCGAAGGAAAAGTCGTTCACGCTCGACGCGCGCGAAGTGACCGTCGATCTCGGGATGGGGATGCGCCTCGATGCCTGGGTCTACAACGGCAAGCTTCCCGGACCGACACTCGAGGCCTGCGAAGGTGACCGCGTGACGATCACAGTGGCCAATCATGCGGAAACGTGGCATGGACTCGATTCGCACGCGCTGCGGACCGACATGATGCATTTCGGTCCGGTTGCGCCGAACGGCTCGATGAGGATCGAGAAGACTGTCGATACCCCGGGTGCGTTCATGTATCACTGCGCCGCGGGAGCTGTCACCGATCAGCACATCAAGTCCGGCCTCTATGGCGCGATGATCGTCTATCCGCGCAGCCGGCCGTTGCGCGCGGCCCGCGAGCTCGTCGTCGTCCAGGGCGCGCTGTATGGCGAAGCCGACGCGTCCGGGCACATTCCTGGAGCCGATCCGGCTCGCGTACAGAAGAACGACCCGACCATGGTCATGTTCAACGGCCGGCTCGAGCACACGGCGTTGAAGGTTCGGCCAGGTGATCTCGTGCGGGCGTATGTCGTGAACGTCGGTCCCGGTGTGTCGGCGATTCACGTGATGGGTACGATTCTCGACACTGTCTACGATGGCGCGTCGGAGTTCCGCAGCGTTCAAAGCTACGGCGTTACGCCCGGCGGCGGGGCGATCGTTGAATTCCGGATCCCCGAGGCCGGAATGTACGGGCTGGTCGACCACAATCGGCTGTCGTATCTCCCATATGGGATGGAGATCGTCTTCGATGCCTCCGAGAGTCGGCCGGAAGATCAGAGCTGAAACCGCAGCCGCGAAACGCCCTTTGTGGATCAGAACCGGCTGAGCGTCAGGCGGGTACGGAGTGCGGCGCGTGCCCTGCCTGCATCGCCACTCATCACCGTGAAGCGAAGCTCGGTGCCCTTGCGAAGCAGGTGCGGTTCTTCGAGCACGAACGGCGTGGGCCACTCAGTCGAGAGGTTCCTGGCGAACAGCAGAACGTCGGTTCCACCATCCGGTCGCCGCGCGGACACCTCGAGCGCAGAGGCGTCGCGATCGAGGTCCACCCGCAGAGCCCACACACGTGTGTCGGCGGCAACCTTGACGCTGCCGCGTACCTTCCCGGGTTCGCCGTCGGGCTTTGCGTCCATCACGAGATCGGATGCGCGCTGCGCTGCCTGCCGATCGGCAAAGAAGACGCCGAGCGTTCCGCGGTCGACCACCGGTTCGGTCGTTCCGCGATAGTGAATCTCGGCAACGATGCGAGCCCCGGCGGGCAGGGTGATGGCAGCGCCTGCCGGCAGACGGTGATAGCCGTACCAGGGGGTCCAACTGCCCAGCCACTGTCCCGTCTGCTGCACGGTGAAGACGGCGCCGCGCACGATGCGCCGATCGGCTGGCTGGTATTCCACGCCGCTGACCGGCCCCGCCGAGGTGAGCCCCAGGTCGACGGTCGTGCGATGAATGCCGTCGGGCTGTCGCGCGGCGATTGTTCCTGCCTCGAGCGATCGCGCGAGGTCCGGCTCTCCGAGCTGCCAGTGGCCGACGTGGGCCGAGGCACGGACCTCCTGGCGGGGTGCCGCCTTCGGATCGCTGACGTTGAGAAAGACGGTTCCGCCATTTCTCGGCCCGAGCCCCTCGACCCACGACACGAGGAACTGCGTCTCGCGCAGCGTCAGACCGTTGTCGTTGGCGAACCGCCCGTAGCCGGCAACCGCAGGCCACGGCGGCATGTGACGGCGGAGCACCTCGGTCCGGATCGACCGGCCGCGCACCCACGTCTCTTCGTAGGTGGAGAGCGGAAACGACAGGCCGCCGTCCATGTGGCACATCACGCACCGGTTGTTGAGGATGCGAACGATCTCGCGGTCGAAGTACACGGTCGTCGTCACTGCCCCGTGAGAGAGCGCTTCGTGCGGAGAGACAATCCACACGACGACCAGCGCAACGGCCGTGAGCAGCAAGAGGTGGAGCCGCCTCATCATGGCGCCACCACGTTGAACGTCGAGGTGAACGTGTGCAGCTCGCCGTTGCGGCGGAACTGGGTCCACGCGCGATAGCGACCGGGCTTCGGCATCAAGCCGTCGAAGATCACCTGCGGCCCTCCACGCAGCGCCTCGAGATCGGCGCCGGGTGCGATGAGAAACTGCGGCCCATCGTCATCGTCATTGGTGGCGAGGATGTCGAGCGAGTGGGTGTGCACGTAGTCCACCATGTCCTCGCTCATGATCAGCGTGTGCCCGAACGCGCCGAGATATGTCTGGAGGTCGGTGATCGCCCGCCCCGTCTGCGTGTCGGTGAGATTGAAGATCAGATGACCGTAGAGACCCGCGACGAACGTCGGCGGATCGTAGGTCACCGTTGACGTGATGTCGCCGACCGTCTTCATCGGGCTGGCATCGGGCACGAGCTGCGCGCGGTCGCTGACGAGATCTCCGGTATAGCCCGCCGTGACGAGCGGCCGGACGATGAGCTGCGACGAACCGCCGGCGGGCAGGAAGTCCGAGAGCAGCGCGTAATAGCCAGGTTTCGGGAGCGTGACGCCGATCGTCCAGGTGCCGTCAGACTGCTCGTCGGGGTGGACGTGCTCGAAGTGCTCCATGTCCTGACTGATGACGAAGAGGTGGTACTCCTTCTCGTGCACGCGCTCGAAGCGAGTCACCTGCCGGTGCGTGTCGGGATGGAAGACCTTGAACCGCCACTGTGCCGGCTGACCGGCCCTGACCGGAGCGGGCGACGTGGTGAGCTCGAACCCGTAGTCGCGCACGTCGTACGGCGTGGCGCGGACGAGCGCCATGCCGCAGCGCGGACAGCGCCCCTCGACGTCCAGCGTGTAGTCGGGATGCATCGGACAGACGAAGGCCGTCTCAAGGGCAGGCGTCTGACCGGGCGCGGGTGCCTGCAGCGCGAACAGACTGACCAGGAGGAGAAAGGCTGCGCCGCCAACCCCTCTAACGGTGAGGGCTGGTGGCATTGCCTTCGTAAGTACCGGACCCCGGGCCCGGCAGCTCGTCGCGTCTCGGGCCGGTGTAGCGCGCAACATGGAGGCCCGTGTCGTTGTCCACCCAGTAGATCAGCCCGTCCTTGAAGACCGGGTAGGTGCGCGCCACACCCTGTGGAATGGTCAACGCGTAGCCGACTTCGCGCGGCGTGTACGGGTTCGAGATGTCGATGGCCCGCAAACCGTGTGAATACCAGGTGGTGAACACGAGGTTCTTGAACACGGTCGGGTTGTGGTTCTGCTGGGGATTGCGCCGCCGCGGCTGCCCGTTCGGCTCGATGGTCGCCTGCGACAGGCACTCGCCGATCTCGTTGTCGGGGATTGCGAACGCGCCAATCATGATCGGCGTCGCCTCGGCTTCCACCGACACCATCCGCGCGTAGTTGAGCGGACAGCCGCCGTTCTCGTCCGACAGCCAGACATACGACGGGCGACCCTTCGTGTTCCCGCGCACGCGCGCCGGACGGTCGGGCACGAACACGGCGCTATGCGTGCCGGTCGGCGTGGCGTTCACCGGCGGGTAGACGTCGAACCGCGAGCGGGTGAGGAGCACCAGATAGCGATTCGCCTTGGTCTCTGGCGACGCGTTCGATGCGAGGAACGCTTTGAGTCCGGGGTCGTCGTTGACGACCATCCGCACACAATCGGTGGCGAGCATCGGCAGCTTCGCGGCATCGATGACTCCCCCGGGGGCCACGATCGTCGACCGCTGGTTGCAGCCGTCGGTGCCAGCCGCGAGCTGCGCGTCGGTGCTGTGCGCCACCGACTCCGAGTTGAGCACGTAGAAGCCGGCGGTGGTGCCGGCGACATACACGCGTTCGCCGTCCGGCGTCACCGACACCGAATGCAGCCGGTTCTGCTCGCGATTCTGAAAGTTACCCGCCTGGCCGCGGCCGTTCTTCAGATCGCTGAAATCGAGGAACCGCCCGTCGGAAAAGAGGCCGGTGGCGTCGGGACGCTCGTCGATCGGCGGACCTCCGACTTCCTGCAACGTGAACCCGGCGAGCGTCCGCGGCTTCGCCAGCACCTCGCCGGTGCTTTCGTCGGTCACGGCGAGCACGATCAGGTCCGGCACCTTCAGACCCGGACGCTCCGGGTCGGGCACGCCGCCGGTCCAGTTCGTCATGTAGACGAGTACGCGATTGCTGTTGGCAGGGTCGTGCCAGAGAAAGAACTCGTGCGACTGCGAGTGGAAGTCCGTGGTCTCGCTCTTGAACACCGGCAGGCAGGTGTTCATGTCGATTCGGTACGACTCCATCCGACCGGCGGTGTTCGTTCCGGCGTTGCGCACCAGGAGGTAACGATCCTCGCCGCGTGACGTGCGATAGACGAGCGAGCGAAGCTCGCGGTCGTCGAATCCCTGGTTGCCCTCGACGATTGCCGGGATCTCGCCGACCTGGACGGGCGGCTGTTTCTCGGGGTCGGGCTGAATCCTGAAGATGTTGATCGCGTGCCGGATGCCGGCGCCGTTGGCGTGGCCGACGAAGAGGCACTGTCCCGCCACGCCGAGGCCGCGGCCGTCACCTGCGCCATCCAGGTCGCCGCCCCGCCACGCACCCGTGGCCGGGTCGCGCTCCGATGGCACGGTGACCACCCAGTGCAGGTGCTCGAAGTTCCGGAACAGGTGAAGCCGGGTCTCGAGCGCGAACGCGCCCGCTTTCGCGTCGGCCTCGGACGATCGCGGATCGATGTTGCCCTGCCGGTCGACCCGCACCGACGGCATCTGCGCGATCGGCGTATCGAACGTGCTCGGCTGACAGCCGGCCGGGTCCCTCGAGTGATCGACGCACTGCTCGCCGGCTGTAGCGCGCTGTGCGGCGGCGGGCTGCGACGCGCTGCCGGTCGTCACCAGTATCGTGGCGACGAGCGCCTGGAGCACGCCGAGGATGAGCCGTCTCGTTGGCTGTCGCACAGACACGATGGGCGGATGATACACCCGTGCCGATTTCGCAGAACCGAGCTTCAGCTCGGTTTGATCAGTCGCAGAACCGACCGTGTCCAACCGAGCTGAAGCTCGGTTCTGCGAAAAATGTGTGATACACGTGATCACCGCCCGCAACGACAGCGCTCGCGAAATACTTCCCGGCCTTGTAGCGTATTGAGGGTCTATGACAACAGAGACCGTGACGCCCGGGCGGCTGACGCCGCTCCAGTGGGTGATCTGTGCGGTGGCCGCGCTCGGCTTTGCGTACGACACCTACGAGCTGCTGGTGATGCCGCTCGTCGTCCGGCCGGCGTTGGCTGAACTGCTCGGCGCTCCACCCAACAGCGAGGCGGTCAACGCGTGGGTCGGCACGCTGGTCTACGTGCCGGCGGTGGCAGGCGGAATCTTCGGCCTGCTCGGCGGCTACCTCACCGACCTGCTCGGACGACGCCGCGTGCTCGTCTACAGCATCCTGCTCTACGCGTTCGGCGCTCTGGCGTCCGGGCTTGCGACGTCAGTGGGATGGCTGCTCTTCTGGCGCTGCTGCACCTTCGTCGGAGTCTGCGTGGAGTTCGTCGCCGCCGTCGCCTGGCTGTCGGAGCTCTTCACCGATCCGGCTCAACGCGAGAAGGTACTCGGCTACACGCAGGCCTTCAGCTCCATCGGCGGCTTGATGGTGAGCGGTGCCTACACGCTCATTGTCACCTACAGCCACGTGCTTCCGGCAATCCACGGAGGGCACCAGGCCTGGCGGTACACGCTGATGTCCGGCCTGCTCCCGGCCATTCCGCTGATGATCATCCGGCCGTTCCTGCCGGAATCGCCGATCTGGGCCGAGAAGAAGCGCACCGGCTCGCTCAAGCGACCGAGCTTCTTCCTTCTGTTCACGCCTGAATTCCGGCGCACGACCATCGTCACCACGATCATGATGGCGTGCGCGTATGCGGCCGCCTTCGGCGCCGTCCAGCAGATGCCCCGCATCGTGCCTGGCCTGGCAGAAGTGCGCGTGCTCGAGCCGAGGGCGCAGGAGCAGACGGTCGGCGTAGTCCAGTCGATCCAGGAGTTCGGCGGCCTCGCCGGACGCATCGCACTGGCAGTGCTCGCGGCGGTGATCATCAGCCGCCGGCGCCTCCTGCACGTATTCCAGGTACCCGGCCTTCTCCTGCTGCCACTGGTCTACTGGCTCGTCCCCACCATCGGATTGTCGCTGGCGCAATGGGGCGTCGCCGTGGTCGGGTTCATGACCGTCGCGCAGTTCAGCTTCTGGGGCAACTACCTCCCGCGCGTCTATCCGACCTTTCTTCGCGGCACCGGCGAAAGCTTTGCCGCGAACGTCGGCGGCCGCATGATCGGGACGTTCGGCGCCCAGCTCGCCGTCTCGCTCTCCACCCTCATGCCTGGCGGCTCGGTGCCCATCAGGCTCGCCTACGCGGCTGCCATCGTCGGCGGCAGCGCGTACGTGATCGGCTTCATTGCCAGCTTCTTCCTGCCCGAGCCGAGAGAGGAGGCGCTCCCGGACTGAGAGGCACAGAGGTTCCGCTGCGAGGCACCGAGATTTTCGCCACAGAGGCACAGAGGCACAGAGAAGACGATCACTTTGATCTGAGCTCCTTCCGGCAACGACGAATGGTTCGCCGGCTGCGCCAACGTCATCGCGGATTCCGTTGAAGGCTGGAAAGCCCCTTAACCCAGTAGCTTCGGGTACCCCAGAATGTCGGTGGCGAAAATCTCGGTGCCTCGAGGAGCCCTCGATGCCTCAAGCCCGCCCCTACCTGGCGGGCTTCCCGATGGCGAAGATGTGATCGTCGGTGCGGATGAAGATCTGCCCGTTCGACACGGCTGGCGAGGCGACCTGCCGCTCGCCGAGATCGTTGCGCGACAGCACCTCCGGCGTGCGGCCGGATCGGACGACGATCGTCTCGCCGTTCTCGCTCACGAAGTAGATCTTCCCGTCGGCGGCCACCGGCGACGCCGAGAACACGCCGTCGATCCTCTGCTGCCACACCCGTGAGCCGTCCTTGGCATCGACCACTGTGACCGCACCGACATCGGTGGCCATGTAGATCAGCCCGTTGTCGTGCACCAGCGACGAGATGTACGGACCTCCCGTCGTGTTCTCCCAGATGACATGCGTCTTGGTGATGTCGCCGCGGCCGCCGGGGCGCAGCGCCATGTATGGGCTGCTGCGGTAGCCGCGGCTCATGTAGATCACGCCATCCGAGAAGAGCGGCGATGGCACGGGAAACCGGTTCGTGCCGCCGGTGTACCAGAGCAGCTCGCCGGTGCGGGCGTGATACGCGTCGACGCGATCGCTCGAATTGACGATGACTTCCGGACCATTCGGACCGGGAACGACGAGCGGCGTGCTGTACGACGATTTGCCCGCCCCCCGGCTTGCCTTCCACTTCTCCTTGCCCGTCCGCTTGTCGAGGGCGAGCAAGTACGACTGTGACGTGTGGTCGCAGAGCAGCAGCAGCGAGTCCTCGAAGATCGTCGGTGAGCTGGCGTGGCCCCAGGTGATGTCGTAGGGAGAGATCTCCTTGCCGAGATGGCGCTCCCACACCCGCTTGCCGTTCAAATCGAGCGCCACGATCTGCCCGGTGGCAAACCAGGCGTAGATCATCTGCCCGTCCGAGACCGGACTCGACGATGCCATGTTGTGCTTGTCGTGGACCTCGGGGAGGGTGCCGCTCGCCTCCACGCGATAGTCCCAGAGCTTTTTACCGTCGGCGCGGCCAAACGCCTCGACCAGAAAATACGACCGCCCGTCGGATGCGGCCGCGCGATCGGGCGCTGCGCCGCCAAGTGCGCGCTCACCCGCAGCCGCTGCGTCGCCGCCCTGCACCAAGCGTGGATGATTCCCCGCGCGACGCGTGCTCGAGCCGAGCTGCGAGGTGACGATCACGAGGTTGCCGGTGACGATCGGCGTCGACACGCCGAGACCGGCAATCGGCGCCTTCCATGCCACGTTCTCCTTGGCACTCCACTTCACCGGCAATCCGCTCTCGGTCGTGGACCCGGTGCCGTTCGGCCCGCGCCAGGTCGGCCAGTCGGCGGCCGACAGCGTGACGCTGCTCAGGGTAACCAGAAGCGCAAGATGTATCGGGCGTGTCATGGGCGACTCCACACTCGCGGCATTCTAGCAAGCGCGCTGCAGCTCTTTGCAGTGATCCGCGCAAGACCGCTGATCGCATCGGCCGGTAAACGGCATCGCATCGGGTATCGTATGACCTCCGACATACACAACACGGCTCAGACCGCCGGGAAAGCTGAACATCCGATGAAGCGACTGCTCCGCGGACCGCTATGCGGCTCGTTGCGTGAAGGTTGTTATCGCGTCACGCATAGCGGTCCGAGCCGCGCAGAGCGCGGCAAGAGACGCTGGCAACCAGCCGAGCGGCTCCGCCCGGGATCACGCGGCGGAGCTCTTTGGCTGGGATTGATGCTCGTCAGTGTTGCGGTGCTCTTCCAGCGCCCTCCTGTCGTCGATGCCGCAACCTCGTTTGGACAGCCCGCCGCGACGGAGCTGTCCGGCTTCGTGCGGGACGCGGTGTCCCGCGGCAGCGTCCCTGGCGCCGTCGTCGCCGTCGTCAATCGTGACGGGGTCATGTATCACGAGGCGTTCGGCATGATGAACGCCGCCGGCAACGTCGCGATGGCGAAGGGCGCGATCTTCAACATCGCTTCGATGACGAAGCCGGTCACGTCGCTGGCGACCATGATGCTCGTCGAGGAAGGACGGCTGAAGCTCGACGACGAGGTGGCGAAGTACCTGCCGACATACGCGAATCCGCTGGTGCTCACGAGCGTCAACGAATCCGACGGCAGCTATCAGACACGTCCGGCGAAGCGTGCCATCACGATCAGACACCTGCTCACTCACACGTCGGGGATTGGATACACCTTCGCGAGTCCGAAGCTCACCGCCATCCTGGCAAAGAGCATGAAGAACGAGCTGGACACGCCGCTGCTGCTGCTTTTCGACCCGGGCGAGAGCTGGGCGTACGGCGCCAGCACACGTGTGCTCGGCCAGGTGGTCGAAGCGATCTCGGGTCAGCGGATCGATGCGTTCCTCGAATCGCGAATCCTGCGGCCGCTCGGCATGCGGGACACGAGCTATGCGGTGCCGGCGGACAAATACTCGCGGGTCGTCACCACCTTTTCGCGCACGAACGGCACGCTCGTCGAGCGGCCGGTGCCTGCGTCGCTTCCGGCAAACGTGGCGGGCGACGGCGGCCTGTACTCAACGGCCGCAGATTATGGCCTGTTCATTCGCATGCTGCTCAACGAGGGACGCGTCGGGACCACCCGCATCGTGGGCGCGCGCACTGTCCGGACCATGTTCCAGAACAACATCGGCTCGGTGGTCATTCAACCGCAGCCAACGGCGAACCCCGGGCTCTCCAAGCCGTTCCCGCTCGGCGCGGGAGAGGACAAGTGGGGTCTGGGCTTTCAGCTGGCGACGCCCAAGGTCAAGAAGCCGAACAGCAGGAGCGCCGGGAGCGGCACGTGGGCCGGCATCTTCAACACCCATTTCTGGATCGATCCCTCGAAGGAGATCGGCGTCGTCGTCATGATGCAGCTGCTGCCCTTCTACGATGACGAAGCGATGAAGGTGCTGGCAGGCGTCGAGGAGCGCGTTTACAAGAACCTCAAGTGAGGGTCAAGTCAATCCATGCGGAAGCGCCGGAGGTGGACGCGCGCGTCCTGAAGCGGACCTGTCTGCTGCAGACGAACGTGGATGCGGGCCGCGGTGTTCCGCTGGTCTTCGGGAATTCTGAGCGACACGCTCGCCCAATCGGTCGAATCACAGCTGCGCAGCACGCCAACCGGCAGCCATGGTCCTGGCCGGGTCGTCGCGCCAATCCGGACCTGCAGCTGCGGCCGGCTTCGGAGTCCACGGCACGGCGCCGCCCGAAACCTGGGCGAGACCCAGTACTCGAAACGCAAGGTCGTGCCGAGCGTGGCGAGGAACGAAAAGTCGCGCCCCTCCTCGACCGAATCGTAGATCGGGTTCAGGAGGTGATGGTTGCCGGCGATCTGCCCGAAGTTGTTGATCGCGTACGCGGTGAACGGTTCGTCCCCGGGCGGACCGACGATCAGCGCATTCAGGTCGTACATCGTTCCGCGATCGTAAAGAAAGGGAGAGAACGCCCCAGACGGGCTCTGCGAACCGCCGACGATCTGCCCTGAATCGTTGATCCCGTACGCGAAGCTGCTGCCGCCCTCGAGGGTGCCCAGGTCCTGGAGTCCCTCGGACGTGCCGAGGAAGGCATGCGTGCCGCCGGCAGGACCGGTGCTGAAGCCCACCACCTGGCCTGAACTGTTGATGCCGGTGGCGCTGCTGCGATCCATGCATCGCTCGGTCCCGAGGAACGACGCGCACACTTTTCCGAATGTGCCGAGATCGCGCATCGTGCCGTTCTCGTAGAGGAAGGCGTGGACGGCGTCGAAGCGGGCCGACGGCGACTGCTGACCCGTCACGAACGTGTTCGATTCGCCGACGATCTGTCCCCTGTCATTGATCGAGAGCGCCACGCTGTGTGCAGCGTTGCCGAGCGGCGGCAGCGACCCGAGATCGATCGCCTGACCGTCTTCGTACAGGAAGGCGTGATTCAGGTTCGGCTGCACCAGCATCTCGCCGACGATCTGCCCCCGGTTGTTGATGTGCTCGGCCGAGCTCCAGCGGATGCCGAGGCTCTTCATCGTGTGCCCGTCGCTCAGAAACGCTTCATTCACAAGCCCGCTCGTATCGAACTCGCCGGTCAGCGAGTAACCGACGATCTCCGACCGGTCGTTGATCGACCGGGCGATGCTGCTGCGGCCGCCGAGCGTGCCGAGATCGCGCACCTCGTTACCGTCGTAGACGAATGCGTGCTCACCATCCGCCGTGATGAAGTGTCCGACGATTTCTCCACGGGCGTTGATTCGCGCGGTCACACTCGACGTGCCCGGCAGGGCGCCGGGCATCAGCGGGTCGAGATCGACGACGGTGTATGACACTGGCCGGCCGATCGGGCTCTCGGCGAGCGGGGCGGCCTGGCGATTGCCGCCAGTGCGCAGCGCACGGGTGGTGACGCTGGCCAGCGGATCGGGGCAGAGAAACGGGACGGCGGATGGGCCCCGCAGGACAACAACTCGTCCGTGATGGCGCTCCGGATGGGCGGTCGCCGGCAATGCCTCGCCAAAGACCAGGTAGACAATCGATGCGCCATTGACCGTTCGGTTGACGGCGTAGTCGGCGAAGCCATCACGGTTCAGGTCGCCGGCGTTCTGCACGCAGCTCTCGCTGGAACCGGGCGCGCCGCCGCCCGGCGCGGCGCCGGCGCCGATCACGAGGCCGGAGACCATGCAGGTAACGAGCGTTACGACGGCAGACTGCCTTCGATTGAATCGGGATGTCACGACCGGACTCCTCAGAGAATGCTGCACGGCCTTCCCTGTCGATCGACGTGCGGAGGTCCGCGGCCACTGATGGAGTGCAAGAGGCGAGCCGCGGAAAGCTGAAGTAGCAGCCGGACCACCTCGCCGCCAAAACTGTGATTCGCTGTCAGCCTCGGCGCGCCTCGCCGTGACCCGACACCGGCAGCAGCGAGCAGCGGCATGCAGGTCCACTTCTTGCCCGATGCCCGGCGAGATGACGACCGATTTCCGCAGCCGACCCGTGGTGGCCGCGCTCGTCACGGCTGCTGCCGTCACGATCGCTGCCTGCGGCGGCAATCCTGCGGGTCCGTCAACGGTCAGCGGCAACAACACACCCACCACACCAGGACCGTCGACCTCGGAAGTACGGCTTGGCGATGATTTCGGTGGACGCCGGCTGTTTCCGAGCGACAACTGGTGGAACCTGGACATCTCCAGCGCGCCGGTCGATCCGCAGTCGGATGCGTTCATCGACTTCATCGGACGGACCCGGCAGTCGCATCCCGACTTTGGTCCGCCGCCGTACGGTATTCCCTATGTCGGCGTCGGCAGCACGCAGACACGGGTGCCGGTCACCTTTGTCAGCTACGGGAGCGAGAGCGACAGCGGCTATGCCGGCGAGACCGGCTATCCGATTCCCGAGGAAGCAAAGACGCAGCCGAACTACATCGAAGGAGGAATCGCGGGCGGCGGGACGAGCGGCGATCGTCACCTGCTGATCGTCGACCGCGATCGCTGGATCCTCTTCGAGCTGTTTGCCGCACGGTGGACCGGCCAGCGATGGGAAGCCGGCTCCGGTGCGATCTACGATCTCGCGGCGAACGCGCGGCGCCTTGAGGGTTGGACGTCTGCAGATGCCGCCGGCCTCGCCATCCTGCCCGGCCTCGTGCGGTATGACGAAGCGGTGCGTGGTCCCGTTCATCACGCCCTCCGCGTCACCGTCCGGTCGACCAACGGCTACGTGTGGCCTGCTTCGCACCGCGCCGGCAGCACGGGCGGCGCGCTGCCGATGGGCGCGAGGCTGCGGCTGAAGGCGTCGAAGAACCTCTCGTCCTACCCGGCGACGGTGCAGAACATCTTCCGGGCCATGCAGACCCACGGGCTCATCGTCGCCGACAACGGCAGCGACATGTACGTCACCGGAGCGATGGATTCACGCTGGAACAACAGCGAGCTCAATCCCGCGTTCCACAGCCTCACCGCCAACGACTTCGAAGTGATTCAACTCGGCTGGCGGTAAGTGCCTGGTTGGTCTCTCCGGCCGCATGCTATGCTGCGCCCGCCGTGCCCGCCGCCGCGGAACCTCGCGTCGCGACCGCATTCTTCGGGCACCGCCCGGAGCACCTGCTCGCCACCGCACGAGTGGTCGTACCGCTCGCGCTCGGCGCCACGATTGCGCTGCTTCCTGCACCTGCCGGCCTGACGCAGAACGCCTGGTACTACTTCGCGCTCTTCGTCACGATCATCGCCGGCATCATCACTGAGCCGGTGCCTCCCGCTGCGCTCGGGCTCGCCGGCGTCATCGTGGCAGCGGCGCTCGGGCTCGTGCGCGACACGCCATCGCTCAGCGCCCAGTGGGCGCTCGGCGGATTTGCCAATCCGACCGTCTGGCTGATCTTCGCCGGTTACGTGTTCACGCTCGGCTACGCCGAGACCGGCCTGGGGCGGCGCATTGCGCTGCACCTGGTGCGGCTGCTCGGCCACCGCACGCTCGGCCTCGGATACGCGGTCACGCTGGCCGACCTCGCGCTGGCGCCGTTCACGGCGTCGGCAACCGCCCGCAGCGCCGGCACGGTCTACCCGATCATCAGGCACATCCCGGAGCTCTATGGATCGTCGCCTGATGCCGGCACCGCGCGCCGTATCGGCGCGTATCTCCTCTATACCGCCATGGCGGTCAGCACGATCACCAGCAGCATGTTCATCACCGCGCTCGCGCCGAACACGCTGGCGATCAGCATCATCGAGCAGGCCACCGGCATCAGAGTGTCGTGGCTCACCTGGTTCAAAGGGTTCGCGCCGGTCGGTTTCACGCTCCTCCTGATCGTGCCGTCGCTGCTCTACTGGACCTACCCGCCCGAGGTTCGCAGCTCGCCGGAAGCGCCGCGGTGGGCGGCCGTCGAGCTGCGGCGGATGGGATCGATGTCATCACGGGAGGTGACGCTGCTCGTGCTCGTGTGCAGCGCGCTGACCCTCTGGATCACTGCCACCAGCCACATCGACCCGGCGCTGACCGCTGTCTTCGTCGTGCTGCTGATGGTGGTGCTCGGCGTCGTCTCCTGGCCGGACGTCATCGGGCACGCGGCGGCCTGGAACATGTTGATCTGGTTCGGCGCGCTGGTCACCCTCGCCGGCGGCCTGGCCGACACCGGGTTCGTGGGCTGGACTGCGCGCTCGCTGTCGCCGGTGCTCGAGCGCTTGAACCTGTTCGAGGCGGTGCTCGTGATCGTTGGCGCGTTCTTCTTCCTTCACTACTGCTTCGCCAGCATCACGGCGCATACGTCGACCCTGCTTCCGGTGTTCGTCGGCCTGGCGATTGGTGTGCCCGGTCTTTCGCCGCTGACATGGGCGCTGCTGCTTGGCTATTCTCTTGGATTGATGAGCATTCTGACGTCCTACGCCGCAGGGCAGAACGTCATCTACTACGGGAGCGGCTTCATCGCGCGCCGCGAGTTCTGGACGCTCGGCTTGATGATGGGTCTCGTCTACTTCGTGATCTATCTCGCCATCGCCGTCCCGTGGTTGACCTTCCTCGGCGTGTGACTCGCGCATGACCGCTCCGTTGCTCGACAAACAGCAGAAGGCGACGGCCGCTCCGTGGATCACGAGGGAACTGGCCGACGTGCTGGCGTCGGCGGCCGACCACCTGCCCGCCGCCGTGCTCGGTCACGCGCACCGGGCCGTCCTCGACTGGCTCGGCTCGGCGCTGGCGGGAGCGCGCGAGCCGCAGGCGCGTATGGCGCAGCAGGTGGCGCTGCGGTTCGGCAGATCCGACGAGTCGACGCTGCTCGGCGCGGGGCGCGGCTCCGCGCCGGCGGCCGCTTTCGCCAACGGGATCGCCTCGCACATCCTCGAGCTCGACGACATTCACAAAGGTTCGACCGTGCACGCGGCAGCGCCGATCATTCCTGCGGCGGTTGCCGTCGCCGAACGCGAGCGCCGGCCCGGACGGGCGCTGCTGGCTGCCGTGGCAATCGGCTACGAGGCGGCGTTCCGAATCGGCGAGGCCGTCAATCCGAGCCATTACCGCTACTGGCATCCCACCGGCACGGCGGCCACGTTTGGCGCCGCGGCGGCCGCCGGCGCCCTGCTCGGCCTGACAGCGCTCGACATGCGCCACGCGCTCGGCACCGCAGGCACGCAGGCCGCAGGGTTGTGGGAGTTCAACGCCGACGGCGCCATGAGCAAGCACCTGCACCCCGGCAAGGCGGCGCTGAACGGCGTGCTCTCGGCCGACCTGGCGAAGGCCGGCTTTACTTCGGCGAGCCGCATCCTCGAAGGCGAGCGCGGATTCTTTCGGGCGATGAGCGCCTCCTGCGATCCGTCGCGCGTCACCGAAGGCCTGGGCACCGACTGGAAGATCGGCGAGAACGGCTACAAGCTCCACGCCTGCTGCGGACACACGCACAGCGCCATCGATCTGGTGCTCGCCCTGCGCGGCGCGCGCGGCTGGTCGGCCGCGGACGTCAGAGCGCAGGTTGCGGCAATCGACGTGGAGACCTACGACGTCGGCTTCGGGATCGTGAAGGAGATGCATCCACGATCGCCGTATCAGGGCAAGTTCAGCATGGCCTACTGCGTGGCGGCCGGGCTGCTCGAAGGGCGTGTCGATGTCGATCAGTTCTCCGCCGATCGTTTCGGACCCGATGGCGTCCGCCAGCCGGCGATTGCCACACTGCTCGGCCGCACACGCGTGCGCGTGGCCGACGACCTCAGCGCCCGATATCCGGCGGCATGGCCGGCGCGCGTCACGGTCACGCTCGTCGACGGATCGCGCATCTCCGAGACGGCGGATTACCCTCGAGGGAATCCCGAGAACCCGGTGGATACCGAAGAATTGCGGGCGAAGTTCATCGCCCTCGTCGCACCTCGCCTGGGCCGGCCGGCCGCCGACGCAGCGCTCGCCGCCATCGATGCCCTGCCCGAGTGCGACGACGTCGCCCAGCTGTTTCGACCGCTGGGGAACGGAGGATGACGGAGGAACGGCACACGCTCACACGGAGAAACGGGGTCACGGAGGCGAACGGAGTTTGGCCACACCGAGGCATCCGATTTCGCCAAGGCTACAGCGGACAAGTCGTGGCACCGGGATCATATCTGGGTTCACTGCAACGGGGAGATCTGGCGTCTGGAGCCGGCGAACGAGACAGGCCCCGAGGCACCGCTTCGACCGAGAGGTGGGCCCGCGCTTCGCGCGGGCAGGGATCGAGGAGAGCACCGATCACAAGCACGCCATGGATCACGCGCGTGTTTGTGATCGGCGCTCTCCTCGATCCCTGGCGCCGGCCGTAGGCCGGCGGCCCACCTGCTGAACGTGACCCAGCGTGCACCCTCCGTTCGCCTCCGTTTCTCCGTTCCTCCGTGTGAGCGTGTGCCGTTCCTCCGCAGTCTCCGTTGGCTCCCGGGACACCAATGACCGACATCAACCCCCGCGCCCGCGACTTCGCCGAGTACCGGCAGGCCGTACGGGAGCTCTGCTCACGATTCGGCAGCGACTACTGGCAGCGCCTCGAAGAGAACGCCGGCTATCCGGAGGAGTTCGTCCGCGCATTGACCGACGCGGGATGGCTCGCTGCGCTCATCCCGGAGGAATACGGCGGCGGCGGACTGGGCGTCACCGAAGCCTCGGTGATCCTCGAAGAGATCAACCGCTCCGGCGCCAATTCGGGCGCCTGCCACGCGCAGATGTACATCATGGGCGCGCTCGTCCGTCATGGCTCCGCGGCGCAGAAGCAGAAGTATCTGCCGCAGATCGCCGCGGGCACCCTGCGCCTCCAGTCGTTTGCCGTCACCGAGCCGACCACCGGCACCGATACGACGAAGACACGCACGTTTGCCGCACGCCGCGGTGACCACTACGTGGTCAACGGCCAGAAGGTCTGGATCTCACGGATGCAGCATTCGGACCTGATGCTCGTCCTCGCACGCACCACGCCACTGGCTGATGTGAAGAAGAAGACGGAGGGCCTCTCGCTTCTGCTCGTCGATCTCCGCGGCGCGGAAGGACGCGGTCTCACCATCCGGCCGATCCGCAACATGGTCAACCACGAAACCAACGAGGTCTTCTTCGAGGACTTCGAGGTGCCGGCCGACAACCTGATCGGCGAGGAGGGGCGAGGATTCCGGTACATCCTCGACGGAATGAACGCCGAACGGATTCTCATCGCCGCCGAGTGCATTGGCGACGGCTACTGGTTCGTCGACCGGGCGCGGACTTACGCCAGCGGACGTGTCGTCTTCGACCGGCCGATCGGCCAGAATCAGGGCGTTCAGTTCCCGATCGCGCGGGCCTACGCGAACGTGCGCGCTGCGGACCTGATGCGATACGAGGCGGCGCGGCTGTTCGACGCCGGGGCGCCGGCCGGCGCTGAGGCCAACCTGGCGAAGCTGCTGGCCGCCGATGCGTCGTGGGAGGCTGCCAACGTGTGCCTGCAGACCTTCGGCGGTTTCGGCTTCGCTGCCGAGTACGACGTCGAACGGAAGTTCCGGGAGACGCGGCTGTACCAGGTGGCGCCGATCTCGACGAATCTGATCCTGTCGTATCTCGCAGAGCATGTGCTCGGTCTGCCGCGGTCTTTCTGAAAGCGATGACGACGCTCCCGCTCGAGAACGTTCTCGTTGTCGCGATCGAGCAAGCCGTCGCGGCGCCGTTCGCCAGCCGGCAGCTCGCCGACCTCGGCGCTCGCGTCATCAAGATCGAGCGCCCGGGCAGCGGCGATTTCGCGCGCGGCTACGACGAGGCGGTGAAGGGGCTCGCGAGCCACTTCGTGTGGGTGAACCGGTCGAAGGAATCGCTGACGCTCGATCTGAAGCGTCCCGAAGCCGTCGAGGTGCTGCGGCGGCTGCTCACCCGGTGCGACGTGTTCATCCACAATCTGGCGCCGGGCGCGGTGGACAGGCTCGGCTTTCCGTCGACGCGTCTGCGACGCGAGCACCCTCGTCTGGTGATCTGCGGAATGTCCGGCTACGGCACCACCGGGCCATACCGCGACAAGAAGGCGTACGACCTCTTAGTCCAGAGCGAGACAGGACTGGTGTCGATCACCGGAACGCCTGAGATCCCGTCGAAGGTCGGGATTTCGATTGCCGATATCGCTGCTGGCATGTATGCCTTCTCAGCGATTCTCGCGGCCCTGCTCCACCGCGAGCGCACCGGCGAAGGTGCGGCGATGGACGTGTCGATGTTCGATTCACTGGCCGAGTGGATGGGGTTTCCCGCGTACTACGGCGGGTACGGCGGGCCGCCGCCGCCGCGGACCGGCGCGCGACACGCCGCGATCGCGCCGTACGGGCCGTTTGCCGCAGGCGACGGCCAGGTCGTGTACCTCGGACTGCAGAACGAACGCGAGTGGGAGCGCTTCTGCTCGATGGTCATCGAGCAGCCAGACCTCGCGCGTGATGCCAGGTTCACCTCCAACGCCGCGCGCGTCGCGCATCAGGACGCGCTCCAGCAGATCATCACGTCGGCATTCGCCAACCGAACCGGCGCCGACGTCATCGCACGACTCGACGCCGCGGGCATCGCGAATGCCAGGATGAACACCGTGGCCGAGTTTTTGGAGCACCCGCAACTGCGTGCCCGCGACCGCTGGAGGGAAGTCGATTCGCCCGTCGGACCGCTGCGCGCGCTCCTGCCGCCGTTCAACATCGAAGGGCTCGATCCGAGGATGGGACCGGTGCCGGCTCTTGGGGAGCACACGGATGCCATCCTCACAGAGCTCGGTTTCGCGCCAGCCGAGGTCAGCGAGTGGCGGCGCCTGGGGATCGTGTGACCGGGCAACGGAGTTTACTGAGGAACGGAACGACAAACACGGAGGAACGGAGAAACGGAGGCGAACGGAGGATGTCACGCTGGTCCCGTTCAGCAGGTGGGCCGCCGGCCTCCGGCCGGCGACAGGGATCGAGCACAACGCAGATCACAAACACGCGCGCGATTCACCAGCGTGCTTGTGATCTGCGTTGTGCTCGATCCCTGCCGCGCGTAGCGCGGGCCCACCTCGAAAACGATTCGATCGCTGAGCTTCTTCGCACCAACCGCACCCCAATGAAGCCCGTCGCCGCGAGTCCAGAACGTGACCTCGGTGCCTCTGAGCCTCGGTGTGTACCAAACTCCGCTCCTCCCTCACCTCGTCTCCTCCAACCACAGGATCAACGATGACACCCTTCTCCACCGACTGGCTGCTCCCCTACCAGCAGCGAATCAACGCTGACCCCGAGATGGCCGTCGTCGGCCGCTGGTTCACTACGGCCTTCTGGGTCACGGCCGGTTCCCGTCGCACGATCCTGCGGTTCGAGCGCGGAACACTCCACTCGTTCATCGAAGCTCCACGCCTCGACGATCGTGCGGAGTTCGGTTTCGTCGCCAGCGAAGACGTCTGGGCGCGATTCCTGTCCCCGCGCCCGCAGCCTCTGTACCACGACTTCTTCGCGATGCTGATGCGCGTTCCCGCATTCGTGCTGGAAGGCGACTCGCTCGTCGCGATGCAGCACGCACGCGCGCTGCATCGCGCCATGAACCTGATGCGGGCGCCTGACGGCGGCGCCGCTGCTGCGCCCCGCGTCAAGGCTGGGACACAACGCGATGGTGACGCGCCCGTGACGTTCGAGCCGATCACCGGGCGGTATCTCCATGTATCCGTCGAAGGCGTCATGCATCGTGTGTTCGTTGAGGAAGCTGGAACAGGCACTCCGCTTCTGTGCCTCCATACCGCCGGCGCCGACAGCCGGCAGTTCCGCCATCTCCTCAACGACGCGGCAATCACCAGCCGCTTTCGCGTGATTGCGTTCGACCTCCCCTACCACGGCCGCTCCAATCCTCCCGACCGGTGGTGGCTGTCGCGCTATCAGCTGACGACCGCGCAATACGTGGCGTACATCCGCGCCGTCTGGCAGGCGCTCGGTCTCGAGCGGCCGGTCGTCATCGGCTGCTCGATGGGCGGCGCGATCGTCCTGAAGCTTGCCGCGGACTTCGCCCACGAATTACGCGGCATCATCGGCCTCGAAAGTGCGGCGTACGCGCCGGGACGCTACAACGACTTCCTGCATCATCCGGCAATCCATGGCGGCGAGCTGGTGGCGAGCTATACGTACGGGCTGTGTGCGCCAGGAAGCCCTGACGATGCGGCGCGGGAGAACTGGTGGTACTACAGTCAGTCTGGCCCCGGCATCTACGCCGGCGACGTGCATTTCTACAGCGTCGACTGGGACGGACGCGAGGATGTGAAGCGTATCGATGGCACCACGTGCAAGGTGTCGCTGCTCACTGGCGAGTACGACTACTCGTGCACGCCGTCCATGACCCGCGCGGTCGCCGAGATGATTCCGAACGCGCGCCTGACGATCATGGACGGCATGGGGCACTTCCCGATGATCGAGAACTACCCGGTGTTCCGGAAGTACCTGTTGAAAGAGCTCGAGTCGATGACTGGACGCGGCTAAACCCAGAGCTGACTTGTGTTGAGGATGCGAATACCGGTTCCGGCGACCGGACCGCGCGGCGAGGGCGTCGAGGGCCGCGGGACGCGCGCTCCGTGAGCTCGCTGATCCCCACAGCCTTCTCGCGCGGTCAGGCGAGTCTGGTCGGTCGTCTCCACAGGGATTCGCATCCTCAACACAAGTGAGCTCTGGGGTCTAGTGCCCCCTGCCCGGGTTGCTCAGCACGCCATTCATGAAAAGGACTCCGGTCGGAATCGCCGCCGAGCCGTTGTAGGTTCCACCTCCGGTGGCATTCTCGAAACGTCCCGTCCCCGAGGTGACGCGCCAGGTCCCCTGGAAGGTGACAGGGTCGCTCGGCGACGGACCAGTCGGAACGACCGTGCCGACGAACGAAAAGTCGAACGACGACCCGTCTGCCGCACTCAGCGTCGAGCTTCCGGTTTGAATGTTCGCGACGAGATCGACGTGCGAGGGTCCGACAACCTCGAGCTGGCCCACGTGCGCGCCGTTTCCGTTGCCGGAGATCACCAGATCGAGTGTCGTCGGACTTCCGCCAACGACGGCGACATTCGTGTCGATTGCCGCGTGGAAGGGAACCGTGCCTCCGGCGTACGTCGTAGAGACCAGAGCGAGTGTCAGAATGCAGACGAGCGTTCTCATATGAGATCCTCCTGCGGAGGGGAAGTTGGACGCGCCGCCGTGAGGCGGGGGGCGATCATTCTCCGGCCGCGCTCGTCATACAAGGGAAATCTCATCCGTTGGACTGGACTGAACGGTCCGAACGACCCGAACGACCCGAACGATCCGAACGATCCGAACGATCCCCCTGAAGGAGCCCCTGATGAACCGGATTACATTTTTCGTCGTGCTGTTGGCGGCGGCGCTCGGCATCGCCACCGTCACCGCGTCGCCGCAGGCGCCACAAGGTGGCGGCCGTGGCGGAAGAGGGCCGGCGGCGGGACAGACCGTCGAAAAGATCCGCCTGCTCAAGCCGAACCTGTACATGGTGACGGGGGGCGGCGCGAACACGCTGATTCGTGTGACCGGCGAGGGACTGATCGTCGTCGACACGAAGAACCCGAGCGACGAGAACTACAACCGGCTGATGGAGGAGATTCGCTCCGTGTCGAACGTACCGGTCAAGTACGTGCTCAACACGCACCATCATCCCGATCACGTCGGCAACAACCAGAAGTTCATCGACGCCGGCGCCCAGGTGATCGGCCTCGAGGCGCTGAAGACGCGGATGGCGAGCGATCCGAGGACGAAGGACATTCCCGGACCGCCCGGCCAGACGTTCGCGAAGGACTACGTGCTGAAACTCGGCGGTGCCCAGGTCGACGCGCACTCGTACGGACGCGGGCACACGGGCGATGACACGATGGTGTACTTCCCGGATCTGAAGGTCGTCATGGTCAGCGATCAGATCACCGACAACGCGCCGATCGTCGACTTCGCCAACGGCGGAAGCGCCGTCGAATGGACGCAGATCCTCGACGGCGTGCTGAAGCTCGACTTCGAGCAGGCGATCCCCGGACGCGGCGAGCCGAAGAGCCGCGCCGAGGTCGAGGCCTTTCGAACGCGATTCGCGTCGCTCGTCAGCCGCGCATCCGATGCGATCAAGGCCGGCGCGACGCGCGATCAGCTGGCGTCGCAGGTGAAGACAGACGATCTCGGCTGGCAGCTGAACGCGCAGTTCTTCGGCCAGCTCTATGACGAGCTGGCGAAGAAGTAGAGCGGCTTTCGGGATCCCGAGTCAGGGTGAAGGGCGATTACGCCGCGGTCGACGGCAGGAGCAGCAAGGTGCCGAACTCCTCGCGATAGGGCGATGCCGGCAGATCCGCGAGCGTGAACGCGGGTGAAGACCCGCGGTCGGACTCATCGTAGTAGTCGACGACGGCGGGATAGAAGTCCAGCGCCCGGGCGAGCGCGCGCAGCCGATCCTCGCGCTGTTCGACGGGAAGAAACGGTGCGTGCAGCGACAGATACACCACCGGCTTCCAGCGCTCCAGATAGTTGCGCAACGCCGGCAGCAGCTCGAACTCTCCGCCCTCGATGTCGACCTTGACGAAATCGGGCTTCGCGCAGCCCAGCTCGTTCACGAGCGTGTCGATCGTCACGCGCGTCACCGGCCAGCCGGACGAGTTGTCGGCCTGCGGGAGCAGGCTGCTCATGCTGTCGCCCAGCCTCGTCCCGAAGCTGTGGAGCTGCGAGACGCCTGACGTGCCGGCCACGGCGAGGTTGAACGCGCGCACGTTCGTCAGCCGGTTGTTGGTGATGTTCTCGAGCAGGTAGCGGTACGCGACCGGATCAGGCTCGAAGGCGTAGACGGTCTTGCAGCGCTGCGCCGCATAGACCACCGTCGGCCCGATCCACGCGCCGATGTCGTAGTACACGGAATCGGCGGTGAGGTATCGCTGCAGGATGGCGAGCGTGCCCGGTTCCCACCGTTGATCGCGATACACCGTCCAGAACGGCGCGTGCTGCGGATCGAAGCGCATCGGGACACCGTCGCAGACAACTTCGGTGTATCCCTGAAGCAGATAGTGATCGTTCGAGGACGCCCTCACGACACGCATGCCGGCGCGGGTGAGAAACAGATTCATCGTATCGGCGAGACGCCGCTGCCATGTGAGACCGGATGCGCTCATGCCGAATCGAGCGTAGTGAGGCTCGTCAAGTGTTGTCAACCAGACTTTGCCCAGTGCCTTCGCACCTTTGCACGATCGCACCTTCGCACCTCGCACCTCGCACCCCGCGCACCTTCGCACCTCGCACCCCGCGCACCTTCGCACCTCGCACCCTCGCACCCTCGCACCCTCGCACCCTCGCACCCCTCGCACCCTCGCACCCTCGCACCCTCGCACCCTCGCACCCTCGCACCCTCGCACCCTCGCACCCTGCTCTATACTGCCGCCACAGGAAGATTCGTGCAGAACGTCGGACGAATGATCCAGCGTGCCTCTGGGCGGATTGTGCTCGCGACGCTCGTTGCGACCGCCGCCTGTTCGAGCCGGCCAGACGAGGCGCCGCCCGTCGCAGCTCCCACTCTGACATTGGCATCGAGCAGGGTCCCCCTCGGCCGCCAGGTGGCGGTCACCTACCGGTTCGCGATCCCGCCCACGGCCCAACCGTTTCTCGAGGACTACGTCGTCTTCGTGCACGCGATGGACAAGGACGGAAAACAGGTGTGGACGAACGATCACGAGCCACCAACCCCGACGCGCCAGTGGAAGCCCGGCACGTCGATCGAATATACGCAATCGATGCTGATTCCACGGCGTGTCGCCGAAGGCCACTTCACCCTGGAGGTCGGCCTGTACTCATCACGAACCGGTGAGCGTCTGCCGCTCTCGGGTAACGACCGGGGGCGCCGTTCCTATCAGGTGGCAGCGTTCGACGTCACCGGCGGCGGCGAGCCGCCGGCCATCTACCTCGAGGGCTGGCACACCGTCGAAGTACCCGACAACGCACAAGACATCGGGTGGCGCTGGTCCACGGGGACGAGCAAGCTGTGGCTGCGCAACCCGAGACGCGACGCGACGTTGGTGATCGACCTCGATCAGCCGGTTACCGGACTTGGTGCGGCGCAACGGGTCACGGTCCGCTCCGGCGACGCGGACGTGGGCTCGTTCGAGGTGCGGCCTGGCAAACGGGAGACGCACCGCCTTCCGGTGACAGTCCCCTTGCTTGGCAGCGACGACATCGCACGCTTGACGCTCGTGGTCGACAGGACGTTCGTCCCTGCACAGCTGCCCGGCGGAAGCGGCGACAAGCGTGAGCTGGGCGTGAGGGTCTTCGATGTGTCCCTCGAGGCTGCCCAGCCTTGAGCCGGCCGCCGACTGACAATCGGCGCGAATGAACAGCTGGCGGCGGGGCGCGCAGGTCGGACCCTGCCTCCTCCGCAAGCGCGCATTGGGGCGGGGCTTGCGCGCGAGATGAACCTGCCGGTGCGAATCACCGGAGGGGGTTGACTACGCTTGCCAGAGCGCTCCGGAACGCCAACGGGTCGCTCACGTTGCGCAACTCGCGCATGACGGATCGCAGGTATGGCTGTTCGCGGTCGGTGATCCGCGACAGCCTGCCGGTGCTCGCGTCCCACTCCAGCACGATGACCGGTGGTGCGTCGGTGCGGCTGGCCCACGTCTCGAGTGCGCGACGCGCGTCCTGCACCCACCGCAGAGAGCAGCAGTGCAACAGCTCCGGGTACAACAGCGTGACGCGGCGCGTCAGATCGCTGCGGGCAAACGGCGGCCTGGCCGCAAACGGCAACGACCACCGCCAGCTGCTGACCGGCGCGCCGGCGATCACCAGGCTCCCCTCCGGCGATGCGAGCGCCTCCCGTTCCAAATCGACAACGGCCTGATGCGACACCCTGGCTCGGACTCCCCAGTCGCGCACGCCGGCCTGCAACCGGACGGCGTAGAAGCCGAGCACGAGTGCGCCAACCGTGGCAACCGCCGGCTTGACCAGACGCGAGAGACGGGAGTGCCACGCGACCGTGCCGCCTATGGCGAAGGCGATTGTCGAGCCGACGGATGCCAGATAGATATGGCGCGGCGACTCGTAGGTTGCCAGCAGCGTCGGGGCGATGCCGAGCGCAGTCCAGATGACCCCGAAGAACACCACCGTCCGCGCGGCATGCCCGCGATCGATGTCGCTGCGAAACGCCAGACCGACCACCACCGCGCCGGCGACGGCAACGGCCGCAGCCACGGCCGCACCTGACATCACCTGCCCCGCAACCAGCCGCTGGAGATGCCGGCCGGAGGTCTCGACGAAAAGCGCCACCGCCTCCGTGCCGAAATAGCTTTCCCTTGCCGCCTCGCCGAATCGCACGTAACGAAGCAGCAGAAAGCCGGCTGTCATCACGACGAAAGGGACGTAGGGGCTCAACCATGCCCATGTGACTCGCATCGGCCGTCGCGCGACGATCAGGTCGTAGAGCACGATCGCCACCGGGAGCGTCACCGTGTTCTGCTTGGTGAACAGAGCGACAAAGTACAGAGCGATCGACGCGAGGTAGAAACGGTGTGCCCCGGTCGAACACGTCCGCGCGCGCCAGACGACGTAGGCAAGGAACGCAGCGGTGTAGAAGGCGGCGGGCATCGAGTCGACACGCCCGGTGACCCACGCCACCGTCTCGGCCTGCGACGGCAGGAGGGCGAACGCGAGCGCGGCCCAGGTGGCCGCCGGAACCGGGAGGCCAGCGGCCGTGACGGCAACGGCGTAGACGAGCAGCGCGTTGGCGACGTGGAAGGCGATGTTGAGCAGGTGGTTGGCAATCGGCGACCCCGCACCCCACAACGACGTCAGTTGATACGTGACGGCTGGAAACGGACGGAGCTCGTCGGGCGTGGAGCCCCAGATATCGTCCATCCACGTCCGGGTGAACCAGCCGAAGAACGCCGACGCCGGCTTCTCTGACAGGAGCGAGACGACGCCGAAGTCGTCGTTGACGAAGTAGTCGTCGACGGCCGGGAGATACGGCAGCGACGCGGCCAGCGCGATCGCAAGCCACGCCAGGCGCGGCCGGATGGTCATGAGAGGCGAAATCGCAGGATGAGACCGATCATGCGGAAGCCGGTGCGCAGCGTCCCGCGCAGCGTGCCGGTGATCTTCGACTCGCCGACACGGCCGCGGTAGTTCACCGGCACCTCGATGATCCGCAGCCCCTTGCGCAGGCCGACAATGACCATCTCGGGCAGGAAGTGCGAGCCGCCCACCTGCAGATCGTCGAGGATGCGCATCAGCGCCGCGCGATGCGCCAGGCGCAACGTGCAGCCGCAGTCGGTCAGCGACGGCCCGTCGTAGAGGACCTGGATCATCTTGGCGACGACGACGTTGCCGATGCGCAGAAACCAGCCCATGTTGGCTTGCTCCCACACCAGCTCGCGCGTCGTGCGGGTGCCGCACACCATGTCGAAGTCTTCGGCGTAGGCGAGCAGCTTCAGCACGTCGCGGCCCACGAACGTGCCATCGGGCTCGGCCAGGATCACCAGGTCGCCATGCGCCTCGCGCAGACCGCGGCGGAGCGCGTGCCCGTACCCCTGCGCGGCTTCGTGAACCACACGCGCCCGCGTCAGAGCGGCCTGCTCGGCGGTACCGTCCCGGGAGTTGTTGTCCACGACGACGACCTCGTCCACGACGCCGGCGACGAAGAAGTCCTCGACGGCGGCGCGGATCGAGAGCGCCTCGTTGAAGGCGGGCAGGACAACGGAAACGGTCTTCCCTCCGTACATGTCTGGCTCAGTGTGCCTCAGCTCTCGCGACTCGTGACAGGTCCGCAAGGCGGACGCCGGACACTCACAGCCGTTCCCGTCGTCCGTGGTGTCCGGCTTGAGCCGGACTGATCATGGCGTGACCCACGCGGCCGGCAGATTCTTCGAGATCTCGATCGCCTGGAACGCCGACCCGCGACGGGCGCCGTGGCGGCGGACCCACGCCGCCGTCTTCGCGAGACCCTCGTCGAGCGTGGTCTTCTGCCGCTCGCCAAAGACACGAGCCAGGCACTCGTGCGACGCGTGCACGTGCTGCACCTCGTGACGCGCCGGCAGATAGACCACCTGCGGCGGCACCCCCATCACCGAAGCGACTCGCCGCGCCAGGTCATTGAGCGAAGACGGCGTGTCGGCGCCGATGTTGAACACCTGATTCCACGCCTGCGGCACCTCGATCGCCTCCGCCATCAGCGGCGCCACATCGTCGATGTAGCTGAAGGCACGGGTCTGCGCGCCGTTGCCGAAGATGGTCATCGGCAGGCCCTGGAGGATCTGGTTCATGAAGATCCCGACGACGTTGCGATAGGGATCGCCGATGTTCTGCCGTGGCCCGAACACGTTGTGCGGACGGAAGATCATGAACTTCAGGCCGAACAGGCTGTGGCTCGAACGCAGATCGCACTCGACGGCATGCTTGGCGACGCCATACGGATCCTCGGGCTGGAGCAGCGTGGCCTCGGTCACCGGAAGCGCCGGGCTGCTGCCATAGACGGCGATCGACGATGCGAAGACCAGTCCCTCGACGTCGTGGTTGACAGCAGCGTTGATGACGTTGACGCTGCCAATCACGTTGCTCGTGTAATTGTAGCGGCGGATGAAGTGGCTCAGCCCCTCCGCCGCGTAGGCGGCCAGGTGATAGACGTAGTCGAACCTGCCGTCGGCGAACACGCGGTCGACGAGCTCGTGATCGGTGACGCTGCCGCGCACGAAACGCGCGCCTGCCGGCACGTTCTGCTCGAACCCTCCACTGAGATCGTCGAGCACCGTCACCGCGTGACGGCGCGCCAGCAGCGATTCCGCGACGTGAGAGCCGATGAAGCCGGCGCCTCCGGTGACCAGAACGGTGCTCATTTGAGTGGAAGCGTCTTACATCCTACCTCTTCCCTCGTGCCTCCCGCCTCCGGCCTCCTGCCATTGCATTCACGGCGATCTCAGTGCCTCTTCTCGACCGCGCGCAGATGGATCCCTGCCGCACCTGGGATCCCGCCTTCCGGTCGTCCTGCCGGGATAGCATCTGATGGTGCCCGCGGACGCTCCGGTCGTTCAGGTCTCGAACATTCGCAAGACCTATGGATCCACCGTTGCCGTCGACGATGTCTCGTTCGACGTGCGGGAGGGAGAGATCTGCACGACCATCTCGGCGAAAGTCTTCCGCTGGGAGTAGACCAATGCTCGAGGTCGAGAGATGAAAGCCAGACTGTTCCAATGGATCGTCACGGTTGGTGTGCTGCTGGCGCCGCTCGCTGCCGGCTATGCGCAGCAGCGCGGCACGGGCGCTGGTCAGGGCCAGCCTGGAGGAGCGCCGCAAGGTGCAGGCGGCGGACGTGGTGGCGGGCGCGGCAACCTGCCGCCCAACAACCCGGGACCGCCGGCGGGTGTCGAGCGGCTGGCAGTGGACCTGTTCACCACCAGGAACTTCTACAAGGACAAGGCCTCCTGGATGGACAAGCGGTACTGGCGCTGCAACACCCCCAGGAACCTGATGGAGCTGTTCACCCAGCAACGTGTCGGTGCGAACCCGCCGGCCACGACCTTCTGGGGCGACTGCGACATCGAACTGTCGCGCGACAGGATCCTGAGCCCTCAGCCGTACAAGACCGCGAAGGAGCAGTACGAGGCGCTGATGGCCGCGGCAAAGGCCAGGGGCGGCCCGACCGTGTACACGAAGGCCACGGTTCCGGACTGGGATGGCTGGTACGGGCGCGACAACGCCCTCAACGATCAGCAGTGGATCTGGGGCCGGACGATGCAGGTGCCGACGATTCTGTCGCTGCTCACGCCGAAGTATCAGCAGTGGATGGTCCAGAACAACTTCCACGAGGCGGTCACGAATTCGCCGCAGTGGAATGCCTCGCTGTGCTACCCGGAAGGCTTCCTGCGCTGGTGGGCGCAGGCGTCGCAGGGTGGGAACTTTCAGCTGATCATGAACAAGGACACGATCCAATTGGTGTCCGGCATTGCCGACAACTTCTTCCGGCAGATTCAGGTCGGCAGGCAGCACGTGCAGCAGGTACCGCAGTGGTTCGGCGAGACGGTCGGATTCTGGGACGGAACGTCACTCGTCACCTGGACCGCGAACGTTCAGGGCTGGATCCTGACCCATGGCATGTTCGAGTTCAGCAGCAGCCTGGAGACCGTCGAGATCTGGTCGCCGGTCATGAACAACGGGCGCTTCGTCGGCCTCAGACAGGATGCGTACTTCTACGATCCCGAAGCCTTCGTGGCGCCGCTCTATCAGGTGTCCCGGTACAACCGCGCGGCAGGTCTGGACGATGCCAGCCGGCGCCGGACGCACGTGGAATGCCTGAGCAACATCAAGAACGTGAACGGATTCCCGGTGCAGACCACCGAATCGGATCCGCGCTTCGTGGACTTCTACGGCCGGCCCTGGGCCAAGAACTGGGAGAAGTACTTCGAGGCGGGATGGGAGAAACCGGAGGACGACGACCTGACGAAGATCCTCGACGTCTTCAAGTGACCCCGGCGCGGGCATTACTTTGGCGCGTTCTGGATCGTCCCGGTCAGACCCTCTCGTGCACAGTTGAACGGCGCAATTTTCAGATCGGACGGCGAGTACTCCATCGTCATTCGCGTCAACGGCTGCGTGAAGAACTCCGGGTCGGTCACATCGATGTCGACGATGAGGCGTTGGCGGGCCGGATCGATGTGGAGGCGTTCAACGGTTGTGAGGGACGCCGAATGCAGCAACCCCTTCGTCGGCTGACCTCGCTGCTCGACATACTGTTCCAGAACACCGGCCGAATAGTCTGCGGTCTCGATGACCAGCGTGCCGCCCACCCAATGGCCGATCGAATGGCCGAGCGCGCTCCTCGGGCCACCTTTCGGGTGGGTCTTCATGTTCATGTGAACGACCCGCCGGACATCCATCCACTCGTGACGCAGCACGACATCCGTGCCGTCCCGCAGAATTTCCAACGGCGTGCTCGGCGCCTGCCAGACACGCTGCACGGCAACCGGATCGCATCGGAACACGGGATCGTCCTTGAACGGGTCGTAGGCCGCCACGGCCTTTTCTCCTGCCGGTGTCAGCAGCTGCATGGGTGGTGGCTGATCGCCGGCGCCCCGGTTCCGGCCCGGCGCAAGCAGCCACGTTCCGAACACGTCCTGACGCGGCGCCAATTTCGCCGGCGGAGGCGTTCGCTGCGATCCCCCCGGGCCGTTCACGTTCATCGTGCGGCCATCTGCCCACTCGATGATTTCAAAGAAGCACATGTACGGACTGTGCCGCGACGCGGGCCCCGTGACCGTCAGCTTCGTTCCGGGCTTGAACAGTTGCGGAGTGATGCCGATGCGGGTGAGTTGTGTCACGCCGTGCGATTCGCACACGTATTCCCGCGTCCGACCGTTCTCGTCGACGGCATCGATGTGGAGATAGCTGTGCGGATTCCTCGCCTCGTACCGCGTGACCGTGCCCGAAATGTTGACCCGTCTGGTCGTATCGAAGTGCGGCGCGAAGCTGTGATGCGCTGTCGCACTCGATGCGGCAAGAATGAGAGCCGTCATGATTGCGGCCCGCACGGGAGATTCACTTCGTGGACGCATCATCCTTCCTGGGATTTAATTCTTCTTCCTGACCGCCCGCCGCGGACGTGGCGAGGAGCGTCCTGCGACCCGTTCGCGGCGCCTGGGCGCGGTGGCGCTCACGAATCGATACGCACCCTGGACGAGATCCCGCAACGCATCCGGATGCACGCGCGACAGCCGCACGAGTACGCACGGATAGCCGACGTAATGCTCCTCGAGGTAGTAGACGTCCGGATCCTCCTGCACGAGCGCGTCGCGCTGAGCGAAGTCCATCCTCACGAGGAGCGTGTTCGGCTCGGCCGACTTGTTGGTCGCCGAACACACGAACATCCTGCCGCGCACCTTCAGCGCCGGGGCACCCCTGCTCGTGACCACCTCGACGTCGGGCAGGGCGGCAGCGGCGGCACGGACCGCGGCGAAACCGGTCGATTTCATTGGTGGACGATTGTACGATCGGGGCCGGCATACCGGTCCGCGAGGCACGCTCATGAAGACGCTCTTCTTCCTGCTCGCCATGGTGACCGCCAGCGCACCCGCGCCGCAGCCGGCGCAGAACCAGCCCCCGCCGCCGCAGGACGGCCGCGGAGCCGCGCCAACCGGCAGAGGGGGACGCGGCGCGCAGCCGGGTCTCGAGCCACGCATCGTCACCTTCGAAGCCCGGCCGGCAACCGTCAAAGCCGGACAGCCGGTGCTCCTCGTGTGGCAGACGGAGAACCCGAGAGGCATCGCGATCGAGCCTGGTGTCGGCGCCGTCACGCCACGAGGCAGCAAACAGGTCTGGCCATCGACGACGACGACTTACACGCTCACGATGAAAGGCGGGCCGACCCGGATGACCACCGTCACAGTCGAGGGCGCGTCGCCGCGGGCGGGAGCCGCCGAACCGCGCGCGACGAGCGGAAGTATCCGGCGCACGCCGGACGGCCGGCCCGATCTGTCCGGCGTCTACGGCAACGCCGGCCTCCCGCAGGGGACGACGCCGCCGCCGCTGAAGCCAGGGGCCGAGAAGTTCCGCATCGTTCGCGGCGGGCCGAACGACGTGCGCGGCCGAACGACGCTGACAACCGGCAACGACTGCAAGCCCCTGGGCATCCCTCAGACCTACATCACGCCATATCCGTTTCAGATCGTGCAGACGGCGGCGTTCATGGTGATCGTGTACGAGTATCCAATGGCCGTCCGATTCGTGCCTCTCGACGGCCGGCCGCAGGCGATCGACCCCGACCCGTCATGGATGGGTACTTCGGTGGGCCGATGGGAGGGAGACACACTGGTGATCGACGCCGTCGGCTTCAACGACAAGACTGAAGTCCACGGCTTCATGCACACCGACGCGCTGCACGTCGTCGAGCGCTTCCAGAAACTCGAGAACGGAAACCTGCAGTATGAGGTCACGGTGGAGGATCCAAACGTCTGGGAGACGGCCTGGAGGATCGCGCCGCGAACCTTCGCGCTTCGCCCTGAAACGGAGTTCGTATCGGAATTCGTGTGCGAGAGCGCCGTCGACTACCAGCGCCTGTTCGGTCGGTAGCGCCGCGTCACAGGATGTCGCAAGGGATGTGATAATTTGTCGATGTCGCCTCGACCGGTGGACGGCGTCCGAGCGGCGTACTCACGGCAACGCGGTCGCGCCCGACGGTGGGTGGTGCTGGTGCCGTTCGCCTGGATGGCGATCGCGGCACACCCCGCCGGCTGGCAGGATGCCGTCGACTGGACTATTGGCGGCGGGACGCTCGGTTCTTCCGATCGCGGTGACGTCCTGAAGCTCGCGAAGCGCCTCGGAATATCCGAGCCGCGAAAAGTCTCCGGTGCTGTCGGCGACTGTCCCGGCCTGCTCGTCGAATCACGTCCGATTGTGGAAGGGCGATCGGTGCGGATTGCCACCGCCTGGGTGTTTCGAGCGAAGGGGACCGAGTGCCTTGGCGTCGCCGACAAACGCCTGCCACACGTCGGAAAGTGGTACTCGAATTCCGCCACCTCTCAAACGTCTGAGTACTGGAGGATCCAGGATGGCACCTGGTTCGCGGACGTGCGCCGCAACGACACGCTCGGCTTCGGCACGGTCGAGCGCATCGTGTTGACCGTTCGCGCCAGAGGGTTCGTCGAGAAATGCGCTGAAGGCACAATCCGTCAGACCGCCGCCGATATCTCGCACATCACAGCGAACGAGCAGCGTGAACAGCTCGACGCAGGCGAAGGCGGAGACCACTTGATCTATACGACTGCACGGCGTCCCAACTCGATGATCGGTTATCTCGGACTCGTCCTCATGGTCAAGATCACGCCAGACGATGTCGAGTTCCTGCGCTGCTCGGGGTGGGCGGCCTGAAGACACTGCGGCGGTGCGATCGCGCTATTTCGGACTCAGCGCGACGCTTGCCGCCGTCGCCTGCAGCGGAATGACGAGCGCGCCGCGCTCGATTGCGTACGTCCTGGTCGCGCGATAGGCGCCCACGCCGGCAATCGTCGCCGGCTGCTCGATCCGCAGTCGCGCCGACGGCGTGTGCGCGTTCGACGGCGACAACGTCAGACGAACGTCGCCGGTCGACGGATTGAGCGCCGCATTCTCGAAGGTGCCGGCGTCGAGTGTCAGGTACAAACCGACCGGCGCCAGATAGACCCGTCGGCGCAGGGAATCGAGCGTCTGCACGGTGATCCACCCATTGGCCGAGCGCAGATTCCCGCCGAACGCCTGCCAGCCGAGCGCCGGATCGTTCACGACGTACGTCGCGGTCGCGACCGCGTGCCCGAAGAAGTTCGGGCCGTAGTCGCCTGTGTACGTGTCCCACCGCAGGTTCTGCGGATACGAGTGGAAAGCCGCCGACGGAAACCCGTCCTGATCGATGGCGGCGATGGCGCCCATCACCCCGCCGTAGCCGATCCGAAGCAGATACAGGTCGTCCGGATGCTGGCGGAACTGCGCAAGCACCGGGATCGCATTGATGCCAGACCCGTAGTGGTGGATCTGGCGCTCTGTCGTGCCGCCCGGCGCGGCGCCGTAGAAGAAGTCCCAGTAGCGGCGGGCGTTCCCGTTGTAGCCCCAGTGCGGTACCGTCGGCATGTACCCGAGGATCGAGTTGAGGGAGACGACCGACTTTTCCTTGTAGCCGAAGTAGTTCGTCCACGCGAAGATCTCTTCCTGTCCCGTCGAGTCCCACGCCATCTCCGAGCCGAACGGATACGCGTCGGCGTTCCAGCGGTCCGCACGGCGCTTCATGGCACCTTCCAGATAGGCTGCCTGCTCGGTCCAGCGCTCCCGCTTCAGATCGTCGAGCAGCATCACGAAGATGTCGCCGTTCATCAGGCCGACATTCACGTAGCCGACGCCGCCGCGGCCGTCCGCCGCAAAACCACCGGTCATGTACTTCGCAGTGTTGAAAGCCTTGTCGAGATACCACTCCCACGGATGCGCGCTCACCAGTCCCTGGTAGTTGCGCGCCAGCCGGTACATCGACCAGTACGCCGCGACGACGTGAGGATAGTTGTAGGCGCGATCGACCGCTTCGGCCTGCGACTTGTTCCACGACGTCCAGGTCGACCAGTTGCCGGCCTCATAGGGGTAGTCGGGGAGCGAATCCGGCTGGTAATAGAAAAGGCTCTTCCTCACGCCGTACATGCGCGGACCGTCGCTGTACTGGAGGCGGCCCCAGATCACCCGGTCCACGAACTGCGAGAGCTTGTCGACCTCCGCCTTCTCGGGCTGGCCGAAGGCCTTCATCATCGCGGCGAGCCACGCGCCGCTGCCGCCTTCGTCTGACAGACCCGCGACCCACACCCGCGTGTCCTGCAGCACGATGCGGTTCCTGGCGCGGTCGTAAGTCATCGGTGACGGCGCGCGGTGAAACGGGTCGCTCTCGTCCGTGTACCACGCTTTCGTCGTCAGGAACGTTCCGAGGTCGGAGATGGCCTGCCGTGCCGGCTTCGTCACGTAGTAATGAATGCTCTGCGCACTGCCGTCGCTGTACTTGACAGTGAGACGCGAGCGGCCGGGGCGTTTTCCGTTCACGACGTATCGCCGCTGCCCGCCTGCGGCAGCCGCCTCCGACGTCACCGTCAGCGCCCCAGCGGGCTCGATCTCGAGGTTCGTGACGCGGCGGTTCCCCGGCGTCAGCAGCAACGTCGCCTGGATGTCGGCCGGCACGATATACCCGGGAATCCCGACGGCCACGGGGCGATCGTTGGCAGCCAGCGTGCGTTCGATGTGACGGATCTCGCCCGCCAGGAGAAATCGCAATCCGAAAGCCCGCGCCTCGCCCGGCTTCAGGACGACGGACGATGGCGGATTCCACTGCCGCACGTTCTTCCATTCGTTCTCCGCGTAGCCCTGGCTGGCAACCGTCCATTCGAATGCGCCTTCGAACGTCTGCCCGCGGCGCGAGGCGTCGTTCAACGGACGAAACGCTTCGAACGGCGTCCTGGTGCCCGGCTCGGGCACGACGACGAGCGCGGGCCCGGCCCCCGACAGCCGCGTCACCTGCAGATAGCCCGCGTCGAGCCCGACGTATGGATCGAAGAAGGAACAGACCTCGTGCGCTTCCGGCAGCGTGCGCGCACGATTGGTCGTGAAGTTCTGAATCATGTTGTTGAATACGACCGGGAACCCGAGGCCACCGATCGTGACCGGCGAAGCGGTCCTGTTCTGCAGATCGAAGTGCAACACCAGATGACCGGACGCATCGATCTGCCAGGAGCGCGTGACCTGTACGGGTGAGGCCTCCGGCAACGTGGGCGTCAGATCTGCTGCCGCGAGCAGCTTCGCGCCGGCGGGCATCGGCACCGATGCGAGGGCTGCAACCGGCTTGCGCGCATCGCTCGATGCCAGATCGATCCATGCGCCGTTCCCCTGCTTCACCCGCAGCGTGATGTCGCCGAGATGGTTGAAGCGGTCGCCTCGCCGCGCCGTGAGCTGGTCGGCGGGCGTGAAGTCGAACGGCGTTCTGGCGTCGAATCCCGCGGCGCCTTTTGGCTGCAGGGCGGCGATCGTTTGCGAATCCTTGACGAGCCGCAGCGTGAATTCGGGGGTGTCGAAGTCGAGCGTGCCGTCCACCTCCGCCAGGCCTCCGGCGGACAGCTGCTCGAGGCCCGGCGTCGGAGCCGCCGCCGCCTGCGCGGCGCGGCCCGTGCCCTGCGACGCCCCCTGCTGAGCGCCGCCCGGGAGCGGCAGGGTGAGGAGCATGACGAAAACCGCCAGCAGCAGGACTCGAGCGGTCGTAACCATGCCCATACTCTATGCCGCTGCCAGGCACCAGGTCCGCCTGAAGGCGGACCCTGCGTTCGGACCGATGTCGGATTATCCTTTCGCCGCGAGGGAACACCGCATGTCTGCAGACGCGGCGGATCGCGAGTCACCTGACCGGCGGGAATTTCTGAAAACGGCCGGCACGCTGGCTGCCGGGGCTGCGGTGTACCATGGCCTCGACGGCTTGACGACGCGCCCGCTGCTCGCCCAGTCCGCGGCGCCGTCTCTGGCCGCCGCGTGGCGTGTGAGCCCCTTTGCCCTCGAGCAGGTCACCCTGGGGCGCGGCATCTTCCAGGAGAAACGCGACCGCATTCTCAACTACGCGCGGAACTACGGCAGCGCCACCGACATCTTCGCCGGCCCGGATCGCATGCTGCGGAACTTCCGCGTCAACGCCGGCCTCGACGCCAGAGGCGCGCAGCCACCGGGCAGCTGGGAGAACGCGACCGGGTATCTGCGCGGTCACTACGCCGGACACTTCATGAGCATGCTCGCGCAGGCGTACGCCGGCACCGGCGACGAGATCTACAAGCGGAAGCTCGATTACATGGTGGCCGCTCTCGGCGAATGTCAGGATGCGCTCGCCGCCGCCGCGCGGCAGCCGACGCCGCGGACGCCGGGAAGGTTCGGCCAGGCAGTCAGGCTCACCGGCTCACCGCTCGGTCACGCCGAGCACATCTCGCTGCCAGCCGGCCTCGTCACCGGGCTCGGCGATTTCACGATCGCGGTGTGGATCAACCTTGGCGTGTACGAGCGGGCGATGCTCTCCGATTCAGGTCCGAACGCCGATCCGGCGGCGTTGAACAACGGCGCGGCGGTGTTCGACTTCGGCAGTCCACACGCCGACTTCGGCGCGCCGCCGCTCGCGCGCATGTTCCTCACAGTGAGGGTGTCGAACGAGCGGCCGGTTCCGCGCTTCGCGATGACAACGGGAGGCGAGGGCGCGGAACAGCGAATCGAAGGCACCGCGCCGCTGCCCGTCGGGCAATGGACGCACCTGGCGGTCACGAGACGCGGCAGCATCGGGACGCTGTACGTGAACGGCGCTGCAGCGGGGACGAACACGGCGATGACGCTCGCGCCGGCCGATCTCGGCGTCACGACCGGCAACTGGATCGGCCGGTGTCAGTTTCCACAGCGCAACGTGTCGTACCTGAATGCTGGCCTGGGCGAATTCCAGATCTTCGATCGCGCCCTCACACCCGCGGAGCTTTCGTCGTTGACGGAAGCTCCGGGCGGCACCGTGGGCGGGGGCAACGTAGCCTGGTACCGCTTCGACGAAGCGTCCGGGCCAGCGGTGACCGACGCCTCTCGACGTGGCCGTCATGGCCGCATCATCGCGCCGACCGACGGGACGCGGCATCCGGGGTTCCTGTCGGCGTATCCCGAGACCCAGTTCATCCGGCTGGAGGAGTTTGCCCAGTACGGTGGCAACGCCGGTATCTGGGCGCCTTACTACACGCTGCACAAGATCCTGGCCGGGCTCGTCGATGCGCATCAGCACACCGGAAACTCGCAGGCGCTCGACATCGCCGCGAAGATTGGCGACTGGGTGCACAGCCGGCTCGCGCCGCTACCGCAGGCGCAGCTCGATCGCATGTGGAACACCTACATCGCGGGCGAGTACGGCGGAATCAACGACACGCTGGCGATGCTGGCGGCTCTCCGCGCCGGGAAGACGGACCACGTGGCGACCGCGCGGCGCTTCGTCAATACCGCCGTCTACACACCTGTCGCCGCCAACGACGACATCCTCGACGGCCGGCACGCCAACCAGCACATCCCGCAGTTCATCGGTTACCTGCGGATGTTCGAGCAGACCGGGGAGCCGGAGTTCCACACCGCGGCGCGGAACTTCTGGGACATGGTCGTGCCGCATCGTGTCTACAGCCACGGCGGCGTCGGCGTCGGCGAGATTCTGCGCGCGCGCGACGGCATCGCCAGCTCGCTCTATCAGAATCCGCGCGACAGCAACCACGCGGAGACCTGCCCGCTCTACAACATGTTGAAGCTGAGCCGGAATCTGTTCTTCCACGATCCGGATCCGAAGTACATGAACTACTACGAGCAGGGGCTGTTCAATCAGATCCTCGGCCCCCGTCGCGATGCGGACAGCGCCGAGAGTCCGCTGGTCACGTACTTCGTACCCGTGCGGCCCGGCCAGCGCCGCAGCTACGGCAACGTCGGCACCTGCTGCGGCGGCACCGGGATGGAGAATCACACGAAGTATCAGGACTCCATCTACTTCCGCGCCGGGGACCGCTCCGCGCTCTACGTCAATCTCTACATCGCGTCCACGCTCGAGTGGGCAGAGAAGCGGTTCAGGGTTACGCAGGCGACGAACTATCCATTCGAGGGCAGCAGCCGCCTGACGATCGACGGCAACGGGCCGCTCGCCATCAAGCTGCGCGTGCCCGCCTGGGTCCGCAACGGCTACGTCGTCCGGATCAACGGCGTCGCACAACGGCTCGATGCCAGGCCGGGCACGTACGTGAGGCTCAGCCGGACCTGGAAGGCCGGCGACCAGGTCGACATCTCGATGCCGTTCTCGTTCCGGACGGAGCGGGCGATCGACGATCCGGCGGTGCAGTCGATCTTCTATGGTCCGACGCTGCTGGCCGTGCAGCACGACGCGGTGGGTCAGAACCTGGAGACCGGACTGATCAAGCTCTCCTTCTACCAGTTCATGAAGCTCGACGGCGATTTGGCGCCGGCGATGTCGCCGGCGTCCGCCCCGCTGCACTTCACGACCGGTGGCTACGCGTTGGCTCCGTTCTTCGTTGCCGATCCATCGGCTGTCGCAGAGTCGCGGACGACGTCTCCGTACCATGTGTACGTGCGGCGACACGAGCCGGACATCGTGTTCGGATCGATTCGCCCGGGCGTTGCCAACCCCATGCGCGAGGATGGCCTCACACTGCTCGACGAGATCTGGAGCGGCGCACCATTCACGAACCATCGCCGGTTCATGGCGGCCGTGACCACGATCGCTGGCGCCTGGCAGAAAGCGGGACGGCTCTCCGCGCAAGAGAGCAAGACGGTCATCGACGCTGCGGGGAAGGCAGAGCGGGAGCTCAGAACCGAGCGTTAGCGCGCTTCGCAGAACCGAGCTTCAGCTCGGTTGACGTTTCGCAGAACCGAGCTTTGGCTCGGTTGTCTCGAAAGGTTGCGCATTTCGCAGAACCGAGCTTCAGCTCGGTTGTCTCGAAAGGACGTCAACGTGACAGCCAGGCAGCTACTCGGCGCCGGTGCAGCCATATGGGCGGCCGTGCAACTCAGCGTTTTCATCGGTGCGCAGGGCGAGGACGTCAAAGCCCGCTACGAGCGCGCGGAGAGCTTCGGTCGCCGGACGACCGGGCGCGTCTACAACCTCGTGGACAGGGTCGCATGGCTGCCCGACTCGGATGCCGTGACCTATCGCAAGACCGTGAAAGGCGGCTACGCGTTCGTGCTCGTCGATACGGCGACCGGCACGAAGGCCGATGCCTTCGATCACGAACGGCTGGCCGCTGCGCTCTCGACGGCAATGGGGAACCAGTACACCGCCGCGACGCTGCCGTTTGCCGCCTTCGAGTTCGCGGATGGACGGCGCGGGATCGAGTTCACCGCCAATGGGGCGCCGGCGCCGGCGCCTCAAGCCCGTTGGCGCTGCACGCTGGCCGACTATGTCTGCAGCCGTCAGGCGGCGCCGCCGCCCGCGGATGCTGGCTCCCCGGCACCTGGCGGAACCGGGCGCGGTGGTGCGCCCAACACACAGCCGCGCGTCTCGCCGGACGGACGGTTCGAAGCTTCGATCCGGAACTACAACGTATATGTACGGCCAGTTCAGCCGTCCGGACGTAGTGGCGGCGACGCGGCCGCTTCGAGCGGGTTCAGTCTCAGCTCCGATGGCTCGGAAGGGAACGCGTATACGTTGCAGTCGATTCGCTGGTCGCCCGACTCGAAAAAGATCGCTGCCTTCCGCAGACGCCCCGGCTACGAACGCCTGGTGCACCTGGTGGAGTCGTCGCCCACCGATCAGTTGCAGCCCAGGCACAGAACTCTTGCGTATCGAAAGCCGGGGGACGTGGTCGACTTCGATCAGCCGGTGGTCTTCGACATCGGCACCCGTGCGGCGCTGGCCGGCGATGTCAGTCTCTTCCCCAATCCCTACGAGAACACCCGGCTGGCGTGGCGCAACGACAGCCGCGCCGTGACGTTCGAATACAACCAGCGCGGCCACCAGGCGTATCGCGTGCTCGAAATCGACGCCATGACGGGCCGGACGCGCACACTGATCGAAGAGACGCAGAAGACGTTCGTGGAGTATTCCGGCAAGCGACATCGCTACGATGTCGCCGACGGGAAGGAGATCGTCTGGGCATCCGAGCGCGACGGCTGGAACCATCTCTATCTGTACGACGGCACGACCGGCGTCGTGAAAAACCAGATTACGAAGGGGCCCTGGGTGGTACGCGGCGTCGATCGCGTCGATGAGCAGGCGCGTCAGATCTGGTTTCGCGCCAGCGGCATGACGCCGGGTCAGGATCCGTACCTCGTGAAGTACTACCGCGTGAACTTCGACGGAACCGGACTGACGGCTTTCACGCCCGAGGATGGTCAGCACGGCGCCCCGCAGTACTCGCCGGACCGCCGATACTACGTCGACACCTGGTCGCGCGTGGATCTGCCGCCGAGGACCGTCCTCAAGCGGACGAGCGACCAGTCGGTCGTCATGCCGCTCGAGACCGCCGACATCACCGACCTGCTGGCCACGGGATGGCGTCTGCCGGAGGTATTCACGGCGAAAGGGCGTGACGGCGTGACCGACATCTGGGGGATCATCATCCGTCCCACGAACTTCGATCCGGCCCACTCGTATCCCGTCGTCGAGAACATCTACGCCGGACCGCAGGACTCGTTCGTGCCCAAGACGTTCGGCACCCAGGGCGGCATGCAGTCGCTCGCGGAGCTCGGCTTCATCGTGGTCCAGATCGACGGCATGGGCACGTCGAACCGGTCCAAGGCGTTCCACGACGTCGCCTGGCAGAATCTCGGCGACGCCGGCTTCCCCGACCGCATCCTCTGGCACCGGGCGGTCGCTGCGACGTATCCGCGCAACTACGACATCACGCGCGTCGGCATCTATGGCACGTCGGCCGGCGGCCAGAACTCGGCCGGTGCGCTGCTGTTCCATCCGGAGTTCTACACGGTCGCGTATTCGAATTCCGGCTGCCACGACAATCGCATGGACAAGATCTGGTGGAACGAGCAGTGGATGGGATGGCCGCTCGGTCCGCACTACGCCGCCTCCTCCAACGTCGAGCACGCGTCGCGCCTGAAGGGACGGTTGATGCTCGTGGTCCCCGAGCTCGATACCAACGTCGACCCGTCGTCCACCCTGCAGCTGGCGAATGCCCTGGTTCGTGCGAACAAGACCTTCGAGCTCGTGTTCGTGCCCGGCGCCAGTCACGGCGCCGGCGGCCCGTTCACCACGCGCAAGCGCAACGACTGGTTCGTGAAGCATCTGCTCGGACTCGATCCGCCCGACTGGAATGCGGAACCGGAGTCGTCGGCGAGAAACGACGCCGCGAGAGCCGCCTTCGAACCCGAGACGGATTACGATGCGCTCGAGCGCGCCGCCTTCTTCGCGGACGACCTCGACTGAACCCGGAGGTCGGTGCGTTGGGGCATCAACCACGAAGAGCGCTTCGCGCCGAACACGACGGTCACGAAGGAATGCAAAGGCAGTGAACGCGCCTGCTGCGGCCGGGGGGCGCTGAGGTGTCGCTCGCGCGCAAGCTGCTCCTCGCGGCTTCCACCAATGCGTGGCTTCGCGACCATGCCACCCACGCCGCATTCGTTCGCCGATCGGTCTCGGCCTTCATGCCTGGAGAGCACCTCGAGGATGCGCTGGCCGCCGCGCGCGCGCAGCAGCAGCTCGGTATCGGAACAATCTTCACGCACCTCGGCGAGAACGTGAGCCACGTCGCCGACACCACTGCCGTCGCCGAGCATTACGTGGACGTGATGAACGCCGTGCAGGCTGGCGGTCTGAACGCGCAGGTCGCAGTCAAGCCGACGCACCTCGGGCTCGACATCGATGCCGACCTCGCCCGCCAGCACCTGCGAGCACTGGTGGACCACGCCGAGGCGGTGGGGAATTTCGTCTGGCTCGACATGGAAAGCTCGCCGTACGTCGACCGCACTCTGGATCTGTTCCGTCACCTGCGCCAGCGCTCATCGCGTGTCGGCGTGGCGCTGCAAGCCTATCTCTATCGAACGACGCAGGACATCGAACAGCTCATCCCGCTCGGCGCGGCGATACGGCTCGTGAAAGGCGCGTATCTCGAGCCGCCGACGCTCGCCTTTGCCCGGAAGCGCGACGTGGACGAGAACTTTTTCAGGCTCGCCTGCCGGCTCCTGGGCGCCGAGGCTGTCTCGGCGGGCGGCCTGCTCCATATCGCGACGCACGATGGGAGGCTCGTCGATCGTCTGCGTGAGTTCGCCGGTGCCAATGGTGTACCGCGCTCGGCGTACGAGATCGCGATGTTGTACGGCATTCAGAGGCCGCTGCAGCAGCGTCTGATCGGCTCGGGTGTTCCACTGCGAGTGCTGATTGCCTACGGCCCGCATTGGTTTCCCTGGTACATGCGGCGGCTCGCCGAACGCCCGGCAAACGTCGGCTTCGTGCTCAAGAACCTGATCGGCCGCTAGTTCGGGCGCGGAGAATAGAACACACCGAGGCACAGAGGCACAGAGGGAGTCTGCTGTCGAAACGTTCTGCAGGCGGGCCGCCGGCCTTTGGCCGGCGCCGGGGATCGAGTGGAACGCCGATCACAAGCACGCTGGGGAATCGAGAGCGTGCTTGTGATCGGCGTTTCACTCGATCCCTGCCGCGTAGCGCGGGCCCGCCTCGGAATCGAAGTCGGCCGATGTTGCCACGACGCCCTCCGTTCGCCTCCGTTTCTCCGTTGCTCCGTGTGAAACCGTTCCTCCGTCACCTCCGCTATCTCGCAGAGATGACGGTGTCCGGACCGGGTTCGCGCCTACTTCGTGTCGACGAATTTCCACGAGGCGCGATAGTCGCGCGGGAGTCTCCGATCGGTGAGGATGGCGCGCACCATCTCGACCGGCATGACGCCCGACATCAGCACGCGATCGTGAAACTGCCGGTCGGTCATCCGGCCGCGTTCAACGAGCTCGGCGTGCAGCGCCCGGAATTGCAGTCCGCCCATCATGTACGCGAGTTGATACAGCGGCGGATAGCTGCCATTGAACGAACGTCTGACCTCGGCCTCGGCGTTGGCCGGCTCGTGGCCGACGCGATCGACGGCTGAAGCGCTGGACGAGGTCGCGCAGCTCGCTCGTCGCCGACGGGGCCGCCGATTCCGACGGCAGTTGCCGGGTGGCCACCGTGGTCGCCATGACCAGGCACGCTGCGAGGGTGGCGGCCAGACGTGCACTCGCGAGATGTGTCATGGCTTGTGCTCCGATGGTCCAGGTCGCCGCGCCTGATGTGATCACGGCGCGACCCTGGCCTTCACTCGACGCGGAGGCAGCGCAACAGGATTTGCTTCCGTGAAGACTACACCTGGTCGCCTCGCCGTTCTCACGGCGCCGCGCGAACGACTCTCCGGCGCTCGCAGGCAACGCCGCCGAGCACTGCACCAACCAGCCGTGCCGCATTGACGATGACGAAGGTGGCGGGGCCATAGCCGGCGAGTGCCGCCGACATCTGCCCCGACCCGGCGACGAGTCCGACATAGATGAGCGTCGCGACCAGGCCCATGAGGAAGCCGTGCAGTACGAGATGGCTCACAATGCCGCGGCCGAGCCACAGCACCACCAGGAACGCAGCCGCGAAGCAGCCGATGCCGATGATCAGTGAGGATGCCGTCGACACGCCGGTCGTGAGGTCCACACCCGCGGCCGCGAATCCACCACCGAGCACCACGGCAAGAACCACCTCAATCAGAAACCCCGCAAGCACGACTCGCAGCCACTGGATCTTCATGATGCGATACTCTCCTCGCTGGAATCAGACGGGCCGCTCTGTACTACTGCCGACCGCGCATAGTATGCTCGGAGTTTCCTTCGTCAGGCCGGGTAGCGGATCTGACTGAGATGCGATTTGAAACGAGGCCGCAGGTGAAGTCTGACGCCCTGCTCATGAAGCGACTGTGGTCAATCGCGGCGGCGATGCTGGTGACCGCCTCGGTGTCCGTCTCTGCCCAGCAGCCGGCAACGCAGAAGGAGCCACCGCCGCGGGCGCCTGCCTCGCCACCGCAGCCCAATCCGACGGCGCCGCTCTACCGGCAAACAGGCGAGCAGTATCGCGTCTACAACTTCCCGGTCACCGGCGAATCGATTCCGTACCGGCTCTTCGTGCCGACCAGCTGGCAGCCGGGCGCACGGCTGCCGATGCTGGTGACGCTGCGCGCCGGCACGAGCATCGACAACCCGTACCGGTCCCAGAACGATCTCGTGAAGCAGGCCGCAAAGCGCGGCTACATCGTCGTGACGCCAATGGGATACCGGCCGCTGCCGCAGCCGTACTACGGCAGCCGCTATGCGATCGATCGGCCGAACGCGGCCGCGCCGGCCGCCGGGTGGACAGCGGTCGAGGACGAACGCGCCGAGCAGGACGTGCTCTACGTCATCGATCTCGTCGCCCAGGAATACGGCGTCGACACGTCCCGTATCTACCTGCACGGGCAGAACCCGTCGGCGTCCGGCGCGCTGCACCTCGCGGCCAGATACCCGGATCGATTCGCCGGGTTGGTCGTCAGCTCAGGGCCAATCGTCTACGCGGCCTATCCGTTCGAGCGGATCAGGAAGATTCCTCTGCTCGTGATCCATGGCGATCAGGACACGACCAATCCGATCGAGGCGTCGCAGAGGATGGCGGCGGCAGCCAGGGCCGCGGGCGTCGATGCGACCTACGCGACCGTCCCCGGCGGCACGCACCTCGAGGCCTATCTGACGTACGCCTCGCAGATCTTCGATTTCCTCGATGCCCATTCGAAACGATGACCACGAAGGCCTTCCGGCAGGCACGAAGGACACGAAGACCTTCGGCGCGGAGCTTCTTACGACATCAACCGGTCTTTCCGATCCGATACAGCTTCGACACGGTTCGCAGGAAGACGCTGCCATTGGCGACTGCCGGGGTGGCCAGCGCCATTTCGTTCAGCGGGTTCTTGCCGAGCACCTTGAACTCGGGCCCCGCCTGAATCACGTAGGTGTCGCCATCTTCACTCAGCGCGAACACGTTGCCGTTGTACGCCCAGGGCGACGCGGTGAAGCCGGTCACGTCCGGCGAGATCCGCTGACGGGGATAGATCTCCTTGCCGGTCTGCGGATCGTTGCACGTCAGGAACCCGCGATCGTGAAGCGTGTAATAGCAACCGCGGTACACCATGGCCGACGGATGGAACGGCCCCAGCGTCGGGTTGGACCACACGATGAACTCGTTGCTGGTCTCGTTCGGCTTCAGCGAGATGTCGCCGGACGCCCCCGGCCGGATCGCATATGCCGGCCGGAGCGGGTTTGCCGTGTATCCGGACGTGACGTAGAGCAGGCCGCCCGCCGAAAACGGGCTCGGCACCGCGAACGTCGACATGCCCGTCAGTTGCCACAACAGCTTGCCGTCCACGCCGTACGAGTAGACTCCGCTCGTCCCGGCTGTCACGATCTCCGTGCGCCGCTCGTTCTTCCAGACGTACGGCGTCGTCCAGTTGCTGGTCTCCTTGCGATCGACCCGCCAGCGTTCGGCGCCGGTCTTCTTGTCGTAGGCGGCGATGAACGACTGCTGTTCGTTGTCGTTCACGATGTACACGCGCTCGTCATCGACGATGGGAGATTTCGCGGTCCCGAAACCGGTGAGCATCTCGAACGCCTGCAGCGGCGTCGACCAGACCGGCGTTCCGTTGAAATCGAACGCGAACAGGCCGATGTGGCCGAAGTACACATAGACGCGCTCGCCGTCTGTGACGGGCGTCTCCGATGCGTAGCTGTTCTTCAAGTGCCTCGACTTGGCGGGTAGCGCCCTGACCACCTCGCGCTCCCACCGGATGCGGCCCGTCCTTGCGTCGATGTCGTACAGCACCCAGCGGTGCGGCGCAGTCGAAGCAGAAATGTCCTTGAACGTCATCGGTCCGCCGCTCGACCGCGCGACGTACGCTGAGATCGGCAACGCCTTCTCGGCCTCGACCGTGTTCACGGCCGTCGTCACGAAGACGTGATCTCCCCACACCACGGGCGAGCTCCACGACCAGCCGGGAATATCGATCTGCCAGACGACATTCTGCGAAGGCCCCCAGGCGTCCGGGAGCCTCGGATCGTCGGCGGCGACGCCGCCCTCAGCGCCGCGGAACCGCGGCCAGTTGTCGGCAGCCGATGCGACGCTCACCGCGAACGCCGCGACGCACAAAACGCCGGCAACGCGAAAAGGTAGGGTGGCCATGGCGCGGTGATCATGCGCCGGGATCGAAGGCACGTCAACGCGAGCGGCACAGTCCCGATGCGATCCTCGCTGATCGTGCTGATACCATCGGGACGTGGACAAATATCGCGACCTCGGCCTTCTCATCCTCCGACTCGGCTTCGGTCTGTCGTTCTTCTGGTATCACGGCTACCCCAAGCTCTCGGGCGGCCCGAAGGTGTGGGCGGCCATCGGCGATGCCGTGTCACATCTGGGCATCACGGCCGGCTACCCGGTGTGGGGCCTCCTGGCCGGGCTGGCCGAGTCCGCCGGCGGACTGCTCTTTGCCGCCGGCCTGTTTTTCCGACCGGCCTGTCTCGCGCTGCTGGCCGTCATGATCATGGCGACGATCGAACAGTCCACGCGAGCGGACCCGATGCCCGAACACGCGCTCAAGAACGCATTCGTGCTCGCCGGGATGCTGCTCGTCGGACCCGGACGGTACTCCGCAGCGGCCGTCTTCTCGCGCCGCAAGCGGACGTCCAATCGCTGATGTGAATGCGGACTCACCGTTTCCGATCCCCGTTCGCCATTCGGCATTCGGCAGTGGCCCATTACAATCACAGCCATGACACGTGCGCTCAACGCCGGACTCATCGCCACCATCGTCGCCCTCGGACCATCGCTTTCGGCCCAGTGGCCGGAATACAAGGTGCCAGGTGTGCCGCGCACCGCGGACGGCAAGCCGAATCTCAATGCGCCGACGCCGCGGACACCCGATGGCAAACCCGATCTGTCGGGCATCTGGGAGAACTTCCGCCGGCCGGACCAGACCGTGAAGTCGGTGAACGCGGCGTTCTTCAACGAGCCGGTGCCGACGCTCATCAACGAGTTCCGCGACATCGGCGCGAGCATGAAGGACGGGTTGCCGCTGCAGCCGTGGGCCGCCGAGCTCAAGAAGCAGCGCATGGCCTCCAACAGCATGGACAACCCCGACGCACATTGCCTGCCGCTCGGCAATATGCAGCTCCATACGCACGTGGACCCGCGACGGATCGTGCAGACGCCGATGCTGGTCGTCTTTCTGTATGAAGCGAACTACGGCGTGCGGCAGATCTATCTCGATGGGCGTCCGGCGCCGAACAACGACCCGCAACCGTGGTGGTACGGGTACTCGCGCGGCCACTGGGACGGCGACACGCTCGTCGTCGAGACGACGAACTTCCGGGACGGCGGCTGGCTCGACATCAATGGGAGCCCGTTGACCGACGCGGCAACGATCGTCGAGCGCTTCCGCCGCCCGAACTATGGAACGCTCGAGATCCAAATCACGGTCGACGATTCGAAGGCGTACACCAGACCCTGGACCGTGACGATCACTCAGCGGATCATGGTGGACCACGAGATGATGGAGTTCATCTGCAACGAGAACGAGAAGAGCTCACAGCATTTCGTCCGGTAGAAGTGCGTGGATTGTTAATGATCACTTGCGTTGAGAAAGCGCGCTCGCGGAGAAGAGCGTTCGGAGCAGGCCGTCCCGATCGCACGAAAAGCACTGCGCAGACCTACGACAGGGCGTGGGGTTGGGGGTCCCCGCGCCCGTGCACAGGACGATAAGTCGGAGCAGTGTTTTTCCGGCCTGCGGAGCCGCTCTTCGGAGCGAGTGTGCTTTCTCAACGCGCTCCTCATGAAAAGTTCGGTGTCGAGCAATCCATCATCTTGCGAGGTCCACTCCCGATGATTGAAGTCCACAACCTGTCGAAGTCTTTCGGGACCGTCGAGGCGGTGAGGGAGGTGTCGTTTACCGTCAAGGCCGGTGAAATCTTCGCCTTTCTCGGCCCGAACGGCGCCGGCAAGACCACGACCATCAAGATGCTGACCACGCTCCTGCGGCCGTCGAGCGGATCGATTCGCCTGGACGGCCTCGATCCGGTGACGCGTCAGAACGACGTGCGCAAGCGGTTTGGCATCGTCTTCCAGGACCCGAGCCTCGACCAGGACCTCACCGCCTGGGAGAACATGCAGATCCACGGTGTGCTCTACCACGTGCCGCGGGCAGAGCGGCTCGAGCGCTCCGAGACGCTGCTGAAGCTGTTCGATCTCTGGGACCGCAAGGACGATGCGGTGAAGACGTTTTCGGGGGGGATGCGCCGCCGTCTCGAGATCGCGCGCGGGTTCCTGCACACGCCGAAGATCCTCTTCCTCGACGAGCCGACGCTTGGGCTGGATCCGCAGAGCCGCAACCAGCTCTGGACGCACGTCAAACATCTGAACCAGACCGAGGCCACGACCGTCTTTCTCACCACGCACTACATGGAGGAAGCGGACCGGGTCGCACACCGCGTCGGCGTGATCGATCACGGCAAGCTGGTGGCTCAGGGCTCGTCACAGGAACTCAAGGCCCAGACCGGAACCGATTCACTCGAGCAGGCGTTCCTGGCGCTGACCGGCACAGACATTCGCGAGGAGAAGGCCGCATCCGGAGATCAGCTGCGGCAGTTCGCCCAGATGTGGAGGAGACGATCGTGAGCGTCGTGTTCATCCTGTGGCTGCGCGAGCTCAAGCGCTATACACGTTCGCGGGCGCAGATCATCGCGTCGCTCGGCCAGCCAACCCTCTATCTGGTGGTGCTCGGCTTCGGCCTCGGGCCGGTGTTCCGTCAGGCCGGCAACGGCAGCTACCTGCAGTTCCTTGCCCCAGGTGTCGTCGGCATGACGATCCTGTTCAGCTCGATCTTCTCCGGCGTCGGGCTGCTGTTCGACCGGCAGTTCGGGTTCCTCAAGGAAACGCTCGTCGCACCGGTGCCGCGGCTGCAGATCATGATCGGACGCACGCTCGGCGGCGCCACGGTGGCGATGCTGCAGGGCACGTTGATGCTGCTCGTCTGCCTGATTGCCGGCTTCCGCCCGGTCAGTCTGGCCGGCGGCCTCATGGCCCCGTTCTTCATGCTGCTCATCGCCATCGTCTTCTGCGCGCTGGGCACGGCGATCGGATCGGGGCTGCAGGACATGCAGGGCTTCCAGCTGATCATGAACTTCCTGGTGCTGCCGATCTTCTTCCTGTCGGGGGCGCTGTTCCCGCTCGACAATCTGCCGGCGGCGCTGTCGTTCCTCACCCGGCTCGACCCGCTGTCGTACGGAATCGATGGGCTGCGCGGCACGCTCATCGCCGCCTCGCATTTCAGTACCGTCACCAACTTCGCTGTACTGATCGCGGTGGCCATGGCGTTTCTCGCGCTCGGCGCGCGCGCGTTTTCACGTATTCAGTTGTAACTTCGCAGCGCCGATGCATTCGCAGTGCCGGCGCATTCGCAGTGCCGACGCATTCGCAGTGCCGACGCATTCGCAGTGCCGGCGCATTTCGCAGTGCCGAGCTTCAGCTCGGCAGATCAGCCCGGCTGAAGCCGGGCTCTGCGAAGGGTCCTGATCACAGCCCGCCAGGAAACGGAGACGACAATGTCGATGAATCACGGGGAGACGATCTACATCGGCGTCGGCGGCCACGTGGTGGCAATCGACACGACCACGGGAGAGGAGCTGTGGCGGACGAAGCTGAAACGTTCGAGCTACGTCACGATTCTCGTCCGGCCGGGCGCGATCTACGGCGCCGCCAGCGGCGAGCTGTTCTGCCTCGACCCGGCGACGGGCACGATTCGATGGCAGAACCGGCTGCCGGGTCTCGGTACAGGCATCATCGCCTTCGGCGACAACGGGCCGTCCGTCATGGCATCTGCCATCGCCAACGACGCTGCCAACGCGGCGGCCGCGGCGGCTGCAGCAAGTTAAGCTGGCGCGGAGCCCCTCGATGAGAGCGTGATGCTGCGGGTCGTACCACTTCTGATCGCCTATGGGGCGTGGCTCACGTTCGTTCTCACCTGGCACAGTGTGGACAGGACGGCGAGGACCATCGCCACACCTCCACGATCTCGGGAACGACTCTATCTCCTCGTGATCTCGTTCGGATTGGTGCTGTTCGTCCTGGGACCACTCCCGTACGCGACCGGCCGGATCTGGGTGAATCCGCCCGTCCTTGACTGGGCGATGCTCCTGGTCGTGGCGACAGGGATCGCGTGGTGCTACTGGGCGAGGCGGCATCTGGGACGCTTCTGGTCGGCCAGCGTGACGCACAAGGAAGGCCATCGCGTCATCGACAGCGGCCCCTATCGCCTGGTGCGACATCCGATGTACACGGGCATGATCGTGATGGACGTGGCGATCGCGATCATCTGCACGACGCCGCCGGCGCTCCTCGCGGTGCCGGTGATGATCCTCGGCCTCTGGCTCAAAGCGCGCGTCGAGGAACGATTCCTGATCGAAGAACTGGGAGCCGCGACGTACGCTCCCTACCAGGCGCGAACACCGATGCTGGTCCCCCGCATCTCGCAACGCCCGGGGCAGCCTATTCCCTGACGTCAGCCACAAGCCTCCTGATGACCATCGGCGTCATTTCCGACACCCACGGCCTCCTTCGACCCGAGGCGGTCGAGTCACTGCAGGGCTCGGATCTCATCCTCCACGCCGGCGACGTGGGCGATCCGGAAATCCTCGAACGGCTCCGCCTCATCGCGCCGACGATTGCCGTCCGCGGCAACGTCGATACCGCAGCGTGGGCGCGGTCGTTGCCGCTCACGGAAGTCGTCGAGGCGGGACCGCTCCACCTCTACATGCTCCACGAGCTGTCGCGGCTCGATCTCAATCCGAAGGCAGCCAGGTTTGCCGCTGTGATCTACGGACACACACATCGGCCGGCTGCGGAGGTTCGGGACGGCGTCCTCTACTTGAATCCGGGGAGCGCCGGGACGCGCCGCTTCACCCTGCCGATTGCGGTGGCGAGGCTGAACGTCGTCGGGACCCGGCTGATGCAGGAGATCGTCGAGCTGAAGGTAGACGGGTAGAGGATCACTCCACGCCGAACGCCAGCAGCACGTTCCCGCCCGAAGCGGCGCTCGAGATGCCGTATCCCGAGCCGATGTAGACCATGCCGTCGACCACTACGGCACCCGACGTCGCGATCGCGCCGCCGTGAGCGCCTGCCACCTTGTTGACCGTGTCGAACGGCTGCGCCGTGTTGAACTGCCACAGCTGCTTGCCATCGGTCGCAGACACCGCGAAGAGGCGGCCGTCACCCGCCCCCTGGAACACGACTCCAGGGATGGTCGTCGGCGCCGCGCCGAGAGCGGCCTGGGGCGCCGTGAACACCCATGCGGTCTTCCCGTCGGCCGGCTGGACGGCTGCCAGTCCCGCCGCGCCCATGCCGTAGTAGACGTTTCGCGAATCGCTGGCGCCGCCCCAGACGATGGAGCCGCGTCCGCGGCCCGAGAAGCCGACCGCCTGACCCGAAGGATTGACGCGGAAGAGGACGGCGCCGTTGGCATCAGGATCGAGCGCGAGCACGTCGGCGCCCTTGGTCCCGGCAAACAGCGCGCGCTTTCCGTTCGGCAAGGTCACGAGGATCGGCGAGTTGCCGATGTCGTAGTCGGGCCCCATCGTGCTCGGACACTGCTCACCACGGTTCGGTCCGGCGCAGCCGCCCATGAAGAGATCGTTCTCCGTCGCGCGGCGCGACCACAGCACCTTGCCGGTCTTCAGGTCGAGTGCCATCACCGCGTCGGTGAGCGGTGATTCGGGCGGCATCACCGCGTCGCCGGTGCCGACGTAGAGCGCGCCGCGGACCGTGTCGATCGTCGGCGCGTTCCATACGCCGCCGGCCGCTGGACCATAGAGCTGCACGCCGCTCGCCGACACCTTCCACGGCTTCGGCTCGTCGACGTTGTAGGCCTTCCAGATCACCTTGCCGGTGCTGGCGTCGAGCGCCACCACACCGCCGCGCGCTGTGCAGCACGGATAATCCTTCTGACCGCTGTTGAATTCCTCAGACCCGGACAGCGGCACATACACGCGTCCGTCGTAGTACTTGACGCCGCCGGTGATGCGCGCCACGACGTGCTCGTCGATGCGCACCTTCCACAGCTGCCGGCCGGTCTGCGCGTCGAGCGCGAACACGTTGGCATGTCCGTCGCCGAAGAACACGGCCCACCGTGCGTTGCCCTGACCGCTGACCGCGCCGACCATCGGAGAGTTGCGGACGATGGAGCCGTTCTGGAAAGACCAGTAGACGCAGCCGGTCTTCGCGTCGAGCGAATAGACGTAGCCGTTGTCGCTCGCGGCGAACACCCGGCCCGACACGACGGTCGGCTGGGCGTTGTTGGTCATCCCTTTGGGAAACGCGAAGGCCCACTTCAGCTTCAGGCGAGGCACATCGGCCGCGGTCAGTCGCGCGGCGGCCGCCGGCTGGAAGCGGGTGTTGGCGAGATCGTTCCCCCACCCGTTCCACGCGGGGCCGCTCGCCGGATCGCGCATCGCCGGGTTCGTCGTGCACTGGTTCGGCATCGACTTCGCCTCACCGGCGCCGATGCTGCCCATCGGCCGTCCGCTCATGAACTCGGCGACGCGCTGCTTCTGGATGTCGCTGAGCGACTGGCCGTCCGGATGCTTCCCACCGGACCACACGCCGTAAATCCGCTCGGGGGTCATCTGCCGGATCGCCCACGCGGTCGGCGCGCCGTTGCGGGCGGTGTTGCCGTGGCACCGGTAACACTGTCCCTGGAACGTGGCCCAGCCGCTCTCACTGCCTGGCAGCGCGTTGCCACGCCCGCCGGCGGGCGGTTGCGCAGGCGCGGCGGCGCCTTGCCTTGGCGCCGGCGGCGCTCCCTGCGGAGCGGCAGGCGCCTGCGCGCCGATGAACGCTGTCCACACGAACAAGGCAACGGCTGACGCACTGCTGATCACGGTCACTCGATGATGACGAAGCACGGGTGTTCTCCTGAGGCAGCTGCTGACGTGCGATCCGGGACTCCGGGCCGCTGACAGGTGAGAGTGTAACTCGGGGCTCGGGGCTCGGGACTCGGGACTCGGGACTCGGGGCTCGGGGCTCGGGGCTCGGGACTCGGGACTCGGGGCTCGGACTCGGGACTCGGGGCTCGGGGCTCGGGGCTCGGGACTCGGGGCTCGGACTCGG
>DASUGH010000014.1:0-64924 GCA_036274155.1 Vicinamibacterales bacterium | reverse complement strand
CAGAAGGCGAGGCTTCTCGAATCGGTGCGCGTGCTCGTGGAGCGCGAATCAGTGACCGAGGCCGCGCTCGAATCGGGCTACTCCAGCGTGAGTGCGTACATCACCGCCTTCAAACAGACGTTCGGCTGCACGCCAGGCGCGATGATGACAGAGCCGCTCGTTGGCGAGTAATCGTTGGCGCCTCGTTCCGATCCGAACGATCCGAACGATCCGAACGATCCGAACGATCCGAACGATCCGAACGATCCGAACGATCCGAACGATCCGAACGATCCAAACGATCCGAACCGCCCGTGAAATGGCAGGCCAGCAACATTTTTCGAGAGAGGTTGCCGTGGATCAGCATTGCGTGCGCGCGAGCGAGCGATGAAATGCGCGGACACGCCGGATGTTCATCGCCCGCTCGACGCGTGCACTTTACTCTTGGCGTCCGGCGCCAGCACGCCTATTTGCTGCCCCAGTTCTGCTGCTCTTCGACGACGAGAGTCGCCTTCCCGATTGCCGCCATCGTTTGCGCGTCGGTATACCCGTCCAGCGTGCCCGCCGGACAGGGAATGACAGCAGCGTTGCTGCGGCATTCGATCAATCCCTGCGCCTTGGCCGAGACGTGGTGGAGGGTGGCGCCCAACGGGCCCTTGAAGAACGTGAATGCCTGGGCACCTTTGGTCCGCTGGAACAGTTCGAGCAGGATGTTCCCGGTGACGACGCACGTTTCGCCGGGAAACTCGCTCGTCTGGCAGGCGAGATTGACGGTGAGTCCGGTGGCCTGCAGTCGATCGGCATAGACGACCATGCCGGGCTGCATCTCCTCGCCATCGACCTCGATCCACGCTTTGATGGCCGCGCGGGAGCTGCTGCTCGCTTTACCGCCGTTCACGATCGCATTGGTCAGGTTGTAGGTCCACAGCGCCGCTTCCATGGAGAGGGTCGCCGAGACGGCGCCGCCGTTCGACGTCTTGAGCGCTGCCGGCACGTTGAACAGCGTGACCACGGGCCCGAAGCCGTTGCCGCTGATCGCGCCGAGCGTGATCTGATCGGTGCTGGCGGCGAAGAACGCTTTGTTCGAAGCGGGATTCTGTGCCGAGGTGATGGACGTCGCTCCAATCCCCCAGATAGCTGCGAACGCAAGACCAAGGCAGGTAGTGTTTCGAGCAGTGAGTCTTCCGGGCATGGTGGTACCTCTCGCTGGTTACCGAATTCCGTGGAATCCGGTCGTGGAAGATCGGGGAGCGGCCGTGATTGTGAAGTCCGGGCCCGCTTGGGTCAAGAAGACTTTTCAACAAATCCGGCCGTATCCTTCCCTCCGCGCAACCACGCGCAGTCTTGTGCAGCCTTGCGCGCCGTCGAAAGGAAGCATCAGTCCTCCGACGCCGAATCTCCATCCTCATCGGAGCAGGAGCTCACGCCCGTTTGCCGAGCGACGTACATCCTGGGTACCGCGGCGGGGGTCGACGTGCGCAAGGCGTTGTGGAGAAGCGCAGCGGCAGCTGACAATAACAGCCTGAATCGTCACCACGCGATCGCTGCCCGGCTGAATCGGCTCCCGCCGATACGCACCCACTACTACGCGACCGCTGTCGTCGGCGTCGGAGCGTTCTTCGACCTGTTCGACATCTTCCTTGCCGGTGTGCTCGGCACGGTCCTCACGCAGGAATTCGGCCTCGACCGGCTGTCACTTCCCGCGGCGCTGAGCTCGGCGTTCCTGGGAATGTTCGTCGGGGCGACGGCGCTCGGACGATTCGCCGATCGCTACGGCCGCCGAACGGCCTTCATGCTGAACCTCGGCATCTACTCCGGGTTCACACTCGCCGGAGCGTTCAGCACGAACGCGACGACGCTGATCGTCTCGCGCTTTCTCGCTGGCGTGGGCATTGGCGCCGAGCTCCCACTCGTCGACGCCTACCTGAGCGAGCTGCTGCCTTCGCGTCTGCGCGGGCGCTATACGGCGTGGGCATACACGCTCGGCTTCGTCGGGATTCCGGCTGCCGGACTGCTCGGACGCGTCCTCGTCCCGCTCGAGCCATTCGGCGTGGACGGATGGCGGTGGCTGTTCGTGATCGGATCGCTCGGGGCGCTCATCGTCTGGCTGCTCAGATCCCGGCTGCCGGAGTCGCCGCGATGGCTGGCGTCGGTCGGCCGCGACCTCGAGGCGGATGCGATCGTGACTCGCATGGAGCAGGAGGCGAATATCCACAGCGCGATTGCGACTGGTCCGGCTGAAGCCGGACCCCACGTTCAGGATCCCAATCCGCCCGACTCCGTGGCGATCGTCCAACCGCGCTGGTTGGCGACCTTCAGTGGGGCTTACCGCCCGCGCGTGATCATGCTCGGCGTCTTCCACATCTTTCAGACGATCGGCTACTACGGCTTCGGTACACTCGCTCCGCTGGTGCTCGCGTCCAAGGGGTACTCAATCGTGACGTCGTTGACGTTCACGACACTGACCTTCATCGGCTATCCGATCGGCTCGGCACTCTCGATCCCGATCGTCGAACGGGTCGATCGAAAATGGCTGATCGTCGCTTCCGCGTTTCTGATGAGCGTCCTGGGAATCGGTATGGGCTACGCAGCGTCGCCGGTTGCGATCGTCACCCTCGGGTTTCTCTACACCGCTGCCAGCAACGTGTTCTCGAACGGACTTCACGTCTTCCAGGCGGAGATCTTTCCCACTGCCGTCAGGACGACTGCGGCAGGCGCCTGCTATGGTCTGAGCCGGTTGTCGAGCGCCGCCATGCCGTTCGTCCTGCTGCCCGTGCTTCGGCAGTGGGGACCCGGACCCATGTTCGTCGTCGTCGGTGCGGCGATGTGGATCGTCATGATCGACGTCGGATGGTTTGGGCCTCGTACGACCGGTCTGTCGCTGGAAGAGGTGAACAAGAGCTGACCTGCGACTTGCGGGCGTGTGCCCGGGAGGTACAGAGATGCGACGACGAATGCGTCTCGGAGCGACTCTCGTTGCGGCGGCACTGGCCGTCGGTCTGATCGGCTGGATGGTTGCGACGCACACTGCGGCGCAGGGTCGCCTGCCGGTGTTCGAGCCCGATCCGTTGTGGTCACAGGCGTTGCCCAACAAGTGGGTTACGGGGCAGGTCGGCGGCGTGGCCGTCGATTCCCATGACAACGTCTGGGTGTTCCATCGCCCGGAAACCATCCCCGACGGCGAGAAGGCGGCCGCTCTCAATCCTCCGCAGGCCGAGTGCTGTATCCCGGCGCCTGCGGTGCTCGAATTCGATTCGAACGGGAAGTTCCTGCAGGCGTGGGGCGCACCCGGCAAGGGCTACGAGTGGTTCAGCTCACCGCACGGCATCTTCGTCGACCGCCGCGACAACGTGTGGTTGAGCGGCAGCGCACAGCAGGACAACCACGTGCTGAAGTTCACGAGCAAAGGACAGTTCCTGCTGCAGATCGGCCACGCCGGCAAGAACCGCGGCAGCGACGACACCGAGAACCTCGGAGGACCGGCCGGGCTCTTCGTCGACGAGAAGTCCAACGAGCTCTACGTCGCCGACGGGTACTTCAATCATCGGGTCGCCGTGTTCGACGCCCAGACCGGGAAGTACAAGCGCCACTGGGGCGCCTACGGCAAGAAGCCCGATGACACGCTCAAGTTTCCACCGCGCGCCCAGCTGATTCAGGGGTCGCCGCCGGAGGGTTTCGGCAATCCCGTACACGCCGTGCTCGTGTCCAACGATGATTTCGTCTACGTCGGTGACCGTTCGAACAATCGGCTGCAGGTCTTCAGGAAGGACGGCACCTTCGTGAAAGAGACGTTCATCGCCCGGAACACGCTGCAGGCCGAGGGCACCGTCCATGCCTTTGCGACCTCACACGACAAGGAGCAGCGGTTTCTCTACGTCGTCGATGGATCGAATAAGGCGGTTCGCGTGCTGGACCGGCAGACGCTGCAGCTGCTGGGCTCGATCGGCGGGCACGCAGGACACAACGCGCGCGAGTTCTTTCACATACACGGAATAGCGGCCGATTCGAAGGGCAACATCTTCCTGGGAGAGGTGAACAACGGCCAGCGCTATTACAAGTACGCGTTCAAGGGCTACCGGTAGGAAGCCGACTGCGTACCGCGAGGAGCGGGCCGGTCGACGAGCGCCTGCATCACCGCCGTCTCGAAATCGTCACGGACTTCTCCGCGCGTCTCGAGGAACGCCGACTGCGTCATGAAGATGCCGACGATCTGCTCCTCCGGGTCGACGAAGAAGTGCGTGTTGTAGGCGCCGCTCCAACCAAAGCTTCCCTTGGAGAGCATCGTGTTCCGCGCCCCAGGATCGCTGACGACGCGGACACCGAGGCCGAATCCTTCGCCGGCCAGCCGTCCTGGCAACGTGTCGGGCACGAAGACCGAGGTCATCAACTGCACCGAGCGGCGGCCCAGCAGCCGTTTCCCCTCGAGCTCACCGCTGTTGAGGAGCAGGAGCGCGAACTGCAGATAGTCCTCGGCCGTACTGAACAGTCCGCCGCCGCCGGAGAAATACGCACCGTTGACAAAGGCGCCTTCCGGCTGCGGCCGCAGCGCGCCATCGACACTCCTGTACAGGGCGGCGAGGCTCGGATGTCCCTTGGCCGGATAGAACGACGTGTCCTTCATGCCGAGCGGATCGAAGAGGCGCTGCCTGGTGAACGCATCGAAGGAGACGCCAGAGGCGACTTCCACCACGCGCGCCAGCACGTCGAATCCATACTGGCCGCTGTACGCCCACCGCGTCCCCGGTTGAAAGTCCAACGGCACCTTCGCGAGACGAGGCAGCACCTGCGCGAGCGACTCACCCGGCTTGATGGTGACGTCCTGGGAGAGAGCGCTGCTGGCTCCGCCGGTCATCAGTCCCGCCGTGTGCGTGAGGAGGTCGCGGACGGTGATCTGCCGGTCCGCAGCGACCGTGCGCGACGGCAGCGGCGCCGACACGGCTCCCGACGGTGCGGGCGCGCTCTGCCCGCCGACGTTCGGAACGGCCACCGTGAGCGTCTTCAGCTCGGGAATGAACCGCGACACCGGATCTGTCAGCCTGACCTTGCCCTCCTCGACCAGCATCAGGATCGACACCGCGACGATCGGCTTCGTCATCGACATGATGCGGAAGATCGTGCCCTTCTGCATCGCCTTCTTCGACTCGAGGTCCATCAAGCCCTGCGCCTCGAAGTGCGCGATGCGCCCCTGCCGCGCCACCAGCGTCACGGCACCCGGGAAGGTCCGCGCGTCGATGTGGCGCTGCATCAGCTGGGTGACCCGGGCGAGGCGTGTGGTGGACAGGCCCACGTCTTCCGGGCGCGCCGTCGGCGTCGAGCCGTGCAGGACGACGACGGTGGTCACGGCACCGAGCGACAGGAGGGCTCGTCTCACTCTTGTGTCTCGCGTCATCGGATCCTCCTGCCACGCCGCCCCGCCCGGCCGGCGTCATCCCACGGCTGCACGCCGAATCTTGTCTCTGCAACGCCGGGTCGTCAAGGAGCGGTGAGCCGGTCGGCGCCAGGTTTTCGACTCCGCTGCGCGAGACGAACCTTGGTCGAATGCCGGGCGGCGCGCCATTCGCACTTCTGAGCCGCGAGATTCTGGTTACTCCGTTTGTAGTACGCCGCGAGAAGCCGGCATGCTTCCGGCACCAGGCTGTCGTCGCGACTCATGGCGTCTTCAACCAGCGCGATCCCGTTCCTGTCCATCCTGTCGAGGAGCAGGCGGCCGGCCGTCAGGCTCGCCGCGGCATGACCCTGGGCGGCGGCGGACTGATAGATCGGCAGCGCCTCGTCGGAACCGTCGAGGTCTTCGACCAGCTCACCGCGCATGAAGAGTTCGTCGGCGGTGGGGATCTCGATAGACGACAACCGATCGACCGTGGCTCTTCGCTCGACATACGCCGCACGGCGCTCACGCCAGGACTTGCCGTGTCGCGTGTCCCAATCGTCATCGAGCTGGTTGGCGAGCTTCGCGAGCGCTCCTCCGAGGATCTCCTCGCCGGCAGAGCGTTCGGCCGACGGAGGTATCCGAATCGTTTCTCCGAGGTGAGCGAACCGATCGCGCAGCGACGGATGCGTATCGCCGGGTTCGGTATCGTTGCCGAAGAGGTCAGCCAGCAACTCGGACGAGACCACGCGGGCGCTCCACGACAGCATCTGGCTGTACGGGCGAGGAAGCTCACCTGCTGTTTCGTAGCTGGCGTGAATCGCCGGCCAATGTGAGGCGTCCGCATACCGTGCTCCCGATTCGAAGATCACCAGCGCATCGGCTGCCGCGCGACTGCCGGCCACCTTCGCGGCGACACCGTCGGCAATCAGCTCGTGGTGACGCGCGACCTCTGTCGACGCCTTGTCCAGCCGCGGTATGTACCAACGAATGAGCCAGTACACGTACAAGGGGGTCGCCAGTCGCCGGTCCAGCACTGTGCGGAGATCGAACCATCGGCGGCGGGTCCGATAGACCCAGGCAGCGAACGAATCGGAGCCGCTCGAAAAATGCGCGAGCTCGTGTGCGATGACGGCGCGCAGCTCCGCGGTTGACAGGGTGGTGAGCACGGGCAGTCCGAGCACGAGCGTACGGCGGCGGCCGAACCGCCAGGGCGCCGACTGGGCGACGGCACTCGCATCGAAGCCTCCGGTAATGACGATGCTGTCCACCGTCGGCGCGTCGATGGCGCGTCGGATCTCCGCCACGAGCTCGTAGAGAGCGATCCCCTCGGATCGGGCGAGCGGAAGACCGTCGGGCGGGCGAATCCTGACGAAGCAGGCCGCGATGGTGCTGAGCGTGCTCCGGAGCAGCGGCACCGCCGCGAATACGGCGACCAGACCGATGACGGGGCGGCGGGACCACAGGCCCCAGAACAGAAACCCGAGCTCGGCCACGAAGATGGCGAGGATGGCCGCAAGATAGAGCTGCCCCTCGAGAAGGACGATCAGCAGCTTCATCAGTCGTCTTCGTCATCCTCCTCGTCGTCCGCTCGGACGCCGAGCTTTTCGAGCGACAGGATCGTCTCCTCTGCCACCGTCTGGTCCGGATTCAGCGCCAGCGCGCGCCGATAACTGCGCGCCGCCATGAGAACGTCGCCCTTCGCCGCAAGCGCATGCCCGAGGTTGGTGTGCGCCACCGGCAGGTGAGCATCGAGCGCGATGGCGTGGCTGGCATCGGCGATGGCGAGATCGTGCTCACCTTTCAGATAGAAGGTGTAGGCGCGATTGGAAAAGGCGATCGGGTACTTCGCCCTCAGAGCGATCGCACGGTTGTAGCTTTCGATTGCCGCATCGAGGTCGCCCTTCTTCTGGTAGGCGGTGCCAAGATTGCTGAACGCCGTCGCGAGCCTCGGGTTGACCGTCGTTGCGTACGTCAGCGCCTCGATCGAGCGATCGAAATCACCCTGCCTCATGAAGTCGATGCCGCGGTTCATGTGGGCCTCTGCAGCCCGCGGCGAAAGCTCGGATACCTTCCGGAAGTCGGCGTCGGCGCGCTCTCCGTCTCCTGCCTTCGAGTGTGCGATGCCGCGCAGGTTGTGGAGCTCGGCCGACCGCGGTGAGAGAGCGATCGCCTGATCGAGATACTCGATCGCCTTCGCGGTGAAATGCTCGTTGTGGAGATAGAGTGTCGCCATCTTTGCCAGCCCGTTCGACCGGCTCGAGAGCATCGCCGTCACGATGGCCATGGGCACCATGAAGACCGACGCGGCCATCGTCCCGACGAACGCCTCCGACCACGCAGGATTTTCAGTGGCATAGAAGGCCCGCTGCAGGCCGGTAGCCGACCACGTGCTGAGGGCGCCGAGCGGCAGCGCTGCCATCATCCAGGCGTCACGTCCAGTGATGAAGCCGGGATTCAGCGAGCTATACATCAACCCGATGAACACGCCGCTGCCGATGCTCACGGTGTAGCCGAGCCAGGCGGTGTCGATTCGTCCGCCCAGCACCGACACCATCGCCAGCAGGAATGACCAGAAGAACGCCATGACGACCTGCCAGGCGACGACATCGCCCAGGAGTCGCGTGCTCAGCGGTTTGAGCACCCGCAGGAGAAGCGCACCGGCAATCAGGTACGGGATGAAGATGGTCCACGAGGATCGCACCGCGTCCCCGAACGTGAAGCCTCCGAAGGCTCCCGCGATATCCGACACGGCGATGATCCACAGTGTGCCGCCGATGCGCGACCCGTCGTGGAGCAGGGTCGGCTCGAGCGCCGCTGCCTGTTCGAGAAGTTCCTCATCGTCGATGTGGACGCTGAGGTCATCGATCCAGTCGGCGATATCTCTTGAAGGCATCTTCCGAGGCAGGGAAGAGAGTGTGTCGCTCGTTGCAATAGCGCGGCCATGACAATCGGAGTCAATTCGAATGCGGTCGCGAGCCTGGATGGGCAAATCCGAACGCGAAGGGAGTCCTCGGGCAAGCCGTCTTTACGATTGCCGAAAACGATGACAGGACGAGGGGGTGGACCAGGGCCGCTGATCGCGACCGCCAAGGTAGCCTTGACGAGCAACGACGCGGCAAACGAACCGTCGATCGCGAGCACGGCACCGGCAATGACGGCGTTCATGGCTGCTTCCTTTCCCTGCGGACGCGATCGATTTCACGTTTGAGCTCGTCGAGGTCGTCGTCGTTCCACGATCCCTCGCGCACGAGCGCCGTCATCATCTGTGTGAGTGATCCGCCGAAGAACGTCTGCAGGTACAGCTGCAGGGCGGCTCGCTTGGCGACCGCTGGAGAGGTCGTCGCGGAATAGAGGTACTTGAGTCCGTCCTGCTGGTGACGCAGCCACCCTTTCTGTTCCAGGCGCGCCAGCATCACGCGAACGGACGAGTCGCCAGGGGGCGAGGTGAGCCTGGCGCGGATCTCCTCGGCCGAGGCGCGGTTGCCGAGCGCGAACAGGGCGTTCATGATCTCGCGCTCGCGCCGGGTCAGACGCTCGGTGGGCCGTTTGGGCACGCATCCCGCTCCTTCACGTGTCGGCGGGCAGCCCGCATCGGCTTTCCCGCGACAACTGTCGCAGCTTAGATGCGACAGATGTCGCATGTCAAGGGGGCGCGTGGACTCTTACTCCGCGGCCGGGCGATCCAGAGCCGCAAGCATCCGCTTCAGCGCCACCACCCGGTAGCTCCGTTCGAGCAGACGTTTCACGAGCCGCCAGTCGACACGCCCATCGGCGTGCAGGCTGACCCACTGGCCGCGGCCGTACGGCGTCGTGAAGAACTCTTTGCGGCGCAACAGCAGATCGACGTCGGCCGGCTCGAGACGGAACGCAATCGACGGCCGGCCGCCGAAGGTTTCGAACGTCGCAAACATCTTCCTGCCGGCGCGGAAGTTCGGGTGACCCCAGGAGGAGACCTCCGTCGTCTCGGGAAACGCGAGGCACATCTCGCGCAGACGGTTGAGTACGGCGCCAGTCGTGCGAGTCCTGGCACGGGCGCGTATCAGCGCACGATGGTTGTTGGCCTTGCTCATATGGTCTCTGGTCCGGCTGAAGGCGGCTGAAGGCAGACACTACGTATCCTGTAGTGTCCGCCTTCAGGCGGACGGCCCACTCCGTCGCACCTGCAGCACGATCGATAGACCCGCGTAGTAGATCGGAAAGAACAGCGAGCTCCAGAACAGCGGGCGCGACACCGACGGATACTGCCACAGCATCGCCAGCACCATCAGCCCCCAGAGCGCGCCAAGGAGATTCGTCTGCAGTCTCCACACCGGCGTGCGTGACGGATACAGGAAGCGGATCGGCACGAACACCAGCACCGCCAGCGCCAGGAGAATGGCCGCGTTCGTGGCGGGCTGAAAGCCGGCCACGAGCAGATACAAGACGACGATGTTCCAGTAGGACGGAAAGCCTGTGAAGAAGTGGTCGGCGGTTTTGGCATCGTCCCGGTTGAAACCGAACGCGCTCGACAGCAGCATCGCCGAGACCACGGCAACGATCAGCGGGGCCGGCACGAGCGGCGCACGCCAGACGATGAGAGCCGGCACGAACACGTACGCCAGGTAGTCGACAACGTCGTCCAGCTTGGCGCCGTTGAACCAGGGAAGACGCCGCGACACCTGCGCCGCCCGGGCCAGCGCGCCGTCAGTGGCGTCGACAACGATCTGCAGCGCGAGCCACAGGAACGCCGCACGGTAGTCGGACTCGAAAACGCTCCTGGCAGCCAGAAAGGCGAGGACCGCGCCGCTGGCCGTGTACAAGTGAGCCAGCCATGCGGCGATCATGTCGTCCTCGTCGCGTCGGTGCGCGCGCGGCCGCCTCCACCGGAGCCCACGTGAGTGGTCACGTCAGCCGCGGTGAAGAGACTCGAGGCGTGTCCATGTCAGAGGCGTCGGACGGCTGCCGGATAGTCGCGCCACACCGGCACGCCGCAGAAGTGTGTTCCCTCGGTGCACCGCGGCGAGATCAGCCCGTTACGGACCACGCAGGGTGGACCGATGAACCGGCCGAGACGAGGATGCGCCGCGCGGACCTGCTGCACTTCGTCCATCGACGCGAGATAGATCTCCTCCTGCGCATTGAAGCAGGTGCGCAGCGTCCATTTGTGCAGCAGCGCCAGCAGCGATCCCGACTCGATGAAGCGGAGCGTCTTGGCGTTGGGCAGCACGTAGAGGGCGAACTCCAGCGGCACACCGAGAGCGAGAAGGCGGTTCTTGGCCGCCCAGGCTTCGCGCATCGACTCGTCGAATACGGCGCGCGCGCGCGGGTTCGCGGCGATCAGCCGCGGCGTGATGTAGTCGGGCCGGTCGGTGTCGGCAAACGTCATCAGCGGGCGTGACGCCGGCACCATGCGATGCCGCTGATCCTGCGAGTCGGCGGTATGACTGAGCCGCTTCTCGAACACGTAGGTGGCGTGGTGGAGAGAGCGCATCAGCGGCGAGTGGTGCGAGACGTTGAGAACATCGAGGCGATACACGTTCCGGGCCGGATTCATGACCCTGTCGATCGCCTCGTCGTCCGTCATCTCGTCCGGCGTCAGCCCGAAGACGGAACGGACCGATTCGGCGACGATCTCCTCCGCATCGGGCGAGACGTCCCGCAGCCTGGACCACCGGCCGCCGAGCCGCTCGTCGAACGCTCGCGCGTAGCCTTCGCCGCCGCCGACCGGGCGCGGAAACGATTCTTCCGGCAGCGTCCCGGCGGTGATCGGGGCGAGCCCGACCTTGTCGAAGAAGTGCGGATCCCACTCGCGCACCAGACGCACCATCTCGCCGATGACGAGGCGCGCCTCGGCTGGCGCGTCGCCGCTGTTCATCATCCGGTGAAGACGATGCAGCACGATGCCCGATACGGTGTGGACCATCGAGGTGAAGGCCGCAATCGGGATGACGTAGCGTGCGGTCTCGATGGCGCGCTTCTCGGCGTCGCGCTCGATCCCCTTCAGCCGCTCGGCACTGGTGGTCGCCCTGACGTAGCGCAGCTCTTTCAAGATCGCCAGGGCGTCGTCCTTCAGCAGCGCCGAGAGCTCGGCATAGCGCTCCCAGGCGCGCTCGACGGCGCGCTGGTACACGGCGAGCGCCTCGCCGGCGAGCGGCGGCACGAACGCCCGCGGCTCGCGCAGCTTGACGTAGCGCTGGCTCGACTGCTCCGAGTTGTAGAACGGGTACGAGTGGAGGAACGTCCAGACGAACTGCCGTGAGATGTTCTCGAGGCCGAACTCGAAGTTCGCGTGCTGGTAAACCGTGTGATGGCCGGCATCGAAGGTCAGCGCGCCGATGGTGTCGCGCTGCGCCTCGGTCACCTCGGCCACGCCGACGACGCGCGGCGAATAGCAGGTTCGCGCCGCCGCGATCGCACCATCGAATGGAGACATCGGAGCGGTGCGAAGCGTGACGATCGGCGGGGCTGTGGCGAGCACTGGGGAATTATAGAGGACTGGCGAGGCTCCGCTTCGCGGGGCCAACCGGCGAGGTCATTCCTCGTCGTCGTCGTTCTTCGAGTGATAGCGCGAGTACTCCTCGAGAAAAGTGAGCGAGAGCATCGAGGTCATTCGATCGAAGAACAGCACGCCGTCGAGGTGATCGGTCTCGTGCTGCGCGACGCGGGCAGTGAAGTCCTTCAGACGGAGCTCGAGCGGCTTGCCGTTACGGTCGAGCGCGCGAACCGTGATGTCAGTGAAACGGGGCACCATGCCGCGAATGTCGGGAATGCTGAGGCAGCCCTCCCACCCCTCTTCCTTGACGTCTCCGTTCGGCAGAATCTCCGGGTTGACGACGACCGTGGCCTCCCCTCCTTCCCTGGGCTCGGTGCCGAGCATGGCCACGAACAACCGGACGCCCTCGTGCACCTGCGGCGCCGCAAGGCCAACGCCGTTGTACTCGTGCATGGTGTCGATCATGTCGTCGATCAGCTTCTGCATCAGCGGATTCCGCAGACTCGACTTGTCTATCTGTCGGGCCCGCTCGCGGAGCACGGGATGACCCATGCGCGCGACTTTCAGGATGGACATAGGAGAAAATTATAACGTTCGGATGCAGGCGTCCGGCTGTGAGCGATTCCCATCATTATCTTCATCACGACGTGACCTACCGCTTCTGCCCGATGTGCAGCGGCGCCCTCGAGGCCAGGCTGCTCAAGGAGAACGAGCCGACGCGCCTCGTCTGCGCGAGCTGCGGTTTCGTCTTCTACCTCGATCCGAAGGTCGCCGTCGGGACGATCATCAGCGACGATCGCAATCACATCGTGCTCGTCCGCCGGGCCATCGAACCGGGCTACGGCAAGTGGGTGTTCCCGGGAGGATATGTCGACAGGGGCGAACAGGTTGAGGCGGCAGCGATCCGCGAGGCACGTGAGGAGACCGGCCTCGACATCAGGATCGACCGGCTGGTGAACATCTACTCGTATCCAGGGCGCGCGCCGATCATCATCGTCTACGCGGCGACGATCATCGGTGGGTGCCTCGCCTGTGACGACGAAGGGCTCGAGGCGGGATTCTTCGCGCCGGACGCCCTGCCGTGGGATGGCCTCGCGTTCCGCAGCACGCATGAAGCGCTGAAGGAGTTCCTCGACGTCGGGCGGCCCTGACCAGCCTCCGCCAAGCCTACGGCGGTCCGCCGGAGCTTCAGCGAAGGCGGAAGGTCCGCCGGAGCTTCAGCGAAGGCGGAAGGTCCGCCGGTCCCGCTACGCGACGGTTACATCCTTCGAGAGGTACACGTCCTGAATGGCGCGGAGCAGCGCCGCGCCGTCCTTCATCGGACGCTGAAACGCCTTGCGGCCCGAGATCAGGCCCGTGCCACCGGCGCGCTTGTTGATCACCGCGGTCCTGATGGCTTCCCTCAGATCGCTCTCGCCCGACGAGGCGCCGCCCGAGTTGATGAGCGGCGCGCGTCCCATGTAGCAGTTGACGACCTGATATCGCGTCAGATCGATCGGGTTGTCGCTCGTGAGCTGCGAGTAGACCGCTTTGTGAGTCTTGCCGAAGTTGATGGCGGTGTAGCCGCCGTTGTTCTCCGGCATCTTCTGCTTGATGATGTCGGCGCCGAGAGTGACGCCGAGGTGGTTGGCCTGTCCGGTCAAGTCGGCGGCGAGGTGATAGTCGGCATCCGTCGTCTTGAAGGCCGGGTTGCGCAGGTAGCACCAGAGCACCGTGAAGAGTCCGAGCTCGTGCGCCTGCTGGAACATCTCCGCGACTTCCTGGATCTGGCGCTTCGACTCCTCCGACCCGAAGTAGATCGTCGCGCCCACGCCGGCGGCGCCCATGTCGAACGCCTGCTTCACGCTGGCGAAGCGAATCTGATCGAACGAGTTCGGATACGAGATGAACTCGTTGTGGTTGAACTTGAGGATGAACGGGATCTTGTGCGCGTAGCGGCGTGATACCGAGCTGAGCACGCCAAGGGTCGAGGCCACGGCGTTGCAGCCGCCCTCGATCGCCAGCTTCACGATGTTCTCGCCGTCGAAATAGATTGGATTCGGCGCGAACGACGCCCCGGCGGAATGTTCGACGCCCTGATCCACCGGCAGGATGGAGACGTAGCCGGTGCCGCCCAGGCGGCCGGCACTGAAGAGCGTCTGCAGGCTGCCGAGCACGCGCGGCGACCGGTCGGAAGCGGCAAGCACCCGATCGATGAAATCCGGACCCGGGAGATGAAGGCTTTCCTTCGGCACCGTGCGGCACTGATGCGTCAGCAGTCCCGCGTCGCCCCCGAGCGCGGATTCAATCCAGTCGACGCCCGTTCCCGTCCGAGTGATTCCGCTCGCAGTAGCCACACCCCACCCCTTCGCAGCGCCAAGCATCAGCCCGGCGGAAAGCTGACTCCGATCCTACCACCCGTGAACTCGGCAGGACCGTCCGACAACGCTGTCGTGGGGTCAGGTCTTGAATCCCAGCATTTTTCACGCTCTGGCACCACCCTCGTCGAGTGCTTCCAGATCTGCTGGCTGGCGTGCCGGGGTCAGAGCGTGAAAAAACCACTGATTCAAGACCTGACCCCACCGGGAACTCCCACCGGGAACTCGTAGTCTTCCACCACCGCTTCCGCAACGGCGCGAGTGACGAAGTCGTCTGACGACAGCGTCGCCTCTGCACGCGTGACGTCGGCCAGCTTTGCCCGCGTTGCCGGGTTCCGCGGCGTGAACAGCGTGCAGCAATCCTGATCGGGAATCACCGAGATCGGATACGTCCCCAGCCGGATGGCTTCTGCCGTGATCTCGTCCTTGTCCATGCCGATGAGCGGACGAAAGATCGGCAGCGTCGCCGCGGCGCCGACGACCGACAGGTTCTCGAGCGTCTGCGACGCCACCTGACCGACGACGTCCCCCGTGACCAGCGCCTGCGCGCCGCGCAGGCGCGCAATCCGCTCGGCGATCCGCAGCATCAGCCGCCGGTAGATGACCACGCGCATCGGGCCGGGGACGCCGAGCACGACCTGCTGCTGAATCTCCCCGAAGGGGATCAGGTAGAGGCGGGAGCGCTGCTGCCACGTGGTGAGGAGCCGGACCAGCTCACGCGCCTTCTCCTGCGACGCCCGCGACAGGATCGGGTAGCTGTGGAAGTGGATGAAGGTCGCGACGCACCCACGCTTCATCATGCGGTGTGCCGCGACAGGCGAATCGATACCGCCTGAGAGCAGGCACACGACCCGCCCGGCCGTCCCGGTCGGGAGTCCGCCCGGGCCGCGCTCTTTCCCGAAGTAGTAGAACGCTTCGTCGGACAGCAGCTCGACGTGGACGACGAGCTCGGCGTGCTCGAGATCCACGCGCCAGCCCCGCGCCAGCTTGATGCGACCGCCAATCTCCCGCTCGATCTGCGGCGACGTCAACGGAAAGCGTTTGTCCGCCCGGCGGGCGGACACCCGGAAGCTGGCGCAGGTGCGATCGCCGAGATCAGCCAGAATCGAGGAGGCAATCACGTCAAGGTCGAGCGTCGTCCGCCGCGCGGACGCGAAGTTGGCGATGCCGAACGTCCGCCGCAGGCGCGCCGCCACCTCCTCGTGCGCCGACTCCGAACGCAGCACGATCTCGATACGGCCCATGAGCGGGCGCACCGAGTGCACGTCGCCGATGTCCGACACCGCGTCGCGAAGGTTGCGTACCAGCCGGCTGAGGAACCAGGGACGGTTCTTTCCCTTGAGCGCAATCTCCTGGTAGTGAACGACGATGGAACGCAAGGGCAAGCCTAGGGTGAATTACGAATTTACCGCCTCCGCCGCCCGGTGGCCGCTCATGACGGCGCTCTCGATCGTAGCGGGGAGACCGGTATCAATCCAGTCGCCGGCGAGGAACACGCCTCGAAGCGGCGTGCGCGTACCCGGCCTTGCAGGCTGACCGGGTGCGATGGAGAAGGTCGCGCGTCTTTCGCGGACCACCACGGCTCTGAGGAGTGATGCTTCACGCGCCGCGGGCAGCGCGTCGCGCAGCTCCCGCAGCGCCAGCTCGGTCAGCTCCGAATTGCTGGCCGAGACGAGGTCGCCGGCGGCGCTCGATACGAGCGACAGGTGCGAGCCGTGGCCGTCGAACAGCACACTCTTGTCGAACACCCACTGCATCGTCCGGCCCGGAAGGCCGACGAACGCGTCGCGGGTCACACGTCGGTCGAGCCAGAGGTTGACCGTCACGATAGACGACGACGCCGTGCGGCCGGCGGCGTCGATGACGGCGGCGAGCTCGGGCGGAGACGACGGGAAGAGGGCCGGCAGCGCATACCAGGGCACCGCGCAGATTGCGGCATCGGGCCGCAGCTGGCGGCCCGCGACACCGGCGCGCGAAGCGCTCGCGATTTCCACGCGCGGACCGCGCGACGCACCATCCACGTGCAGGACGGCGGTTGTGCCGGTGCAAACCTCCCCCTGCCGCCGCTCGATGAACGATCGCGCAGGTTGCACGTACCACTCGTCCAGCGCGACGCTTGGAAAGCCGAGCGCCGAATCGCGGCTCGAGGCGCCGAACATGCGCCGCAGGACCTCGCGAAAGGGCAAGGCGGACGCTGTGTCAATCGATTCGCTCAACGCTGCCACGGCGAGCGGCTGCCAGAGCAGCTCGATCAGTCTGGGCGTCTGACCGATCGATTCGAGCCATTGACGAACGGTTGTTCCAGGGTCTAACCGAGCTGAAGCCCGGTTGTGCAAAACCATTCGAGCTAACCGAGCTGAAGCTCGGTTCTGCGAAAGCGCGGCATCGCCACGCATGAGGGCAGGACCCATTCGCAGCGCGGCTCTGCGGTCTCGCCAATCGAGAGCGCTCCACGACATGACGCCGGCGAGCAAATGAAACGGCGCCGGCCATGAAGGACAGACGAGTCGCGACGAACGGCCGCTGGTATCGACGATCTGGACCGCCAGGCGCTTCTGCAGTCTGACGTTCGCGTCGGCGCCAATGCGGCGCAGGAACTTGAAGGTCTCGTGATAGCCGCCGATCACGATGTGCTGCCCGTTGTCGACGCGCTCGCCGGTCACGGGATCGGTGAAGGCAGATGCCCGTCCGCCAAGAGCTGGCCTCGCCTCGAGGACGGTGACTCGCGCTCCGGCGTCGGCCAGCGCCGTCGCGGCACTGAGCCCGGCGAAACCGCCACCGATCACGACAACATGAATGGACAAGATGCTGAGAATCAGAGCCGATGCAGTTCTGGTAGGCTGGCGAGCGTGACGACACTCCTGACTGTCGTCGTGGCATCGTCGGTTGCGGCGCTCACTGTTTCGTGGCTCATTACGCGGTCGAGCCGGCGGTCGCCGGCGTGGAACATCGCCGCCGGTGCGCTGGCCGCAGCCGTTTTCACGCTACTCATGGTGCTATTCGCGATCGTCGCAACCCGCAGGATGTTCGGCTGAGCGGTTTGAACACACTCGCACCCTCGCACCTTGGCACCCTCGCACCTTGGCACCTCTCGCACCCCGCACCCTCGCACCTTGGCACCCTCGCACCTTGGCACCCTCGCACCCTCGCACCTTCGCACCCCCGCCCCCTATATGAATGCCCTCGCCCAGACCCCCAGGGCGATCGCCGCGCGCCGCGGGCGCGGAACACGAACACGCGAGGTGAAAACGTCGTAGCCGTTACGCTCGATTCGACGCAGGATCTCGAAGTAGATCGCGCCCATGATCTCGGCCGCGGCGAGGCTGCGTCGATCGACGGCGGGCAGCTCGGCGCCGGCGCGCCGGTACAGCTCGCGCGCACGGTCGCACTCGAAGGCGAGCAGCGAACGCACCTCCGGCGACACGACGCCGGCCCGCAGGTCCCCTTCGCCGACGCCAAACCTGGCGAGATCTTCCATCGGCAGGTAGATGCGGCCACGGTTCAAGTCGGTGGCGACGTCGCGAATGATATTCGTCAGCTGGAGCGCCCGGCCGAGGGTGACGGCGTACGTGCGCGCAGACGTGTCGCGGTATCCGAATATCTCCAGACAGATGAGTCCTACCGTCGATGCCACCCGGCGGCAGTACTCGCTCAACGCCTCGTATGTCGGGTAGCGCGCGAAATCGAGATCCATCTGCACGCCCTCGATCAGCTCCTCGAACGAGAGGCGCGGCAGCCGGAACTGGCGCACGAACGGCTGCAGCGCTGCGCCTTGCACCGTCGTCGGCGTGCCCGCGTACACCGCTTCCAGCTCCGTGCGCCAGGTGCACAGTTGCCGCGTCGCTTCGGCACGCGCCTCGGCAGTGAGCCCTCCCTGCCAGCCGCTCTCCGGAACCACCTCGTCCACGGCGTCGTCGACGGCACGACAGAAATCCCAGACCGAAATCATCGCTCGCCGCTTGTTCGCCGGCAGGACGAGGAATGCGTAATAGAAGCTCGTGTCGCGGCTCATCGGCGGAAGACGTCCGCCGGTGGACGGGAGAGCGAGCGGCGCTCGAGGCCGTCACCGCCGCCGCTATCACGGCTGTCGCGCGACCAGGTCATCATGCGCCGGAGAAACCACGGCGCGTCGATCGGCCTCAGCACGGGGCGATTGCCGATGACGTCGAAGCGGTTGGCCTCGAGGCGATCGAGAATGCGCATGCCACCGAGCCAGGTCGCGCGCAGCTCGTATCCGAGGCGTCCGCCGACCGCCTGGCAAAGTGGGCGGCCGCGGCGAAACAGCTCGCAGGTGCGCGCGACGACGTCACGAAGCGCCGCCTGCCACGCTGAGGTGATCCGGCCTTCGAAAAGATCGCGTTCGCTGGCGCCGTGGGCATTCGTGATTTCGGAAGGCACGTAAATGCGGCCCCGGTCGCAGTCGATCTTCAAGTCCTGCCAGAAATTGGTCAGCTGCAGCGCGGTACAGATAGAGTCGGACCACTCGTCCAGGCGCGCGTCGCGCTGGTCGGCAATCCGCAGTACGAGGCGGCCGACCGGATTCGCGGACCGCTCGCAGTAAGCGAGCAGCTGCGGCCATGTCGAATACCGGGTCACCTCGACGTCCTGACGGAACGCGCTCAGAAGCTGCTCGAACAGCTCTACCGGCAGCGCCTTCTCCCTGATGCTCCGTCCGAGGGCCAGAAAGAGGTCCACGACACCGGGCGGCTCGCCCGCGACGGGAGGGTCCCCGGACGCGGCGCCGGCAGCGGCGTGCCGAAGCCGCCGGTGCCAGCCGTCCAGCAAACGCAGCCGCTCCACGGGGGTCAGCTGACCTTCGTCGGCGAAGTCGTCGGCGGTGCGAGCGAACGCGTAGACGGCAGCAATGTGCTGCCGCATGGACGAGGGCAGAAGGATCGACGCGACCGGAAAGTTCTCGTAATGCCCGGCTGTGACGGCCGCGGCCGATCTCACCACTCGACCTCTCCGACGCCGGCACGGTGGTTCGCCGTGCGCGCCATCACGAACAGCAGGTCCGAGAGACGGTTCAGGTACACGACCACGATACGCTCCACTGCGTCCGGCCCGAGCGCGACGACTCGCCGCTCCGCTCGGCGGCAGACGGTCCGCGCAAGATGCAGCAGCGCGCCGCCCAATCCGCCGCCCGGCAGGATGAAGCGGCGCAATGGCTGCAGTTCGGTCTCGAGACGATCGATTGCCTGCTCGAGACGCTCGACATCGGCTGCAGTCACCGCCGCCTTCGTCACGCGGCCGGCGATCCTCGCCGACGGATCAGCCAGGCGCGCTCCAATCGCAAACAAATCACGTTGAACCGCCTCGATGATGGCGATCAGGTCGCCGGCTGTCTGGGCGGACCGCGCAACACCCAGGCAGGCGTTCAACTCGTCGACCTCACCATAGGCGTCTACCCGGGCGTCGGCTTTCGAGACGCGTGAGTTGTCGAACAGCGACGTTTCGCCCGCATCGCCGGTCCTGGTGTAGATCTTCACCGCGTGAAATTATAGGGTCCGGATGCCCGCGACACTCCTGCCCGCTCCTTCCGCCCGTCAACGTTTTCGCCGCCGCCTGCTCGCATGGTATAGGACGCACGGACGGGACCTGCCGTGGCGGCGCACCAGCGACCCTTACCACATCCTCGTTTCCGAGGTGATGCTGCAGCAGACGCAGGTCGACCGCGTGCTCCCCAAGTACCACGAGTGGCTCGAGAAGTACCCGTCGTTCGCGGCGCTCGCCAACGCCAGCGAAGCGGAGGTGACCGCGACGTGGCGGCCACTCGGCTACAACATCCGCCCTCGCCGGCTGCATGCGATCGCGCGGGAGTCGGTGCACCGCTACGGCGGCGCGCTTCCGTCAGACCACGAGACGCTGATGTCGTTCAAGGGCATCGGCGCTTACACCGCCGGCGCCATTCGCAGCTTCGCCTTCGGTCAGCGCGCCGCCATTCTCGACACCAACGTCGCACGGGTATTGTTTCGTGTCTTCGTGGCAAAGGGCGACGCGAAAGCGCATACCATGCGGCGTCAGCTCTGGGCCATCTCCGAAACACTGGTGCCGCACAAGCATGTCTTCGAGTTCAATCAGGGACTGATGGATTTCGGAGCGATGGTCTGCAGCGCCCGGAAGCCGAAATGCGGAGCGTGTCCCATGCGGAGTTTCTGCCGCGGCTACGCGTCGCTGTCCGAAGAAGTCAGGATTTGACACATCGGTGCCGGAAAAGACGCATCACTGCCAGAAAAGCGCGTCTCGGTTGAGCTATCGCGGAACGGAGGCGTGGTAGAAAGACCGCATGAGCCGCACGAAGGAGGTGGGACGCGTGCTCACGGCCACGTCCAGCCGGCGACTGCCGGACCTCACGGTCGTCCGCATCCTGCTCGTCGACGATGATCCGCAGGCCGCCGCCCTGATCGACATCGCGCTGGCAGATGCTCCATTCGAGCGCGTCATCGAGGTCGCGACCACGCTCTCCAGGGGCATCGCGCGCGTCGACGACGACGCACACGACATTTACCTGATCGATCAGCAGCTTCCCGATGGTACCGGGATCGAGCTGATTCGCCGGGCGAGAGCCGGCGCCACCAGCAAGCCGTTCATCCTGCTCACAGGCTATGGAAGCGGCGACATCGATCGGGAAGCGTCGCTGGCGGGAGCGGCCGACTACGTCGAGAAGCACATGGTCGCGGCGCAGCTCGAACGGTCGATCAGGTATGCGCTCCGCAACTGGCAGGCGGGCCGGATGCTGCACGATCGCGAGGAGCAGCTGCGCCAGGCGCAGAAGATGGAGGCGATCGGCCGCCTCGCCGGCGGTGTCGCACACGACTTCAACAATCTGCTGACGGCCATCATCGGGTACGCCGATCTGATCACGGAGCGTCTGGACGCCTCGGAGCAGTCGTCGCCGATCGCACGCGAGGTGGCGGAGATCCGCAGGGCCGCCGATCGCGCCTCGGGACTCACCCGTCAGCTGCTCGCGTTCAGCCGCAAGCAGTTCCTCAGCCCGACGATTCTGAACCTCAACGACACGGCGTCCGGGCTGTTGCAGATGCTGCCGAGGGTCATCGGTGATCACATTCGGACGACCGCACAACTCAGCGACGATCTCGCACGCGTCAAGGCGGATTCGAGCCAGATGGAACAGGTATTCCTGAATCTCGTGCTGAACGCGCGTGACGCGATGCCGATGGGCGGTCAGCTGACGATCAGGACCGCGAACGTCGACGTCGACGACGACATCCTGGCTGCCGAGTCGCTTTCGATTCCGCCTGGCCGCTACGCCATGCTGTCCATCGGCGACACCGGCACCGGGATGGACTCGGCGACTCGCGACCGTGCGTTCGAGCCGTTCTTCACGACGAAGCCGAAAGGAAAAGGCACCGGGTTCGGCCTCGCCACCGTCTACGGCATCATCGATCAGAGCGGAGGCGCCATCTATCTCGACACGGCGCTCGGGCGTGGGACGACCGTCCGGATCTATCTGCCTGCCACCGAGGCCGCCGTCGAGCCGCGAAAGCCGGAGCTGCCTGCCGCCACAGCGGACCGCGGCACCGAAACGCTCCTCGTCGTCGAAGACAACGACTCCGTCCGTGGTCTGGCCGTGAAGGCGCTGCGGCGGCGCGGATACACGGTGTTCGAGGCCGGCAGCGGCGAGGAAGCCATCGATTGGGCGCTTTCCTCGGGCATCAAGGTCCACTTGCTCGTCACCGACGTGGTGATGCCGGGATTGAGCGGGCCGCATCTGGCCGCACGGCTCTCGAAGCTCAATCCGGCGCTTCGCGTACTCTACGTGTCCGGTTATACCGACGATGCGAGCGCCCTGCACGGCACCAGCCCCGGCGACGTGCCGTTTCTTCAGAAGCCCTTCACTCCGAGCATGCTCGCGCAGCGAATTCGCTCGATCCTCGACTCACCCGAGTGACGAGCGAGGCTCCGCTCGTGGCCGGCGTCCCGCACGTCACTGTGGTCGCGGCGGTCATCGAAGACAACGGCCGCTTCCTGGTGACGCGACGGCCAGCGGGGGTCCATCTTGGCGGCCTCTGGGAATTTCCAGGAGGCAAGACGGCACCGGCCGAGGATCACCTGGATGGTCTTCGCCGCGAAATTCTCGAGGAGCTCGCGGTGGACGTTGCCGTCCATGAGCTGATTCACGCCACGACGCATCAGTACGAGGATCGAGTGGTGAGCCTCTATTTCTACAGGTGCACCATCGAGCAGGCGCCGAGCGCGGCGCTCGGGCAGGAGATGCGCTGGGTGGACGCCCGAGAGCTGCGGATGCTGGAGTTTCCGCCGGCAGATGTGGAGCTGATTCGAAAGCTGACTGTTGGCACGCGCGAGGCCTGACCCGCCGCAAACAACCCGGCTGAAGCTGGGTTCTGCGGACTGACAACCCAGCTAAAGCTGGGTTCTGCGTACTGACAACCCCAGCTGAAGCTGGGTTCTGCGTACTAAGGATCTCTGTGCCGTTATGAAGCGCGTTCGGTGACGGTGGCTGCGGCGTCGCTGCCGTTCGACCGCACGCGCACGGCAGTGCCCGGATTGACGAAGTCGCGGTGCAGGTAGCCGAGCGCGATCGCGCCAAGTCGCGGCGATTCGGCGGCGCTCGTCACGAACCCGATGTCACGATCGGCAGCGAACACTCGAGCGCCGCCGGCGGGTGGCGCCCCCTCGACCTGGAGCCCGACGAGCCTTCTCGCCACGCGGCCGTGGCCGCGATGCAGCACCCGGATGATGACCTCCTGCCCTACGTAGCAGCCCTTCGAGAACGAGACGGCGCGCGCCTCGATGCCAGCCTCGAGCGGGATGGTGTCGTCGGTCATGTCCACGCCGAACAGCGGGTAGCGCGCCTCGATCCGAAGAGCCTCGATCGCTTCCTTGCCAACGGGAGCGGCTCCGGCTTCGCGAAGCGCAGCCTGAAGCGACGGCTCGATCAGGGGGGAAAGATAAACGACAAAGCCGGGAACGCCGAGCTGGTCGATACGCGCGACGACGACCGGCTCGCCCTGGAGCGACGTCTTCAGCGACCGATACGACGGCCACGCGGAGATGTCGTCCAGTCCTGAAAAGACCGCCGCCAGGATCGCGCCGGCAGCCGGACCATGCAGCCAGACTCCTGTGAGGCCGTCATCGAGCAACGCCAGCTGCACGTCCTCTCCGAACAGGAACTGATCGAGACGCTCGAGCGTCGGGCCGGCTTGATCGGCGGGAAGGTCGAGCAGCAGCATGTCGCCCGACTCGAGCACGTGCATGTCGGTCAGCATCCGCCCCTGCGGTGTCAACCACGCGGAGTAACACCCGGATCCTGCGGTCAACCCCTGGATGTCGTTGGTCAGCAGCCCCTGGAGGTAGCTCGCGCGCTCGCCTCCTGCTACGGCTATCTGGCGCCGAGACCCTATCGATCCGATGCCGGCCCGCTCGCGCAATGACGCGTAATCAGCAGCAAGGCTCATCGGGGAGGCAGCTCATCGGTGACATAGACCTGATAGCATTGAGAGGACGTGTGATGCGTATTTCTTATTGTATCTGGGCGATCGTCGCCCTCCTGGCGGCTCCGCTCGGCGCACAGACTCCGAGCGAGCTGGGACCGACCCGCGCCTACGTCGTGTTCCTCCGCGGCACGCCAGTGGGACGCGAGGAAGTGTCCGTCCGCAACGACGCGGCAGGCACGACGATTTACAGCCAGGGTCGCGTTTCCGTACCGGTCAACACGGTCCTGCAGTATGCCGAGCTCCGGTACGACCCGAAAGGCGCACCTGAGCTGCTGGTCGTCGATGAAACGATAGACGGCACGCCCACTACGATTCGCGCCAGCTTCACGGGCGGTTCCGCCGAGACGCGGACCTCCGCCCAGGGGAAGACCGCGTCGACCACACAGAAGATCTCGCCCGATTCGATCGTGATCCCGAGCGGTATCTTTGCCGGGTTCACGGCTCTGGCGCCGCGACTCGCAAAGGCGTCCGCTGGCGACGAGTTTCGACTCTTTATCGTCCCGAACGCCGAGGTCACTGCCCGCCTCGCTCAGGTGAATGAGGAGCAGATGCAGACCGGGCCGACGGTGTTCCGCGTGCGCCGCTACGAGCTGACGATCGCCAATGGCGGCAGCGACGCGGCAATCATGGTGACGACGGCGGCGGATGGATCGCTCCTTCGAGTGGCTATTCCTGGCCGGTCCGTGGACGTGCTGCGCGAAGACATCGCCGGAGCGAACACGCGAACGCAGGTCTTTTCGAATCCCGGCGACCAGCAGGTCACGATTCCTGCCCTTGGCTTCAACCTGGCGGCCACCCTGACATCCCCCGCCGGCGCCGACCCGGCCGCGAAGCTTCCCGCCGTGATCCTCGTCAACGGCCAGCAGGCGCCCGACCGCGACTCGGTCGCCACCGGTGTGCCGGCGATGTCGCAGCTGGCCGGCGCCTTCGCGAGCGCCGGGTTCCTCGCGGTGCGATACGACAACCGTGGCAGCGGACAGAGCGGCGGACGCACAGAGGCGGCGGCGCTCGCCGACTACGCCGAGGACACTCGCGCGGTGATGAAGTGGCTGACCTCGCGCAAGGACGTCGATCCAAGGCGCATCGCCTTCGTCGGTCATGGCGGCGGAGCCTGGATTGCGCTGTTCGCCGCATCGCGCGAGAAGCGCGTCGGCGGCGTCGCCATCCTCGGCGGGCCGGCGACCAAGGGCGACCAGTTCGTGCTCGAACAGCAGAAACTGCAGCTCGACGAGGCCAAGGCCAGCGATGCCGATCGTGCGGCCAAGGAAGCGCTGCAGAAACAGATTCACGCTGCCGTGCTCACGGGCAAGGGCTGGGAGCAGCTTCCGCCGGAGGTGCGGCGTCAGGCCGACACTCCGTGGTTTCACAGTCTGCTCGCGTTCGATCCGGCGACGGTCATCGACGACGTCGAGGCGCCGATTCTGATCGTCCATGGCGACCTCGATCGCGAGGTGCCGGTCGCGCATGCCGAGCGCCTCGCCGAGCTCGCCCGCAAGGGGAAGTCGGAGTCGGTCTCACTGGTCACTATCCGCGGCATCAATCACCTGCTGATACCCGCGTTCACCGGCGCGGTCAGCGAATACCCGACGCTGAACGATCACAATGTGAGCAAGGACCTTTCGTCCGCCGTCACCGGATGGTTGACGAAGACGCTTCCGGCGCCGGCACGGCGCTGAACCCATGCGTAATCAACGCGTAACGGTCCCGGAGCTGCAGCGCAAGAAGGAACGCGCTGAAAAGATTGCCGTTCTCACCGCGTATGACGCAACCATGGCGCGGCTGCTCGACCGGGCGGGTGTCGACGCGCTGCTCGTCGGCGACTCGCTTGGAATGGTGGTGCTCGGATACGACACGACGGTGCCGGTGACCATCGAGCAGGTGATTCACCACACCCAGGCGGTGTCGCGCGGCGCGGCGCGCGCCCTCGTCATCGCCGACATGCCCTTCCTCTCCTATCAGGTGAGCGTTTCGGAAGCCGTCAGAAATGCCGGCCGCCTGCTTCAGGAGGGAGGCGCTTCGGCAGTCAAGCTCGAGGGTGGACAGCCGGTTCTCGATGTCGTGAAGCGGCTCGTCGACGTCGGCATCCCGGTCATGGGCCACCTCGGGCTGCTGCCACAGTCGGTGAATCGCATCGGCGGGTACGGCAGGCAGGCCACGTCGGCCGCCGACGCAGACGCGCTCGCAGTGGACGCGCGGCGCCTCGAGGAGGCAGGCGCGTTTGCCATCGTGCTCGAGTCGATTCCGCCGGAGCTGGCGCGCGCCGTCACCGGGTCGCTGTCCATCCCGACAATCGGCATCGGTGCCGGACCCGATTGCGACGGTCAGGTGCTCGTGAGCTACGACATGCTCGGACTGTTCGACGGCTTCGTGCCGTCGTTCGTCAAACAGTACGCGCACCTCGCCGAGACTGTCGTCGAAGCCGCCCGTACTTACGTGGCCGACGTGCGCCAGAAGCAGTTCCCCGCCTCGCCGGAGTCGGTGGCCGACGTTCCCCGGTCCGGTCGATGACGATGGCGGCGGTCGAGACGATTGCCGCGCTGCGGCAGCGCCTCGACGAAGCGCGGCACCGCCAGGCCCGTATCGGGTTCGTACCGACGATGGGCGCCCTGCACGAGGGTCACGCGCGTCTGATCGCCCGCGCCCGCAGCGAATGCGACCGGGTCGTCGCAAGCATTTTCGTCAACCCGCTGCAGTTCGACCGCCCCGACGACCTGGCCCGGTACCCGCGCACCCTTGCCGACGATCTCGCGCTGTGCGAGTCGCTGGGTGTCGACGACGTGTTCGTGCCGGCGGCAGCCGAGATGTATCCGTCCACGCCGCAATGCACGGTCGAGGTCGGCGAGCTCGCCGATCATCTCTGCGGCAAGTACCGGCCGGGGCACTTTCGCGGCGTCGCGACCGTCGTGCTGAAGCTCCTCCAGATCGTCCAGCCACACGCCGCGTACTTCGGTGAAAAGGACGCCCAGCAGCTCGCGATCGTCAGGCGTCTCGTGACCGACTTCAGCGTTCCGGTCGCCATCGTGGGCGTCCCGACCGTCCGCGAGCCCGACGGCCTTGCGATGAGCTCCCGCAACCGGCGGCTCGACCCGTGCGAACGCAAGCTCGCGACTGCGCTGTTCCGCGCGTTGTCTGCCGCCGCCGAGGCGATCCGTGCCGGCCAGACCGACGCCGCCGAGGTGAAACGCCTGGCACAGGCGACGGTGCCGCCTCCGTCGAAAGGCGACGCGGCGGCAAGCCCCGCTTCTCCCACGCTGAGAATCGAGTATCTGGAAGTCGTGGACCCCGACACGATGCAGCCCGTTGCACAGATCGAGGGGCCGGTCATCGTCGCGGGCGCCCTCTGGGTGGGCAGCACACGGCTCATCGACAACATCAGGGTCTAGAGCAGCCCGTGGTGAAAACCACCGACGGGCTGTGAGGGCACCGAGACAAACCACAGAAGGCACCGAGAGCACAGAGATCCATGGGGGTTTCTCTGTGTCTCTGTGCCTCGGTGGCGAAGATCTCTGTGCCTCACAGGCCGATACGATTTCACCACGGCCTGCTGGGATCGAACGATCCGAACGACCTGAGTCCGAGTACCCTGTAGCCGTGACAGGGAGCAGTCGAATGGGACGCACGCTGCTCGGCGTTGCCGCCGTCGTCATCGTGACACTCGCGTCCTTGAGGGCGGCGCCGCAACCGAATCCGCCGCAACCCGCATCTCACGCAGGGCTGACCGCCGTCGAGGGTCTCAGAGTCGGCCACTTCACGCTGGCCGAGCGGCCGACCGGTTGCACGGTGGTCATCGTCGATGGCGAAGGAGCAGCCGGAGGCGTCTCGCAGCGCGGGGGCGCTCCAGGCACGCGCGAAACCGACCTGCTCGATCCGCTCAACATGGTCGACAAGGTCAATGCGGTGGTGCTGGCGGGCGGCAGCGCGTACGGCCTCGACGCCGCGCAGGGCGCGGTTCGCTTTCTCGAGGAGCGCAAGATCGGGTGGCGCGTGGGTGCGAGCGGCGTGGTGCCCATCGTGCCGGCGGCGATCCTCTTCGACCTCGGGTTCGGCGGCGATTCGCGCATACGCCCGACTGCGGACTGCGGCTATCGGGCGTCGGGCGCGGCCAGCGCCGGAGCGGTCAAGGAAGGAAATGTCGGCGCCGGCGCCGGCGCCACCGTTGGAAAGCTCGGCCGCGGCGGCGCCATGAAAGCCGGTATCGGGACAGCGGCGCGCATCCTGCCGGGCGGCCTGGTCGTTGCCGCCCTCGTCGCCGTCAATGCCGCCGGCGACATCATCGACCCCGAGACCGGCAGAGTCGTCGCCGGCAGCCGGTCGGCCGACGGCCGCACCCTCGCCGACGTCAGGCAGCTGCTGCGGTCGGGCGCCCTGCTCGGGGCACCGGCTCCGCGAGGAGGCGCGAACACGACAATCGGGGTGGTAGCCACCAACGCGCGTCTCACCAAGGCCGAAGCCAATCGCATGGCGCTGATGGCCGACGATGGGTTGGCGCGCGCGATCGTGCCGTCCCACACGGTGGGAGATGGTGACACTGTTTTCTCGCTGGCAACAGGGCGATGGAACGGTGCCGTCAACCTCACGGTGATTGGCGCCCTGGCGGCCGACGCAATGGCGGAGGCAATCGTGCGAGCCGCAACCCAGGCCGAGCGTTCGGGCGGACTGCCAGCGGCCCGGGATCTCGGTAGCGTGCCGGCAAGACTGCGCTGAAGCGGACGATTGCCTCTCCACCTCGCGCTTCTCACCTTCTATTCGATTGCTGTCGTCGGCCTCGGCATCTGGTCGGCGCGTTACGTCCGCAGCAGCAGCGCGTTCTTCGTGGCCGGACGCAGACTCGGCCCCGGTCTCCTCTTCTCGTCGATGCTGGCCGCCAACATCGGCGCCGGGTCGACGGTCGGTGCGGCCGGCCTCGCGTACCGTGACGGGTTGAGCGCCTGGTGGTGGGTCGGCTCGGCCGGACTCGGATCGATCGTCTTCGCCCTGGCGATCGCTCCCCGGCTGTGGCGGCTGGCGCGCGACAACGACTTCTACACGACCGGCGATTATCTCGAGTTCCGTTATGGCCCGAGAGTAAGGGCGGCAGCAGCCGTCCTGGTGAACCTCGGCGCGCTCGCGCTCCTGGCGGGACAGCTCATCGCCGGCGCCACCATCCTCAACGTCCTCACCGGAGCTCCTCGCTGGGCCGGTTCCCTGATCGGCGGCGCGATCATGACCGTCTATTTCGCCGCCGGCGGACTGCTTGGCACCGCGTGGGTGAACACGCTGCAGCTCGTCGTGATGCTCTCGGGCTTCGCCGTCGCGCTGCCCGTGCTGCTGTCGGAGGCGGGTGGCGTGGCGTCGATTGTCGGACCGTCGGCTCCCGCGTGGTTCGGCGACATGACGTATTCCGCCGGACCGGGCTCGGGCTGGACGCTGCTGGCGCTGACCGGACCGGCGTTCGTCGTATCGCCAGGGCTGATTCAAAAGGCGTATGGCGCCAACAGCGAGCGCACTGTCCGCCTCGGAATCGGGGCCAATGCGCTGGCACTCATCGCCTTCGCGTTCGTGCCGGTGCTCCTGGGCATGACCGCCCGCGCCTTGATGCCTGGCATCACGGATCCCAACGCCGTCCTGCCGACGCTCCTCACTCATCAGCTGCCCGCCTGGCTTGGCGCGCTCGCCCTCGCAGCGGTGTTCTCGACCGAAGTCGACACCAGCGACGCCATCCTCTTCATGCTGTCGACGTCGGCATCGAAGGATGTCTACAAGCGATTCATCAGGCCGGACGCCTCGGACGAGCAACTGCTGCGCGTCGGCCGCAGCGCCGCAGTGGCCGGCGGAATGACCGGTGTCGTGCTCTCGATCTGGCTGCAGACGGTGATCGGAGCGCTTACGGTGTTCTATTCACTGCTCGTCGTGACGTTAGCAGTTCCAATCGTCGGCGGCCTCTATACACGACGGGCCGGAGAACGCGAAGCGCTGATGGCGATTGCCGCCGGTGTGCTGACGCTGTTCGTTTTGCGAGTAGCATTGTCAGGATATCCAGCCTGGCTCGACCCGACGCTGGCCGGCATCGTTGCGGGAGCTGTGGCGTTCCTGGGTGTGATGGCATTACGGAGATCGAGTCGTTGAACGTTGCGAACGATCCGAACCCGCCTCCGCTAAAGCTCCGGCGGGCAGGCGATCCGAACGACTGGGCATTTGGTAAACAAAATGAAGACCTACAAGATTGCGGTGATTGCAGGCGACGGCATCGGGAAGGAAGTCATCCCCGCCGGCATGCAGGTCCTGAACATGGCGGCCGAGCAGGATGGCTTCCGGTGCGATTTCACCGAGCTGCCCTGGGGCTGCGACTTCTACCTGAAGACGGGCCGGATGATCGACCCGGATGGCGTCGAGCAGATGATGAAGTTCGACGCCATTTATCTCGGCGCGATTGGCGATCCGCGTGTAGCCGACCATATCTCCGCCCGTGACCTGATCCTTCCGCTGCGGCAGCGCCTCCGGCAGTACGTGAACCTGAGACCGATGCGGCTGCTGAGCGGCATCACCTCCCCGCTCGGCAATCGCGGGCCGGCGGACATCGACATGATCTGCGTGCGGGAGAATTCCGAAGGTGAGTACTGCGGCATCGGCGGCCGCCTGCATGCCGGCACGCCACACGAGCTCGCCGAACAGACAGGCGTCTTCACCCGGCACGGAATCGCACGCATCGCGCGGTATGCCTTCCGGCTCGCCGAGAAGCGTCCGCGGAAGATGGTGGCCAGCGCGACCAAGTCGAACGCGCTGCAGCATGCGATGGTGCTCTGGGACGAGGTCGTCGCCGAGGTGGCGAAGGAGTTTCCGAAGGTGGAGCTGCGCAAGTATCACGTCGATGCGCTCTGCGCTCGCATGATCACTCACCCGCAGACGCTCGACGTGATCGTCGCTTCCAACCTGTTCGGCGACATCATCACCGACATCGGCTCGGCAATCTCCGGCAGCCTTGGCGTCGCGCCCGGAGGCAACATCAATCCCGACCGCGACACGCCGTCGATGTTCGAGCCGATTCACGGCTCCGCGCCGGACATCGCGGGTAAAGGCATCGCCAACCCGATCGCCGCGATCTGGGCCAGCGCGATGATGCTCGACCACCTCGGCGAGCGGTCGGCGCACGACCGGATCCTGCACGCGATCGAGTCGGTCATCGCGGACGAGCGTGTCCGGACGCCCGATCTCGGCGGCAAGGCGACGACGACGGAGATGACGCGTGCGGTGACGTCGGCGCTGGAGGTAAAGGCGGCACAGCGGTAGGGAGAGCGTCGCCGCGCCCTATTCGCTTCGGAGCGCCTGCATCGGATCGATGCGCGAAGCCCGCCACGCGGGGATGAATCCGGCGCCGAGCGCGATCAGCGCCAGCGCGGCCCCCGCGGCCGCGAGCACGCCGATATCCCGGCCCTTCAGCTCATACAGCAGCGATTCCACGATCCTTCCCAGCGCCGCCGCCGCTGCCAGCCCGAGCACGGTGCCGATCAGCGCCATCGTCGCCACCTGACGCAGAATCAGCGCGCGCACACGCGCCGGGGCCACCCCGAGCGCTATCCGCAGGCCGATCTCCCTCGTGCGTTGAGCGACGGTGAAGGCGAGGACTCCATACACGCCGATGGCTGCGAGCAGCGTCGCCAGGCCGGCGAACGCCGCGGACAGCACGCTGACGACGCGCTCGACAAACAGGTTCTCGTGCACCTGCTGCGTCATCGTAGTGAGGAACTCCACCGGCAGGTTCGGATCGACCCGTGCGACGACACGCGGAACGACGGACGCCACCTGTTCCGGATCGATCGTCGTCCGCGCGTAGAAGTTCAGAGACCGGAGCTCCCTGTTCTGCCGGTACGGTCGGAAGTACTGAGGCGGCATGTCGCCTTTGACCTCGCTGTACTTGGCATCCTGCACCAGTCCGACGATCTCAATGTCCGGCTTTTCGCCCCGGTTCCCGACGTGCTTGCCGATGACGTCGCGTCCGAGGTTGAACTTTCTGGCGAACGCCTGGTTCACAATCGCGACTCTCGGAGTATCGAGCCCGTCTTGTCTCGTGAACTCACGACCGGCAATCATCGGGATGCCCAGCGTGTGGAAGTATCCCTGGCCTACTTCGTTGTATCGCACGTTGGTGTCGGTGTCGGGCCCGGCATCGAACCCTTCCACGGACACGTCCTCACCCCAGTTGCTGCTCGCGAGGATCTGGATGAGGGAGCCGCTCACGTCGGTGACTCCGGGCAGGGCGCTCAGCTCCTCCTCGAGCCTTTCGAAGATCTGGCGCGATCGCTCCGGCGTATAGCCGTTGAGCCCCGGTGACACGGCGAACCCGAACAGGTGATCCGTCCGCAAACCGAGCTCGACGCGGCTCACGTTGAGCAGGCTCTTCGTGAAGAGGCCGGCCGACACCAGCAGCAGCGTGGCAAGAGCGATTTGCGCCGTGGCGAGCGCGCTTCGAAAGCGGGACGCGGTACGAGCACCAGACGGTTGCCCGCCCTGTCCCTTCATCGGGGTGACCAGATCGGGTCGCGAGCTGTGAAAGGCCGGGAATAGACCGAAGAGTACTCCCGTGCCGATGGTCAGCACGGCGGCGAACATCACCACGATCGGATCGAGCCGCAACTGAATCAAGTCGGCCGCCTCCCTCGGCACGAGCGACGCGATCAGCGTCAGGGTCCAGCGGGCCACGAAGAAGCCGGCGATGCCGCCGAACACAGCCAGCGTGCACGACTCGGTCAGCAGCAGGGCCACGATGTGACGACGGGCGGCGCCGATCGCCACGCGAACCGACATTTCGGCTGCACGGCCAAAGGATCGGGCGAGCAGCAGGTTTGCGATGTTTGCGCACGCGATGAGCAGAACGAGCGCCGTCACCCCCAGAAGCAGCGTCAACAACGGCCTGGCGCCAACGTCACCGCCCCACTGCCCGCGCGCGCCGGGCTCCACCACGATCCGCTTGGCGCGAAAACGAGTCATCGTCTGCTCGCTCATGCCGGTCTGGAGTGGCGCCTCGACCTCGCCGATGACCGCGTGATACTGGCCGTTGAGCGCCGTGCGCGCCTGCTCCAGCGACACGCCCGGCTTGAGTCGGGCGAACAGGTACAGCCAGTACGCCCGGCGATCGGCGGTGCTTCTCGAGAACGGGTTCACAGGTGCCCCGACTCCGAGCGTCACGAACACGTGCGGACGAACGCCAAGCGTCGTTCCTTCGAATCCAGCGGGAGCGACGCCGACGATCGTCATCGCGGCGCCGTTGACGGTAATGCGACGATTGAGCACGTCAGGGCTGGACGCAAAGTGGTTGCGCCAGAAGTCGTGGCTCAACACCGCCACTGGCGCTCCACCTCCGGCACTGTCGTCGACAGGCGCGATGAGCCGGCCCATCATCGGCCGCAGCCCCAGAGCTCCGAAGTAGCTGCCCGACACGAGCAGGGCGGATCCGTTCAGCGTCTGGCCATTGAAAGCCAGATTGGCCTCAACCACACGATGCGCGGCAATGGCCGTGAAGACCGTCTGCATCCGCGCGAGGTCGCGGAACATCGGCATGCTGAAGACCTGCTCGCAGTCGCCCGACTGATTACACGAACCGTTTCCCGGCTTCGGCCCCGGCGCCCCGAGATTGACGAGGCCCGCAGGATCGGCAACGGGAAGCGGGCGCAGCAGGAACTGGTTGAACAGCGAAAAGATCGCGGACGTGGCGCCGATGCCGAGCGCGAGCGACAGGATGGCGACGCTGCTGACGAACGGCGTTCTGATCAGCGTCCGGAGCGCGAGCTTCACGTTAGTCATGTCGATCGACCTCGTGCACGAGTTCCACTAGTCGCGAACCGACTGGAACCGGAGTTCAGGTGTATGTGGAACTTGCCCGCAGGCCGCCATTCCACACACACCTGAACTCCGGTTAGAAGGGAACGGGACTGGCGCGTCACGCAACAGTGAGGACATCATAGGGCCGGTCAATCGGCTCACATGGGAGGAATCGGCGAACCGCCGAGGCGCATTCGATGAACGACCACTCGCTCAGCAGACGACAAGTTCTGGCCAGGCTTGCCGCGGCCGGCGGCGCCTCGCTGCTGCCGCGCTTCGCGTCCTCTGCGCAGGCGCCTGCCGCAGCCGCGCGCCGCATCGACGTCCACCAGCACTTCATCTCGCCAGGCCTTCTGACGACGCTGACGGCGCGGAACGCGAAGACGCCGGTTCCCGGACTCGCCGCCTGGAAGGATTTTTCGCCGGCGCGCGTGGTCGAAGCGCTCGATCGCGTCGGGATCGAGACGGCAATGCTGTCAATCACGGCGCCTGGCGTGTGGTTCGGCGACGTCATGGAGGCGCGCCGTCTGGCGCGCGACATGAACGAGTTCGCCGCCGCGCGGATGGTGTCGGACCACAAGGGACGCTTTGGCCTCTTCGCCGTGCTCCCGCTGCCGGACGTGCCCGGCAGCCTGCAGGAGATCGCGTACGCATTCGACACGCTCAAGGCCGACGGCGTCGGCCTGCTCACCAGCTACGGCAACGCGTGGCTGGGCGATGCGTCGTTTGCTCCAGTCCTCGAGGAGCTCAATCGACGAAAGGCGGTCGTCTACACGCATCCCACCGACGCCCAGTGCTGTCTCACGATGGTTCCCGGCGCCCCGAACCAGATGCTCGAATGGCCGACCGACACCACGCGCACGATCGTCAGCCTGATCGTGAGCGACTCGGCAACCAGGTATCCCGACATCCGGTTCATCTTCTCCCACGCGGGCGGCACCATCACGTCGGTGGCCGGCCGCCTGCTCGGGCCCACGGCCGGTCCGGACGTGTTCACGCGCCCTGCAGAGCCGAACTCGCGGCTCCATCACCTGCGGCGCTTCTACTACGACACCGCCGGCGCGGCCAATCCAGTGGCCATGCAGGCGCTCAAGACCATGGTGCCGGTATCGCAGATCGTCTTCGGGACCGACGCGCCGTTCTTCGACGGAGCGCCCCAGGCGCGTGGCCTGCAGGCCAGTGGCTTCACCGCTGCGGAGCTGCGCGATGTGGAGAGGGAGAATGCGCTGCGGCTCGTGCCGAGACTGAAGGGGTGAGACACGGGCACGCGGGTCTTCTGACCGGCCTTGAGGCGTACCTAAACCTAAAGGTCCGCCTCTACGGAAGCGCCATTCAGGGCGGAAAACCGATCGACAGCTTCACGGCCGAGTACTCGGGGTGAACGGTGCCATCGGCACAGCGGATGGTGAGCGTGGGCTCGACCCACGTTTGGGCCCGCATGGATTCCGGCAGATCGCTCCCGCGCATCAGGAGATAGAGGCCGATGAGCGGCGGCTCGCCCGCACGGAAGGCGACCGGCCGCCGCCGCACGATGACGAGGCGGGCGTCGCTCGCGGCGCGCTCGACGCGCTCACGCTGGCTTTCGGGAAAGACCAGAGCGAACACGCCACCCCCCGCAAGACGCTCGGCCGCCACGCGCGCGTAGTCGCCAACATCACCGCGTAACTCGAACCGGCAGGCGATCTTCTGCGGATGGTCACCCTGGAGGCCGCTGCCGCGTGGGAAGTACGGCGGGCTGCCGAGGATCAGGTCGAAGCGCTCACCAGATGCGAACGCCTCCGGTGTGCGAAAGTCGCTCTGCCGGATATCGTAACGGCCGGCGAGGCCGTTGTAGATCGCGGACCGCCGCGCGAGCGCAACGCTCTCTGGTTGCGCCTCGATGGCAACGAATCTGGCGCCAGGCAGCCGCCAGGCGGCAATCATCCCCACCGATCCAATCCCTGACCCCAGGTCGAGCGCGGCGCGGGCGGACGGCACCCACGTCGTTCCGTACCATGCCGTCAGCACATCGTCGGTCGAGAAACGATGGCCGCCTTTCAGCTGAAAGATCCGGAAGCGGCCGCTGAGCGCGTCGAGCGTCTGATCGGCAGGGATGTCAGGGGGCGATATCTCGCCGGGCGGAACGACACCGGGCTTGGTCCAGCCTCTAAAGCTTCGCGTTCCAGGTTCCGCGTTCCTGGTTCCAGGTTCGATAGGTTCAGGTTCAGGTTCAGAGTTCGAGGTTCGAGGTTCCACGGTTCCAGGTTCCGCGTTCGCAGTTCAGAGTTCAGAGTTCGGAGTTCGGAGTTCGGAGTTCGGAGTTCGGAGTTCGGAGTTCAGAGTTCGGAGTTCAGAGTTCGGAGTTCGGCTTCTTCCAACGTTTCGTCTTCGTGTCCTTCGTGGTTTTCCGCAGGGCCTTCGATTCGCGCCGGTTCTTCGCTCAGGGCAAGGGGAGCCCCGAGCCCCGGACCCCGAGTCCCGAGTCCCGAATCCCGAGCCCCGGACCCCGAGCCTCGGAGCCCGAGTCCCGGAGCCCGGACCCCGAGCCCCGGATCCCGAACCCCGAGGGCCGAACCATCAGGCTACCATCTGATCGATGCCTGACACGTCCGAGCGCAGCGGGCGCACGGCAACGATCGCCCGCGCGGTCGCCTTCGTCATCGAGCGCTTTCCTTTCGCGCTGCCGCTCGTCCAGCGCGCGCTCGAGACCGCCGCCCTCCGGGACCCCGGTCGCGATCCGGCGCAGATTGAACGCTGCGCCTCAGAATTTCGCGCCGCGCTCGAGGTCCAGATCAACCGTCTGCAGGCACCCGGCGAGCTCGACACGACTCCCGGTGTCACTGCCGGGCGGCGCCTCGCGAGCGCGCGAAGCGAGCTGCTCGCGGCCTGCGACGGGTTCTTCGCTCGCGAAGCCATCGCCGCATCGCTCACGCGGGACGAGCGTCGCGAGATCCTGCGCGGCATGGTGCTGACGCGCGCGATCGACAACCGCCTCAAACAGTTCTTCGTGACCGGCGAGGTCGGTTACAAGGGAACGCCTTTCCAGGGCAAGGGATTCCGATCGCTCGGACAGGAAGCGATCTACGCCGCCGGCATTCGACTGCGCCGCGGCGCCGCCTATCGGAGCGAGGAGCGAGGCTGGCAGGGCGACGTCGTCGGCCCGATCATCCGCGATGCCGGAGTCGCGCTCGCGATGCGTCCAGAACCGGCGACCGTTCGAATGATCCTCAATGCGCAGATGGGCAAGACCGGTCCGCCCATGGATGGCAAGGACCTGCACATCGGCGACCTCGAGTGGGGCATCCTGCCGGCGTCGGCGCCGCTCTCCATCAGCACGATGTCGATTGCCGGCATGGCCATGGCCTTTGCCAGAGAGTCCTCGCCGCGCGTGGCGATCTCGTTCATCGGCGAGGGCGGCTCTTCGCTCGGCGAGTGGCACGAGGCCATCAACCTGTGCGCCGTGCGGCGGCTCCCCGCTGTGTTCTGCCTCGAGAACAATCAGATCGCGCTGTCGACGCCGGCTGCCCGGCAGTCGGCGGCGCGTGTCTTCGCCGACAAGGCTTCCGGATACGGCATTCCCGGCATCACGATCGACGGCACCGATCCGGACGCCGTTGCGGCTGCCGTCACCTGGGCCGCCAACCGCGCCCGCACCGGCGATGGGCCGGCGCTCATCGAGCTCGTGACGCTGCGGATGGCCGGCCATGCGCACCACGACGACATGCTCTACCTCGGACGCGATCCGCGTCCATCGTGGGAGTACGCGCCGCCAGATCGCGACGGCGCGTATGCGGACCGCGACCTCTTCGCCCAATGGTCGGCGCGCGATCCGCTGCTGACCTATTCGGCCCGGCTCGAGGCCGAAGGCGTGGTCGCGCGCGGCGAGCTCGACAAGCTGAAAGCCGAGGCAGAAGCCGTCGTGGAAACGGAGGCCCGGGCCGTCATCGACGCCCCATGGCCAGACGCCGCCTCGGCGGCGATCGGTGTGCTCGCCTGCGAACCGCCCAGGGTTCGTCTCGACCCGCTTGCCGGCCGCCCGAACGCACAGCCGCACGACCTGCCAGCGGTCGAGGCCGGCCCGCCGCACGATCCGAAAGGCAGTACCTTTCTCGAAGGCGTGGCAATGGGAATAGCCGACACGCTTCGCTCCGACGAACGGGTGTTCGTCTTCGGCGAGGACGTCGGCGAGCCGTACGGCAACGCGTTCCTGCTCCTTCGTCCGCTTCTCCACGAGTTCGGCGATCGGATCATCGATTCCACGCTCGCCGAGGGAGCGGTGCTCGGCGTCTGCGTCGGCGCCGCGCTCGCCGGCCAGCGGCCCATCGGGGAGATTCAATTCAACGACTTCGTCGCCAGCGGCTTCAACCAGCTGGTGAACAACGCCGCGAAGATCAGGTACCGGTGGGGCGGCTCGGTGCCCATGGTCGTGCGTCTGCCGTGGGGAGGCCTGCGCCACGCCGGGCCGTACCATTCGCAGAACACCGAAGCCTGGTTCTACCGGACCCCTGGTCTCAAGATTGTCGCCCCATCGACGCCGGCTGACGCGCGAGCGCTCATGATTGCAGCGGTCGCCGACCCCGACCCGGTGCTCTTCTACGAGCACATCGCTCTCTATCGCGAACCGCGGATCAGACAGCGTCTCACGTCCACCCCGGCCGCGCCCCTTCCGATTGGCGTCGCCGCTTTGCGGCGCGCCGGTGCCGATCTGGCGCTGATCTCCTATGGGGCTTACGTCCACGTCGCGATGCGTGTCGCCGAACGGCTGGCGGCTGACGGGATCGAGGCCAGCGTGCTCGACCTGCGTACGCTCGCGCCGCTCGACAAGGCAGCCGTGCTGGCTGTCGCCCGCCACGCCAGCCGCGTGCTGATCGTCCACGAGGATTCGCGCACTGGAGGGATCGGAGAGAGCCTCGCCGCGATCATCCAGGAAGAAGCGTTCGAGTGGCTCGATGCGCCGGTGCGCATCATCGGAGCTCTCGACACGCCCGTTCCGTACTCGCCGCCGCTCGAGGAGTTCTTCCTGCCGTCCGAGGAGGAAGTGGAGCGCGCAGCGCGGTTGCTGGTGGCGTACTGAGCCAAAGCGGACCTGCCCTGCTCCGGACTCGGGTCTCCAGAATCCGGGACAGTCGCGGCCTCGTGGCCTCATTGTCGACCCCGGAACGGGCAATTTGCGGTCAAATCTGACGGCAGGACGTCCGTTTGCGGAATCGGGTGTTCCGCAAAACGCAAGCGGCGCACTAGACTTGCCGAGCTGAAGCTCGGCACTGCGAGGGACGCTTGCCCGGCTGAAGCTCCGCGCAAAGGGCGCTTGCCGGGCCACAATGACCAGGCCCGACGCGCGGGAACACGGTTCGAGGAGGGAAGCACACATGCGAGCATCCGATGGACAGCCTGACGCATCAGCCGCGAGCGGCGTGTCGCGACGACAACTGTTGCTGTCACTGCCTGCCGCACTGGTGGCCGGGCGCGCGTTCGCGCAGGCGGTCAATCCTCCAATCCGCGTGCGCGGGATCAATCACGTGACGCTCGCGGTGTCCGACGTCAAACGGTCCGTCGACTTCTACCAGGGACTCTTCGGCATGCCGGTCATCAGCCGCCAGGGCATGACGACCAACCTGCAGATCGGCGCCGGCCCGCAGTTTCTCGGCATCGCCTCCGCCGGCTCCAGCGCTCCCGCCATCAATCACCTGTGCCTCGGTGTCGACGACTTCAACGTCGACAGGATCACCGGCATCCTGCGCCAGCGCGGCATGACGATGGCGGATGCCGCAGGTAATGCCGGCGGCGGCGGACTCGGCGGCGGACCGTTGCGCATGCGCGTGCGCACTCGCGGACCGGAGGCCGGCGGGGCCAAAGAAGGCACGCCGGAGATCTACTTCAGCGATCACGACGGCGTCGTGTATCAGCTGCAGGATCCGAAGTACTGCGGCGGCGGCGGCGTGCTCGGCAACGTCGCCTCGCCGGAGCCGTCACCGAAGAAAGGGCTGATGGCGCTGCGCGACTGGAGCCACTGCACCATCTTCGGGTCGAACGGCGCGCGCGCGAACATGTTCTTCCAGGAGCTCTTCGGCCTGCGCATCCAGGCGTATCAGGGACCAAACGCTCCTGTAATGGGCGTTGGCGGCGTGCAGTTCCTGATGTTTGCCGGCGCCGGCGGCCGCGGGCGAGGCGGCGGTGGCGCCGCTCCCTCGGGAAGCATCAATCATCTCTGCATGAACATGGACGGGTTCAATCCCGACGCGGTGATCAAGACGCTGGAGAGCTACGGGATCAAGCCCAGAGGCCAGGGCGGCCCTGCCGGGCCGCTCGTGCACTACATCAGCGTACGGACAGAGGCTCGCGGCGGTGCGAAAGAAGGAACCCCGGAGCTGTACTTCACCGATCCCGACGGGCTGCTGATTCAGTTGCAGGACACGAAGTACTGCGGCGGCGCCGGCATCCTCGGCGAGGTGTGCTCCGCTTGAACGAATTCATGGCGTGGATGCTTGCTGATGACTTGAACCGTCTCGAATGATAGGAAAGGCGCTCGGCGGGTCCTGTCCGCGGGCAGCCCCATCCGCGACCACCCCAGCGCGCACAAGCCGCGCGCTGGGGACCCCGGCGTCCTCGGCGCGAAAAACATGATCACGGCTGACGCGCCTGCGCGGCGGACGGGGCGGCCCCGCCCGCGCTCATGATTCATCACATTTTCCACGTACGGCGAGACGGGTCATCGCTGGCGGGTGCCGTACGGAGCATGCCGAGCACACTGCGTAGCTGGCCCGCCTACGCCGAAGGCTCCGGCGCGGTCCGCCGTAGCGGAGCCCGCGAAGGCGGAAATGCGCGCGCGGCGATTCCTCGCGGCGATTTCCCTTCCATGTGATCCGTGACGTGCGAGAAACCCCCAGCGTTCCTGCGCGCCTGACAGATGTCGCACCGGAGTGGCTGATAGTCGCCGCGGAACCGAAGCGTACGAGCCGCGGGCGCATTCCCGGCATGCGGAGTCGGCGCCCGCCAGCGATGGCCCGTCTCGCCTGTCGCCAACGATGTGATGAATCATCAGCCCGCCCGCGGCCACCCGCGAGTGCGCCTTCGGAGATCAAGCGATCAACTAAGTTCAGTGCTTCAGTCCCAGGTGCAGCGGCACTGACTGACGCACGACGAACCCGCCCGGCCGCAAGCCGACGCTCGGCGCGTGCTTGGACTTCGCGACGCCGATCGCGAGCAGGGCGCCGCCAACGCCCGCCATCACGGCGCCCGACGTCAGCAGCACCGTGCGATTCGAGACGCACGTCTCGCTGGAACTGCTGTAGACGCACGTCTGCGTGTCCGGGTCTTCGGCGGCGCCAAGGCCGAGGTACAGCCCGCCTGCTCCGAGCAGGCCGATTCCGGTCCACAGCAGCGCGGGATGGATGCGTCCCGAGCGAGCCGACTCCGGTTGCTGCGCGGCCGTCTCGTTGACGGCCTGCTGGATCGAACCCCTGAGATCCTGTGCGAACACTGGCGAGGCCACGAGCACTGCGAGCAGGGTGGCCAGGCACCGACGAAGCATGAGCACCTCCTGTGCAGTCGGCTTATCGGCTCCGAAGCGAAGAACCATCACCTGCGCACGCGGGACCTGATGGAAAGCGTTGCAGAACGATTCAGGCGGCTTCACTTGTCGAGGACGCCGTTCGCCAGCGCCAGGTCGATCGCCGCTCGCCCAGGCATCCGGGAGAGGATGACGCGGAGACAGCCCTCAGGCAGGTCAATTAGCGGATAGCGAGAGCGTGACTGTCGTACGCGACTCTGCCACCGACCATCGTCATCACCGGCTTGATCTTCGAAAGCTGGTCGGCAGAGACCGTCAGGTAGTTGCGATCGAGCACGACCAGGTCGGCGAGCTTGCCCGGCGCGATCGAACCCAGGTCCTTCTCCTGGAAGAGCAGCGAGGCATTCGCCCGCGTGTGCGCGATCAGCGCGGCTTCGCGAGCGATCGGTTGCCGGATGACTTTCCGCCCCCCGGCCATCCTGCCGGTCACGGCGAAGTACAGCGTGGTGAAAGGCAGGTACTGGTTGGCGGCGCTGCCGTCGCTGCCAAGCCCCCAGGTGATGCCGCTCGACTGAATGGCGGCAAGCGGCGGCATGTCCTCAGCCGCGTTGCCAAAAGCCTCGCGCATGATGGCGCCGTTGATGACCGCCCATGGGTGAACCGCGGCGTTCATACGAAGCTTTTTCATCCGCTCGAGCTGGGCGGCATTGATCTGGTTGACGTGCGCCAGCGTCCAACGCAGGTCGGTGATTGGATACTGCTGATTCACCGCTTCGATCTGATCGAGAAATGCGTCGATGGTGCCGCGCAGCTGTGCGTGGACGTGCAGGGGCAACCGCGCCCGCGCGATCTCGGCGGCGATCCGGCGCCACTGGGCGAGCTGCTCGGGCCGCGGGTTGGAATCAACGGCAAACATCGGGTCGTGGAGCGGCGTATAAACACTCTCGCCGAACGCAACGTCGTTGATGTAGCTGTCACCCTGGAACAGCTTCATCCGCGCGATCTGCGCCAGCGACCGATCGACCTGCTCGGGCGTGGCCGCGGAAGCGCCTCCGATGCAGAACGCGCGAACCGTCAGACGGTCCTGCGCCTTCCAGCGCCGGAGCATCTCGAGCATGTCGGCGTCGCACCCGACCACGCCGAACGACGTGAGGCCGGCGCCGTTCATGTCCTGTATCAGCGCCGACACAGCCGACTCGAGCCGGTCCGGCGCGACCCGCGGAAGCCGGGCGGCCACGGGACGAGTGGCGGCAATATCGCCGCGGATGACACCGGTCGGCCGTCCATTCGCGTCGCGCACGATCGAGCCCCTGACGAACTCGGCTGGATCGGCGGTGCCCGCTTCGATCCCCAGCTGGCGCAGCGCACGGCTGTTGAGAAAGACCTGGTAGTAGGACTCCTGAAGGGCAACCGGATTGTCCGGGGCGATTGCGTCGAGCTCGGCCAGCGTGAACGGCTTTGGATCGTCGGCGAACTGCGCGGTGGCCCAGCCGCCGATGTTGAAGACCCAGGCACCCGGCCCCACGGCGCGCGCCCGCTCCCGCAGCAGCTGGATCGCCGCTTTTCTCGAGTCGACGCCTTCCCAGCGCAGCTCCAGCGGCCACGTGTTCGCCGCGCGGAGCAGGTGCATGTGATTGTCGATGAGACCCGGAATGACGCTGCGCCCTCCAAGATCGACGCGGCGCGTGACAGCTCCGGCGACCTTGCCGACGTCCTGATTCGAACCGACGGCCACGATCCGATCGTCTCGTACCGCGATCGCCTGTGCGATCGTGAACCGCTCGTCGACGGTGACGATCCGGCCGTTCGTGAGAATCAGGTCCGCCGCCGGCTGCTGCGCGTGGAGCAGCCAGATCGATGTCGTTGCGGCAAGCAGGATCGCCACAGCGATCGCGCGACTCGAAAGCCGTCCTGTCATCGTCGCGGCATTCATCATCACCCCAGGTCGCGCCTCGCCGGAGCGCGAAGCGCGAAAACGGGTAGCTGCGCTTCCGCGCGTCGCCAAAGTAGAGGCTGCGGCATGCCCTGTCAAGGCATCTCATGGCTGGCCGACATCTCACCGCGATGCGCCCCGGTTGCTTGACACCGGCGTGACGTGCCCCTACAGTCGGCCGGTCGGGGTGCGTGTGTGGAGGGTGCGTACATGCGGAAGACGTCCATAGTTGTGTTGCTCGGCGTCGCCGCCATTGGCGGGATGGCCGCGCAGACCACCGGACCGATCAAGGATCCGATTCCAGCGCGTCTCGAGAAACGAGGCCTGGCTGTCGAGATCAAGGACGTCGCGAGACTGCCCGACACGCGCAAGATGCGTCCCGCCGACCAGGACGTGAACCCGGCCGGGTCGGCGCGCGTGAGCTACATCCGCGATCTGCCCGACGGCCGCCGGTTCGTCAACGACTCGCGCGGTTTCCTCTACCTGCTGGATCGCGACAACCAGACCAGCGTGTACGCGAACGTCGGGGCCGCGTTCCCGTTCGCCGTCTACAACAGGCTGGAGAGCGGCTTCATCTGTTTCGCGTTCCACCCCGAATTCGCGAAGAACGGATTGTTCTACACGGTGCATGGCGAGCGCGCCGCTGGCAATCCCGGAGTGCTGAATTTCATCCCGCCCGGCTACACGCAGGCAGACGTGACGCATCACAACGTCATCACCGAGTGGCACGCGACGAATCCGGCCGCCAACACCTTCGAGGGGACCCGGCGTGAGCTGTTGCGCGTCGCCCACGTCGTCATGAACTTGACACACCCGGTGGGCGCGGTCGAGTTCGATCCCACCGCCAGGCCCGGCACACCGGACTACGGGCTGCTCTACACGAGCGGCAGCGACCTCGGGTTCAGCAACGGCGGCGGGCCGAATGCGAACAACCCTGGCCAGACTCAGCGCCTCGATTCGGTGATCACCGCGATCCTGCGCATCGATCCGCGCAGTCCCTCGGTATCGAAGGGAACGAAGGGTCTCGGCGACTACACGATCCCGGCCGGCAACAAGTTCGCCGCCGACGGCGACCCGAAGACGCTCGGCGAGATCTATGCGTATGGCTTCCGCAACGCACACCGGCTGTCGTGGGATCTCACCGACGGAACGATGTTCGCGTCCGACATCGGCATGAACCACATCGAGGAGATCAACATCGTTCGCAACGGCGAGAACTACGGCTGGATGAAGCGTGAGGGTATCTGGGAGAACGGCATGACGAGGCCCGGCGGCGCTCTCGACCAGCTCTTTGCGCTCCCGGCCGATGTGCTCAACGGGAAGACGAAGGACGGCTTCACCTATCCGGTGGCGATGTACGACCACGACGAGGGACAGGCGGTGAGCGGCGGGTTCGCTTACTACGGCCGCATCGCGGCGCTGCGCGGCAAGTTCGTGTTCGGCGACGTGCAGAGGGGTCGTCTCTTCGCGGCCGACATCGCCGCCATGAAGAAAGCCGACGACGGTGTTCCGCAGACGGTGGCGCCAGTCGAGGAGATCCAGCTCTTCGTCCGCGACGCGAAGGGCACCCGTACCGACGTGACGTTGCCGGAGCTCATACAGAAGACTCTAGGCGCCGCGACGACGCGGGCCGACCTGCACATCGGGCGCAGCGGTGATGGAGAGCTCTTCGTCACCTCGCGGCAGGACGGGACAGTGCGGATGCTGGTGCCGTGACGCGCTTCGGGATCCGGGGTCCGGGGTCCGGGGTCCGGGGTCCGGGGTCCGGGGTCCGGGCTTCGGGATCCGGGGTCCGGGCTTCGGGATCCGGGGTCCGGGCTTCGGGATCCGGGGTCCGGGGTCCGGGGTCCGAACGAACTTTCGTCAATCCGTCAATCCGTCAATCCGTAAATTCGGACTACTCCTGTCTCAGTGCCACCATCGGATCGACATTTGCGGCGCGGCGCGCCGGCAGGTATGCGGCGGCTGAGGCGACGGCAATCATCACGACGACCGCACCGCCAAGTACCAGCGGATCGTTTGGCAGCAAACCGAAGAGCAACGACTTCAGAAAACGGGTCGTCCCCACTGCCACGCCGAGTCCAATCGCCACGCCAACGCCTACCAGCATCAGGGCCTCGCCGAGTACCGATCGGAGCACGCTGCGGCGCTCGGCGCCGAGCGCCATCCTGACCGCGATGTCACGGGTGCGGCGCGTCACCGCATAAGAGAGCAGCCCGAAGAGACCGATCATCGACACGACCAGCGTGAGCGCGCCGAGCGTCGAGGACGCCACGGCGATGATCCGCTCCTGCGTTCGCAGAGTCTCGATGGCTGATGCCTGCGTCGAGAGTGAGATGATCGGAAGCGCGGAATCGGCAGCCTCGACGACACGGCGGATGGCCGGCATGAGATCCTCGGGCAGCACGCTCGTCCGCACTTCGAAGGTCCGCGGGCCCTCGGGTGACTGCGCGTGCGGGAAGAAGATCTGCGCCGGGGCTGCGCGCAGGCTGCTGTGCCGGGTATCCGCGACGACCGCGACGATCTCCGTCTCCGCCTCGTTCTTTGCAGCGTTCCCGCCCGGCAGGTCGGCATCGGTGTCGAGCCGCCGGCCCACTGGATTCGCATCGCCGAAAGCGGCTCTGGCAAGCGCCTCGTTCACGATCACGACCTTCGGCCCGGATGCGCTGTCGCGCCCGTCGAACGCTCGACCCCTGCGGATCGGAATGCGCATGGTCGCGAAGAAATTCGGCTCGACGGTGAGCTTGTCTACGGCGTGCGTTCGATCCGGAGCCCCTTCCGCGGAGACGAGCCCGCGGCTCACCGAGCCGTCCAGCAGCGCGTGGCTCGAGAAGCTGACCGACGACACGCCAGGAAGGGCACGGAGCTTCGTGGCGAGCTCCCCGTACAGGGTCGTCGCCTTCGCAGGCTCGTACTGGTTGAAGGACGGATCGATCGTGAAGAGCACCAGGCGCTCGGAGTCGAAACCGGGATCGACGCTCCGGAGATTGAGCAGGGTTCGCAAGAAAAGACCAGCCCCGACGAGCAGCACGAGCGACATCATGACCTGCGCAACGAGGAGCGACGAGGTCACACGTGAACGCCGGAGCGGACCGCCCCATGTCGGCACCGCAGCCGGAGCACGTGCGGCGCGCAGCGCCGGCGCGATGCCGATCAGCAGCCCCGTCACGACGGCAACCGCAAACGCGAACACCACGACGGTGGCATCGAAGTCGGCGGTGAAGTAGAGGCGCATGAGGTCCTGGAACAGGGAGGCGATCAGGAGGCTCGCGGCTCCGCCGAGAACGGCCACGACGAGGTGCTCGGTGAGAATCTGGCGGATCACTCGCCGCGGGGTAGCGCCAATCGCCCGCCGTACGGCGATCTCGCGCTCGCGGCTGGTGGTGAGCGCCATCGACAGGTTGCCGAGATTCACGCAGACGACCAGCAGCACGATGCCCACGAGGATGGCGAGAACAGCCAACGGCGCCTGGAGCATCGGTGCCGGGTCGTACGCACCACGGGCGCCGGAGACGACGCGCAGCCGCGGAATCCTGGCGCCAAACCCGAAATCCCTGGCCTCGGCGAGGTCGTCGCCGGAAAGCGTCGCGAGCATGGCGTTCGCGGCGTCACGCGCCGCCTGCTCGTAGGCCGGAGCAAGATTGGCCTGCACCTGCGCGGCGGTCATGCCAGGCTTCAGCCGGCCCATCATCACGAGCCACCAGTTCGTCCCCTGATCGAGCCGCGACTCGCCGTGCTTGAACAGCGGCTCGTTCGCGAGAGCAATCGTCAGGTCGGGCGGCGACGGCCAGCCCTTGATCATGTCCGGCTGGCGCACACCGGACACGCCGACAATCGTGAACGCGGCCGCATTGATGCGTACCCGTTTGCCGACGACGGACGTGTCCCCTCCGAAGCGCTGCCGCCAGTACGCGTGGCTGATGACGGCCACCGCGGCCGCGCCCTTCCTGTCGTCGGCTGGCTGGATCAGCCGGCCGGCCGCCGGCGGGATGGCGGCGGCCGCGTAGAAACCACCGGACACGAACTGGCTGGTCGCCGTGTCGCCTTTGCCGTCGACGATCAGGTTCACGGTGGGGCCGGGGCCCACCGCGAACAGGTGGCTCAGCGTCGTGTTCGCCTCACTCACCCGCTGGAAAGTCGGGTACGGCGCCGTCACACCGGCCTTCATCCTGTTGAAGAAGTAGTCGGGCGTGAGCTCTTCGAAAGGAAAGGGAACCGCGCCGTTCGGTACGAACCCATAGTCGTTGAAACTGGTCATCGCCCTGTTCTGCCCTTCCCATCGCAGGGTGACGATGCCGTCAGGATCCGTTATGGGCATCTTGCGCAGGAGCAGGGCGTTCGCGGCACTGAACACCGCCGTGGCGGCCCCGACGCCGAGCGCCAGCGAGGCGATGGCGACTGCCGACCAGCCCTTGTTTCGTCCGAGCACGCGGAGGGCGTGGACGACATCGCGCACGAGCGTTTCGAGAAACGGCAGCCCGCGCCGGTCGCGCCAGGCCTCCCGCGCCGCGTCCAGGCCGCCGAACTTCACGAGCGCCTGACGTCGTGCCTCTTCAGGACTGGCGCCGGCGCGAACGGCGTCCTCGACGTGCAGGTCGATGTCGGCCTGGATCTGCGCCTCGAAGTCCCCTTCGTCGCGCGCGCCGCGAAAGGCGCCTCTCAGACGCAGCGCCAGCGCTCGCAGCGTTCTCATGACGGCTCGTTGGCCGCGTCGAGGAACCGGTCGAGGATGTCGGTGGTGCGCTGCCACTCCTCGGACGCGAGTGCCAGCCGCTTCCTGCCGGCGCGGGTCAGTTCGTAGAACTTCGCTTTCCGGTTGTGGTCGGAAGCGCCCCACGCGGACTTGATGTGGCCTTCCTGCTCGAGCTTCAGGAGCGCCGGGTACAAAGTTCCGTAGTTCAGCGTCAGGCGGTCGCCGCTTCGCTGCTCGATCCGCCGGGCGATACCGTAGCCGTGCAGCCGCCCCATCGTATCGAGCGTCGTCAGAATCATCAGCGCCAGCGTGCCCTGCCAGACGTCGGTCTTGCGCTTCATGCAGTCACCTATTGGAATGCCATACGAATAGCACGGCTCCTATGGGAATGCAATAGAAATGGGAGTGAGGCGAGATCGGGGCGAGGGGGCGAGGGGGCGAGGGGGCGAGGGGGCGAGGGGGCGAGGGTGCGAAGGTGCGAAGGTGCGAGGGGGCGAAGGTGCGAGGTGCGAGGGTGCGAAGGTGCGAGGTCTCTGGCGTGCGGTAAGATTCTCGTGATCGACGAGCCGGAAAGTTGCTGCCTTCGTATGTGGATGTTGAGAACCCTCACCGACGATATCCCTGAAAAGATCTTCCGAATCCTCCCCGGCGGGATCCGTACTGTCGGCCGCGCCACCGGCGCCGACTTCATCGTCGACGCCGCGCTCGTCTCGCGCGTCCACTGCCGGCTCACCGCCCTCGACGATGGCGGGCTGGAGGTGCGCGATCTCGAGAGCACCAACGGCACCTTCGTCAACGGGCAGCGGATCGACGCCGCCCGGCTCGCACACGGCGATCTGCTGCAGGTCGGCCGGGTCGAGATGATGGTAACTCGCGACCCCGGCCAGGAGGGTTGACGCGAGGCGGCGCAGTTGGACCCGCAGACCGAAGGTCTGCCTCTACTGCTCTTGTGCGCCGGCGAAATAATCCAGGACGAACGGGTTCGTCGTCCGCTCGCGGCCGATCGTCGTGTCGGGGCCATGGCCTGGATGCACGATGGCGTCGTCACCCAGCGGAAAGAGCACCTCGGTGATCGAGTGCATCAGCGTGGAGTAGTTGCCGCCCGGAAGGTCGGTCCGTCCGATCGACGAGGCAAACAGCGTGTCGCCGACGAAGAGGTGGGAGCGGGCGGTTCCCGGTTGACGGATCTGCAGGCAGACGCCGCCGGGGCAGTGGCCAGGCGTGTGATGCACACGCACCTCGCAGTCGCCGAAAACGATTGGCGTCATGTCGTAGAACTGGTCGACGGGAGGCGGCTGCCTGGCTTTGAAGCCGAACATCGCGGCCTGCTCGACCACGTGGTCGTAGAGAAACAAGTCGTCGCGGTGCAGGTACACAGGAACATCGAAGGCATCCTTGGCCGCGGCTACTCCTGTCACATGATCGACGTGGGCATGGGTCAGCAGCACGCTGCGAACGTCGAGGTCGAAGTCGCGCACCGCTGCCAGCAGCTCGTCGACCTCGTCGCCGGGATCGATCAGCACCGCCTCGCGCGTACGCTCGCAGCCGACGACGAAGCCGTTCTTGTAGAAGGGCGCCGTGGCGCGGACCTCAATGATCATTCGGATCCTCACATTCGGGGCTCGGGACTCGGGACTCGGGGCTCGGGGCTCGGGACTCGGGGCTCGGGACTCGGGGCTCGGGACTCGGGACTCGGGACTCGGGACTCGGGGCTCGGGACTCGGGACTCGGGACTTGGGGCTCGGGACTCGGGGCTCGGGACTCGGGACTCGGGGCTCGGGGCTCGGGGCTCGGGACTCGGGACTCGGGACTTGGGGCTCGGGACTCGGGGCTCGGGGCTCGGGGCTCGGGACTCGGGGCTCGGATCCCGGACCCCGGATCCCGGACCCCGGATCCCGGACCCCGGACCCGAACTTTGAACCTCGAACATCGAACCTGAACCAAACGAACCCGGAACCTCGAACATCGAACCTGAACCCACGCGAACCCGGAACTCGGAACCCGGAACGTGGAACTCGCGGGTTACTCTACATCCCCATGATCCTCTGCGCCATCGACGACCTGCTGTTCTCGATCAAGATCTCGACTGCCGCAAAGCAGCTCGGCGCCGACGTCTACTTCGAGCGATCGGCCGAGCAGCTGCTGTCGCACGTGCGTGAGAAGCAGCCCGGGCTGATCATCTTCGATCTGAACAGCGCGAAGCTGAATCCGCTCGCGGCCATCAGGGCGTTGAAGGCCGATCCGGACCTGCAATCGATCAGGACGCTCGGCTACGTCTCGCATGTTGACGGCGAGACGATCGCGGCAGCCCGCAGCGCCGGGATCGATCAGGTGCTCGCCCGTTCGGCGTTCACCGAGCGTCTGGGAGAGCTCCTTACGAGCGCATGAACCACCACGCCAGCGCCGCCAGCAGCAGGAGCACGACGACGGCCGCCAGCACGGGCCGCGACGAGGATGCCGCCTCGCGCGGCAGTTCATCGTCATCCGGATGCTCGCCTTTCGCGGCGAGCATGCCGGCCACGGCGCGGAGCTCGGCGGCAAGGGCGGCCGCACTCTGACTCCGCGACGCCGGGTTCGGCGCCAGCGCCTTCAGCAGGACGTCGTCGAGCTCTTTCGGGACACCAGGATTCCAGACGCTCGGCGCCGACGCGCCCCTCAACGGCGGGCGCCGGGTGGTGATCATTTCGTACGAGATCGCCGCCACTGAATACACGTCTGATCGGTCGTCGGGCGATTCGCCGCGCTCTTCTTCAGGCGAGCGGTAGTCGATCAAGCCCATCTCACCTGCTGCGGAATCGAAGCCGACAAGCGATGCCAGGTGGAAGGTGGGAATCTTCGCATGACCCTTCTCGGTGACGATGACCGACTCCGGACTGAGCCCGTGGTGAGAAAAGCCGGCCGAGTGCGCCTCCGCGACCGCGTCGGTGATCTGCACCGCCAGCTCCAGCGCACGGCGAGGGTTCATCGGCCGGCTCGCCATTTCGGATCGGAGCGACCGCCCTCGCACGAACTCGAACGCCACGTAGACCTGATCCCCCTGCTCGCCCACGTCGAACAGCGTCGTGATGTTCGGGTGCGACAGGGCAATGAGGGCTCGCGCGTCCGCCAGCAGCCGATGGCGCTCCTCGCTCCCGCGGAAGTAGTCGGGCGGGAGGAGCCTGATCGCAACGGTTCGCCCGCGATGGGTGTCGCGGGCGCGAAACAGCTCGCCGGGACCTGAGGGTTCCAACCGCTCGAGCAGGTTGAAGTGAGCAACGACGCCGATAGGTGCGGTGGAAGAGGCGGTCACTGGGGATTTGACGAGGGCGCCGGGCCCTTCGGCATTTCGCCGGCTTCGATCACTGTCTGGAGCAGTTCTTTCGCGTCACCGATCTGCTCGAGCACGAGCGTGATGTCGAGCGTGGGCCGGCCGGGATGACGAGTGCTCTGGCAGTAGACGCCATGCTGACCCACGGTGGCAAGGGCGTCGGTCAGCAGATCGAGCGCCACCGCGATTCGTCCACGCGACGTCCCGAACATCATTTCGTGAATCTCCAGCTGCTCCCGGTGTTTGTCGAAGGCAGACACGGGTCAGCCCTTTCGCGGCGGTTGTGCCGGACGAATCTCGACGCGGCTGGGAAGGCTTCGCGAGTGGTGACCCACGAGATCAGCGACCACCTCAGCGACATCGTCGGGCATCAGCGCCCACTCCGATTTGGTGTTCGCGAGCCCTCCGAAGCCGGTGTTGACCGAACCGGGCAGGATGTAAGCCACACGGACTCCGTCGTAGCGCACTTCCTGCATCAGCGCCTCGCTGAACGCGTTGAGTGCCGCCTTCGACGCGCAGTAGGCCGCCGCATTCGGAAACGGGTTCTTGCTGGCCAGACTGCTGATATTGATGATCCAGCCGCCGCGCCGCCGCAGGTGTGGCAGCGCCGCCCGGCAGCAGTGGAAAACCCCCGTGATGTTGGTATCGATGACCTTCTGCCAGTCGGCGATCTGCATGTCGGCAACGGGTGAGAACGCACCGACGCCGGCATTGTTGACGAGGATGTCGAGGCCGCCGAAGCGCTCGACGACGCGCGATACCGACGCTTCGACGTCGGTGTAGCTCCGTACGTCGGCTTTCAGTCCAAACACGCGCGCGGCGGCGTCACTGCCCGCCAGCTCGCTGCCCGCTGTGATCGCCGCATCCTCGTGCGTCGCCGTCACCGCGACGTTCGCACCCTGTTTGACGAGCGCCCGGGCGGTGGCGAAACCGATGCCGCGCGAGCCTCCGGTTATCAGCGCCGTTTTGCCATTCAAAGACATTGAAGAAGCCATAGTGGTAGGAGACAGGCCGCAGGAGGCAGGAAGCAGGAGGTCCTACCACCTTCTGGCATCTAGAATACCCTTTGTGACGATCGCAGCCGTCATCGGCGCCGGCGATCTTGGCGGCGCGATCGCGCAGGCACTTGCCGCGCGCCAATCGGTGGATCGTGTGCTCATCGTCGATACCGCCGAGTCCGCTGCGCGCGGTAAGGCGCTCGATATTCAGCAGTCGGGCGCCATCGCAGGCTTCGACACCCGGTTGCAAGGCACGGCCGACCTGACTCGCGCCGCGGCGTGCACGGTGTGCATCGTCGCCGATCGATTCGGCCAGCCGTCTTCAGACTGGAGCGGTGCCGGCGCCGCCCGCCAGGTCGCCGAGCTGGCGTCGATCGTCGGCAACGCGCCGATCGTCTTTGCCGGTGCCGACCACGGCGCGCTGATTCACGAGGCCGCGCGCGACGGAGCGGTCGCGCGCAGGCGTCTCATCGGATCTGCTCCCGAGGCGTACGCCTCCGCGGTCAGGGCAATCGTCGCCATGGAAGCGCGGTGCGCCCCGGCCGAAGTCATGGTGTCAGTGCTTGGATCGCCGCCGGCGTTCGTCATCCCGTGGAGCGAAGCGTCGATAGGCGGTTACGCGCTCGAGCAGGTGCTGACGCCGGTGCAGCTCTCGCGTGTCGACGGCCTGTCGGGCCGGCTCTGGCCGCCGCAGCCGTACACGCTCGGACTGGCTGCTGCCGTCGTGAGCGAAGGGATCGTTCGCTCCGGCCGGCGGGCGTTTGGCGTGCTCACGGTGCTCGAAGGCGAGTTCGGCGTCCGCGGGCGCGTCGGTGCCATTCCGGCGTTGCTGTCGACCGTGGGCGTGGTGCGGCGGCGTGAACCGACGCTCACGACGCGCGAGCGCGTCCAGCTCGAGACGGTGCTCGGCGCGATCCCGCGATAGCAGGCCATGGGCTGATAGGATTTGTGCATGCGCAGGCTCGCCGCCGTGGCGTTGGCCACGGCACTCCTTGGCGCGGCGCTCACCGCGGCGCCGCAAATCGCAGGCGATCGGCTCCTCGATCACGTCAAGTTCCTGGCAGCGGACGACCTCAGGGGGCGCGGCAACGGTACGCCTGAACTCGATCGCGCCGCAGACTACGTGAAGGAGCAGTTCCGGGCTGCCGGCCTGCAACCGGGTTGGATGGATGAGTGGACGCAGCCTTTTCAGCTGGTCGCCGGCCTGGCGATCGGGACCGGCAATGAGCTGAGAATCGATTCGGCTGGAACGAGTCTGCGGCTGCAGCTCGGGGCGAGCTACTATCCGCTCGCGGCAACAGCCACCGAGTCGGCTGCCACGGCTTCGGCTTCGCTCGACAACGTCCCGCTCGTGTTTGCAGGCTACGGACTGTCGGTTCCGGGCCAGGGCGGCTACGACGACTACGCCAACATCGACGTCAGCGGCAAAGCGGTCCTCATCTTCAGTCACGAGCCGCAGGAGCGCGACCAGGGCAGCCGGCTGAACGGCGCCCGCCCGATGCCGCAGACGACCCTGCAGGCCAAGGCGGCCGCCGCGCGCAACCGCGGGGCACGCGCGTTGCTCGTCGTCTCCGATCCGTCGCATCGTGTGGACGACGCCGATTACCGCCTGTTTGGCCTGGACCCTGATGCGGAAAACGTCGGTCTGCCGGTGCTGAGACTGCGCCGCGACGAGATGAAGCCGCTGATGGACGGCTGGGGCCTGGAAGCGGTCGCGCGCGAGATCGATCGCGATCTCGTGCCTCGCTCGCGTGTTCTGGCCGGCGCGAGCGTGCGGTACTCCGAACACCTCTCGATCAACCGCCGGACCGTCCGGAACATCGTGGGCGTGCTCCGCGGCAGCGATCCACGACGGGCGGGAGAAGCGATCGTGATCGGCGCCCATTACGATCACGTCGGCATCGGCGGCCGTCATTCGGCGGCGCCCGACCGCACTGGAGAGATTCACAACGGCGCCGACGACAACGCCTCGGGCACCGCGGCAATCATCGAGATCGCGCGCCAGGCCGTGTTATCGCGATCGCGTTTTCCACGCACGCTGGTATTCGTGGCGTTCGCGGGCGAGGAGAACGGTCTGCTCGGGTCGGACTTCTACGTCCACAACGCCGCGTTTCCGATAGAAAACACGGTCGCGATGCTGAACCTCGACATGGTCGGCCGCTCGCGAGGCGCCGTCGACGTCAGCGGGCTGGAAACGGCGCCATCGCTCGAAGCCGATCTCAGGGCGGCGATGCAGGCGGCTCTGCCGATCGACGTCAAGCGCGAAGGACCTGGAGCCGGCAGGAGCGACGACTCGTCGTTCATCAGCCGCCGGGTGCCGGCGATCAATTTCTTCACCGGCTTCCACGCCGACTACCACCGCCCTACCGATGACTGGGACAAGATCGATGTGGACGGCACGCGCCGCGTCGCGACGCTCGCGTTGGAGTTCGCGGCCAGAATTGCCGCACGCGAGACGCGCCCCGAGTTCGTCGCGCCGCGGAATTGAGCGAGATGTGTGGAAGTCCGCCTGAGGCACACAGGACACAGAGAAACCATAGGAATCTCTGTGTCTCTCTGTGGTTTGTCTCGGCGCCTCAGCAGCCCGTCACGGCCTTCGCCACAGGCTGCTAGGAGTAGGCCGGCGTCGGGCGGTGCAGCGTGAGGCCGTTGGCAAACGATCGCAGCTTCTCGCGAAGCATCAAGCGGCCGCGATGCAGCCGCGACTTGAGCGTCTGATCCTTGAGGTTCAGCCGAAGGCTCGCCTCCTCCGTGCTCAATCCCTCGATGTCGCGGAGCACGACGGGCGCACGATAGATCTCGGGCAGCTCGGCAATCGCCCGGGCGACCGCCTGGCGCAGCTGCGCCCGCAGCAGCGCTTCGTCGGGCATGCGTGTCCAGTCCGCGGGCTGACGCGGCGCTCGCATACGCTCGTCGTCGATCTCAGCCGCCAGCGACCGCTCCCGCTCCTGTTCGGCTGCGCGGGCCACGCGGGTGCTCCGAAGCCTCGACATCGCCGTGTTGAAGGTAATTCGATAGATCCAGGACGAAAGGGCGGCGTCACCGCGAAATGCGTCGACCTTGCGGTAAACCTTCATCAGAACGTCCTGGGTGACTTCTTCCGCGTCTTCCCTGTTCTTCATGTACCGCATTGCGAGCTGAAAGATCCGGGAACCATAGCGGTCCGCCAGCTCGCGCACCGCTGCGCCGTCTCCGGTCTGAAGACGGGCGATGAGCTGGCGTTCCTGTGCTGTCTGCATTGGGGTGTGTCCTCTGAATGGGAGAACACCGACCATATTGGTCTTATTCCCTGAAAAGCGGGCGCAGCCCGACGATATTGCCCCTCGATGCGGGCTCGATGCCGGAAACTCATCAAAAATAGCTGGTTGAGCTAACTGCTGACTTCGCTCAACTTGCCGAGATCCTATGCCGTCTGGCTGAGCCGTAACCAGACTCGTGAACGCGCCCGCCGGCCGAACCGTGTTAAGTACAGGGCTCCCGCATGGTCCTCGTGGCCATCCTCGTCGTTGCCGCGCTCATCGTGGTGAACGCTCTCTACGTCGCGGCGGAGTTCAGCGCCGTCAGCGTTCGCCGCAGCCGGATCCAGCAGCTGGCCGCCAACGGCAATCCCCTGGCAACCTGGCTGCTGCCGATGCTCGAGTCGCCGCCGGCGCTCGACCGGTACATTGCCGCCTGCCAGATCGGCATCACGCTCTCGAGCCTCGTCCTCGGCGCCTACGCCCAGGCCACTATCGCCGTCTGGCTGATTCCCCTCTTTTCAGAGCTTGGCGGGCTGCAGCCGGTGGCCGCCCAGTCCACATCCGCGGCGGTCGTGCTGCTCGCACTGACTGTCGCCCAGGTCGTGTTCGCGGAGCTGGTGCCGAAGTCGATCGCGCTCCAGTACCCGACGCAGACGTCGCTCTACACGTTCGTCCCCATGTTCGGCTCGCTCGCGGTTTACCGTCCGTTCATCAGCTGGCTGAACGGCACGGGGCTGCTGCTGCTGCGGGCACTCGGCGCTTCTCCGCACGGGCACCGACACATTCACTCACCGGCGGAGATCGAGCTCCTCATCGCGGAGAGCCGCGACGGCGGTCTTCTCGAACCCGACGAACACCGCCGACTGCAGCGCGCGCTTCGCCTCAACATGCGTCAGGCGCGACAGCTGATGGTGCCGCGCACGAAGATCTCCGCCCTCAGCATCGACACGCCGCTCGAAGAGGCGGTGCGCCGCGTCGTGCAGAGCCCGTTCTCACGGCTGCCGGTCTACCGGGACTCGCTGGACAACGTCGTAGGCATCGTCCACACGAAGGATCTGGCACGGCTGCTCATGGCTGGCAACACCGACACGACGTTGGCGGGGGTGATGCGGCCGATCACGAGCATCCACGAGAGCATGACGGCCGATCGAATCCTCCGTCACCTGCGCGAGCGGCGGTCGCACCATGCGCTCGTCGTCGACGAGTTCGGCGGCACGGCAGGTCTGCTGACGCTCGAGGATGTGCTCTCGGAGCTGATCGGCAACGTCGGCGACGAATTCAAGCCCGGTGGACCGATTACCGAGACCCTGCCCGACGGCCGCGTCCGGCTGCCTGGAAGCATGCCGGTCGATGATGCGGCGGTAGTGCTCGAAACGGCGTGGGACAGCGACGCCGCCACCATCGGCGGCATGGTGACCGAGGCGCTCGGCCACCTGCCGGCTCCAGGCGAGGCGGTCGCGATCGGCGACTACGAGTTCGAGGTCGAGCGGGTGGCGGGCCTGGCGCCGCAGTCGGTGCTCGCCCGGCGGAACGCCTCGCCGGCTGAAGGTTCGGCGCCATGATGGAAGTGGCGATCCCGATCCTGATCGTTCTGCTGCTCGTGCTCGCCAACGGGCTGTTCGTCGCCGCCGAGTTCGCGATCGTCGGCGCTCCGCGCGCCAGCATCGACCACCAGGCGTCGCAAGGAGGCCGGCTTGCCCGACGGGTGGCCAGGGTTCTGGAGGATCCAAGACGCCAGGATCGCTACATCGCGACGACGCAGATCGGGATCTCGGTGGCGAGCCTCGGGCTCGGCATGTACGGCGAGCACGTCCTGGCCGAGTGGATCGCGGCGCGGCTGGCGGCGCTCGAAGAGTACCGCTGGATTGCCGCGCACACCGCAGCGAGCGTGGTGGCGATCGCCGTCCTGACCTACCTGCACATCGTCATAGGCGAGATGGTGCCCAAGGCGCTCGCCCTGCAGCGTGCGGTGAACACCGCGCGCTACGTGACGCCGTTCATCCAGGCGCTCGAGTTCGTCCTCTATCCGGCAGTCGTCGGGCTGAACAGCATCGGCACCGGGCTGCTGCGCCTGATCGGGATTCATCGTCAGGAGGTCGAGGCGGAGCGGTATCACACATCCGAGGAGTTGCAGTACATCATCGAGGAAAGCCACGAAGGGGGGCTTCTTCGCGGCGAGTCGGGAAGGATTCTGCGCGAGCTCTTCGCCTTCGGAGATCTGACGGCACGTGAGGTGATGGTGCCGCGGGTGCAGCTGGTCGGCATTCCGGTCGGCGCAAACGTCGATCAGCTCCGAGACATCGTCCGACGCAATCTGCACACCCGGTATCCGGTGTACGACGGCGATCTCGATCACATCCTCGGCAGCATGCACATCAAGCACGTGCTGCGGCACTACGTGCTGAATCGACCAGTCGCCGCCGGCGACGCGCGGCCGCTACCTTACGTCCCGATGACGACACCGCTCGACGAAGTGATCACGGCAATGCGGCAGAATCGCGCCCAGATGGCGGTGGTGATGGACGAGTACGGCGGAACCGCGGGGCTGATCACGTTCGAGGATCTCTTCGAGGAGGTGGTCGGCGAAATCGACGAAGGACGCGGCCGCCGTCAACCGGTGCATCGCGCGCCCGACGGACGGCTCATCGTCCGCGGCACTGTACGTCTCGAAGAGCTCAGCGAGGCGCTGGAAGTGCCGGTGGAGCACGCTGACGTCGTGACGGTGAGCGGATTGATTCTGGCATTGCTTCAGCGTCCTGCGGCGGTGGGAGACGCCGTGACCTGGAGCCACGCGCGTTTCGAGGTAGCGGCCGTTGCCGGCCGCGGCGTCGCCGAAGCGATCGTGACGCGCGTAGCCCGCCCGGCGGCTGACGCCAGTCAAGCCAGTCCGTGAGGCGGACCGCCGAAGCCTTGGCGGAGGCTGGTCAGGTCCGCCTTCCAACCGCCGCAACCTCCCCCACGGTCCCCACGATGGTGCGGTCGAAGACGTCCACGAAGTGCCGTACGAGCGCACCCTCGACGTCGTCTTCATTGACCACGCGTCCCGTTTCCTTCTGCAGCGACGTCACGCCACGGTCGGAGATTCCGCACGGGACGATCAGGCCGAAATGCGCGAGGTTCGTGTTGACGTTGAACGCGAATCCATGGCTCGTGATCCACCGGGAGATGCGGATGCCGATGGCGCCGATCTTCGCACTGTCCACCCACGTGCCGGTCAGGCCGGGAATTCGCGAGGCCGCGATCCCCCAGTCGCCGCAGACCCGGATCATCACCTCTTCGATGTCGCGCACGTAGCGATGCACGTCGCAACGATCCGGCCTCAGATCGAGAATCGGGTAGCCGACGATCTGTCCGGGCCCGTGATAGGTCACGTCGCCGCCGCGGCCGGTCTCACAGACGTCGACGCCAAGCGCCGCGAGCGTTTCCGTAGAGGCGAGGACATTCGAGCGGCCGCCATCCCCCTTGACACCGAGGGTGATGACCGGAGGGTGCCGGAGCAGCAGCAGCAGATCGGGAAGCCGCTCTGCACGGCGCTCTTCCACGAGCGCCCGCTGAAGCGCCAGCGCCTGGAGGTAAGGGACGGTTCCGAGCCGACGAACTTCAAGAGCCGACACGGCAGGACTGACGATCCTCTCTCAGACCTCGCTGCTGTCGAAGCGCTCGATCTGCTCCTTGACGTCGGCCATGAACTGATCGGCGGTGGCACCGTCGATGAGCCGGTGGTCGTAGCCGAGGGTCAGGTAGGCCATCGGCCTGATGCCGATGGCATCGTCGATCACGACCGGACGCTTCTCGACGGCGCCGATGCCGAGAATGGCCACCTGCGGCTGGTTGATGATCGGCATCCCGAACTGCGCGCCGAATTGTCCCGGGTTGGTAATGGTGAACGTTCCGCCGTGGACCTCTTCGGGCTTGAGCTGTTTGGTCCGCGCGCGCTCGGCGACGTCGGCGATCGCCCGGCACAAGCCGAGCATGTTCTTCTCGTCGGCGTTCTTCACCACCGGCACGATCAGCCCGCCTTCGATCGCCACGGCGACGCCGAGATTGATCTCCTTGTGGTAGACGATGTTGCTGCCATCGAGCGACGCGTTGATCAGTCGATGCCTGCGCAAGGCGTCGATCACCGCCTTGGCGATGAAGGCCATGTACGTCAGCTTCACGCCGCGACGCTCGTACTCCACCTTGCGCTGCTCGCGAATACGGGCAACAGTAGCGAAGTTCACGTGGAAGACCGAGTGCACGTGCGCCGACGTACGGCGGCTGAGCACCATGTGCTCGGCGATCTTCTTCCGCATGATCGACAGCGGCTGGATCTCGACGTGGTCGCCGTGCCGATCCTCGTGACCACTGCGATCGCCGGGCGCCGCGGGACCAGCGTCGCCGGACACCGGCCGTCCTGCTGCGTCCAGATAGTGCAGCACGTCGTCCCGCGTGACCCGACCGCCTGCGCCGGAGCCCTGGATCTCGGAGATGTCGACGTTGTGCTCCTTCGCCATGCGCCGCACCAGAGGCGAAATGCGCTGGCGCTCGTCGGCGGCCGCACCTGATTTGTCCCGGGGAGCTTCAGCGGAGACGGCCCTGCCCGCCGGCGACTCGAACGCGGGCTTGTGCACCGGAGCTTCCGGGGACGTCGACGATCCGCCACGGCGACCGGATGAGGACGCCGCCCGGCTCGCGCCACCCTCCGCAGCTGCCGATCTCGCAGGCGGAGGAGGCGACGGCGGAGACGGTGGCGCCGGAGTGGAAGACTCCTGCGCTGCGGACGCCGGCCCGATGGTGCCGACGACGCTGTTGACCGGAACCGTTTCGCCTTCCGCGACCTTGATCTCTGTCAGCACGCCAGCGACGGGAGAGGGAATCTCTGCGTCGACCTTGTCGGTCGAGATCTCCAGCAGCGGCTCGTCGCGGTCGACCTGGTCGCCGACCTTCTTCATCCATCGAACGATGGTCCCTTCGGCAATGGACTCGCCCATCTGGGGCATCACGATCGGTGTCGCCATAGCCATTGACGTTTCTCCCAGCGCAGTTCGCCGAGCGGAAGCTCGGCGCTGCGAAGGATGCTCAGATATGGATCGCCGCGCCGTGCACCGCGTGAGCCGCCTCGCCGATCGCTTCCGAAAACGTCGGGTGCGCGTGAATCGTTCGAATCAGTTCCTCGACCGTGCATTCGAGCCTGAGGGTCACGACCGCCTCCGCCACGAGCTCCGTCGACCGCGGGCCGATCATGTGGACGCCGAGCACCTCGTCGTACTGCTTCCCCGCCACGATCTTGACGAACCCCTCGGTCTCGCCCGCCATCTTCGCCCTGCCCAGCACGCCGAACGGGAACGTGCCGATCCGCACGTCGTGGCCGCGCTGCTTCGCTTCCGCCTCTGTCAAGCCGACGCTGCCGATCTCGGGATCGCAGTAGGTACAGCTCGGAACGTGATCGTAGTTGAGCGGCCGGACCTCTCGCCCGGAGATGCGTTCCGCAACGATGATGCCCTCCATCGACGACACGTGGGCGAGCTGGGGATGAGCACCGCTACCGAGCGTAATCACGTCGCCGAGTGCCGAGACGTTTGGCACCGACGTCCGATAGAGCTCATCGACCTTGATGTAGCCTTTCTGCATCTCCAGGCCGAGCTCCTCGGCTCCGAGCCCCGTGGTCACCGGGCCTCGCCCGGTCGCCACGAGCAGCAGCTCCGCCGACAGCTTCTGTACGGCGCCGCTCGAATCCTGTGCCTCGATCTCGACGCCCGACTCACCTGCCGATGCGCGCGTCACCTTCGTTCCGGTCAGGCACTTGATGCCCTGCTTCCGGAACGACTTCTCGAGCTCCGCCGACACCGCCTCGTCTTCGAGCGGGACCAGCCTCGGCAGCAGCTCGATGATCGTGACCTCGCTGCCATAACGCCGGTAGATCGACGCGAACTCCACGCCGACGGCACCGCTGCCCATGATCACCAGCGATTTCGGGACCGCCTTCAGCTGAATCGCCTCGTCGCTCGTGATGATGCGCTGGTGATCGATCTCGATTCCCGGAACGCTTCTCGGGGCCGAGCCGGTGGCGACGATAATCTCCTTCGCTTCGAGCAGCTGTGCGTCACCGTCGACCACCTGGACCTTGCCGGGGCCGCTCAGGCGCGCCGTGCCTTTGATCCAGTCGATCTTGTTCTTCTTGAACAAATACTCGACGCCCTTGGTGAGCCCCGTGACGATCTTGTCCTTCCGGGCCTGTACCTGCCCCATGTCGATCGACGGGGTTCCGGACGGGAGCGTCACGCCCCATTCCTTCGCGTTCTGGACGATCTTGAGCGCGTGCGCATGCTCGAGCAGCGCCTTGGTGGGAATGCATCCCCAGATCAGGCAGGTGCCACCGAGCGCTTTCTGTTTCTCGACGACCGCAACCTTGTTCCCGAGCTGAGCGGCGCGGATGGCGGCAACGTAGCCGCCGGTGCCCGCGCCGATTACAACCACATCGTAGTTCGGCAAGACGAAGGCTCCTTGATATGGGCCGTTTCAGCGTTTCAGTGTGGTGAGGGGAACAAAGGCGTCGGCGACTCTTCCTGCGGGACGCGGCGGCGGCGGCTCAGGGGGCTTGCCGGACAGCCGTTCCACCTGAACCCGAAGCTCGCCGACCTCGTAGCGCAGCTCCCAGTACATCTGGGACAGCTCGTCGAGGCGCCGGGCCGCGCGCCGTATCCGGACCCAGGACACGATCGCCACGAGCAGGGAGAGCCCGGAGACGATCCACAGCACCATCATAATCGCGACGACAGGGGCGGCCTGGCCCCGGTTCGGGCGGCGCCGCCCCACGTGTGTCTGCTCCCAACGCAGCCAATCACTTAGTATACTCGCCGACTGCATGTCCGAGCGCCGTAAGACCCTCCTCGTCGTCGACGACGACGAGGGGATGCGCGATACGATGACGGCCATCCTCCGCCAGGACTATCGCGTCCTGCGGGTGGCAACGGGAGAGGCCGCCCTCCAGATCACGGAGAAGGAAGACATCGATCTGATGCTCCTCGACGTGAACCTCCCGGGCATCAGCGGGCTGGAGGTGCTGAGGATCCTGAAGGAGAACTTTCCCTACATCGAGGTCATCGTCGTCTCGGCAATCAAGGAGCTCGACGCCGCGATCGAAGCGATGCGGCACGGCGCCTACCATTACGTCTCCAAAGACTTCGACGCCGAAGCGCTGCGGACGCTGGTCGCCAAGGCCGGCGAGCGGCAGGATCTGAGCCGCTCGCTCGTCAGGCTGAACGCCGAGGTCGCCGAGCAGAACAGCCGCGAGTTCATCGTCGGGCCGAGCCGGGCCACGCAGCAGATCGTGGAACGGGCGATCAAGGTCGCGAAGACGTCGGCGACGGTGCTGATTCTCGGCGAGAGTGGAACCGGCAAGGAGCTGCTCGCGCGGATGATTCATCGTGAGTCGGCCGATCCGGCGGCGCCGTTCGTCGCCGTGAACCTTGCGGCCATCCCCAAGGAACTGGTCGAAAGCATCCTGTTCGGCCACGAGAAGGGAGCATTCACCGGCGCCATCCGCCAGCAGCTCGGCAAGTTCGAGCTGGCGGCCGGCGGCACCCTGTTCCTCGACGAGATCGGCGATCTCCGATACGAGATCCAGGCAAAGCTGCTGCGGGCGATCCAAGAAGGAGAGATCGAGCGTCTTGGCGGCAGCGCGCCGATCAAGACCAGCTTCCGTCTGATCTCGGCGACGAACGTCGATCTGGGCAAAGCGGTAAAGGAGGGGCGCTTCCGCGAGGATCTCTTCTACCGACTGAACGTCATCGACCTCAAGATGCCGGCGCTTCGGGATCGCATCGAGGACGTCCCCGACCTCGCGCGCTTCTTCCTGCGCCGCTACAGTGTGAAGTTCCACAAGAACATCCAGGGCATCGCCGATTCCACGCTGCAGATCCTGTCGAACTACTGGTGGCCCGGAAACATCCGGGAGCTCGAAAACCTCATCGAGCGTCTCGTCGCCGTCTCCGACAAGGAGTGGCTGACCGACGAAGACCTGCCCTACGAGCTGCACGTGGCACAGCTGGACTCCGACGGTCCGAGCAGCGAGAACCTGCTCGAGCGGGCCGTTTCGACGTTCGAGCGCAACTTCATCATCCGGGCGCTCGAAAAAGGCGGCTGGAACGTCACGGCCACGGCGCGGACACTCGGCATTCCGCTGAGCACGCTGAAGTTCAAGATGGATCGTCTGGAGATCCGCGAGCTCGCCCGCAAGATTCGCGGTCATTAGGACCGCTCGAAATCCTTCCGTCAGAACCCCTCGATCCCGGCAAGACGCTGGCTCCACCGGTCAAAAAGTTGGCCGGCGTTCATTGAGCTCGGCTTTACGCCGGCTTCAGACGCGATCGCATCGCACCAGACGGCCGCGGGCCAAGGGCTTGACCCATTCGCGCTGCGGCGGCGCTGACGGCCGAACAACGCGTCTCGTCGTGATCTGCACCTGATTCTGCGTGCAATCGAAGGGTTTGCATGCAAGCTGGGCCGTGGGTACGGGCGTTGCCACTGCACTGAGACGGTGGAGCGGGTGAGGCTCCATCTGAACGGGTCGATAGAGCTCGGATTCGCGAGGTCCAGCGGACGCGCCGCGGCAGGGAACCACGATGCAGCCCTCCATCTTCAACCTTCAGGTACCGGTCACCGAGCGCAACGAAGTCTTCCTGATGAACACGTTCTCCGATGCCCAGCTGCTGGTGTCGCCGGACGTGGCGGGGCTGCTGGAACGAATCGGCCGCGGTGAAGCGTCGTTTTCAAACGACGAGCTCGAGACGATCGGCACGTTGAAGGAGAACGGCTTCATCGTGGAGAGCCGCCAGCACGAGCGCCGGGCACTCGACGAGTACTTCGTCAACCTGCGTGAAGACACCGATCAGATGCGGATCACGGTGCTCACCACCCTGCAGTGCAACTTTGCCTGCGACTACTGTTTCCAGGGCGATCACGGCGATTACAACAAGTTCGCCGCCAAAATGAGCCTGGAGACAGCGGAGCGGGTCACCGAGTGGATTGCGGAACGGCTCGACGAAGTGAAGCCGCAACGGTTCATGCTCACACTGTTCGGTGGTGAGCCGCTCCTGAACCTGCCGGTCGCCTACTTCCTTGCCGAACGCTGCCACGAGCTCTGCTCGGGGCGCGGCATCGAGCCGCGCGTCAGCGTCATCACCAATGGACTCCTGCTCACGCCCGAGGTCGTCGAGCGACTGAGCCCCTACGGGCTGCAGGGCGTCAAGATCACGCTCGACGGCGACCGCGACACGCACAACCGGATGCGTCCCCTTCGCGGACGCCAAGGGACCTTCGACAAGATCATCGAAAACGTCCGCCGCGTGGCGCCGCTCGTGCCGATCACGATCGGCGGCAACTTCGACGAGTCGTCGGCCGACAGTTATCCGGCGCTGCTCGATTTCCTGAGCGAGCAGGACTTCGCCGATCGGATTGCCAAGATCAACTTCAAGCCGGTGATCAAGCCGTTCGACCCGTCACACGCCAAGGGCGTGATTCCGCTGACCGCGGTCGGCAGCAGCGGCAAGCCGCTGAACGGCACGTGCATGACAGGCGCCGGCGCTGGCTCCCCCGCCGGCGCCTGCGACAGCTGCCATTTCCTGGACGAGAAGATGCAGTTCCTGCGCGACGAGACGCGCAGGCGGGGATTCCCGACGCCGGACGGCGTCCACATGGGGCCGTGCGAGATCCATCGGCGGCACGCCCACACCATCGGTCCGGACGGTTCGCTCTATGTGTGCCCTGGGTTTACGGGCGACCCCAAGGAGTCCACGGGGCATATCGACGGCCGCGAGGAGTCGTGGCGG
>DASUGH010000013.1:0-57351 GCA_036274155.1 Vicinamibacterales bacterium | reverse complement strand
TCTTCTTCTCGGACGCCCGGAAGCGGTACATGCCCTTGAGGATTCCCTCGCGCGCGCCCTCGGGCATCGGCGGCATCTCGTACTGCTCGTTCATCACGGTGATGTAGTAGAAGATGCTCTCGCCTTCCTTGTACATCCGGCGGATGCCGTCTTCGATGATCACCGCGATCTCGAACGCGTATGCCGGGTCGTACGACACCAGGTTGGGGACAGCCAGCGAGAAGAGGTGCGAGTGCCCGTCCTGATGCTGCAGCCCCTCGCCCGACAGCGTCGTCCGTCCGGCAGTACCGCCGAGGAGGAACCCGCGGGTGCGCGTGTCGGCGGCGCACCAGACGAGGTCGCCGACGCGCTGCATGCCGAACATCGAGTAGTAGATGAAGAAGGGGATGGTGTTGATGCCGTGGGTGGCGTAGGCGCTGCCGGCGGCGATGAACGAGGAGATGGAGCCTGCTTCGGTAATGCCTTCCTCGAGGATCTGCCCCTCTTTCGCTTCCTTGTAATAAAGGAGCGTGTCCATGTCGACCGGCTCGTAGAGCTGACCGACGTGGGAGTAGATGCCGACCTGGCGGAACAGCCCCTCCATGCCAAACGTGCGTGCCTCGTCGGGGACGATCGGCACGACGAGCTCGCCGATCTCCTTGTCGGCCAGCATGCGCCGCAGCATGCTGACGAAGGCCATGGTCGTCGACGCTTTCTTCCCCTCGCTGCCTTTGTGGAACTCCGAGAAGAGCGCCGGGAGCGTGTCGCACTTGAGCGGCTCGACCGAGACCTTACGGCTGGGCACGAACCCGCCCAGTTGCTTGCGGCGCTCCAGCAGATAGCTCACTTCGGGGCTGTTTTCCGATGGGCGGTAGAAAGGTGCCTTGGCCACCTCGTCGTCGCCAATCGGGATGCCGAAGCGAGTGCGGAACGCCTTCAGCTCCTCCTCGTTCAGCTTCTTCTGCTGATGGGTGATGTTTTTGCCCTCGCCCGCTTCGCCGATGCCGTAGCCCTTGATCGTGCGCGCGAGGATCACGGTCGGCTGCCCGGTGTGTTCGACGGCGGCCTTGTAGGCCGCGTAGACCTTGATGGGATCATGACCGCCGAGCGTCAGCTTCTTGAGCTGTTCGTCCGACAGGTGCTTGACCATGTCGAGCAACCGCGGGTCGGCGCCCCAGAAGTGCTTTCTCACGTAGCTGCCCGATTCGACGGCGTACTTCTGATACTCGCCGTCCACGACTTCGCCCATCCGCTTGATCAGCAGGCCGTCGGGATCGCTCTCGAGCAGCGCATCCCATTCGCTGCCCCACAGCACCTTGATCACGTTCCAGCCGGCGCCGCGGAAGATTGCTTCGAGCTCCTGGATGATCTGTCCGTTCCCGCGCACCGGGCCGTCGAGCCGCTGCAGGTTGCAGTTGATGACGAAGATCAGGTTGTCGAGCTTCTCGCGTGACGCGAGCGTAATCGCGCCGAGCGTCTCGGGCTCGTCGGTCTCGCCGTCGCCGAGGAATGCCCACACTTTCGAGTTCGAGCGCTTCTTCAGCCCCCGATCCTCGAGATAGCGCATGAAGCGCGCCTGATAGATCGAGCAGATCGGGCCGAGGCCCATAGAGACCGTGGGGAATTCCCAGAAGTCCGGCATCAGCCACGGATGCGGATACGACGACAGGCCGCCGCCTTCCTTCAGCTCACGCCGGAAGTTCTCCAGCTTCGCCGACGGCAGCCGCCCCTCGAGAAAGGCCCGCGAATAGATGCCGGGAGCCGCGTGCCCCTGGAAGTAGATGATGTCGCCGTCGTGGTTGCTGCCCTTGCCCTTGAAGAAGTGGTTGAATCCCACCTCATAGAGGGTCGCCGCCGAGGCGAACGTGGAGATGTGCCCACCGATCCCCTCTTCCAGCTTGTTCGCCTTGACCACCATCGCCAGGGCGTTCCAGCGCACGAGGCTCTTGATGCGCCGCTCGATTTCGCGGCTGCCGGGATACGGTGGCTGGTCCTGGGAAGCGATGGTGTTGACGTAGGGGGTGTTGGCGGTGAACGGCTGCTTGACGCCTTTGAGCCGGGCGTAGTCGCCGAGCTCTCTCAGCAGGCGGTTGACCCGGGCTGGCCCGCCCGACTGGAGCACGTAGTCGAGCGAATCGAGCCATTCCCTGGTTTCGAGCGCCTCGAGTTCCACGGCGTCCTTGGGAGCAGTGTTGCGCATGAGTCCTCTGGTGATTGACATCTCATTCTAGTATTCGAACGATCGGGATCAAACCTGTTTCCCGGACATTCGCCGAGTCAGCCGCAGTCGCTCAGCGCCCGTCTCGCTGATGTTCATCATGCAATCACGTCATGCGAAGTGCTCCGCGCCTCCGCGCCGCCTTGCTCGCCTTGATCAGGTGTGCCTGCCAGCGTCATGCTCGCCTTGATGGAGGTGCGCCTGTCAGCGTCATGACGACGACCGTGGTCGTTTCATGAACGCGTCGCGGACCTCGACGGCGAGATCAGGCCGGTTCGTGATGAGGGCATCGGCGCCCCACTCGAGCAGCCGCACCATGTCGTCGGGGTCATCCACGGTCCAGACCTGAACCTTGAAGCCAGCGGCGTGCGCGTACCGGATGAACTGCGGCGACACGACCCGAAGCGTGCCGGCGCGCTCGGGCACCTGATAGCCGCCGTACGGTGCATCGCGCACCGGCCAGTGCGCCCACGTCCGATACAGCGCAACACGGACCTCCCACTGCGAGGCGCTGGTCGCGAGGGCCGGAAGCGCCTTTCTGACTGCACGCAGACTGCGTGTTCCGAAACCGGCGGCGCAGACGCGCCCGATTGCCCCAGCGTTCACGACCTCCTGAGCGACGGCGTGTCCCATCTGCGGGGAATCGACTTTCATCTCGACGATGATCGGGATGCCGGGGTAGCGGCGGAGCACGTCACGCAAGGTCGGCACGCCGGTCATCGAACCAGGATGGGCGCCCGTCACAGCTTCGCCTGTCACCGTGAGTCCGTTGCCGGCATTCACCAGGGCGAGCTCAGCGGCGGTGCGTGCCGCAATTGGACCCGAAGCGTCCGTCGTGCGATCGAGCGTGACGTCGTGATGAACGACGACGATCCCGTCGGACGACAGATGCACGTCGAGCTCGAGACCGTCCGCGCCCGCCGCCATGCCCAGGTCGAAGGCCGCGAGCGTGTTCTCGGGGCCGAGAGCGCAGCCGCCGCGGTGCGCGAAGACGAGCGGGCGGGGGTTGTCGAAGAAATGCACGATGCTCAATGGTCAATGCCGAATGCCGAATGCGGAATGCGGAAAGTTATAGAGCCTTGATTCCTGGTCGCTTCAGCCCGGCGGTTATTGGACGGCAGGCTCCTGCCTCAGCCTCGGAGCGGTTGGACATTGAGCGTTCGACAGGGTATCGAGCCGTGCGTTGGGCGTTCGGCGTGGGTATTCGGCACTGGGTATTCGGCGTTGGGCAATCGGCATTGGGCCCTGGGTTATGCAGCATTCGGCATTCGGCATTGGACGATCCAGGTTGAGCATTGTGCATTGAGCATTGTGCATTTAGGATCAGGTATGCCCAATGTCGGTGCGATCACCACGCTCGGCGAGTTGCGGCGCGCCGTCGACGCCGGCCTCGTCAGGCGCCGAAGCGTTCACGAGGAAGTCCGCGACAACCTGATTGGGAAGCTGCGCAGCGGCGAACCGCTCTTCCCCGGCATCGTTGGCTACGACGACACGGTCATCCCGCAGCTCGTCAACGCGCTCCTCTCTCAGCACAACTTCATTCTGCTCGGCCTCCGCGGACAAGCCAAGACGCGTCTGCTCAGGGCACTGGTGACGCTGCTCGACGAACAGCTTCCGGTCGTCGCCGGATGCGAGATCAACGACGATCCGTTCGATCCCATCTGCAGCGCCTGCCGCGCCCGCATCGGAGCCGAGGGCGAGGCGACGCCGGTGGCGTGGCGGCCGCGCGAGACTCGCTACGTGGAGAAGCTGGCCACGCCCGATGTGACGATTGCCGACATGGTTGGCGACATCGATCCGATCAAGGCGGCACGCGCCGGCCTCGAGCTGTCGAGCGAATTGACGATGCACTACGGGCTGCTGCCGCGCGCGAACCGCGGTATCTTCGCCATCAACGAGCTGCCCGACCTTGCCGGCAAGATTCAGGTCGGCCTGTTCAATATCCTGCAGGAAGGCGACGTTCAGATTAAGGGCTACCCGGTGCGGCTGCCGCTGGACGTACTGATTGCCTTTACCGCCAACCCCGAGGACTACACCGCCCGTGGCAAGATCATCACGCCGCTCAAAGATCGAATCGGGTCAGAGATCCGCACCCACTATCCGGCAGGCCGGACCGAGGCGATGACGATCACCGCGCAGGAAGCCTGGACGCTGCGCAACGGCGCCGGGCCGAAGGCCGAGGTGCCGACCTTCGTGGCAGAAGTCGTGGAAGAGATCGCGTTCCAGGCCCGTCAGGACCGGCGCGTCGACAAGCGCTCCGGCGTCAGCCAGCGGCTGCCGATCTCCGCAATGGAGAACGTGCTCTCGAACGCGGAGCGGCGCGCGCTGATGACGAACGAAGATGTCGCGGTGCCGCGTGTCACCGACGTATACGCGGCGCTGCCGTCCATCACCGGCAAATTCGAGATGGAGTACGAGGGCGAGCTCAAGGGGGCCGAGGTCGTCGGGCGCGAACTGATTCGCGCCGCGGTCGCCACGGTGGCCGACGGCTACCTGTCGCACCTCGATACGCGTCAGGTCATCGAGTGGTTCGACCTCGGCGGCAGTTTGCAGCTGAGCGACACGATGAGCTCCACCGACGTCCTGGCGGCTGCGCGGCAGGTGCAGGGTCTGGTCGACCTCGCCCATGCGGCAGGGATCCCGCGGAACGCAGCGCCGCCGCTGCTGGCGGCCGGCGTCGACTTCGTGCTGGAGGGGTTCTACGCCACCAAGAAGATCAGCCGGAGCGACGAGCGTGGCTATCATGGGAGCGAACCGGCGGTGCGCCGGCCATCCCGCGAGTCGCTGACGGCCGACGATTCGGCGATGCCTTCGAGCGGATCGAAGAAGAAGTATTACAACTGACGCTGCACGACCGACCGTTGCCCGGGCTGAAGCTCGGGCCTGCGAAGGCGTATAGAGGCCGTAAGGTTCGCCCGGGCGAAACATGAAATACCGCTACACGAAGTACACCGGAGACCTCCTCGATCAGATCGATCTCGAGGACCTCGTGTCGCGGTTGTCGGACCTGCTCCTCTCGAGCGGCTTCAACAATCCCTGGGGTGATCCGTCGACCGACGATGAGGATCGCTCGATGCAGGCGCTGCACGATGCCATTCTCGAGGCGCTGTTCAGCGGCGGCGTGTTGTCGGACGAGGCGCTGCAGCAACTGCTCGGCGAGCCGGCCGACGGCGACCAGGAAGGGGCGCGTCAGAAGCTCGAAGAGCTGATTCAGCAGATCATCGAGCGGATGATGGAGCAAGGGTTCGTCACCGGTGCGCCCGACCTCCAGAGCGAACGCGAGCAGCGGCAGGGCATGGGCGGACGGCAGGGAGACGACCAGACGCCGGTGAAGTTCGAGGTCACCGACAAGGCGCTCGACTTCCTCGGCTACCGCGCCCTTCGCGACCTGCTCGGGTCCATGGGACGCAGCAGCGCCGGACGCCACGACACCCGTCACCTCAGCACCGGAATCGAAGCCATCGCGGCACCCAAGCCTTACGAGTTCGGCGACACGCTGAATCTCGATCCGAGCAGCACCATTCTGAACGCCGTCCAGCGCTTGTATGGGGAACGACGCGAGGCTGCCGTCAGCGGAGAGATCCGGCTGAACCCGGACCCCACAGGAGTAGAGTCCGGCTTCAGCCGGACCTCCACCATCGAGGTCTCCTACGAAGACCTCATGGTGGCGCAAAGCGAGTATCAGAGCTCGTGCTCCACCGTGATCATGCTCGACTGCAGCCACAGCATGATCCTCTACGGAGAGGATCGCTTCACGCCGGCCAAACGCGTCGCGCTCGCGCTCTCGCATCTCATTCGCACGCAGTATCCCGGCGACTCGCTGCACGCAGTGCTCTTCCACGACTCAGCCGAGGAGATCCCGCTCAAACAGCTCGGACGCGTGCGGGTCGGCCCGTACTACACGAACACCCGCGCCGGTCTGCGGCTCGCCCGACGGATCCTGGAACGCCAGAAGCAGGACATGCGGCAGATCGTGATGATCACCGACGGCAAGCCGTCGGCGCTGACGCGTCCCGACGGCCAGATCTACAAGAACGCCTTCGGCCTCGATCCGTACATCGTCGCGGAAACCTTTGCGGAAGTCAGCGCCTGCCAGAAGGCGGGCATCATGATCAACACGTTCATGCTCGCCCGCGACCACGATCTGGTCGCCTTCGTCCGCCGCGTGGCGTCAATCTGCCGCGGCAAGGCCTACTTCACGACGCCGTACACCCTCGGGCAGTACGTGCTGATGGACTACATGGACCGCAAGACGAAGACGATCCACTAGCGCTCGCAATGCCCTCGACGCTCCCGGCCACGATTCCAATCTTCCCGCTCCCGAACGTCGTGCTGTTCGCCAACGTGTTCCTGCCGCTGCACATCTTCGAGGCGCGCTACCGGGCGATGGTCGCCGATGCGCTCGCCGGCGATCGCATCATCGGAATGGTGCTGCTACAGCCCGGATACGAAATCGACTACGAGGGCCGTCCGCCGGTCTACCCGATCGGCTGCGCTGGCGTGATCACCCACGCCGACCCGTTGGCCGACGGCCGCTACAACATCGTGCTGCGAGGCATCGAGAAGTTCCGGATCATCGGCGAGGACGACAGCCGTTCGTACCGGATGGCGACGATCGAGGCGCTGCCCGAGACGCTCCCCGACGGTGACCGCGTCACACTGCGGCAGCAGCGGCAGCGGCTCGAGGCGGTGCTCGTGGCTGCGATCGAGCGCAGCGGCGCGGACCCGAAGTTCCCTCCGGCCATTCCCGACGAGGAGCTGGTGAACGCTCTCGCCCAATACCTGGATCTGCAGCCGATCGAGCGTCAGGCTCTCCTCGAGTGCGAGGGGACCCTGGCCCGCTGCCGCGCCCTCATCGAACTGCTCGAGATGAAGACGCTGGCGCCGCGCGGCACCGCCTGGAACAGTTCGGTCCATTGAGAGTTGAGGGCTTCGGCCAGCCGAAACGGTACTACAAGCGCCATCCGACGCGCAGTGAACGTGGAGGGGATGGCAATGAAATTCCCCTTCCAATGTCGATGCGGTGCTTGTAAAACTTGTCCCGCAATGAATCGCGGGGCCCTGCCATGAACACCGTGGCTTCCGCCTTTAGGCGGAAGATCTTCACCGACAGCCGCAAGCTGCCGCAGGATCCCAATCCGGCGTGGTTTGGCTATTCGGTCGGACGCTGGGAGGGCGACGCGTTCGTCGTCGAAAGCTCCGGGTTCAATGACAACGTCTGGCTCGATAACTCGGTGCGCCCGGCGACCGAGCAGCTGAAGGTCATCGAACGATTCCGCCGGGTGGACTTCGGGCACATCGACATCGATATCACGATCGACGATCCGCAGGCCTATACGCGGCCGTGGAGTGTGACCGAGCGTCTGCTGTACATCCCGGACACAGACATCATCGAGTACATGTGCACGGAGAATAACCGGTACTTCAAGCTCGTTCCTGACGCAGCGCCGCCAGAGGCGCCCGTTAGCAAAGGCAAGTGATTCATCAATGCCGCACGATCGACGCTTGTTCATGACCGCCGGCCTTGGAGTGCTGGCGTCCGCACGCCTCGCGCAGGCCGCCGAATGGTCCAACGCAGAGAAGGCCAACGTGCAGCTCGTGGCCGACTTCTGCGCATCGTGGTCCACGCGTGATTTGACGAAGATCCTCCCGCGCCTCGCCGACGACTGCGTCTATCGCATGAGCGAGACAACGCCCGCGGTGAACGGCCATGCCGGCGTGACCGAGCGGCTGGGGTCGTGGATGCCCAGTTCTGACCGCGGCATCGAGTTCAAGATCCTCGAGACCTTCGCCGCCGGACCGATCGTGATGAACCGCCGCATCGACAGCTTCATGTCCACGACGCGTCCGCTCACCTGGGAGGGCGTGGGCGTGTTCTTCGTCAAGGACGGGAAGATCAAGGAGTGGTCGGATTACACGATCCGAGTGACTCGGTAAACCGGATGGCGCACCGGCTCCTATGCGTTGCCGCGTTGCTTCTGCCCGCGACGCTTCTCGCTCAGTGGCCTTCGATCAAATCGGCCTCCACACCGCGGACGAAAGATGGCCGCGTGGACATGCTTGCGCCCGCGCCGAGGACGGCTGATGGTAAGCCGGATCTGTCCGGCATCTGGGACAAAGGCCTGCTGCCGGGCGAGGTGCCTCCCCCTGGTTCTTTTTCCGGCATCGGTCCCTCGCAGGCGTTTCGCAACCTGCAGGCTGCGGTGAAAGATCTTCCGCTGCTGCCATGGGCGGCGGAATTGAAAGCGACTCGGTTCACGCAGAACAGCAAGGATCACCCCGACGCCCACTGTCTGCCGCTGCACCCGATCCAGCTTCATTTCCACCCGCAGCCTCGAAAGATCATCCAGGCGGCGAACTTCGTGCTCGTCCTTTATGAGGCGAACGACGGCCGGCGGGAAATCTTCGTGGATGGCCGGAAGCTACCGGTGGGCGACGTCCAGCCGTGGTGGTACGGGTATTCCGCCGGTCGCTGGGAAGGCGACACGCTGATCGTGGAATCCACCGGCTTCAGGGATCAGTCGTGGATCGACGAGAACGGCACACCAGCGAGCGACATGCTGAAGGTGACCGAACGCTTTCGGCGGCTCAATTTCGGCACGCTGGAGATTCAGCTCACCGTAGACGACCCGAAGACATTCACCCGGCCGTTCACATTCACGCTGCAGCAGCGGCTCCTGCCGGACACCGAGCTGATTGAGTTCGTCTGTAACGAGAACAACCTCAGCGAACGACGCCTGGTGGGCAACTGAACCCGCCGGGTGAGGATCCCAACGCCGGAGTCGTCCACGCCAAAGGCGCTACTCGAAGATGATCCAAGGTTCTTTTCCTGAAACAGCAGATACGCATTGCGGCGTGTGTGCGCGCCGAGCGCTTCTTCGCGACTCAGACGCTGGCTCTCGCGCAGCACGACAGTCCGTGCCACGGGGGCTCGGGAGTCACATACCGGCGGTTATGTCAACCGACAGGCCGTTCATCCGGCCTATCATCCGTCCACAGGGCATGGCCGCTCGGCGCCGGGGCGATCGTCCGCGGGCCGGACGTCCCTGCCCGCCACCGGCCGTTCTCCGATGAGGCTGAACGTGTTCGCCGATACGAAACTCCCCTCGACACGTACGGGCGGCTGCGGGTCGCCGGCCACGTTCATCGCCAGCTCGAGATGACCGGCGAGCGCCTCGAACGTTCGCGCGCCGGCCCGCCATTCGAGGAATTCGCGATAAGAGAGTCCCGCGGGCTGCATTCGAGGGGCGGTGATCTTCTCAGTCGTCAGCACCAGCATCCTGTCGGCGCCGTCGATCGGGATCTCCCGCAGCAGGGCCGCGTTCACGACCGTGAAGATGGTCGTGTTTGCGCCGATGCCAAGCGCCAGCGCGGTGACTGCCGCGATCGAGAACCCACGCTCCCGCAGCAGGAGGCGCACGGCAAGGCGGACGTCACTCCACATTACCGGAGAGGTTCAGTCGTTGTCGTGCAGCAGGGCAACGCACAACACGAGCAGCGGCGCCAGCACGATACACGCGGCGACGCCGAGCATCAGCGGCAGGCTGCTCTTCATCGCGGCCAGCAGCGGCGCGGCAGCGTCGACAACGCCCGGGTTGAAGCTGACCGCGACGCTCACCGCACTCGCAAAGGCGGCCGTCAGCGGCGACCACATCAGCACCAGCATCGCGCAGATGAGGCCGGCAGCGGCGGCTCCGGCCATTCCCTGCAGCCAGGTCATTGGCCTCGAGGCCGCCTGCGCCGCCTCCATCCTGGCGCGAACCGTCGCGCGCCACCACACCTGTCCTGCTGACGGTACCCGCACCTGACGGGCGGCGTCGTGTTCGCTGCGAAAGACCATGGCGACCTGCACGATGTCGGCGCAGAAGGCACAGCCCTGCGCATGCGTCCGCAGCTCGCTGGCCGAATCATCCAGCCAGCGCCCACCGACTGCGGCGCCGGCCACTGCCGCTTCGAACGGGCATTCCGACGGCGTTCTCATCGGCGCGCCTCCGTTTCACCGAGCGCCCGCAGCAATCGGCGACGCGCCCGGAACAGCAACGCCTTGAGGCTGCCGGTCCTCAAGCCAAGAGACGATGCGATCTCGGCATGGGAGCACCCCTGCGCATAGGCAAGCCAGAGCAGGCTCCGCTCCCGCGGCTTGAGGGTTTCGAGCGCTCGCGTCAGGTCGATGCGCCTGGCAGCGCGCTCGGCCGTGTGGGGATCCATGTGGTCGGGCGATTCCTCGATCGCCTCCGCTGCTACGCCAACGCTCGCGGACGCGGGACGGCGGCGATGATCGCGTACCAGGTTGGTGGCGATCCGGAACAGGTAGTTGCGGCGGTGATCGTCTCCACTGAATTCGGCCTTGGCGCGAAGAAACCGGTAATACGTCTCCTGCAGCAGATCGTCGGCGAGCCTGTCGTCACCGGTCATCCTCGCCAGATACGTCCAGAGGGGACGCGCGGTCTGTTCGTAGAAGCCCCGGAAGGCCTCCTCGGTCATCTGCAGCGCCCGTTCGGCCTCGTCGAGTCCACCGAGCTGATCGACTGTCGAGAGCGTCAACTCGCCCATCCTCATTCCCTCGCCGGCAGCAGTCCGAGACGCGCCGACAGCACATACGCAAGAGCCGAGGAGCAGATGGCGCCCGCGCCCAGCACCGCTGCGAGGGTTCCCATCGCACCGAATGCGGGAGCCAGATCCTCGATCGCGTTCCGCTGCACGAGCCAGAATCCGATACCGAGGGCAAGAAGCATGACGCCCGCCTGCACGCCCCAGAGAATACGTCCGAGCGGGGCGCCCAGCACTCGCGGCTCCGGCTCGCGCTTCGGGCTCGGCCCCAACTCGAGGAAGCGCTGCCCTGCCGGCGTTTGAATATAGGCGAGCAGCTCTTCGTTCGACTGCAGGCGATCCAGGATTTTCGTATGGACCTCGGTCTGCACCCGCGACTGGCGCAGCCAGCGCCGATAGCCAAACGCCTGCCGGACGAGCGAAGCGACGGCGAAGAGCAGCGCCATCGCCACGGTGAATGCGGCGACCCCGGCGAGGATGGCCTGAAGGGCCTCGGTCGCCCGCTCCTGCGGTGTCTGATCGCGCGCATACCAGCCGAAATCCGACTGGCCGAAGAAGAATCCGGGATTGCGGGCGATCTCCGGATGCTGCTTCAGGAAGGCCGCCACCCGAGGATACGGCGCCAGGTAGTCGGGCCGCTCGATCAGCGATGGGTCGGCCTGCAGGACGATGCGAAGGCTCGGCGGGTGTTCGTTGAGGAGCCGCCGGAGCTCCATCTGCACGCGCCTGGCGTCGTTCGGGCTCTGGGCCTCGAGAGCCCGCTCGCTGTCGGGTATCTGAACCGCGACCTGAGCAAAGGCGGCCGCGGGAGTGATCAAGACGCCGGCGAGCAGCAGGGAAAACACACGAGTCATATCCCTTATTACGGGCCGGCTCATGGAAGGTTAACCGGATTGCGCCCCCGCGGGCTCCGGGCTCCGGGCTCTGGGCTTTGGGAAGTGCTGGCTCTTACTTCGGCCGCCTGGTGAATGGCACGAACTGCACTGGAATCGTTCGCTTCTGAACCAGCCCGCTCTCCGTCTTCTCGACAAGGATCAGCCACTGCGTTTGATTCCTGGCACCGACCGGAGCGATGAGCTTTCCCCCTGACGCGAGCTGGTCGAGCAGCGGTTTCGGGATTTCTTCGGGGGCCGCCGTCACCATGATGCGGTCGAAGGGGGCCCGCTCCGGCCAGCCGGCATAACCGTCTCCCTCCCGCACGTGGACGTTGGTGTATCCGAGCTCCCGCAGCGTGTCGGCCGCCTGGCGCGCGAGCTCCGGAACGATTTCGATGGTGGACACGTCTTTCGCCAGCTCCGCGAGCACTGCCGCCTGGTATCCGGATCCGGTACCGATCTCCAGGACCCGGTGCTCCGGTCGCACGTCGAGCGCCTCGCTCATGTAAGCAACGATGTACGGCTGCGAGATCGTCTGGCCATGACCGATGGGAAGCGGCGAATCGTCGTAGGCGCGGGAGGCCAGCTCGGGTGGGACGAAACGCTCGCGCGCCACCTTGCCGACCGCGTCGAGGACGCGCGGGTTCGTGACGCCGCGCTGCCTGATCTGCTCGTCGATCATGACCTGACGCCTCGCGCGCAGATCCGGCCGATCGGTCTGGGCCACGCACGTGGCCGATGCGAGCAGCACGAGCGCCACCACGCGCACCGTCGGCGCGTCACACCACCTGCGCGAGCCGTTCGGCGAGCACGTTGATGATCTTCTCGCCATGGAAGCGCCCGTTCTCGATGAAGATCGACCCGGTGTTCCGCCCTGCGACCGCCCCGCCGGCGATGAACAGGTTCGGAACGTTCGTCTCGAACGTTTCCTGATCGAGCGCGGGAACGAGCGTCTCGGGGTCGCAGCGCACACCCGCCGCTCTCATCAGGTCCACGTCTGGATGATAGCCGGTCAACAGGAAGACGGCATCAGCCGGCAGCGCCTCATTCCGGCCGGCGTGCTCGACGATGACTTCGGTGGGACGGATCTCCACCACTCGGGTGTCGAAGCGCGCCGCGATCGAGCCCTCCTTGATCCGGTTTTCGATGTCAGGCCGCACCCAGTACTTGATTGAATCCCCGAGCACGGGCCGCCGGTGCACGAGCGTCACGTGCGCGCCGCCGCGAAACAACTCGAGCGCGGCCTCGGCGGCTGAGTTCTTGCCGCCGACCACCACGACACGCTGCCTGTAGTACGGGTGCACGTCGTTGTAGTAATGGTTGACGTGCCGCAGGTCCTCACCGGGAATCCCCAGCCTGTTCGGGATGTCGTAGTAGCCGGTCGCCAGCACGACCGCACGAGCCTGCCTGACCCTCCTCACGCCACCACCCTCGGCGCGCGGCCCGCGGCCGGGTTCCGTCGCCGGCCGCGTCGCCTGCGTCGTCACCGTGAAAACGTCACCCTCGCGCTCGATGGCGATCACCTCTTCGTGCACGGAAATCTGCAGGCCGTACGTGTCGACAACTCGGCGGTAGTAGCGGAGCGCTTCCAGGCGGGTCGGCTTGTCGTACGGCGTGACCAGCGGCAACCCTCCTACTTCGAGCAGCTCCGGCGTGGTGAAGAACACCATGTGGACCGGAAAGTGGAAGACGGAATTGACGAGCACTCCGCGCTCCACGACCACGTAATCGAGGCCACGCTGTTTGGCGGCAATGGCGGTGGCAAGCCCTGACGGCCCGGCGCCGACGATGAGAACATCGCGAACGGACATAGCTTCAGTAGAAACCATAGTGGGAGAAAACCCCAAGTTCCGGGTTCCGGGTTCCGGGTTCCAGGTTCGTCGAGTTCAAGTTCGAGGTTCGCGGTTCGACGTTCACGGTTCGGGGTTCAGCGCTACAATCCCGCCGCGAGTCCCCGTCATGTCAACTGCTGTTCTCGACCGCCCGGCGGCGGCACCGCGCTCGTATCGTGGGCTGGCCATCGTGCTTTGCCTCGTTGGCGCCGTCGGCCTCACCTTCGTGGCTGGTGTGGCGCTTCCCTACTTCGGCATGGACCCGGCGCAGTTGAAGGGCTACTGGCCGCGGCGCTGGTGGCTGCTGCTGCACATCAGCACCGGCATCGTCGCCCTGCTCACCGGACCTGTTCAGCTGTGGCTCGGCATTACCGACCGCCGACCGCAACTACATCGTCGGCTCGGCACCGTGTACCTTCTGGCAGTCCTTGTCAGCTCGATTGCCGCTTTCTATCTGGCGTCGCACACTGATCTCGGCTGGGTGTTCGGCTCCGGACTCACAGGCCTGGCCGTCGCCTGGCTCGTGACATCCGGCATGGCGTACACGGCCATCCGGCGTCATTTGTACGAGCAGCACAAGGAATGGATGATCCGCAGCTACGTCGTGACCACCGCTTTCGTCACGTTTCGCGTGTTCTTCCTCCTGCTGCAGAACGCCGGTGTCGGCACGCTCAACGAGCAGCTCGGCGCCGCGAGCTGGTTCTGCTGGGCAGTGCCTCTCCTCATCACCGAAGCCTGGTTGCAGGGCCGGAAGATTCTTTCAGTACGGGCGATGTGATCGAGCTGAAGCCCGTTTCGGCGGGACCTTCTGCTCCTCACCGAGCTAAAGCTCGGGTCTGCGAAGGATCAAGCAGTCTGGCTGCGAACGAGCGGTCTCAACAAGGCCATGAGCGCGAGCGCCAGCCCGAACGTACAGACGATCGTCGCGCCGGTCGGTAGGTCGAACTGCACCGAGAAATACATCCCGAGCATCGAGACGACCGTGCCCATGATCCAGCCGATGACGAGCCTCGTGCCAATGCGCCGTGAGAACAGGATGCCGCCCACGGACGGCACGATCAGATAACAGAAGACCAGCAGCACGCCGGCGATTGCCACCGATCGGGTGACGACGAACCCGAACGACGCGTAAAAGAGAAAGTCCCACAGCCGCACCGGCACGCCGCGCGCCGCTGCCCCCTTCGCATCCATCGAGATCTCGACGAACCGCTTGCGGAAGACATAGTGAAAGAGTCCGATGGCCGCATACATCGCGGCCGTCGACCACACTTCGGGCCACTGCACCGACAGGATGTTGCCCACGAGCATGTCCCTGAGGTGCTCGGCCTCGCCGGTCGCCTTGCTCATCGTGAGGATCACGGCCGCCGAAGCCACGGCATACGTGATGCCGATGATCGCTTCCTGCGGCACCTGCGCCTCGTGACCTTTGATGCTCGCGAAGATCAACGCGCCGATGAGCGTGAAGCCGAGGCTGAGCCAGTAGATCGCAGGGTCGTGCGCGTCGTAGCCCTGCCAGACGCCGATCGCCGCGCCGAGCGAGGCGATCTGCGCCAGCGACAGATCCACGAAGATGACGCCGCGCTCGACAACGTGCAGGCCCAGATAGGCGTGGATGCCGGCGATGATCAGGCTGGCCGCGATCGCCGGCGCCAGGAAGTGAACGATCGTCCAGTCCACGCGCCCTACTTTCCAGTGGCCTGCTTGAGTGCGCCGGCAAGCAGATTGACGTCATACTCGAACAGCTGGATATAGTCGGTGGCCTGCTTTGCGCCGTTCACCGACGGCGCCATCACGAGCACGCTGCCACCCACCTGGCTGGCCACCGACTTCGGCGTCTTCAAGTCGAAATACGGCTCGACGACGATCAACTTGACCGCCTGACGCTTCATCTCGTCGATGAGCTCCAGCGTGTGCGACGGCGACGGCGGGATGCCCGGCTTCGGCTCGACGTAGCCGATCACCTCGAGCCCGAAACGCTCCATGAAGTTCGGCCAGGAGCGGTGATACGTGACGAGCTTCGCGCCCTTGTAGGGCGCCATCAGCGCGTCCCATCGCTTCTCGCCGGCGGCGAGCCGCTTGTCGAAGTCAGCGTAGCGCTGGGCGAAGTACGCGCGATCGGCCGGGGCAAGCTCACCGAGCCTTGCCAGGATCGCCTGCGCGATCAGCCGGCCGTTGCCCGGCTCCAGCCAGTAGTGGGGATTGCCGAGCGGATGCACGTCGCCCATGGCGCGCGTGATCTGTCCGCTCGGGATCTCGAGGATGCGCACGTTGAGCGACGCATCGAGATACCCCTTGGCGCCAGGCTGAATCTTCGCGTTGCGGCTGCTGGTGAGCAGCGGCGGCAGCCAGCCGATCTCGAGCTCGCGGCCGACCGCGATGAGCAGATCCGCCCGGTTCAGCGACAGGATGAAGCTCGGCTTCGGATCGACGAAGTGCGGATCCTGATAGCCCTTCGCGAGCGCGACGACCGATACTTTGTCGCCGCCGATCTCCCGCGCGAGCGACGCGAGATCTTCGGTGGTCGCGACGACGTTCAGCTCGCCGGCGGCACGGGCACCAGAGGGCGCCACCGCCAGCACCGACAGAAGAATAACGATTGTCCTGCGCATATCACACCTCGCAGCGGATATCAGAAGGGGTGCGCGCCGTGCGCGCCGATTGAGAACTGGAACTGAAACAGGAGCTCATTGGCCGTGGGACCAACTCCGTAGTCGGTACGCCGGTACTGGCCGCGCACCTGGCTGAACTCGCTCGGCCAGTAGGTCAGGATGGCCGACTGCCCCGTATCGAAGATCGACGACTGGTCGGCGCGATCGGAACGATCGAAGCGCCCACCCGCAAACCACCGGCGCGCCAGCTGATAGTCGCCCGAGACGTAGAATCCGACGCTGCGCTGGAGCCCGTCGAACTGATCGCGCCGGCTCCAGATCACTTCCGCGCGCCCGACGAACGAGCGATAGAGGGCACGCGCGAGCGGCTTCCAGCGCAGTGTGGCATCCACTCCAAACAGGCTCGTCGTGAAGCGTCCGACGTCTACGCCGTCCACCAGCCCGGCAGGGTTGTGTCCGTAGGCGTAGGAGAATCCGAGGTCGACATTCGTCGACTCCGACAGATCGTGGAAGCCGCGCAGGTGGCCGATGTAGCTCACGTCACTGCGGCGGTCCGCCCTGAAGAGGGTCTCCCCGGAGTCGCCGCGGAAGATCTGCCCGGTCGCCTCGAGGAACAGCCACGGATTCGGGATCAGCCGCGCCACCGAAATGCCCGCATCGGAGATGCCCTCTTCACCGCCAACCAGGTTGGTGGTCACGAGCGGGCGATCCGCCCACGGGAGCACGTGGTTGTGCAACGAGTTGACCTTGCCGAACGCCGCGCGCATCTTGCCGACCCGCGTCAGCAGCCCGCCCGGCAGCGCGGTGAAGGTAATGAAGCCCTCTTCCAGATCGACGCCCTCCTCGCCAAACGCCAGGAAGAAGTCGGCGCGCGCGTACGGGTCGACGACAGCCTGAAACGACGCTTCGGATTCCTGCATCTGCAGCGAAGGAGCCGGCGCCACCTGGTTGCTGCCGGTCGCGCCGATGAAATTGCCGATCACCGCGATGTCGGGATTGAAAATCTTCGACCCGCCGGTCGCCTGCCCGTAGACAGGGAGCGAGGCCGACGCCCCACCGGCGCCTCCGGCTCCGGCCGGCACCTGAGAGGTTTGCTGCTGCGGTGCCGGTGCCGTTGGCGCCGGCGCTTCCGGTGCCGGCGCGGTGGGCGCTGCCGCTCCGGCCCCGCCGGGCAGCGCGGCCAGCTTCGCTTCGAGTGCCGCCAGTTTCGCGTCGAAGTCCTTCTTCAGTTGATCGATCTCGGTGCGCAACGCCTGCGCCTGCTCGGCGGTCTGCGCCAGCACGACGGCGGGGGTCGCCAGGAGCGCCCCCGTCAGCGCACACACCCTCCACAAAGCCCGCATGATCTTCTTCTCCACAGCGATCGAAAACGCGTCGCCACGGCGAACGCACATCGGCGGGCGGGCGCGGCCGGGAGGCCGGGCTCTTGCCGGAGACGTCAGATGCGTTCGCGCTGTGTGCGGTGGAAACCGGATTCGATCAGGAGAGTGGCGGTGCGCGGGCGGCCCGTCCGTCGGCGGTGACGATGCTGGTCAGTTCGACCTGCGTGGCGACCAGCTGACAGGAGTCTTCGACGCGCAGCGCAAGGCGTACGGTGTGCGTCGCGAACAGCAGCTGCTGCGAGTGGCAGATGAAGCAGTGCTGCGATTCGGGCCTTGTCGAGCTCGTCCTGCTGACGCCGTGAGTGGCGTGGTCGTGGAGTACGAGCGTGTCGCCGCACAGCTCGTCGTCGCCCTGTTCGTGCAGCAGGAAGGTGACGCTCGCCGGCATCGTTGCCAGCAGGAGCACTGCCATGAAGAGCGGCAGGATCCGGGAGCGCCGGAAGGCGCGGAGCATCGCTTCTACGTTAGGGCGGGTCGACACGCGTGTCAATCTCGGCGCTCGGCCGGTGTCGGCGCTCGGCCGGATCGTCGGCTCCAGCATCGACCGGCTTAAGTCCCGGGCTCAGGGTGCGTCGCAGAACCGAGCTTTAGCTCGGTTGACAGGTCAGAACCTCACGCCGAACGCGATTCTCAGCGTGCGACCGCCAGTCTGTCCGGGAAACGGCAGCGGGAAGTTGGTGTTGCTGGTCGCCGTGCCGAACAACGGTCCCGTCCTGTATCCGGTTCGAAGGCCAAGTTCATCGGCCGGCGTCGTCGGGTCGGGCGAGATCGAGGTGTTCCAGCTGATCAGCTTCTGGTTGTTGAACACGTTGAACAGATCGACCTTGATCATGGGACGCAGTCGCCCGAAGACCGGCACGTTGTAGCTGGCGGAGGTGTCGAAGACACCGTAGCCCGCGAACTCCTCTGAACCGGGAGACGAATAGAAGATCGCCTGGTTCAGCGGCGAGTCGGGGTAGCCGAAATCATCGAGGATCGTGTGCTGGGCCGCGGTGATCCCCGTCGTTGCCCGGAGCGAATAGATGCGAGCCGAGTTGTAGCGCCAGAGACCAGACACCGATCCCGAGCCGGCCCGCCCGAAGTCGAGCGCGTAGACGCTCCAGAGATGGACCTTGTGACGCTGAAAGCTGGTCAGGCGCCCGGTGGGATAGTGCCAGGATTCAGTAAAGATTTCAGGATAGTCGCCAATCGCGGACGTGATGATCCGATTCGGCGCCTCGCCTTCGTAGTTGCCCTCGTTCTCGAGCTGCACGGTCCAGTGGCCGTTCCACGTCCAACCGGGGCGGACGGTGTAGCCTCCCTGAAACTCCAGACCCTGATAACGGCGGCTGCCAAAATCGGTGTTGGCGTAAACGCGGTTGGTCAAGGTGAGGTCCACGCCCGGCTCGACGACAGAGGTCGTGCCGTTGGCGAGGCTGGTGAAATCCTCCACGAGATCACCGGTGCGTCTCCAGACGTAGGCGGCCTCAATCGTTCCCTTCTGCCGGAGATCGACGCCGAACGACGTGGTGAACTCCTTCGTCAACGGTGACCGCAGATCCGGGTCGAAACGGACGTTTGCGGTCGGAAACGACGCGAAGACGTTGTCGAAGTCGTAGTTCGCCAGATCGAATCCAGCTGCGAACGTTCGCCCCTGTCCCTCCGGACCGTCGTAGATGCCGTCGATCTCGTCCGGGTTGCCGACGTGGCTGTTGGCGATGAACAGTGCATCGCTATAGCGGCCCGAGTAGTGACCGTAGGTGGCGTGCAGCACATACCGGCCGTCGCCCCGCACGTCGTATCCCACTCCCAGCCGCGGCACCGTTCGCACGGCGTCGACACCGCCGTCGACGTCGGTAGCGCTGGTCGTCGCGTGCTCGAGACGCACGCCGACATCGGCAGACACGTTCTTCGAGACGATCCAGTGGTCCTGCGCATAGACCGAGTTGTGATCGATGTTCAGCGTCGCGCCAGGCGTCGAGATGAAGTGGAGCACGAACGTGTCGCCCGGCGTGAAGAGCGGCACGATGCGCCCGTCGCTGTCGAGCGCGGGCCGGCCGTTGGCATCCTTGAGATAGTCGGTTTGAAACACGTAGCCGGAGGGCGAGGGCGTATTGCCGCCGATCTTCTGGCTCCTGAACCACTCGTATCCGATCTTGAGCTGGTGAGCGCCGGTGAAGTACTGGGCGCTGCCGGTGAGCTGGCGGTTGTTGCGGCGGTCGGGGTCGGAGGCATCGAAATATGGAGCGTTGTACTGCTCGGAGAAATCGAGCGTGACGAACGGCGACTCCACGAGGCTGCGGTCAGTCCCGCCGCCGGCGTTGGTTTCGAACTGCTCGTGCGAGTACTGCGCGTCGAGCAGCAGCTGCTGGCGCGCCACTCCCCGGTAGGTGAACGCCAGAAGATGATTGGGGCGCTCCTTGTCGCTCAGGGCAAACGGATCGATCGTCGCCAGCCCGCCTGTGAAGTTGGCCTGATTGGTCTGCCGCCGTGGATTACCGATCGCACTGCCCTGAACGGTGTGACCCGGGGCGACCGACGCTGAGATCTTGATCTCGCCGCGCTCGTTGCGGTCGGTGGTGAGATATTGCGCGCCCGTCACCGGCAGGGTCGGCGAGGTTTCCTGCCGGGCATAGCGGCCGGCCAGAAAGAACCAGAGCCGATCCTTGACGATCGGGCCGCCGAATGTCCCCTCGTGCACGGTATTCAAACGGCTCACGCGCCTCCTGCCGCTCGAACGCTCGAACGGCGTCTCGGTGCTCCAGCTGTCGTTCGCCAGGTTCAGCCGGTAGGTGCCGGAGAACAGGTTGCCGCCGCTCTTCGTAATGGCGTTCACCACGCCGCCGCCGAACCGCCCGTACTCGGCCGTGATCCCCGATGTGAGAATCTGCGTTTCCGCGATCGCGTCCTCGATGAACAGATTCTGCGGCCACCCGAAGATGTTGTCGTTGACGTCCACGCCGTTGAGCATGAACACGTTGTCGTAACCGAACCCGCCGTTGATGATGACCTGGCCCTGGCCCTCCGTGGGTCCCGCCGTCTGCACGAGGTCGTTGACGCCAGGCGCGAAGCGCGCGATGCCGGCGAGCGTCCGCGACGTCGCCAGGGCGTCGATGGCGTCGTGCTCGTAGTTGGCGCTCACGGTCGGCGTCGTCAGCAGCGGCGCGACCACGTCGACAACGATGTCGAGGTTCGACGACTGCAGCCGGACGTCCACCTCGACGACACCGCCGAGCGGCACCACAGCGTGCTGCTCCACCTTCGCACCGGTCGTGGACCGGATCTCGACCGCGTACTCACCGGGGGGGAGCAGAGTGAGCACATACGTGCCGTTGGCTCCCGTCACCGCCGATCGTGGCCCGAGAAGCGCCGAGGATGACACGGTGACCGTAGCGTTGCTCACGGGCGCGCCGTTCGTGCCGCGCACGGTGCCGCGGACCGTACCGGTCTGTACCCCTTGCGCAAAGACCGTCGACGCCACCAGAGCAGCGACGATCAGGCACACGACGCGGCTCAGGAGCTTCAGCATCATCATGCCTCCCACGGGAAGTCGTGTGACAGAAGCCTCGCGACGCCACGGAGTTCCGGGCGTCTGACTGTTGTCTGATTTGGCCCTCAGCTTATATGGAATCGCCGCCGGACCGGGCGAAAAGTTGCACAGCGATCGCCGTCGACGGGGGGGACGCTCTCGTCTATACTCCGGGCCCATACGACATATCGGTAACGTTTGCTCTTTGACTCGGGCGCGACGCCAGCCGCCGGCCGCCCCGGCCCGCCCTGGCGCGATGCGCGGGATCAAATCCTGGGGGATGTCATGCGCAGACCAACCGTTCTGGCGGTCCTACTGGCGACGGCGTTCACCGCGGCGGCGTGCGGCCACGAAGCCACCCTGCAATCGTCGGCCGACGCACTCGGCGCGGCCAATCTGAAGTCGATCGAGTACACGGGGACCGGCCGCTGGTATCAGTTCGGCCAGGCGGCGAGCCCGAAAACATCGTGGCCGCAGTTCGAGGTCAAGAGCTTCACAGCGACCATCAACTACGAAACCCCGGCCGCACGCGTGCAGATGACGCGCATCCAGTCCATCACGCCGGGGCGGGTGCGTCCCACGCCGACCGAGCAGCGGCCCGACCAATACGTCAGCGGCACCGCGGCGTGGAACGTGGCCCCTCCAGCCAACTCGCCGCCCGACACGCCTGCGGTCCCGACGTCGCAGCCGGCAGCGGTCGCCGAACGCACCGTGGAGATCTGGGCGACACCGCAGGGATTCCTGAAGGCGGCGCTGGCCAACAACGCCACCACCACGCCCACCGATGACGGCGGCGCAGACGTGACGTTCACAGCCGACGGCCGTACGTTCAAGGGTCGCCTCAACCAGAACGACGAAGTGGTGCGCGTGCAGACGGTGATCGCCGATCCGGTCCTCGGTGACACGCCCGCGGAGTTCAGATACTCCGACTACAAGGACTTCGGCGGCATCAAGTTCCCGACGATCATCGAGCGCGAACAGGGCGGCCACCCGGTGCTCGAACTGACGGTGACCGACGTCAAGGCGAATGCCGCGGCCGACATCGCCGTGCCGCCGCAGGTCAGCAACGCCGCACTGCCGCCGATCGAAGCCACCGCGGAGCGGCTGGCCGACGGCGTCTACTACATCAAGGGCGGCACGCATCACAGCGTCGCCATCGATCAGGGCGACCACATCGTGGTGGTCGAGGCGCCGCAGAACGAACCGCGTTCGCTGGCGGTGATTGAAAAGGTCAAGTCAACGATCCCGAAAAAGCCGATCCGTTACCTGATCAACACCCACCATCATTTCGATCATTCTGGCGGGCTGCGCACGTACGTGAACGAAGGGGCGACGATCGTCACGCACGAGATGAACAAGCCGTACTACGAGGAGGCGTGGAAAGCGCCGCGAACGCTCACTCCGGATCTGCTCGCGAAGTCCGGCAAGACCGCGACGTTCCAGACCTTCAACACGAACAAGCTGGATTTGAAGGGACGGCATCCGATCGAAGTGCACATGATCCAGAACAGCGGACACAACGACGCATTCGCCATGGTCTTTCTCCCGGTCGAAGGGATCCTGATCGAGGGCGACGCGTATACGCCAGTGGCGGCCGGCGCCCCGCCTCCCGCGATGCCGAACCCGTACGCGGTGAACCTGTTCGACAATATTCAGCGCCTGAAGCTGAACGTGCGCCAGATCGCCGCGTTGCACGGGCCCCGTCTGGCCACGATGGCCGACCTCCGGGCCGCGATCCAGAAGAAGGGCTGACGGGGTCACGGCCTGAGGCACAGAGAAAAGACAAGAGGCACGAAGAAGGAAAACCACAGAGGCATCCGCCTTCGCCAAGGCTACGGCGGACAAGCAGAGGCACAGAGAATATTCGTTAGAAGCTCGGAACCAGCATCTACGAGGGGCAGACGGCGACCATGGACCGCAATCACGTCGGCGGTTCATGGTAGCCGTGCTGCTGTTCGACCCAGCGTATTTCCAATGGTGCTCATGGCCACCTGGCGCGACGGCCTGTTCGTCCTCGCCGGCAAGACGGTCCACCACGAACTCCCCAATCAGCCGGTCAAAGGTCTCGCATTGGATGGGGATCGCGGCGTTCTCGCGATCGTCAACGGCCGTTCATTGCGCCGGCGCGCTCCGAACGGCGTGTGGAACGCGGTCGCGACCACGGAGCTGGACCTCGCGTGCTGCGTGGCGGTTGACGACGTCATCTACGTCGGAACCGACGATGCCCGCGTTCTGCGCGTCGACGCGGACGGACGACTCGAGCAGCTCCGTGGCTTCGACTCGGTCGCCGGCCGTGACACCTGGTATGCCGGTTCGGCCGTCATCAACGGTCAACGCGTGGGACCGCCGCTCGGGATCCGTTCGCTCACTTCAACGTCGGACGGCATGGTCCTGCTCGCTAACGTTCACGTCGGCGGCATCCCTCGGTCGACCGATGGCGGCGCAACGTGGCAGCCCACCATCGCTGTCGAGAGCGACGTCCACGAGGTTCGCGCGCACCCGATCCGTCCGGGCGTCGTGATGGCTGCCGCGGCGATCGGGCTCTGCTCCAGCCGCGACGGTGGGATGACATGGGAAGTCGAACAGGAGGGCCTGCACGCCACGTATTGCTCTGCAGTCGCGTTTGCGGGCGACGACGTCCTCGTGTCCGCATCGGTCGACCACTTCGCCGCGGCAGGCGCAATCTACCGCCGACGGGTGGATAGCCACGACTCGCTGGTCGCTGTCGGCAGCGGCCTGCCCGCATGGACCGACGGCATCGTCGACACCGGTTGCATCGCCACGAACGGCTCGGCAGCCGCGCTCGCCGATCGAGGGGGCAACCTCTACGTATCGGCTGACAGCGGCCACAGCTGGTCGCGTCGTGCCAGCGAGCTTCCTTATCCGAGCAGCATCGTCATCGTCTGAGGCGGAAAGAGTCTTCTCGGCGCCTCTCTTAAGGAGAATTCAGACTCCGCCACGCCCGATCGGCTTATAGTGACTGAGAGTCGCGCGCCGGACGTGAATTGCCGGGCGCGACACTCACCGATGCTGCAACATTCCTGGTTCTCTCGACTGGCCGCGTCGCTCCTGGTTCTCTCGCTCGCAACCGCCTGCCGCCAGCCGGCACCGGATCCACCGGCGTCGCCGCCGTACCTGCCGACCGCAACCATCAAGGACCTGATGCAGTCTGTCGTCGACACGAATGCCGACGTCGTGTGGCTGTCGGTGTCGACCGTGGCCAGCGAGAAGGGGCTCGTCGAGACCGCCCCGAAGACGGACGAGGAGTGGGCGACGGTGCGTCACGGCGCCATCGCGCTGGCCGAGGCCGCCAACCTGCTCATGATGCCCGGACGGCACGTGGCCAGGCCAGGCGAGAAATCGGAGACGCCGGGAGTCGAGCTCGAGCCTGAGGAGATGGAAGCGCTCATCAACAAGGACCGCGATACCTGGTACAAGCGTGCCGCTGCCCTGCACGACGCGGCGCTGGTCGCCCTGAAGGCGATCGAAGCGAAAGACGCGGACAAAGTCTTCCAGGTCGGCTCTCAGATCGAGGAAGCGTGCGAGAACTGCCACTCGCATTACTGGTACCCGAACGAGAAGATCCCGCCTCCGACGTTCAATCTCAAGTAGCTGGACACTCGAACGAGCCGGCCAATCGAGATTACAATCGGCGTCGCACGTCCCTACGGAGAGTTGATGCATGCGACGCAGACACGCACCTGTCCTGGTGCTGATCGCCGTACTGACCGGCGGCGCCGGCAGCCTGATTGCTCAGAACGCCGTCACGAAGCAGCCAACGGCAGCTGACTGGGCGGCGCTGGCCAAGCTGCCCGATTTCAGCGGCGTCTGGGAGGCGGGTGGTGGCGGCGGCGGCGCTCGCGGCGGCGCTCGTGGTGGCGCACGCGGCGGTGGCCGCGGCGCGGCGCCAGCCGGCCCGCAGCTGACTCCGGCGGCCGAAGCCATTCGGAAAGCGCAGCAGTCGAAAGCGGCCGAAGACAACCAGACGGCCAACTGCCTGCCGCCCGGCATGCCCGGCATCATGGGGCAGCCGTATCCAATGGAGTTCCTGCTCACGCCCGGCAAGGTCACGATCGTGATCGAGGCCTACCAGCAAGTACGCCACATCTACACCGACGGACGGCCGCTGCCGGCAGACCCCGATTTGAAATTCCATGGCACGTCGATTGGCCGGTGGGAGGGCGACACGCTGGTGGTGGAGACCGTCGGCTTCTCTCCCCTGACGCAGATCGTGAACGGCGTCCCCCCGAGCGAGAAGGCGCGCATCGTGGAGCGCTTCCGCCTCACCGACCCGGACACGATGAGTATCGAGACGACACTCACCGATCCTGAGGTGTTGACGGCGCCATCCACGTCCACGCGGACGCTGCGCCGCCACCGCGACTGGACGATCGCCGAGTACATCTGCGAGGAGAACAACCGGAACTTCCTCGATGCCAACGGCAAGGCCGGCATCAGGCTCGAGAACCCAAGCAAGAAGTAGTGTCCGGCACGTCCACAAACGAGGCACACGATGCGCATCATTCGAGGCACCCTCATCATCCTGGCGCTGCTGGCGGCCACGTCGAGTGCGCTGGCCCATCATTCATTCGCGCCGTTCAATCTCACCGCCGAGAAGACGCTCGTCGGCACGATCAAGCAGTTCGACTGGACCAACCCCCACACCTGGATCTGGATTGACGTGCCGAACGAGAAGGGCGTCGTCGAAACGTGGGGGGTCGAGGGAATGAGCCCGAACTTCCTTGCGCGCCGCGGGTGGAGCAAGACCTCGTTCAAGCCCGGCGACAAGGCCACCATCGTGGTGCGTCCGATGAAAGACGGCTCGCCGGGCGGCATGTTCGTCACCGCCACGCTCTCGAACGGCCGGAAGTTGACGTCCGGCGGCGCCGAGCCGGCGGCGAATTGAACGGGCCGGCCGGCCGGTGGCTCTGCCCGGCTGAAGCCGGGCACTACGTGCGCTCGGACCCTCCGCCAATCGCCAACGCTACGTGATTGCCGACGCTCCGCAGGGTCCGCCTTCAGGCGGACCTGCACGCGACCCTCCGAATCTGAAGAAGATTTAAAGAACGGACGCACCCCCACCCGCTTATAGTGGCTGGAGGTGTGTGCGCGACAGTCACGTGCACCGAAAGGTCATCAGATGCGAATGCATGGTTCGAAATGCCGCGTCGCAGCGCTCGTCGCCGCTGCCGCGGTGGTGATCGTCGCCGGTTGTCAGAAACAGGCGGAGCCGCAGGCAGCCGCTCCGTCGGCTGAGCCCAACTACATCGCGACCGCCACGATCAAGGACCTGATGCAGTCGGTCGTCGACACCAGCGCCGACGTGGTCTGGCTGGCGGTCACGGCCGAGAGCACGGCCAAGGGCATTGTCGAGCACAAGCCGCAGACCGACGACGACTGGCTCAAGGTGCGGCACGGCGCCATCGCCCTGATGGAAGCATCGAACCTGCTGAAGATCCCCGGCCGGCACGTGGCCCGTCCCGGTGAGAAGTCCGAGACTCCCGGCGTCGAGCTCGAGCCGTCCGAGATGGAAGAGATGATCAACAAGGATCGGGCGACGTGGAACATGCGCGCCACGGCGCTGCACGATGCCGCCCAGGAGGCGCTCGCCGCGATCGATGCCAAAGATGCGGACAAGGTCTTCGAGGTCGGGGAGAAGATCGAGCGTGCGTGCGAGAACTGCCACACGCACTACTGGTATCCGAACGAAGTGATTCCGGATGTCCCGTTCGGCGGCAGTGAGATTGGTCAGACCTCCGCGACAGCCGAGAAGCCGGCAAAGCCGAAGAAGTAGCGCACCACAGTCGTCACGCCGGGTCGTCAGGGCCCGTGCGCGCACCGCGCCGCAAGGTCGGAAGGGCCACCGTGAACGTCGCCCCCAACCCCTTCCCGGCGCTTTCCGCTTTCACCGTTCCACCGTGCAGCTCCACCAGGTGCCGCACGATCGCCAGCCCCAGTCCGAGCCCCTCGAACGCGCGGGTGGTGGACCGGTCCGCCTGCTCGAACCGTGAGAACAGCCGCGGCACGAAGACCGGATCGATGCCGATTCCGGTGTCGCGAACCATGATGTAGACCTGCTCGGCGGTGAGACGAACCGAGACGTGAATCTCTCCGCCCTCCGGCGTGAACTTCACCGCGTTCGAGAGCAGGTTCCAGCACACCTGCTGCAGCTTGATCGGATCGGCTTCGATGCTGACCGGCGCGGCCGCCGCGTCGAGGGTGAATGCGATCCGCTTGGCATCGATCGCCGGCTGGATGGTGTCGATCGCGGCGTCGAGCACCATCGCCAGCCGGACCCGCTCGAGGTTCAGCTTGAGGCGGCCAGCGGCGATCCGCGACAACTCCAGCAGGTCGTCGACGAGCTGCGCCTGCTTGCGGGCATTCCGGTCCAGCGCCTCGAGCGCGGCGTCGACGCGGTCGGCCGCCACCGCCTTGCGCTGCAGCATCTGCGTCCACCCGAGGATCGCGTTGAGCGGCGTCCGCAGCTCGTGCGACAGCGTGGCCAGGAACTCGTCCTTCGTTCGATTCGCCTCCTCGGCGTCCAGACGGGCCGCGTGCTCGCGCGCAAAGAGCACCTCGCGTTCCTGCGAAGCCATCTTCTCGCGGCTGATGTCTTCGATCATGGAGAAGGCGCCGATCGGCGCTCCCGTCCGATCCCTGAAGAGGGTCGCATGGATGCGCACCCAGATCACGTCGCCGCCCTTCCTGACATACCGCTTCTCGACGGTGACGCCTTTGACATCACCGCGGCCCAACGCGTCGGCGTGCTGCAGGTCGCGAGCGAGGTCGTCGGCGTGCGTGAAGTCGTCCGGCCGCAGCTGCATCAACTCGCTGCGCGAGTAGCCGGTCATCTCGCAGTAGCGATCGTTGACGAGCAGGAACCGCCGGTCTGATCCAATGAACGCCTGCCCGACGGCAGAGAGCTCGAAGGCGGCCCGGAAGTGCGACTCGCGCTCGCGGAGGGCGTTCTCGGCACGACGCTGATCGGTGACGTCGAGGATGGAGGCGACGAACGACTCGATGCCGCGACCGGGGCCGGCATCCGAGGGGACGTACTCACAGCGCATGGTGCGCGACCCCAGGTCTTCGTACGGCACGTCGATCTCGAACGTCACCCGCTCACCGGCGAGCACGCGATCGATGTAGGGCCGCACGGCATCGTAAGCCGCCCGGCCAATCACCTTTTCGATGGTCAGGCCGACGACATCTTCGGGCGCGAGGCCGAAGCGCGAGGCGTACGCCCGGTTGACGAACAAGTACCTGCCGTGCGCATCGCACTGCGCTATCAGGATCGGCAGGTTGTCGACGATGAGCCGGAGCTGGGAGAAGGCACCCTCTGGAAGCCCGTGAATGCCGCCGGCTGGCGGTTCTCCTGCTGCAAGCATCGGCCGTATTGTGCTCCGCCGACCGCGCCGGGTCCAGACAGAACCGCCGCGCGCGCTTCGCTGCCCTCCTCTCGTGGTGTCGTTGCAAAGACTGGGTTCCTGCGGTAAGGTCGCCGTTCCGGCGGAGCAGAACAGCGCGTAAAACGCCAGACGCGACGACGCCCGTGGGTACCCTCACGAGATCACGTTTGTGTAAAGGAGCGACGCATGCCGAAGTATCTGCTCAAGGTGTCGTACACGGCGGACGGCGCCAAGGGACTTCTCAAGGACGGCGGCTCGAAGCGGCGCGAGGCAGCGCAGGGGGTCGTCCGCAGCGTCGGCGGAAGCATGGAGGCGTTCTATTACGCCTTCGGGTCGAGCGACGTCTACGCAATCGTGGACGTGCCTGACGCGGCGTCCGCCGCCGCCATGTCGATTGCGCTCTCGGCGAGTGGAAGCGTCACGAGCGAACTGGTCGTGCTGCTCACGCATGAAGAGATCGACGCGGCGGTGAAGAAGACGCCGAGCTACACGCCGCCCGGCCGGTAATCTCGACGGACGCATTCGCAGCACCGGGCTTCAGCCCGGTGGACAGTCGCAGCACCGGGCTTCAGCTCGGTGGAGACAGTCGCAGCACCGAGCTTTAGCTCGGTGGCGTGAGAAACCAAAGAATCCTCGCGGCCGCTGTGGTCCGGTCGTTGCTTGTGTCGGTGCGCTCCGTGCAGACTCATTCGACGAAGAGCCTCCGCGCGCGTTTCATCGCAACCCTCGCGGCCCTGGCCGGCGGCGGCTCGCTGCTGCTCGGCCAGCAGCAGCCGTCATCACCGGCGCAGGATCCGCTGCCCACCTTCCGCTCGTCGGTCGAAGCCGTCCAACTGACCGTCATCGTCACCGACGCCGAGGGAAACCCGGTGGCCGGCCTGACGAAGGACGACTTCGAGATCTTCGAGGACAACGCGCCCCGTCCGATCACCACGTTCGCGGCGGTGGACATCCCGATCGAACGCAGGGAGCAAACGCTCGGCGAAACCGACGTGTTGAGCAACGACGGGCCGCCGCGGCGCACCTACGTAATTGCGATCGATGACATCGTGCCGGAGCAGGCAGCGCAGGCCAAGATCCTCCTCCGGAGGTTCATCGAAGAGTACTTCGGACCAAACGATCAGGCGGCGCTCGTCGCGACGACGATGGGCACGGCGCCCAAGGACTTCGGCCAGGAGTTCACGAACAGCCCTCAGAGACTGCTGGACGCGATCGATAGGTCCATCGGTCGTTTCATGGACATCTCTGACCTTCCCTTGGGCCCCGGCCTGCGTGAGAAGAACCTCATGGGAGGATTGAAGGATCTGATAGAGAGCCTCGCGAAAACTCCCGGACGCAAGGCGCTGATTTTCGTCAGCGCCAAGGGTCTCGGCAACATTGATCCGACGCAAGCGTGCGGCTGCAACGCTGCGAAGCTCGTGAACTACAAGCCGGGCGGGCCGCTGGGCGGCTTGTTCTTCGACATGAACCTGGACTATCAGGACGCCCTGTCAGCGGCGACTCGCGGCAACGTGGCCGTCTACCCGATCTCACCCGGCGGCACCACAGGCGATCGCAGCCTCAAGGCGCTCGCAGAATTCACCGGCGGCTTTCTCCCCATCGTGTCGAGCCGATCCATGGCGGGGTTCGAGCGGATGGTGCGCGAGCAGAGCACACACTACCTGCTCGGCTTCAACGCCGCCGAGGAGCGGCGCGACGGCCGCTACGTCCACACCTGGGTGCGGGTGAAGCGCCCGGGACTGCAGGTGAAATCGCTCGACGGCTACCTCGCGCCGCGAAAGAGGCCCGAGCCGGAGAAACGGCCGCCAGGACTGCTCGCCGCCGTGTGGGACGCCGTCGCCAGCCCGCTGACCACGAGCGGCGTGCCGATGCGCGTCTACGCCGCGCCGTTCAAGGGCAAGGGCAAAGACGCCAACGTCGAGATCGCGGTCGAGATCGCCGCCACGAAGCTCAATCTCGTCGAAGAGGCGGGCGCGTACCGCGGCGAACTGGAGCTCGCGTTCGCGGTCACCGACATCAAGAACAGGCGGTGGCCCATCTGGCGGCATCGCGCCACCGTCGCGCTCAAGCCCGAGACCTACGAGCGCGTCAGTCGCAGCGCTCTACGGGTGCTGTCGCAGCTGCCGCTGCCCGAAGGGCGCTATCAGCTGCGCGCCTCCGCCGGCGGCGCCGCACTGGCCGGCAGCGTCGTCTACGACCTCGTGGTTCCCGACTTCCGCGACGACTTCTCGATGAGCGGCCTCGCGGTCACGTCCGCGCAGGCGCGCGACACCTTCACGGTGAGTCCGCACGCGCGCATCGACGTGGACTTCCCGGGACCGCCGACCACCGCGCGCGAGTTCGCCCACACCGACACGTTGACGGTGTTCTGGGAGGCGTACGAGAACCGTCGCAAGCCGCACGTCGTCACCTTCGCGATCGACCTGCGCGACGAGCACGGCAAGGTGCTCGGCAGCCAGGCGCTCGAGCGAACGGCCGCCACCAAGCCGAAACAACCCAGTGCCTACACGTTCTCGCAGAATCTCGCTCTCGACGAGGTGCCGGCTGGCCGTTATCTCGTGCACGTCGCGGGCCGGTCCTCTCTCGATCGCGAGCAAAACATCGAACGCGAGATTCCGATCACGGTGCGCTGAATCCATCTGAGCGTCGAGCATCAACCCGAGTCCCGAATCCCGAGTCCCGAATCCCGAATCCCGAATCCCGAGTCCCGAATCCCAAGGCCTGATGAGCTATAGTAGCGGCGCTGGTTTCCAGACAGCGGTCACCACGACGTCTGCACCGGGAGGGTCGTGCAACGTTTTGCGGTCACGTGACACTACTGTCGTGAATCGCCGCCCCCGGTGCGGCGGCGTCCAGTCTTCGTCCGGAGTGAATCTTATGAAGAGAGCTGCCCTTGTGACGTCGCTGCTGCTCGTTGCGGCAGTGCCCCCGGTTGCAGCGCAGACCGCGGACGGGAGCGCGCCGCGGAAGACGCGGGTTGCCGTCCTCGATTTCGACTACGCCACGGTTCACAGCAACGTGTCCGCCATCTTCGGCAGCAACGTCGACGTTGGCAAGGGGGTCACCGACCTGCTCGTCACCTATCTGGTGAAGGATGGCAGCTACTCGGTGATCGAGCGCAAGGCGCTCGACAAGATTCTGGCCGAGCAGAACTTCTCCAACAGCGACCGGGCCGATGCGAGCTCGGCCGCCAGGATCGGCAAGCTGCTCGGCGTGGACGCCATGATCCTCGGCAGCGTCACCCAGTTCGGCAACGACACCAAGTCGACCGGTGTCGGCGGCGTCGGCGCCGTCGCCGGCCGGTTCGGGCTCGGTGGCGTCAGCCAGAAGAACAGCAAGGCGGTGGTTGGATTGACCTCCAGACTGGTCAGCATCGACACGGCGGAGATTCTCGCGGTCGCAGAAGGCATGGGCGAATCGAAGCGGACCAGCACCTCGCTGATCGGAGGCGGCGGCAGCTGGGGCGGATTCGGCGCCGGCGGAGTGAATTTCGGGAGCAGCGAATTCCAGAGCACGATCATCGGCGAAGCCGTGAAGGCCGCGGTCGAGAACATGAGCACGAACGTGGTCGCTCAGCGCAGCAAGGTCGCTCAGCGCTCCGTGTCAGTCGAAGGGCTCGTCGCCGCCGTGGCAGGCAAGCAGGTGATCCTCAACGTCGGGTCGAAGGCCGGCGTGCGGGTCGGCGATCAGCTGGTCGTGCAGCGGGTGACGCAGGAGATCAAGGACCCGGCCACCGGCAAAGTGATCCGCCGCCTGGCCACCGATGTGGGCGTGCTGCGGGTCGTCGACGTCGATGCGGATTCAGCCGGCACCGAAGTCGTGTCGGGCTCCGATTTCAAGGTCGGCGATACCGTCAAGACGGTCGCCAAGTAGATCCGCCGCCCGCCAGAACTCGCAGCGAGCGCTCCCGCGCTCGCTGCATGTCCCTACCGGTCACCACGAAGGTCGCTGCGAAGCTCTTCGTGACCTTCGTGAGTGCCCGAAGGGCCTTCGTGGTCTTGGGTCTGTCAGTGCTAAGATTCGCGACCATGAACCGAACCGCGCTCTCTTTCACCGTCCCTGCCCTGCTCGCCCTTGCCGCTGCTTCGCATCCGTCCGCCCAGATGCTGAACAAGGAGGCGCCGGTCCGCGTCGGGCACTATCACCTGAATGTCACGAGCATCGCCGATCACAAGAAGTTCTGGGTCGATGCGCTCGGCGGCACTGCCGGCACGGTCGGCAGCGAGGAGGTCGTCAAGTTCGGCGACGTGATGTTGTTCCTGCACGCACAGAAGCCGAGCGGCGGTACGAGGACGAGCACGATTGATCACATCGGGCTGGCGGCGCCTGACGTTCCGTCGCTCGCCAAGAAGGTCGTCTCGGCCGGCTACCAGCGCACGGTAGGACGAGAGGGTGGTGCAGGCCCGGCGGCGGCCCCTGCAGGCGGCCAGTCGGCGGTGTACGGAAATTTCGAGTACCTGCTCGGACCTGACAACGTGAAAGTGGAGCTCGTGACGGCCAAGGGCGGGCCGCCGATCGCGCATCACCACGTGCACTTCATCAACACGCAGTACGTGGAGATGCGCGACTGGTACGTGAAGGCGCTGGACGCAACGCCGCGCACGGGCCCGAACACCTTCACTGATTACTTCGCCGGGGCCGACCTTCCCGGCATCGGCTACATGCTGAACTTCTTCCGCTGGGAGGTGAAGGAGCCGATGGCGCCCACGACGGCGGGCCGTGTGATCGACCACGTCGGCTTCGAGGTGCGCGACCTCGAGGCATTCTGCAAGAAGCTCGAGGGCAAGGGCATCAAGCTCACGCAGGCCTATCGCAAAGGCTCGCCACTTGGCGCCAGCGTCGCGACGGCCATGCTCGTCGATCCGTGGGGCACGGTCATCGAGCTTACAGAGGGGCTGGACAAGGCGCTGTGAGATAGAAGACAGGAGACAGGAGATAGGACGAAGCTAGCGGACCTGAAGGTCCGCTCTGCGACGGACGCTTCCCCACTTCTTACTTCGTACTTGCTTCCACCAAATCCAACGCGTGCAGCGCCGCGCGGTGGCACGCACCGGGCGGACCCAGGCGCTCTGCCGCGAGCTCGAGGCCTTCGATCGCTGCGCGCCGGGCGCCGGGGTCGACAATGATCCGGCGCAGCGCATCGACCACGTCGTCGAACGGACCGCGCCCCTCAAAGCAGAACTCGGGAACGACTTCACGGCCGGCCAGCAGGTTCACCGAGGCGAACCACGGTGTGAGCAGCGCGTGGCGGTACATGAACACGCCGCGCCACGTGCCGACACGGTAGATGCAGACCGTCGGCAGCCGGTGGTGGAGCACGTCCAGCAGCACCGTGCCCGAAACCGAGAACGCCGCACGCGCCCGTGAGAGCGACGCGTGGAGGTCGCCGGTCTCGATTCGGGTCCAGCGTTCGGCCCCGGCGTCCTTCACATGCCTATCGATGCGGGCGCGGTGCCGATCGCCGGCCTGGACGATCGACACCTCCAGAGAGGGCGCCTTCTGGCGCAGCGCCGCCACCACACTCAACATCCACGGCAGGTTGAGATCGATCACGTTCGCCCGGCTTCCCGGAAGCACGGCAATCGTCCCGGACGAATCGGCGCCGCGCGTCGCCGGCACGCGTGCGAGCTCGTCGAGCAGCGGATGTCCGACGTGGGCGACGGGGACGCCGCGGCGTTCGAACCACGCCGGCTCGAATGGCAGGATCGTCAGGGCGCGGGTGACGGCGCTCGCGTAGCTCGTGGCGCGCCAGGGCGCCCAGGCCCAGTGCTGCGGCGTCACGAAATGCAGCACCGGCACGCCGTACTCGCGTGCGATTCGGCCGAGCGGAACGTGCAGCGCGGGTGAATCGATCAGCACCGCGACGTCGGGAGCTGCGCTGCGAAAGTACCCGGCGCAGCGCTCGAGCAGCCGGATGTAATACGGCAATGCGCCGGCCACGCCGCGAAATCCCATCGTGGCGCGCTGGACCGGGTCGTCGAGGATCGTCATGCGCTCCGCGGCAAGCCGGCTGCTGCCGAGACCGGCGACGTCAGCTCCTGGCGTGAGCGTCCGCAGCTCGCGCAGGAAGTTGACGGCGTGCAGCTCCCCTGAAGGCTCCGCACACGACAGGAAGATTCGCGGCTGACGGCCGGTGGGATGGAACGGCGGCGGATTGGCAATCGACGCCGGCCGGTTCAGGTCCGCAGCCAGCTCCCGTCGAAGGCTGCCCCTTCGAAGGACGAACGCCAGTGCGTGAACGGGGGCGGTAACGACGCCGGCGAGAGCCCGCAGCAGCTCCCGGCGAACGACGGCCGCCGGTGCCCGTGTCACGCGTCGTGGCGTCAGGTCCGGCACGATGGGTGCGATCCGATCAGGGGTCCTTGCTAGACCGTTGTGCGGCCCGGAACCTGAATTTTGTGCTCGTTGCGAATCCGCATAGCGGTCCAGCCAGCCGCGCGCAGCGCGGCCAAAAGACGCTGCAGAGCCCATGGCTAGCTCCGGCGGTCTCCCAACCGGTCCTGTACAGCCGCCGCGTGGGCCTGCGGCTTCTCGCGGGTGGGACGCCGATTGTACTCGGCGGACTGGCCCGGCGGGATGCTCAGCCAGCGCCAGTCGCCTGCACGTGAGGCTCTCGCGATGTAGACGATCTGGCCGACATGATACGCCGTGTGCGCGAGCGATCGGTGAAGAGCATCGTGCACCGACAGCGCCTCCTTGCGGATGGTGACCGTCCGGAGCAGGTCGTCATCCGTCAGCGGCGCCAGCGCACCGAAGAGCACGGCCCACGAACGCTCCCACGCCTCGAGCAGTTCCTGCCGGCGTGCCTCGCGCGGGACGAACTCGCGATCGCGATCGCGCCACGGCTTCTCACCATCGGTGGTGAGAAAGTCGGTGAATCGCGACGCGAAGTTGCCGGCGAGGTGCGCGAGGATCACGGCGATCGAGTTGCTGTCGCCTGGCCCCTGGGCCGTCAGGTCGGCGTCGGTGATCTGCGCAATCGCTCCCTCGGCCAGCGCCTTGTAGCGCCGGTACTCCTCTTCGATCGAGGCGATGATGTTGCGCATGGGATCTACTTTACTAGCACGTAGAACGGAGAAGGTAGAGGGACTGGCCAGCGTGGCCAGAGAACGGCCTACTTCTGCAGCGACGCCGTCCAGTTGAGCGCGGCCACGAGGCCGAACGGCGGGTCAGCACTGAGCGCCGGTCCCCCGTCGGTCGCCGGATCCGAGTTGAGCACCAGTTGGTAGATCAGCAGCCGCTCGCCGTCGGGCGACAGACTGAACGTGTGATAGTCGCCGCCGCTGTGAGCGATGTCGAGTGCCAGAGTCGCCACCACCTCCTTGGGATCGAGCGGCTCGAGGGCCGACCCCACAGCCCCGACTGTCGCCGACAAAATCATCCCCGGATTGACCTGACCCGCGATGAGGGAGTGAAAAAGGATCTCCTTGGTGTTCCGGTTCCAGCGCGCCCAATCACCCCCATCCTTCGAGATCCGGTAGACGCCGCTGCCGGTCGGGAACGGTCGCACCCAGATCTCGTTTCGGCCACCCGTCGAGTTCGACGTGTATGCGATCCACTTGCCATCGAAGGAAAGCTGCGGATGTGTCTCGTTGAACGGCGTGGCGAGAAACGGAGCCGGCTTCTTGCCGTCGACCGTCAGCACCCATATGTCGCCGGCCGTCTTCGGGTCCTGTACCCAGAAGACGACTTGCTTGCCGTCAGTGGACCACGACATCGGCGCCTTGGGCAGTTCCGATTCATAGAGCAGCTCCTCGGTCCCGGACCCGTTCGAAAGCGTCTGGTAGAGACCCCACTTGCCCTTCTGCAACGAGCTGTACACCACCTTCGTTCCATCGGGGGACCAGATCGGCGACGAGTTGTGGTGCGACGCGTCGAAGGTGAGCTGTGTCGTCGCGCCGCGCGGTTCGATCACGAAGATGTCGCCTCCGCCCGCGTCGTGCTTGTGCACGGCGATGCGCCCGCCGTCAGGCGATACCTCGGCGCCACGATACAGACCGAACGGACCGGCAGTCCCGAGCTGTGTGCCTCTTCGATCGACCCACGACAGCTGCCACTCCGAGGTATCGAACGTGGCGGCCGGACCTCCAAAGAAGTTGAAATAGTACAAAAGCGCCCCGGTGTGCGCGACGCTGAACGCCCCATCTCCGTTGGACGCGCTCACGACCCCGTCCGCAATGCGAACGGGGTCTGCGGAGACTGTCAGTGATCGGGCGTTGAACGGCTGCGCGTAGATGGCGCCCTCGCGCCGGAACACCAGGTAGCCCGGTTCCGCGTACGCCGCCTTGGATTCGGCGGAAATCACCTTTGACCGGTCCTTGGAGTCGAGAGAGCCCGCGAAGATCGCCCGGCCGCCCGCGTCGGCGGACCATGCAAGGTACAGGAAGCGGCGGCCGTCCGGCAGGAAATGCGGCCAGAAGTGTCCAGACTCCGGCGCCGCGACAGTCGTCACCGGCTCGGGCTTCGCACCGCCCTGAGCCGACACTCGGAACACGCCGTGCGAGGTGCCGAAGAGTATGGTTCCATCGCGGTTCCAGTCTCCGCCCGCGAAGTCGGGCACTTCGCAGATCTCCTGAGGGGGCCCGCCTGTCGCTTCCACTTTCATCAGCTTGCCGGCGGACACGAATGCAATCGACTTGCTGTCGGCCGACCAGAAGAGCTGTGACGACCCCAGGGCGGTCCCCGCGGCCGCCGCCAGACGCTGCGGCGTGATCGATCCCACCGGGCGGACAAACAAGGCAGCCGGGTCCGAAAATGTATCTGCAACGAACGCAACGGTCTTGCTATCCGGTGACACCGCGAACGTGCGGAGGTTGTTCGGACCCACGAGCTGCGTCGTCTCGGCAGACAACTGGATCGGGATGCGAATACGGCTCTCGGCGGCTTGGACGGAGCCCTGGAAATAAAAGACGGACGCCGCCACCGCAGCAAGCGCCAGCAGCGCAGCGGCAGCGATCGCCAGCGACATTCCGCTCCGCATGCGGCGCGCAGGCGACGCCCGCTTCGGCGCCAGGGTGTTGCGGCCAGCAGCCGCAATCCACTGCAACTCGGCAAGCAGATCGCGCGCTGTCTGCCAGCGGTCCGCCGGATCCTTGGCGAGGCAGGTTCGCACAACGTGATCGAGCGCTGGAGAGGCGGCCGGCTGAGCGGAGGAAAGAGGCGGCGGCTCCGCAGTTGCAATTGCCGACATCAGGAGCACCCGGCTCTTGCCCTCGAATGTCTTCCGGCCGGTCACCATCTCGTGCAGGATCACCCCGAAGGCGAAGATGTCTGTGCGCGCGTCGGCCTCGTGGCCCTCGAGCTGTTCCGGCGCCATGTACTGCAGCGTGCCGAGGATGGCACCTCGCGCCGTCAGCTGCCGCGGTGTGGTGGCGAGCTTCGAGGGTGTCGAAGACGAACCGGTTCCCACGGGGCCGGAAGCCTTCGCAAGCCCGAAGTCGAGCAGCTTAGCAATCGGCGGGTCTGACGCGCCGCTCCCTCGCACGAGGAATACGTTGCCCGGTTTCAGGTCACGATGCGTCACGCCTCTCCGGTGTGCCTTGTCGAGCGCGTCGGCGATAGCAATCGCCACGCGCAGCGCCTCGTCCAGAGGCAGCGCTCCGCGCTCGAGCCGCTGTGCGAGTGTTTCTCCTTCCAGGTACTCCATGACCAGGAAGTCAACATGACGGCCCGAGTCGTCGGCGGGCTGCCGGCCGATGTCGTGCAGCGTGCAGATGTGCGGATGATTGAGCGAGGCGATCGTCTGCGCTTCGATCTCGAAGCGCTGTTTCATCTCCGGGTCGTCGGCCCAATGCTGCGGCAGCACTTTGATTGCCACCGTGCGATCGAGACGTGTATCGCGCGCGCGATACACCTCGCCCATCCCGCCGGCGCCGACCAGGGCGAGAATCTCGAAGGTCCCGAGCCGCGTACCGTTTGCTAACGCCACAGTGTCATCTCTTGCTACCGTCCAGTCCGCTGGGCGATCGCCGCCCAGTTGCGAATGACAGTAAGTCCAGGGGCGCCCGCCACGGCACCGCGAGCGCGCCCACCTCGACGTGCGCCGCCGCTGACCTGGCCAGTGGCCGGATCGAAAACCAGCCCGGCGCGCGCCGCGCCCGAGCCACCCTCGCGTGCAACTTGCCCCGGCGGAACTCGCAGCAGGAAACGGTCGCCGTCGGGAGTCACGGCCAGCTGGTGTCGGGCCGGGTCCCTGGTCTGCAGAGCCGAAAGAAAAGGCGGGAACAGCAGGCGCTGGACCTCCGCTGTAATCTTCGCTCCGGCGGTGATGCCCACCACCATGATCTGGTTGTCGAGCGCACGGTAGTAAAGCTCTCGCCCATCCTTGCTCCATCGCGGCTGACCGCCGCCGCCGCGCGACACCCGCAGCTTCTGATCCGTCGCCGGGTCCTTCGGCGGAAACGACATGACGTACACCTCGAAGCTTCCCGGCTTCGATTCGTCGGATGTGTACGCAAGCCACTTCCCGTCGAACGAGAACTGCGGTTCGTTCTTCTGGTAGCGTCCGGTGACCACCGGAATCGGCTTCCTGTCCCCGAAAAGCGGAAGTGCGTAGATCTCGAGGAAGTTGTCCTGGCCCGTGAGGTACGCGACGTAGCGGCCGTCATGCGACGAGGCTTCGACGAACTCGTTGGCCGGCGACTCCAGGAGCGCTACGTCGTCGCCCAGACTGTTGGCGTTCTTGACGTAGATATCGGCGTTTCCCTTCCGGTAGGACGTGAACGCGACGCGGCTCTGATCCAGCCAGACCGGATTGATGTCGTCGGCCGGATCCATGGTCAGTCTGCTCCCGATACCGCCGCGCCGCCAGTCGATCAGCCAGACGTCCGCGCCGCTCTCTTCCTGGCGCGTGACCGCGACGAGACTGCCGTCGGGTGAAACATCGAAGTCACCTTGAGGCGCGGGGTCGCCGGCAGCGGCAATCAGTTGCCCGGTCCGGCTGACCCACGCGAGCTGCACGTTTTGGTTCACTCCGCCTCTGCCAGCAGTGAAACCCCTGCCTCCCCCGCCAGCAGCCCCTTGAAAGTAGACCAGGGCGTCGCCTTGTGACACGTCGAAATAACCACGGCCGTTACCCTGGTCATAGGCCACGCCGCCGGCGATCTGCACGGCATCGCCAGCGAGGCTGCGGCTGCCAGCATCAAACGGTTGCGCGAATACTGTGGCTTCGCGATGGAACAGCAGGTGGCCGGGGGCGCCGCCACTGCGTGCGCCGACGTAGACGACGTTGGTTTCCGCCGCCATGAGCCGGACTCGGTCCTTTGAGTCGACCGATCCGGTGAAGAGCGACCGATTGGTCCGTTCCTCTGACCAGGCCTGGTAGATGTAGTGACGTCCGTCGGGCAGAAAGTGCGGCCAGAAGTGTCCGGTCTCCGGCTTCGAAGCGGTGGAGACCAGCATCGGCGTTCCACCTTCGGCCGACACGCTGAACACCCCTTTCGCGGACCCGAACAGAATCGTTCCTGCCTCGTTCCACGTGCCGCCTTCGAAGTCCGGCGCATCGGCCACATCGCGCGGCGGTCCACCGACAGTCTCGACCTTTCTCAGCTTCCCGCCCGCCACGAACCCGATGTACCGGCTGTCGGGAGACCAGAACGGCTGCGCTGCGTCGTCGGTGCCTGCGATCCGCCGTGAGTCGAGCGACCCGACTGGTCGGACGAAGAGCGATGCAGGCTGCTGCTGATCCGGCCTGGCCATGAACGCCATCATGCGCCCGTCGGGGGAAATCGAGATGTCCCTCGCGAGGAGGCCGACCACCGGGTTGCGAAACTGGAATGGCGGCTGGTCTGTGGGACCTTGCAGGTATCGGACGATTGGTCCCGCCAACGCGGCAAGCATGACCACTGCGGCAGTCAGCGCCGCATACAGAATCCACCGCGCACGGCGTGCCCCGACGGCGGCCGCTCCTGACGCCGATGCATCGCTGCCGGCAATCCACCGGAGCTGAACGAGCAGATCGTGGGCGGTCTGCCATCGATCTTCCGGGTCCTTGGCGAGGCAGCGCTTCAATACGTGATCGAGCGCCGGCGAAACGAGCCGGTGCGCCGCCGGCAGCGGATCCGGCTCCGCCGTCAGGATGGCGGCCATCAGCACCGAAGGGCTCTTGCCTTCGAACGCCTTCCTGCCCGTGAGCATTTCATAGAGGACAACGCCAAGCGCGAAGAGGTCCGACCGTGCGTCGGCCGGTTTGCCTTCGAGCTGTTCCGGCGCCAGGTACTCGACCTGAGCCGCCACCGTACCTTGCGCTGTGACGTGTTCACGGGTCGGCAACAATGACTCCTGGACGTAGTGTCCGGCTTCAGCCGGACCGTCCTCAGGCGCCAACCCGAAATCGAGCAGCTTGACCACAGGGGGATCGGACGATTTGCCGCCGCGCGTGAGAAGAATGGTGTCAGGCCTGAGGTGGCCGTGCACCAGTCCCTTCTGATGTGCATGGTCGAGCGCGCCGGCAATCTGCACGGCGATGGCGAGCGCGTCGTCCATGGTGATCGGCGGCTTCCGCTTCGAAGCAGAGGAACCGGGTCCGCGGGCGAGGCGATCCGCGACGGTCTCACCCTCGAGATGCTCGAGGACGAGAAACTCGACCTCGCGCTCTTCCGGCGCAGCTCCCGCCTCGCCGCCGGCCGATGGCGCATCGACGTCGGCGTGCCCTCCGTGCAGGTCCGGCGCCTCATCGACGCGAATCCGCTCGCGTCCGATGTCGTGAAGCACACGAATGTTCGGATGCCTGATGCCGGCGAGAATCTTCGCCTCGCTCTTCAGCCGCTGGTTCAGACCAGGGTCGTCGCTCGGGAGGACCCTGATGACGACGGTGCGATCAACGCGGGTGTCGAACGCGGTATAGACTTCGCCCGCTTTGTCACCTGTGGTGGCCTGAATGACGTAGGGACCAAGCCGCGAACCTTCCGCGATGGTCATGGCTGTCAGTGGGGCGCGGCCGAGCTTACAGCACCTGGCTGGAAGGGCGCAAGGCGCTCGCCCCCTTCACTGCGCCACGGCGTGGCACAATTGGCGGTCGCATCGAGGCGGCTTCGACGAAACCGAGGAGGCAGTGCCATGGCCAAGCAGATTCTGATGATCGTGGGCGACTTCGTGGAGGACTACGAAGTGATGGTGCCGTTCCAGGCGCTGCAGATCGCCGGTCACGTGGTGCACGCGGTGTGCCCGGAAAAGAAGGCAGGCGACAAGGTGCGGACGGCGGTTCACGATTTCGAGGGTGATCAGACGTACACGGAAAAGCGCGGCCACGACTTTTCGCTGAACGCGACGTTTGCCGAGATCGATGCGCGCAGCTACGACGCGCTGGTCATTCCCGGCGGACGTTCGCCGGAGTATCTCAGGCTGAACCCGCAGGTGCTCGCGGCCGTGCGGCATTTCGCGGATGCCGACAAGCCGATCGCCGCCGTCTGCCACGGCCCGCAGCTGCTCGCGGCCGCCGGCGTGCTCAAGGGACGCCGCCTGAACGCGTATCCGGCCGTCGGTCCCGACGTGACGGCTGCGGGCGGTGAATTCGTTCCGCTCGGATTCACGGACGCCATCACGGACCGGAACCTCGTCACGGGACCCGCCTGGACCTGCCACGTCGAATGGCTCAAAGGGTTCCTCGCGCTGCTCGGCACGCGCGTCGTGCATGCAGACACGGTGACGGCAGGCGTCTAAGAAACCGAAGCTCAGTGGTGTTGAGGATCGCGAATCCCTGTGGAGGTGACCGACCAGCGGCGCCTGACCGCGCGAGAAGGCTCTGGGGATCAGCGAGCTCACGGAGCTCGCGTCGAGCGGTCCACGACGCCATCGCAGCGCGGTCCGGTCGCCGGCCCGCCTCTGCTCTTTGAGCTTCGGCGAGGTCCCGCCATAGCGCTCCGCGCGGAGGCGGAAACCGGGATTCGCGATCCTCAACACAACTGAGCTTCGGTAGAGGCCTCCTCGCGAACGTCGCTCACTTGCGCGCGGCCAGATACGCCACGATCGCGTCCATCTGCTCCTTCGTCAGCGTGTCGCCAAACGGCGGCATGCTGGCGAACGGATCGACGCTCTCCGGGCTCGTGATCCACTTGCGCAGCCAATCCGCGTCGCGGGTGGCGCCGACGCGCGTCAGATCGGGAGCGCTGTTGCCGCCTTCCCCGTCGATCATGTGGCACGTGGCGCAGTACCTGCCCAGGGTCAGCGACGCGAGCCGAATCGCCGACGAGACGGCAGGCGCCGGCTCCCCGGCCGTTGCCTCCTGCATGAAGCTCAGGATCGACTGCGCCTGCGCCTCGCTCATCCCGCCCCGCGGCGGCGGACGCAGCCCGGGCGCAATCACCTCGGGGTCGCGCACGTGCGACAGCACCCATTGCGGCTCCTTCCGCATCCGGGTTTCGTCGAGCACGTTGGCCAACCCACCGGGCCGGTGGCAGCTGGTGCATCGTTCGTCGCGGGCAAACTCGCGCCCCGCGATCGCAAGCGGACTCCACTCCTCCGGCTCCTCGCGTGGCGAATCCTTCAGACCGAGCCAGGTCAGGCTGATGATGCCGATCCCCACCACCGCGAATGCGCCGCTCACGAGCGGCCGCTTCAGCGGGTGCCGCTCAGGACGGCGGTCAAGGAAGGGCAGGGCCATCAGCGCGGCGACGACGAGGCCGGGAATCACGATCGTCGCCACTGGCTCGAGGGCTCCGGGGAAGTACTTCAAAAGCTGGAACAGGCTCAGGAAGTACCACTCGGGCCTCGGCACGTAGCTCGCGTCGGTGGGGTCGGCAACCGCGTCGAGCGGTGTGGGAATGGTCACGGCCAGCGTGAGCAGCAGCGCAAACACCGCGGCGATGGCAATGGTGTCCTTGAGCGCGTGATACGGATAGAACGGGCGCGCGCGACCATCCGCCTCGACGATCGGCCCGGCGATGCCGTGCCGCCGCATCAAGTACAGGTGCGCCACCACGAAGCCGATCAGCGCCGTGGGCAGCAGAAACACGTGCGCCGAGTACCAGCGCAGCAGCGTCAGTGATCCGAGCGCCTCTCCCCCCTTCAGCAGTCCTGCCACGTACTCGCCGAATGGTCCGCTGCGGGCGATGTTGATCGTGACCGTGGTCGCCCAATACGCTTTCTGATCCCACGGCAGCAGATAACCGGTGAGCGCAAAGCCGAGAATCAGCAGCAGCAGCACGACGCCGGTCATCCAGGTGACCTCGCGCGGCTTCTTGTAGGCGCCGAAGACGACGACGCGGAGCATGTGCAGAACGGCCGCCACCACCACGAAGCTCGCGCCGAAGAAGTGCAGGCCACGGACGATCCGCCCGAACGTGACGCCCTGCATGATGAAGCGGACGCTGTCGTGCGCGAAGTCCGGCGACGGCACGTAGAACATCGTCAGCACGACGCCGGTCGCGAACTGCAGGGCGAGGAGAAACAGGACGATGCTGCCGGTGACGAACCACCAGCCGGTGCCGCTCGGCAGCGGCTCGTCGAGGAGGTGCGCGCGCGCGGCGCGCAGGCCGGTGCGAGAGTCCAGCCAGTCGAGGAATCCGCCCCGCCGCATCAGATCTGCACCAGCACCTGATCGCCGTCGAGACGGGTCGCAAGCGTCGTCAGCGGCTGGGGCGGCGGCCCGGCGACCACGGCTCCGGTGTGGTCGTAGGTGCCGCCGTGGCACGGACACTTGAGTTGTTTGCTGTCGCGGTCCCAGGTCACGCGACAGCCGAGGCGGGTGCAGGTCGAATCGAGCGCCGTCACCTGCGAATCGCCGCTGCGGACCAGAAACACCGTTCGCCGATCGACGACCTGGGTGTAACCGTCGTTCCGCGCCACGCGGATGACGACCGGCGTCGGCTCATTCAGCGTCAATGTGCCGAGTCGTCCCGCCGTCCACCAGTTCTCCTGCCGCCGCGCGAATGCCGGCGACGCCGCCGCGCCGCCCAGCATCACGCCGAGTGTGCCGCCGATCACGGCGTGTATGCCCGCGATTGTCCGTGCAAAAAACTGACGTCGCCCCTGTTCGTCGTTGGATGAGCTCATAGAACGATAGCGTTTTCGGGATGCGTCCCTGAATTACGGGGTCCGATGACCGCCGGATGAAATTTGAGCAGCCTTACAGCTGGTATGAGGACTTCGGTCCTGCTGGAAAGCAAGTCTTTCGCCGTCTCCGCCGTGCGCGCCGCGTGGCTCGCGACCTTTGATGATATCCGGTCGGGCGCTGGTTTCGCTGGTTGAGGAGGCGTCCGGCGCGGCGCAGAGTGCTGCCACGCTGACGGCGTAGCTGCGGCGACTCTTGCCGCTATCCAGGAAGGAGGGCCTTCTTGACGTCGAGGCCGAACGTCGGGTTCGAGCGCGTCCCCGAGATGCGGATCGGCAGCTTCGATCCTCCGCCGGGCCGCCGGAAGAACGGCTGGGCGATGAAACCCATGATCGACTTCCAGCCGCTCATCGTCCGCCGCAGGTTGGCATCGAGCAGCAAATCGCCGGCAAACGCGATTTCCTCGCTGCGCAGATTGTAGGAACCGGCGAGTTGCACGGTGGCGCCGGGGACGCCGAAGGTGAGCTCCGAGAATCGGATGGACCCCTGGTCCATCACGAACCGGCCCCGCAGCCTCGACACGACGCTCGGTCCCTCGTCGCCGATGTCGCCGCGGCCGCGCCGGCTGAGAGTATCGATGCGCCGCTGCACGTCGAGACTGGCGAATCGCGCCTGGGCCAGCTCGAACGTGCCGTCCAGCTGCAGCTTCGCCACCACATCCGTATCGCCGGCGGGAATCACCACTTTGCTCTTCAGCCGCATGCGGCCGTCCATCGGCGCCTTCGCCGAGTTCACGGCGAGCGCCATGATGTCTTCGAGCCGTCCGTCTTCGATCGACACGTCGAGGGTGATGTGGCGTCCCTTGGTCTCGACGGCGCGCACGATCGAGCCGCGCGCGCGGATTGCCGTCTGGCGCAGCTTCGCGTCGACCCGTTCGAGCCAGGTGTTGCCGTTCGTGCCGTCGACGATCGCGTCGAACGTCGTGTGCAGCGGGATCTCATGACGCGCGACATCGATGGAGAAGTTCGGCGTCTCGGTCGTACCCGAGACTTCGATTCGCTCCAGTACGCCTTGGTAGCGTCCATTCGACGACAGGATTCCGCCGATCCCCTTGATGGTGTCGAGGTTGGCCTGCTCGAACCGATAGTTGCCGCGCACCGGCGTGGTCCGTGGCTCGTCGGCCTGCCAGGGGCCGAAGACACCGGTGGTTTCGATTCGCCCCTCGGGTTTCGGATTGGTCAGCGAGGCACGGAAGCTCGCTCCCTCAGCAGCGCCGAGCTGCCACATCTCGAGGTTGTGAATGTCGAAATGCCTCGGCAGCTTGCCAGGATCCTTCGACGCGATTTCGAGCGTCGCGGAACGCGACACCAGCTCGTCGATCACCACACGACGACCCATGCCGCGCGACGGCTGCCCGTTCGGTTTGATCAGCTGACGGCCCGCCGCGTTGACGCCGCCGGCAGGAATGCGAATCGTCAACCCCGCCAGCTCGACCCGCCTGAGACGAATCGTCTTGCCCCAGAGGCCCGACAGCCCCGCGCCCGCGGAAAACGCAGGAACCTCGATCAGCGGCGGGATGTCCTCGCGCCCCTGATGGCGGAAGCTCAGCCCGGTGCCTTCGAGCGCCGGCGCAGGGAAGGCCTTTACCTGAAGTGTGGAAAGCGATACCCGGCTCTCGAATCGGCTGTTGAGCGCCTCGAGCGCGCGGTCGCGTACGAATGGGGTGATCTGCCAGAAACCGGCGACAACTGCCGCCCCGAGGACGAGAGCGGCAAGACCCAACCAGAGCGCAAAACGCTTCTTCATGGCCCGAACGCGAGACGCCGCAACGGCGAGACGCCACGTCGGGTCGGGTGAGATACACGAGTCGTGCCGTCCCATGAACAGAGAAGGAAGAAGAAAGGAGGAAGAAGGACGCAGGAGGTACTCTCTAAATTAGGGCGAGCTGAAGAGCCTAGAACCTGGAACCTGGAACCTTGAACCCGGAACCTGGAACCTGGAACTTGGAACCTGGAACCTGGAACCTGGAACTTGGAACCTGGAACTTGGAACCTGGAACTTGGAACTTGGAACCTGGAACTTGGAACCTTGAACCCCGGAACCTGGAACCTTGAACCCTGGAACCCGGAACCTGAACCCTCGAACGTGGAACCCGGAACCTGGAACCCGGAACCCGGAACCTTTCTGATTCATGTCCACCGACACCATCTTCGAAACGTCTGCGTCGTCGATCCGCTTCGGCACCGGCGTCACGCGCGAGGTCGGCATGGATCTCGCCGACCTGGGTGTGCGGCGCGCGATCGTCGTCACCGATCCCGGCCTCGCGCGTCTGCCGCAGGTGGCGACCGTGCTCGACTCGCTTGCCGCCAACCGTGTCGACGCGGTGCTTTACGATTCGGTCGCCATCGAGCCGACCGATGAATCGTTCCGCGCCGCAATCGAGGCGGGGATGCGCGAGACGCACGATGCGCTCGTCGCGATCGGCGGCGGATCGGCGATCGACACGGCCAAGGCGATCAACCTGTACGTCACCTGTCCTCCGGGTGATTTCTACGACTACGTCAACCCGCCCGTCGGCCGGGGCCTGCCAGTTCCGCGCGCGTTGAAGCCGCTCGTCGCCATTCCGACGACCGCCGGCACCGGCAGCGAGACGACCGGCGTGTGCGTGTTCGACGACACGCGGCTTCATGCCAAGACCGGCATTTCGAGCCGGCGTCTGAAGCCGTGGCTCGGTCTGCTCGATCCCGACAACACGAAAACACTTCCGAGGACGGTTGCCGTCTCGTCGGGCCTCGACGTGCTGTGTCATGCCGTGGAGTCCTACACGGCGCTGCCCTACACCGAGCGGACACGACCCGAGCGCCCGAGTCATCGTCCTGCGTATCAGGGCGCCAACCCGGTCAGTGACGTCTGGGCACTGGAAGCGCTGCGGATCATGTCGCGCGCCTTCGTGCGCGCCGTGGAGGAGTCCGACGATGAGGCGCGCGCACAGATGCTCCTCGCCGCTTCGTATGCGGGACTCGGATTCGGCACTGCCGGCGTGCATCTGCCGCACGCCATGGCCTACCCTGTTGCCGGACGCGTCAGAACGTATCGGCCGGAAGGGTATCCGCCCGATCGAGCGCTCGTGCCGCACGGCCTGTCTGTGATCCTCAACGCCGCTGCCGTATTCCGGTTCACGGCTGCCGCGAGTCCTGCCCGGCATCTCGAGGCGGCTGCGGCGCTCGGCGCAGACGTTGCGAAGCGGCATCCATCCGATGCCGGCGCCATCCTCGCCGACCGGATCGTCTCCTTCATGCAGCGGCTCGGAGTGCCCAACGGCCTGCGCGCAATCGGTTACACCTCGTCCGACATTCCCGCACTCGTCGAAGGCACGTTACTGCAGCAGCGGATCACGAAGCTTTCGCCACGAGCCGCCTCGGCCGAGGATCTGTCGAAGCTGTTCGAACAGTCGATGACAGCCTGGTAGCGGTGACACTGAACGACCCGAACGACCCGAAGGACCCGAACGATCCGAACGATCCGAACGATCCGAACGATCGATCACTGAACGACACTGAAGGTATAGCACCACGCCACGCCTTCCAGAACGGTGGCCCCGTCATGGCGGGTGATGCGCACGCTCAGCTCGGTCACCGGTTTCGAAGGATGCAGCGACAGCACTTCGGCTTCCGCGGTGATCGTGTCGCCAATGTAGACGGGCGCCGTGAACTTCCAGTTCTGGCTCAGGAACACCGTCCCCGGCCCCGGCAGGTCCATCGCCACGAGCGCGTGGAGCAGCCCGGTGGTGAGCCCGCCCTGCACCACGAGGCGCCCGAACTTCGTTTGCGCGGCGAATGCCTCGTCGAAGTGGAGCGGGTTCCGGTCGCCCGATATCTCGGCGAACATCCGCACGTGTTCCGCGGTGAGCGTCAGACTGCGAGAGGCACGCTGGCCGGGCGCAACAGGCATGGGAACGTCTCCAGAGCGGCCAGCGCGCGCACCTCGCGCGACATCTCGCGGCTGAACGCCCGATGCAAGGACTGCAGGTGATCGTCCGTCCACGTGAACGACGCGATCTCGTCGGTGAGCTCGAACAGACGGCGCGAGAGATCGTGCCGTATGGTCTCGTAGTCGGCGAGGGCGGCGTCAGTGCCTTTCGCTGCCGCGCGCACGAGGAGTTCGGCATCGCGCAGCGCGTCGGTGATACCGTGTGCCGTGATGGGGTCCTTGAAGTATCCGGCGTCGCCGAGGAGCGCCCATCCCGGTCCAGTGCTGCGTCTGATGTATCCGGCGATGCCTCCGAACCCGCGCACCGGCTCGAGCTGGCGCGCCTCTTCCAGACGCGCGTCGACTGCCGGCGACACTTCACGGATCCACCGCCGGTACGCCGCAAGCGGATGTCCCCTCACCTCGCGGGCGAAACGCGCCGACGGCACCGCAGCGAACACGCACGTGGCGCCGTTGGTCGGAATGGTGCCGATGCTGGCGCCGTCCCCATAAATCCAGGAGTAGCCGTCCGACTGCACGCTGTCCCAGTAGCTGTACAGGGTCCCGGCCGAGTAACGGCCTTTCGCAATGCAGGGCGCACCCACGAGCCTCGCGATGGTCGAGCGCAGCCCGTCGGCGCCGATGACGAGGTCGGCGTGCAGCACACGACGCGCCCCGGCATCGACGGCAGACACCCCGCGCACCCGGCCGTGATCGTCCACGACTAAGTCGTCTACCCGTACACCGTAGCGCACCTCCGCACCGCTGTCGGCCGCCGCATCCACCAGCACGCGATCGAGCAGCGCACGACGAGGAGCGTAAAGCGCATCGACCCCGAATCGCGGCTCGATCGGGACGGTGATTTCTTGCGCCGTGTAGCCGAACGTCGTCGAGCGCACCGGCGGCGTCCCTGCCGCCACGATCGCCGGCAGCACACCCCAGCGCTCGAGCTGCAGCACTGCACCACGCATGAGTGCATGCGTCGAGAGCGTATCGGCGCCGTAGATGCCCTTGTCGACCAGCAGCACACGCGCGCCGGTGCGCGCAAGCAGCAAAGCGGCCGCGGCGCCAGCGCAACGTGCCCCAACGACGATCGCATCGAATGTCATGAGTGCTCCTATGCAGCGCTCGCGCGGCGGGCCGCGCCGACAATCCGCTCGGCAATGAATCGAGCATCCGCCCCGACGCCATCGATGAAGCTCGAGTTCCGGCAGCGCTGGAATTGCAGGCCGAGCACGTAGAGCCCGGCTGCCGGGGTAACGCCGTCGCGATGGACGATCTCACCGCGTGAATCGAGAACGGGAACGTGGAGCCAGGGGTAAGTTCGTCGATAGCCGGTCGCCCAGATAACGGCGCCGATCCGCTCGGCGCTGAGATCCAGACGCTCGGTGCCGATGGCCGCGCCACTTGCGATCGGCCACGTCGGGCGGAAAGGCTCTGCAGACGAGGCCGCCACACCCGTCGGGTCGATGAACCGATCGACACGTGCGAGGATCTCGGCCAACTTGATGTCCGCCGCCGCGGTACTGGCCATCAGGTCGTCGGATAGCCAGGCGTAACGGCCTTCGATGTGGCGGACTCGCCCGACCACCCGGACGCCGGCCTCGCGCAGGATCCCGAGATCCAGCGACCTGTGCTCGGGCGTCCCGACCAGCTGCAAGGACGGCTGGTGACGCGAAATATCGATTGCGTGAACCGCGTCCCGGTGCTGGCTCAGCGCGCCAATGCGATCGAGCCACCACAGAATGTCGCGTCCTCGATAAGAGCGCGGAAGCCTGGTGTGGCGACCGGCCGCGATCACGACCTCACGGCCTGAACGCCGAATCTCGTCCGCGAGCTGAACGCCAGTCGACGAGGCGCCGACGATCAGCACATTCCCGGGCGGCAGTTGCGCCGGCCGGCGGTAGCCGGAAGGAACGATCTGCGCCACCGAAGGCGGCAGGCGGCAGGCGAAGGTGGGCACTACCGGCAGGTCGCAGTAGCCGGTGGCGATGACGACAGCCCGCGCCCGCCAGGTGCCGAGGCTCGTGGTCACGCGAAAGCCGTCGTTGCGCTGCTCCACCCGGACGACCGTGGTCTCGGGGATGACGGGTGCGCGGGAGGAGGTGGCGTACCGCTCCAGAAACGTGACGAGGTCCGGGACGGACATGAAGCCGTCCGGATCGGTCCCGGTGTACTGGAATCCGGGGAGGCGGGTCATCCAGTTCGGCGTCAGCAAGCGCAGGGAGTCCCAGCTCTGCGCGCGCCAGCGCTCGGCCACGCGACCGCGATCGAACACCACGTGCTCGACCCCGCTCTCGGACAGACAGCGGCTCATGGCGAGCCCTGCCTGTCCGGCACCGATGATGACCGCCGTCGTCGCCGGCACCGGCCCCTCAGCGCGCGTTGACGCTGACCTCGACCGGTACGCCGTTGGTGAGCACGTCGAAGACGGCTGACCTGGCCCGCGACTGCTCGACGATGGCGCGCAGCTTCTCGGGCGGCGCGTCGCCGGCGATGTCAAAGGTAATCCGGATTGCCTGGAACCCGTTGCGAACCTCGTTCGAGAGGCCGAGGATGCCGCGCAAGTCGATGTCACCCTCGACGCGCGACTCGACGGACGTCAGCGTCACACCGCGCGCCGCCGCGATGTTGCCGATGCCGGCCGTTATGCACGCCGTAAGGCCGTGCAGGAGGAACTCGATTGGCGTCGGCCCGCGGTCGGCGCCGACGAGGACGGCCGGATGGTCGGCCCCGTAGCTGAAGCGCGTCTGGTGAGTGTGCTCGGTGCCGGCGCCGCTGAACGGCTCGACGCGCGACTCGCTGTAGGTACCGCTCACCCAACGATTGCTGGCCCTGAAGCGGAACTTCGCCAGTTCAGGGGCAGTCCTGACCGCATCGATGGTGGCGAGCAGTGCCGGGGTATCGACGCCGTTGCGCGGCTCACGCGGAGCACGGGCCGGCGGGGCGATGACTTCTGGCATATGGCTCTCCTTGATGGCCGCCTCTGGCGGCATTCACCCCGTAACGCGACATTGCGGGAGCAACACCGCAGTGCCGCGGGTGGGGCGGAGAGCCAAGCCCATCAGCGCTGGCGGGCCGGCAGTCGAAGCGATTGACGAATGTCGCGGGAGAGCTCGTCGAGCATCTTCGAACGAGGCGGGCCCGCCGGCGTTTACCAGCGCTTGTCGATCGGCTTACTCGAGTCCGCGGTGATCTGCAGGTCGGCGCAGTGGTGATACGAGAACCCGCCCTCGCGCACGCCTGGATGGTTTGCCATGAACTCGATGATCTGCAGCGTGCACTTCTCGCAGCTGATGTTCGGGATGTCGATGTCCGTTGTCCACTTCGCCGTGGGACGTTCGGTGTGCGGCCACAGGCCGTCGACGAGCACCGGCGGCTGCGGGTTGGTGGCGATGGCCGCGGATACCGATCGCGGACCCTTCTCGGTCTGCTGCGTCGTCACCTCGGGATCCGGCGGAAGACCCGCGCGCGTCCGGGCCAGCGCGATCCGGTAGTGACCGGGGTGGAAGATCGTCTCGTCGACCTCGATGTGCAGCTTCTGGCCGCCCTGCACCTTGGTCACGGCATTGGTCGGCGTACCGGCATCAGCCATGGTGCCGCCGCAGGGAGCGATCTTCTGCGGATCGCCGCGCATGTCCTCGACGATCCACGACGCTGGCGAGATCAGCTTGAAATGCGCACTGACCGTCGTCGCGGTCACCGCCGCAACGCTTGCGAACAGGAGCCCATTCACCAGGTTCTTCACTGCTCACCTCTCCTCGACAGCGACGCGTTCGGGTTGCGGCTCACTTGACACGCGTGAGCCTGATGGGGGCCGAAGGTCCGTCCGGACTCGTACGAATCACCCTGATTTCGTCTCCGCTCAGTTGACCCGAAAAGGCGGTGGCCACGCCGGCGAAGCTGACATAGAAGGTAAACGCATTCTTCGAGATCTTGCCCGAGGCGATCTTCCCGGACTGCTTGTCGATTGCGAAGGTCCCGGTCAGCACCTCGCCATCGGCTTTGGCGTCCATCATGACCTGACCGCCGAGGTCGGTCTTGCCCTGCCATTTTCCCGTCAGGCCTGCCTGGCCGTGTACGACGGCCGTGATGACGGCTACCAATGCGGCTGCGAACAGCACCCTGTGGACCCGCATGCTTCACTCCCCTCCCAGGCGGACATGTAGAGGCGGTCCGCCGTAGCTTTAGCGGAGGCGGAAGGTCCGCCTCTACGTACGGCACCGCGATCCTACCCCACGCGCCCCGTCGCCGTGGCGGCCGGCACGCGGTCGAGCCGGAACGCCTGGTGCAACGCGCGAACCGCTTTCGACGCGTCCGCCTCGGCGACGACCATCGAGATGTTCCGCTCCGACGACCCTTGCGAGATGGCGGTGACGTTGATGCCGGCGCCGCCGAGCGCACCGAAGACCGTGGCCGCAATCCCCGGCGTCCCGCGCATGCGGTCGCCGACCGCGGCCACGACGGCGACCGGCTGGTCGCTGATCTCCTCGATGTGACCGCGCGAAAGGTCGACGTCGAGCGCCGCGCGCAGCGCCTTCACCACCCGCGGCGCCTCGGAGGTGTTGATGACGAAGCAGATGTTGTTCTCGGACGAGGCCTGCGAAATCATCAGCACGTTCGACTGCTCGTCGGCCACCACGTCGAAAGCGCGCGCGACGATGCCTGGAATCCCCTGCATGCCGGTACCGCTGATGGCGATCAGGCTCACGCCGCGAATCGCCGTGACCGCCTTCACCCCGAGCGCCGAGGCATCGCCCTCGACGCTGACGCGGGTGCCCGGATGGGACGGGTTGAAGCTGTTCAGGATCCGGACGGGAATGCGCTGCCGGAAGGCCGGGATGATCGTCTTGTAGTGCAGCACCTTGGCGCCGTAGTACGCGAGCTCGGACGCCTCGCTGTACGAGATCTCCGACAGCGTTCTCGCTTCGGGGACGTCGGCAGGATTGGCCGTCAAGACGCCGTCGACGTCGGTCCAGATCCAGACCTCGCCGGCCCCGAGGGCGGCGCCGACAATCGACGCGGAATAGTCGGATCCGCCGCGGCCCAGCGTGGTCAGCACCCCGTCGGCGGTCGCGCCGATGAAGCCGGTGGCCACCGGAATCTCGCCGGCCGCCAGCAGCGGCTCGAGCCTCGCCCTCGTCTTCGTGCGCGTCTCCTCCATCAGCGGCTCGGCCCCTCCGAACTGATCGGTCGTCACGATCAGCTCGGTTGCATCCACCGGCGAGGAAGGCACGCCGCGCGCTGCGATCGCCGCGGCTACCAGTGGTGCAGCGAGCATCTCGCCGGTGCCGGAGATGGCGTCCAGCAGCCGCGGCGTCAGCTCGTGCACCATCGACAGGCCGTAACAGAGCTTCTCGAATCGATCGAGGCGGCGGTCGATCTCCGCCAGCGTCCTCGTGCGCCGATCCGGATCCTTGATGACCGCCTCGGCCACCGAGGCATGACGGGCGAACAGCGTCTGCCGGACCTGCGGATTCCACTGGCCCTTCGACGCCGCCGTTGCGGCGTCGATGAGCGCGTTGGTGACGCCGCTCATGGCGGAGGTGACGACGACGACGCGGTGGCCCTGGGCCATCCCGCTGGTGGCGAGCTGCGCGGCCTGAGAGATGCGTTCTGCGGACCCGACGGAGGTGCCGCCGAATTTCATGACGATGAGCATGGGGCGACGAAAATGGAATTTACGAATTGACGAATTTACGGATTGACGATTGACGATTGACGGACTGATTGCCGACGCCGCAGCCTACAAGTCTACAGGCTCGCGACGTCTGATTGGATGGCAGGCCGGAGAATGAGCCGGGAGAACGGCACGGAAGCCGCTCCACGCCCGGCTGACAGACGGCGACGAGCGGAGCCACGCGACAGACCGCGACAGGGACGTGCCCGGCTACTCGTGACGAAACGTCACCACGGGGTCGACACGCATGGCCCGCAGAGCGGGAATCGCCGCCGCGATGGCGGCTGTCAGCGCAAGCAGCACCGGGACGGCGACGAATGTCATCGGATCGAGCGGGCGCACTCCAAACAAAAAGACTGTGAGCGACATGCCCAGTGCCGCCGCGAGAACCAGTCCGACCGATGTCCCGGCCGCAATGATCCGCGCGGCAGTGCCGAAGACGAGACCGAGCACGTGGCCCGGCGATGCGCCGAGTGCCACCCGAACGCCGAACTCGCGCCGGCGCTGTTCGACCGACTGCGCCAGTACACCGAAGACTCCGGCCAGCGCCAGCACCAGCGCCACTGCTGCGAACACCCCGACGATCAACGCTCGGAACCGCGGCCTGGAGGTCGCCTCCCACCCGACGTCGTCGAGCGTGCGAATCCGCGTCAACGGGCGGTTCCTGTCCACGCGTGCCGCTGCCGACCGAATCGCCGGCACGAGCGCGGTGGCAGACCCTTCGGCTGGGCGGACAACGAGCGACACCGACCACCACGGGTTCTGTGCCAGCGGCACGTAGATGTGCGGGGCGGCTTCGACTTCGTCGGGCCGTTCCTTGAGCTGACTGACCACGCCGACGATCTCTCGTTCGACGCCGTGTTGTGGCTCCCCCATGCCCACGACGGCGAGCCGCATCCCGAGCGGGCTGCGGTTTCCAAGATAGCGCCTGACGAACGCTTCGTTGACGATACAGACCGACGGTGCATCCTCATGGTCGCGATCGGTGAACCCGCGGCCGCGAAGGATGGGGGCGTCGAGCGTCTGAAAGTACGACGGGCTCACGATCTGATAGCCAGCGGAATCGCGAGTCGCTGCCGGCTTCTGCGGATCGCCGACGATCTGAAACATCTGTCCGTACCAGCGTCCTTCGAGCGGCAGCGCGCTGCCCAATCCTGCGCTCCGAACGCCGGGGATCGCCTTGACCTCGCGCTCGACGGCTTCATAGAACTGCCGCCACGATTCAGGCGTCGCATACGCGCTGTCCTGCAACGGCGAAATCCCGAGTTTCATCGTCACTGCGTTTCTCGCGCGATAGCCCGGGTCGACGTCGCCCATGGCCATCAGCGTCCGCAGCAGAAGCCCCGCTCCGAACAGCAAGAGGACCGCCGTCGCCACTTCCACAGCGGCGAGCGCACCTCTGAACCGCGACCCTCGCGCTGTCGTGCTGCGACCATCGAGCGACATGGCCTGCACCAGGGTCATACGCATCGCCTGCCACGCAGGCGCCATCCCGAAGAGGACCGCGACGACGCACGCAGATCCGAGACAGAAGGCCAGCACACGCCGATCGAATCCAAGCGCGATGGTCGACGGCACCAGGCCGGGCGGAATCAGTGACGGCGCGGCCTTCAGAATGGCCGCGCCGATTCCCACGCCGATCGCGCCGCCAAGCGCAGCGAGCACGAGGCTTTCGGTGAGCACCTGACGGACGATCCGTCGCTGGCCTGCTCCGAGCGCCGAGCGCACGGCCAGCTCGCGGGCGCGCCCGGTCGTCTGCGCGAGCAGGAGGCTGGCGACATTCGCACAGCACATCAGCAGAACGAAGCCGACGACACCGAGCAGGAGCATCGACGTGCGGCGAAGCTCCGGCGCGATCACCCCTTCGCGCAGCGGCGCGACGCTGACGCCGTGGCCCTGGTTCGTCGATGGGGATTCGCGTGCGAGGGCGGCGGCGATTGCCGACATGTCCGATCGCGCGGCCTCGAGCGTCGCGCCGGGCTTGAGCCTTCCGACAACCTGCATGTAATGCGCGTAGCGCTGCGTCGCGTCGCGCTCCTCCGGTGTGTTGAGCAGCCTCCACAGGCCGACCGTTCCCGGGGTGCCCGTGCCGGGAAGGTCCAACTGAAAGGCTGCCGGCACGATCCCGACGACGGTATACGGATTCCCGTCGAGCTTGACCTGTCGTCCGACAAGCGAGTCATCGGCGTCGAACCAGCTCCGCCAGAACTCCTCGCTGAGAACGACAGCACGCGGGTGAGGTCCGGCGTCGGAATCACGGAACGTGCGGCCAACGATCGGCGCCACCCTCAGGACGTCGAAGAACCGGACGCTCACGGCGAGGGCCGCCACCTGTTCCGCTGTCCCATCGTCACGGACGAACGAGTGACCGCTCCCAACCACGGTGGCCATCGCTTCGAAGGTACGGTTCCGCTCGCTCCAGTCGAGGAAGTCGACCGGGTTGACCGGGGTACGGGACGCTGCGTCCCGGCTTTCCCAGAGCATCACCAGGCGGCCGGCGTCTGCGAACGGCAGCGACCGCAGCATCGTCGCGTCGGCAAGGGCAAACATCGCGCTGTTGACGCCGATTCCGAGAGCCAGCGTCAGCGTCGCCACGAGGGTAAAGGCGGGCGATCTTCGCAGCTGCCGGATCGCGAACCTCACATCGTCTCGAACCTCTCCGAGCCACTGCTTCAGGTCCATCTCACGATCCCGCTTTCTGGCCAGGTCGAGACAGATGCGCTTGAGCTGTTCGAGGTCGCCTGCGCGGGCGAGCGTCAGCTCGCGGGCCTCGCGCGGATCCACCCCGCGCTCGACCAGCTCGCGGATGCGCATCTCGAGGTGAAAGGCGATCTCGTCTTCGACCTCGCGCTCGAGCGGCACTCGCCACAACCAGCCGCGCACCAGGCGTTTCATTGAACACCACGGACCATGAAGAGTCGCTGCCGCATCGGCGCGTCGAGCGTGCCACGGAACAGCGCGTTTGGCGTCTTGATGGCCATGTCTCGCTTCGTTGTCACCGGCGCGTGAGCAATTCCCGGTCCAATACCAAGAGAGTCTTGGTAACGCAAACTGTCACCGAGTCGTAGCTGACCGTGGCCGCTGCTGGGACGGCCGCCGTCCGATTGCGGACAGGCGCAAGGGGCCGTGGTAGCCTTCGTAGGCCTCGGGAGATCGCCATCATGACTCGCTCTCGCATTCTTCTCGCTGCTGTCATCCTCGGTGCGGCCTCGCTGGCCCTGGACGCACAGCAAACGGCCGACTGGCCCAGCTACAACCGGACGCTGACATCGGAGCGGTACGCCCCACCGTCGCAGATCGATCGAGCCAGCGTCGCCCGGCTCAAGGTGCTGTGCACCTACGACGTCGGCGCGCC
>DASUGH010000012.1:0-3072 GCA_036274155.1 Vicinamibacterales bacterium | reverse complement strand
CGCTCGACATGGTCACGACGACGCTCAAGGCCATGGCGCTCGGGGGGATGCGGGATCATCTCGGCGGCGGCTTCCATCGATACTCGGTCGACGCCGACTGGCGTGTGCCGCACTTCGAGAAAATGCTGTATGACCAGGCTCAGCTCGCGATGGCATATGCCGAGGCGTCGCAGGCGACGGGCGATGCGTGGTACCTGGAAGTGGCGTTCGAGACGCTGGACTATGTGAGCCGCGACCTCACCGACAGCGCCGGTGGTTTCTACTCGGCAGAAGATGCCGACAGCATTCCGCCCGAGCAGGCAGGCGATCCCGAAGCGCATCCGTCGGAAGGGGCGTTCTACATCTGGCGCGACGCGGAAATCCAGGAAGTCCTCGGTGCCGAGGCGGATGTGTTCCGGCATCGGTTCGGCATTCGTGGGAGTGGCAACGCGCCGTTCGATCCGCAGGGCGAGTTTACCGGCCGCAATCTGTTGTACGTGGCGCGGGACTTCCCTGCGGTGGCGGCCGAAACGTCGCGTTCGCCGGCCGAAGTCGAGCGAGTGCTCGAACGGGCACGCGTGGCGCTCTTCGAGCGCCGCGCCACCAGGCCGCGGCCGCACCTCGACGACAAAGTGCTGACGGCGTGGAACGGGCTGACCATCGCGGCCTTCGCGCGAGCGGCCCGGTTGCTGCAGGCGTCCAGCGAGGCCGGCGCCGTCGAGCGCTGCAGGCGGTATCTCGAAACCGCCGCCCGTGCGGCGCAGTTCATCCGCCGGCAGATGTGGGACGCCGGCTCGGGCACGCTGCGGCGGCGCTACAGGAACGGCAGCGCCGGCGTCGACGGCTACGCCGAAGACTACGCGTATCTCGTCTTCGGCCTCCTGGAGCTGTTTCAGGCCAGCGGCGATCCGCAATGGCTCGAGTGGTCGATCGAGCTGCAGCGCCGGCAGGATGTGCTGTTTGGTGATCCGGACGAGGGGGGATGGTTCAGCACGACCGGGCAGGATCGATCGGTGTTGCTCAGGCTGAAGGACGACCACGATGGCGCCGAGCCGGCGGCGAGTTCCGTCGGCGCGCTGAACCTGCTGGTGTTGACGCATCTCCTGGGGGCGACCGAACGGGACGTCGAGTCGATCGACCGCTCGTTGAGCATGGTTGCGCCACACGCCGCACAATCGGTTCGCGCAATGCCGATGATGCTGGCGGCGCTCTCGTCGTATCATGCAGGAGTGTCCCAGCTCGTGGTGGTCGGCGATGCCACCGGCGAGGGCACACGGCCGCTGCTCCGTGAGGCGTGCGGCCCGTATCTCCCGGCGACGGTGTTCGTGCCGGTCGTCGAGACGCATCGGGCGGTGCTCGAACGGCTGCTGCCATGGGCGGCGTCGATGGGCCGACGCGACGGAAAGGCAACCGCGTTCGTCTGTCGTCGGTTTGCCTGCCAGGCGCCGGTATCATCGGCAGAAGCACTGCGAGTGCAGCTGCACGAACTGCGCGGGACGTATTGATGGATATCGAGCTCGACATCTGGCTGCGCGGGACGAACCACGCGACGAGTCACGTCATCTCTCCCGTGCGTCGCGAGCCGCGCGCCTGGACCGACGCCGACGTCGTGGCAGTGCTCGCCGGAATGCTGCGAGCGCTCGAGCGGGCCGGCAACCCCGGGAGCGACGAGGATCGGCCGATCGCGCTGCGCGGCTTCAGCTGGATCGTCAACCCGTTCGAGACCGGCGGTGTCGTGATCGCCCTCGAGCTCACGCTCGGGGCGGTCATTGCCGGGCCGTTCGACATTCCCGAGCGCGATCTCAACACGATGATCGCCAGGGTTGTGGCGGCCGAGCGTGCGGCGGCGGGCCCGGCCGCACCGCGCGAGACGATTCATTGATCGCTGGGGACTGACGGAAGCACGGGCGGAGGGTGTCGAAAGAAAATCCGGCCGGCGGGGTGAAGCCGCCGGCCGGAGTCGGGCCAGGAGATTGTCCGAGCTGTCCTTCGATCGTGGTGGATCGAAGGTGGTATGAGGGTGTCGGGCAGAGAAGGCTGCGAGCCTGAACTGCGTCTGCCTGGCCGTCCCTGCGCGTCGCCGCCGACGCTGAAACAAGCATACCGGCTTCCGGGGCGCGCGTGTAGCGTGATGATCTTAGTGTGTTCAACTAAGATTATCGAGCCGAGGGATTCGCGGTTTTTTCCGGCCAGAGTCGCTGCCACCCGCCATTCATCCAATCCTGTAAACAGCTGTAAGCCAATTCGTTAGGGCGTACAAGGGATCGATACGTCAGGCGGAGCTCCGGTAACGGCTCAGCTTTGTGGCCCAGCCTGGTACCCCTGTTCCCGCGGACGGAAGAACTCCGGCTGCCCCGTCGTCTAATGGCCAGGTGGCGGATCCAGTTGATCGCGGGATCACTCCCGAGGTCATCGAATCGTGCCGGCAGGGAGACCGGGAGGCGCTTCGACTGCTCTATGAGGCGTACAAGGATCGCGTCTATTCCGTGGCGTTCTACTTCTTCAGGCGCGACGCCGCCGCGGCACACGACGTGACTCAGCACGTCTTCCTGAAGCTCATGGCGGACATGGCCAAGTTCCGCGGCGACTCCGCCTTTTCGACGTGGCTCTACCGACTGGTCGTCAACGTCTGCCTCGATCGGTCCCGCCGCACGAAAGCCGAGCGCGGGCAGGTGGGCGACTCGGAAGTGCTGAAGGCGATCCCGGCTCCGGTGGCCTCGCACGAGGAGACGATGGCCCGTGCCGAGATCGCGCGCTCGGTGCAGGAAGCCATCGGCGCGTTGCCGCCCAAGCTGCGAGTGGCCATCCTGCTCCGCTATTTCGATGAGCTGTCCTACGAGGACATGGCGACCGCGCTCAACTGCTCAATCGGTACCGTCTCGTCGCGTTTGAGCAGGGGTCACCGGCTGCTCGCGAGAAAGCTGGCGCCACTGAGGACGGCGCAGGTCAAGGGGTAAGAGGGTGCGGGGTGCGGGGGTGCGAGGGTGCGGGGTGCGAGGGTGCGGGGTGCCAGGGTGCGAGGTACGAGGGTGCGGGGTGCGGGGGTGCGAGGGTGCGGGGTGCGAGGGTGCGGGGTGCCAGGGTGCGAGGTAC
>DASUGH010000011.1:0-2704 GCA_036274155.1 Vicinamibacterales bacterium | reverse complement strand
TACCATCTTCGGCGCCGATTCCGTGAACGAGTATCCCGTCGCCGGACACTTCACTGCCGGATTCGTCGGCGAAAAGACGCCCTCGGGGTTGTTCTTCCACAGCCAGACGTGCAGGTCGTAGTGATGCAGCCCGTCCGGCATCAGTGGCTTGTGGCCTTCCATCGGCCCGCCAAGCTCCTGCCCGAAGATCTTCGGCACCGACCCCTTCACCAGCTCCACGGGGACGAACCACTCGGCCGCGATGAGCTTCAGCTTGTCGCCGTTCGGCTCGTAGATCAGCACCTGCGGCTTCGTCGGGTCGAGCGTCGGGCCGATGTTCCCCATGTTGAGGAAGTGCACGCCCATAGCACCCGGCGCGTACTTCATGGCGCCTTCGCCACCGCCGTTCGGGTACGAGATGCAGCCGAGCGTGGAATAGTAGCCATCGTGTACGGCGACGATCGGGTCGGTGTACTTGTCGAGCCCCTTCCGAACCGTCTGAAGCTCGGGGGATAGCGTGGGGCCTTGCGCCTGCACGAGCTGCGGCGCGACAGCGAGGAACAACCCGGCGGCGATGCGAGCGAATCTGCGGAACGACATGGCAACCTCCAATTTCGGATTGGCTTGGATCGGGATGGTTCGGGTGCTTCAGCGACGCGCCTAACGGTGGCAGCACGTCGGGGCATCAGGGGTGACCGTCACCCCGTGCAGGCAGCCGGTCCAGCGCGGCAAGCAGCTGGTGCGTGTTGAATGGTTTGCTGAGGAATCCGTCGGCAGAGCTGTCACCGATCACGGTTTCGCCGCTGATGAGCAGCACGGTGACGTGGGCGAGCGCGGCATCGTCGCGGATCGCACGCGTCAGCCGGCGGCCATCGAGGCCCGGAAGCGCGACGTCGCTTATCACGAGGCTGACCGCAACCGACCGAAGGAGCCGGAGCGCTTCGAGCCCGTCGGCTGCCTCGATGACGCGCTGAAAGGGCGAAGCGAGCCCCCGCAGGCAGCTCCGGAGATAGAGCCGCATGTCGGGATCGTCGTCGACAATCAGCACGGTCGCCGGCAATGCGCTGCCGGGGACTTCCGCCTCAGGCGTCGTCAAGGGAACAGGCCCCATTGGTCAGCTCCTGCACGGTCATGCGCCTCCCGAGTTTCGGGCGCGCCAACCTGCGACGGATCACGCCGAAGGCCCTAGCGGTTACGGGGCAGACTTTTGCGTCGACGTCGCAATTCGGCGACGGGCGACTGGCGACCGCCGGGGACGGGGGACGGGCGACGGGGACGGACGAAAAGGCGGCAGGCCATGTCATTCCGAGCGCAGCGCCGCAGGCGCGGAATCGCCGTCGTCCCGGTAGAGGGCCCCAGTCCCCAGTCCCCAGTGCTCAACGAAACTCGAACCGCAACGGCGCCCTGCCGCTCGGCAGCCTTTCGGGAATGAGCCGCCGCAGCCGCTGGGGCTCCGCCGACCGGTCGAGGAGACCGTCACGCACGAACGCGACAAGGTCCCTGAGCTCCTCGTCCGATAAGGTCGTCGCCGCTGACAGCCGCGGGTCGAGACGCTGGAGGACCGGTGCCGACGGGCCCACCGGACCCCGCAGGTCCGCGGCGAGTTGGGCCGGCGTGTAGCTCGTCGCCGAGGCCACGGGGTCGAGATGGTGGCGGATTGCGTCCTCGAGCCTGACGAAGGCGCCGTTGTGCATGAACGCGGGCTGGAGCGCCACGTTCCTGAGCGGAGATGTGCGGAACGCGTAGCGATCCGCCGGGTTTCCGGTGACCTGCTCGAGCCCGAAGTCCTCATTGTGTGCCGGGCCGTCGAACGTGACGTTGCCGAAGCTCGGCGCGACCTGCGGGACGCCAATGACGTGCTCGCGGAAGTCGCTGAACATCTCGTTCGACTGGCCCGACACCGAGTGACAGCCGACGCAGCCTGCTCGGCCGAAGAAGAGGACAGCTCCGTGTTTCTCCTCGGCACTCATGGCGTTGCGATCGCCGCGCGCGTACCGGTCGATCGGCGCGTTCGCGGAAACGAGCGTGAACTCGAACTCGGCGATGGCTCGGCCGACGTGATCGAACGTGATCGGTCCGCCCGCCTTCACGTCGGGGAACGCGCGAGAGAACAGGTCACGATAGCTCCTGGTCGCGTTGAGCCGCCGGACGACTTCGTTCCGGATATCGTCGTTGTCCCCGGCGAAGGCAAACCCCGCCACCTCCACGCGTTCGGTGGGCGGGATGAACGCCTGGGCGGCGAGGAGGTGTCGCTGGTAGGAGAGCGTGAGGCCCTCCGGATCCGGGAACTGCAAACCCGCGCGATTGTCGAAGGGGTCGCCGGAGAGCGCGCGGAATCGCGAGTTCCACATGAGCGTCGGGTAGAACGCGGTGTTCAGCACCATGGGCGAGCGGCGCTGGTTGCGAGGGCCGGTGCGGTCCGGCCCGACGACGCCGTTGTTGTCGATGCCGATGGCGATCGACTGCGTGTCGCCGAACCCGTTTGTCGGCGAGTGACACCCGCCGCAGGTGTTGTCATCGTTGAGTCCACCGATGGGGTCGAACCAGAGCATTCGGCCGCCTTCGGCGACCTGGTGATCGATGCGCCTGCCGAGCCGCGCTTCGAGGGTGCTCCCGACTCGGCCGGTGAAGCCGAGTGTGGCGAGGTAGGAGCGGAGCTCGGCGTCCAGTCGATTGCCGCTCGCGAGTGAGGCTACCGGCGGAGGAGCGGCGGTGATGCGGGCCG
>DASUGH010000010.1:0-13394 GCA_036274155.1 Vicinamibacterales bacterium | reverse complement strand
TCGCTCGTGCTCCCGCGCGAGCCGCTCCAGATTGCCTTCCGAAGTCTGCAGCGCGATGACCGCCACCTGCGCGGCACGGCGCTCGAATACCTCGAGTCCACCTTGCCATCGGCCGTTCGTCAGCAGCTGCTGCCGTATCTGGTCGATCGCCCTGTGATGCCCGCGCAGGAAGGTGCGCCCGCCATCGCCGATCTGCTCCGTTCGAGCGGGTCGAAGACGCTCCAGGCGGTGGGCGGTGCCTGGGAACGACCCGTTGCGGGGTTTGGCATCGCCTGACGTTGGGCGCGCCGTCCGGATTTCGGTGGCTGGCGGCGTCTATCCCAGGTGGACGCCGGAGGGTCTCTATTACGCGGCTCTCGACAGCAACCAGGTGGTGCGTGCCACGATGAAGTTTGGCGTCGACTCGGTGGACGTCGAGTCGCGAAAGGAACTGTTTCCGGTGCGGCCCGCCCTCACCCTGATCACGAACTGGCCTGCACTCCTCGACAAGAAGTCTTAGCGACCGCGCCTCATTCGCAATGCCGAACCCTGACCTGCGGGCGGACCAAGGTTCCGTGATACGGGTCAGATGACGGCGATTGCTTCGATTTCGATCATCCAGTCCGGATGCGCAAGGGCCGAGATCTCGACGAGCGTCGAGGTCGGCCCTTTCTTGCCGAAGAACTCCTCGCGAATCGGCGCCAGATCGACGCGGTACCGGATGTCGGTCACGTAGGTCGTGATCTTGACGATGTTCGCCATCGTTCCGCCCTGCGCTTCGACGAGCGCTTTGATCGCCTGGTACGCGCCCCGCGCCTGCGCCTTGAAGTCGCCGCGAAAGGCGGGCGAGCCGTCGGCCGTGTAGGCCACCTGTCCCGACAGGATCAGGAGCGTCTGTGCCTGCGTGACCTTGATGCCCTGGCTGTAGGTGGGCGGGTCGAAGACGGCGGGCGCGCAGAACTTCTCGATCGTGGCCATGGTGTGCTCCGTAGTCGACGTGGGTGGCGGGATGGTACTCCGATGCGCTGCGTATCGCCTCGGGAGTACCACAGGACGTCAATCAGCGATGAGCGGAAGATCGACAATCCTGAGCTCGCGCTCGGCGAGCGTGATGCGCTGCGCGCGGCTCGCGAGGCGCTCGAGCAGCGACGGATCGTTCCAGGATCCGCCGTCAACGTGCACGGCTCGCGCGTCGTATGCGGCGACGAAGTACGGGCCGGGAGGCAGGCCCGTGACTCGACGTGCCGGCCGGCTTGCCGCCGGCGGGGTCTTCACGTGCTGCGAGCGTGGATACCAGAGCTCGCGGTCGGTCGAAAACACGACGAGTATGACGGAGCTCGTGGACGTTGCCGGTTCCCCTCTGACGCGCGCTTCCAGAGAAGCCCCGGCGGCCGAGACAAGGATCCCGGCGTCCGACACACTGCTCCCTTCGACACCAGGATCGAATCCGCTGTCCACCGCGTCTGCTCCGTTGACGAAGGCTGTCTTCACGTAACAGCTCTCGCACTTCGGCGTCGCCACCGACAGGCGGGCGCGGCCCGTAATGCCCGCAAGGCGGAATCGGGCTCCTTCGAGCACCGATGATCCGAGGCTCCCTCGCGGTCCATTGGAAGGCGGCGCCAGGTCGAGGTCCACTGGGTAGGCCGTCACGGTGATGCCGGCGTCATCCGGTGCCGGAATGCCATCGATGAGAACGCCACCTGCCACGCTTGCGCCAGCCGACGCTCTGATGAGCACCGGAGGCGGGTCGGTGTCCACGACGGTCACGTGTCGCATTCCGAACTGTCGTTCTGGCGCGGCACTCACGACGTAGTCACCCGGGGGAACGTTGCGGATGATGAACGCGCCCGTGGCGTCGGCCTGCGCAGTCCGGCTCGCGCTCATCACGGCGTTCGAGCGGACGCTCCCGGACAGCGAGATACGGCCACTGAACGGCCGTCCGCCGGCATCGAGCACGATGCCCGACACAGTGGCGGCAAACGATGGTATGAGCTGGATGTCGATCGCAGAAACATTGCGGCCTACCTCCACGTCGACCGGTTGCGCCGTGGACAGATCTGACGTTCCCGGGTAGTAGGTCGTCGCATAGACGTGCGCACGTCCCTGTTGGGTCATGGATATGTCAGCCGAGCTGGTCGCCGCGATCAGATACTTGCCCGGAACGGGCACCGGGAGCCGGAACCGCCCGCTGTCATCGCTGAAAATCGGGAACGCTCCCGGCGCGATGGCAGTGGTCCGCCCCTCCATTCGGACCAGTTGGATCGGCATCACCCTGATACCGGTCACAGGCTCGCCGCGCTCGTCGCGTACCGTTCCAGTGACGACCGGATCGACGGGTAGAACGAAGTCGATGCTGCGGCGCTGCTCGCCGGTGCGGAGCGAGACTGGCAGCTCTGGATCCTGGGGGACGCGCTGGCCGTAGGCGAGGCGAACGTAGCCCAGCTTGCTCGCCGCCACGGCGAACGACCCGGCTGGCAGACCGTCGATCGCATAGGCGCCCTGGGCATTCGTTTGGACTTGCCGAACGATCGACGCTGGTCGCTGAATCCGTACAGTGGCGCAGGGCAACGGTTCGCCAGAAGCGCCAACCACCCGCCCGCGAATGACCGCGGTGCCAGCGCCGGGCGGCCAGGAATCTGGTGTGACCGCACACGGCTCGGACGGACCATCCAGCGTGAAGTCGATCGGCCGCTCGTCGCCTGGCGCCAGCCTGATCCTCTGTGTTTCGCTCGAGGCCGTCAGCGCCGGTCGCGGTCCGAAGAGCACATTTTCGAGATTTTGACGCTGCCTCGGCGTATTGGACGCGACGCGAGCGGCACTGACCTCGTATTCACCGGGAGGGAGACCTCCCAACCGAAAGTCCCCCCACGCATCGGTCTTCACGAACGGGCGAACCGACGAAGCCGCCTTCGTCGGCGTGCCGACTGGCTGGATGAGACGGGCAATCACGTATGCGTCCGTCACGGGCGCGCCGAAGGTATCGCGCACTCGACCGCCGAGCGCGGCGCTGCGCGCCAGCGTGAACCGCACCGATGCCCGTTCGTTGGCGTCGACGGTTGCCACGTCCTCCGTGTATCCCGCCTTCGTGACACGAACGGTCAGCGTGGTCGAGAGCACACGCTCGATGACGAACCGGCCGTCATCGTCGGTGAAGACCGTGTCGTTTGAATAGGACGAGACGACGATGCGAGCGCGTCGCAGCGGGACACCGTCAGGGTCTGAGACCTCGCCGCGAATCGATCGACTGTCAGGCGGCGGGGGCGCCTGCGCGAGCGCGACGCAAATCGCTGCGACAGACACCAGTATCCCGATGAGGAACGGTTGCGCGGGGGAGCGTGTCATCAGCGGAGACCCGCCGAACGATACCGTGTCACGACCAAGTGCCGCATGAGCCGATGGTCGAATAGGTAGCCGCATGCCGAAGGTGCTATCTATATAGCACTAAAGTTCTATGCGCGCCGCCGTCCAACCGCCTCTTCCGTCCCCTATAATCCGCGTCAGCGCTGAGCCAGCGAGCGAATATCGTCACCGAGCGCCTCGGATAGTCGCGTAGAGCGCGCGGGAGCGGTTTGTCAGCCTCCTCACGCCACTCGTCGAGTCGAGCCGTCAGCGGAACACCAGCCGTCGTCATGGATTGAACGGCCCGAAGGGAGCGCGTCATGGCAATCCCGTCGCCGCTTCGTGTGCTCCTCGTCAAGACCTGCCAGCCAATCAGGCATCTGGTCGCGTGTCCGCCGCTCGGTCTCCTGTACCTGGCGTCGACGCTGCGCCAGACGTTCGGCGCGGATGTCGACGTTCGACTCGTCGATCTCGGAGTCGAACGCCGTCGATACTTCGACCTCCGCCCGCTGCTCGAGGAGTTCCAACCGCACATCGTTGGAGTGACCGCACTGAACCTCGAAGCGGAGGAGGCGGGCCGCCTGGCGTTGATGATTCGCAACGAGTTCCCCGGTACCATCGTTGCCCTCGGTGGCCCGTTCGCCCATCGCAACACGCGAAAGATCTGTGCACTGGGCCTCTTCGACTGGATCTTCGACGGTGAAGCGGACTGGGCGTTTCCAATCGCCTGCCAGCGCTGGTTTCGCGGCGACCGCAGGCTCGACGACATCATCGGCCTGACCTGGCGTACCGCGCCCGATGAACCCTATACCAACAACGCCGATCAGTTGCGGGCCGGCGCGGCGACGCCTGTCGGGATCGTCGACGACCTGGACGCGATTCCGCTGCCGGCGTGGGACCTGGTCGATTTCGACCGCTACGCCAAGGTTCGCAATTTCATGTCGCTCCTCAAGGGGAAGCGGTACGCACCGATCTTCACGTCGCGGGGCTGCCCGTTCCTGTGCGCCTATTGCCACGACATCTTCGGCAAGAGGTTCCGGTGGCGGTCACCGGAGAACGTCGCGGCCGAAGTGCGGTGGCTGCGCGCGCTCGGCGTGGACGAACTGCAGATCGTCGACGACATCTTCAACATGAACCCGCCACGGATGAAAGCGGTGTGCCGGGCAATCGAGCCTTACCGGATGCACATCACGTTTCCCAACGGGCTCCGGTTCGACATTCTGGACGAGGAGGGTTGCGAGGCGCTGGTGCGGGCGGGGACGTACGCGGCGTGTGTGGCAATCGAGACCATCACGCCGCGGCTGCAGGAGCTCATCAAGAAGCGCCTGCGGGTCGAGCGCGCGCATCAGGCGATCGGCTGGATGGCCGATCGCGGCGTCCTGATCCGCGGCTTCTTCATGCTCGGCTTCCCGACGGAAACGCTCGCCGAGATGAAGGCAACGATCGACTATGCCGCCAGAAGCCAACTGACGCAGGCGTACTTCTTCAACGTCGTGCCGCAACCCGGGACGCCCCTCTACGATCTGGCTCTGAAGGAGAGTCGTGACGCGCTCCAGTTGCAGACCCTGCGGGAATACAACTCCGATACGGCCTGGTATGCGATGGCCTACGGCGTCAACATGCGTCGGATCGTCATGGGCGCCTACCTGCGCTTCCACATCCTCTCCCCGCGCCGCTGGGTGCGCTTGCTGCGGATGATGCCGTGGAAGAACTTCGTCATGGAGCTCAGCGCGTTCGTGTTTTACTTCGTCGGGCGAAGGCGCCTGGACGATGGGCCGCTGCCAGAGGATCTTCGGCCGCTCACGCAGCTCTACGTGCCCGATGCGGTGCCTCTCACCAGCGCCGAAACGCAGCGGAAACCGCGGACGCCCCGCGTCGTCACGCTCCAGCCATCGTCGTAACGCTGCCTACTTCGTCGACACGGCCTTCTCCGCGGCGCGCGAATTGCTCAGGATGTGGCGCATCGCGTAGTTCCCCTCGTGGCAGGCGTACTCGAACATCCCGTAGACCGGCTCGCGCTTCCACGGAAACGTCAGCGTCCACGGCTGCGTCCACGTGCCCGGGTCGTCGATCGTCGCCGTGTACTGCAGCGTGTCGGCGTCCATCATGGTGAAGCGCTCGGTGATCGTGATCCGGTCGCTCGTGCGCCCTCCACCATTGCCACCGACAGCGGTCATGCCGTTGAGGCGTGTCGTCACGACCACCAGCGTGTTGCCGTCCCAGTGTCCGCGCGAGTCCCCCATGTAGCTCTCGAGGCTCTCCGACACATGCGGGCGGTTGTCGAGCGGCACGACGCGGGCTTCGTGGATCATCTCGTTGCGGATCACGACGTACCCGGGGCCTTGCACGATCTCGTTGCCGTTGTTGTAGATGACCGGCAGGATCGAGCCGAGCACCCCGCGCGTGATGCAGCGATCGTAGAGGCTGCGATCGAGATACGTGTCGGCCTCCCGGCCCTGCAGCCGCTCGCGCTGCGCACGCGCCGCCGCCTGCTGCTCGGCCTGGCGCGACTGCCCTTCGGCCGACAGCGGCGGCTGCCGCCCGTCCGGTGGATCGACGATGAGCGACGCCTGTCGTGACGGCTTGCCCGTCTCCTGCCAGTGGGGCTGCGGCGAGGTCGGACAGCGGATGGCGCAGTTGGGATTGATCTCGGCCGTGAACACGTCGATCTCTGCCAGCAGCGACGCCTCCTCGTCCTTGATGTCCTGCGCGCGCTGCGCGAATTCGGCGTCGGTGAGCACGTTTCGCGTTCCAAAGCGCGCGGGCCGCTGCAGCGGTACGCCCACCATGTCGACGCTCGGCCAGAACCCCTGGATATCGGGATCCCCCCACGGCGTCTTCGGCTGGACGAATCCCCGCGGCTGTTGAGGCAGCGGCGGCGCAGGCCCGAGCACGCGCGGCGCGTCAGCGGCGCCACCTCCACGCCCACCGCCCCGGCCCTGCGCGGACGCCGTGGCCGCGGTCAAGATGAAGACGGCAACGAAAACGGCGAGGCTTCTGGACATGGCGTCTCCTGGCGGACGTAGACGAGAGGCCGGATGAAGGTTCTTTTCGTCGACCGAATCAATGGTATGCGATCCAGGCTGCCCCCTCGCACGGACTCGGGCGCCCGCGCGCATGCTACGATCGCGCCCATTCCACCTTCAAGGAGTAGGGGGCGTTCATGCGCGGTCCGGTCTGGCCGCTCGTCGTCTGGCTGATCCTGGCCGGTCCTGTCGCCGTTTTCGCAGCGGACACCGGAAGCGTGTCAGGGGCGGTATTCGATCAGAACGGGACGCCCGTGGCCGAGGCGATGGTGACCATCTCCGGCGATCACCTGCCGGTCGGCCGTACGGTGTTGACCGGCCCGAACGGAACCTATCGGCTCGAATACCTGCTGCCCGGGGAGTACTCGGTCGCCATCGAGAAGGCTGGCGTCGGGACCGCGCGCCGCGCCGCCGTTGTCGAGGTGGGGAAGGACACGCAGCTCGACTTCGTGGTCGGCATCACACTCTCGGAGGAGGTCAGCGCGACCGCCGCCACCCCTGCCGTCGACGTCCGGTCCACCGAAGTCAGCTTCAACGTCAAGTCCGAGACGTTCAACACCCTTCCGCTGGAGCGCAGCTATCGCGGGCTGCTGCAACTGATACCCGGCGTGGGCGACAACCGGAGCACGGTCGGGCCGGTGGCTGGCGGATCGCGTCAGGACAACACGTACTTGATGGACGGCGCAAACATCACCAATCCGGGGTTCGGGTATCTGAGCACGGAAGTGAGCGAGCTCGACATCGCCGAGGTGAACTTCAAGCGCGCCGCGATCAGCGCCGAGTTCGGCCGGACGGCGGGCGCGGTCACCAACGCCGTGAGTCGCAGCGGCTCCAACCGCTTCGCCGGCATCGGGCGAATCGACTGGCTCTCGAAGGATCTGGTTGGCGGCTACTCGCTGCCCGACGATCTCCTCGCGTCGGGAGTCAAACCGGGGACGTTTCGCGACCCGATGCTCACCACCGAAGCCGGTCCCGCCGTCGGGATCGGCGGACCAGTCGTCCACGATCACGTCTTCTTCTATGGCTCTGCACGCTACGGCCGGCAGACGAAGTGGGATCGCGTCAACAAGGTGGCGACGCCCCTCCCCGACGAAGTGCGGAGCACCGGCGAGTTCTTCGGCAAGATCACCGCGGTACCCGCGTCGACTCATCAACTGAACGTCAGCTTTCGTTTTCGGCCGAGCGAGGTGGCCGACGCCGGGCTCGACTCGACGACCGACCCGTCAGTCGCAACCGACACCGACAATCCCAGCCAGATTGCCAGCGCCGACTGGGCGTTCTTCATGAGCGCCCGCCAGGCGTTGAACCTGCGCTACCTGTACATGCGGGATACGAACGAAGACACGCCGGTGACCGATCTCGGCTATCTGCCTCCCTTCAATCCGAACAGCCTGTCGACGATGGGGCAGTACACGGATCCACAGCAGGCGGATCTGAGGGTCGGCGCCAACCAGTTCTCGAATACGCAGAACTACCGCCGTCACGAGGTTCGTGCCACGTTCAGCCAGTTCTTCGATCTCGCCAAAACGAGTCATGCCTTGAAGGCCGGTGTCGGCTACGAGTTCGGCGAAGAGGAGCTCAACCGCCTCGCCAACGGGTGGGGGCTCATCTCGAACCTGACGGTGAACGGCGCGCCGGCGCTGCGCACACGCTACTTCACGCCTCAGCCGCCGCAGCTCGGTCAGGGACGTAGCTACGGCATCTTCGTCCAGGACAGTGTGACGCTGACATCGCGAGCGACGGTGAATGCCGGTGTGCTCTTCAGCCGCGACGACTTCATGCAGGAACTGGCCGGCAGCCACGGCTGTCCGGCGACGATTCCGCTGCAGGGCGGCGCTGCCGTGTACGAGTCGAGCGGCGACACCTGCACGTTTCTCCGGTTCGGGTTCACGGATCAGGTGCAGCCGCGTCTCGGCGTCAGCTATCAGGTTCGCCCCGACACGCACGACAAGGCGTACGCGAGCTGGGGCCGTTACTCCAACATGGATCAGAAGTCGACCGGCCGCAGCCTGGCTCCGAATCGCGTGTTCATGACGCAGACGGTCTTCGACCTCGCCGGCAACGTGCTCTCCTCAGGTCCGCTGGCATCGTCGACGGGCAAGCTGATCGATCCCGCCATCGAGCCGATCTACACCAACGAGTTCGTCGTCGGCTACGCGACGCCGCTCGCCGGTGCCTACAGCGTCGACGTGTATTTCGTATCGCGCGACATGCACAACTTCATCGAGGACGTCCCGTCGCGGATCAACGGCCCTGGACCGACGGACGGTCCCTACGTGGCGGCCAACCTGCCATGTGTGGCGTTTGCCGCGTGTCAGAACGCCGACGCGCAGCGAACGTACCGCGCGTTGACCGTGGATGTGCGGCGTCAGCTCACTGGACGCTGGATGAGCGCCACGAGCTACACGTGGAGCCGCTTCGAAGGCAACTACGACATCGACTTCGGACAGGTCGCGGCGTTCAACACCTCGTCGCTCATTCAGGACGGCCCGGGGGCCAACGTCGAAGATCCCAACCGCTTCGGTCCGCTGTTCGAAGATCGCCCTCACGTCCTGAAGGTCTTCACCACCTATACCGCCACGACCCGTCTCACCGTGGCAGGCTACCTTCGCGTGCAGAGTGGGACGCCGTGGGCGGCGCGCGGCAAGGACTGGACCGGCAGCACGCTCAACTTCCTCGAGCCGTCGGGGAGCCACCGCAACCCGGTATGGACGAATCTCGACTTGTTGAGCTCGTATCGCCTGCCTGTCGGTGGTCCGGCGAGCATCTCGGTCGAGGCGCGGCTGCTGAACGTCATCGGCAACCAGACCCGGCTCTCGACCGACGCGCTGGAGTACCTCGATCTGCCAACGACGTCCTCGCCGCCCTATTTCGGTCCGTATCTGCAGCCGAATCCATTTTTCGGCACCGGCAACGCGTTCGCGCCGCCACGCCGGCTGCACCTGGCAGCGGTTGTCAGCTTCTAATCCGACGGTCCGGCTGAAGGCAGGCTGAAGCCGGACACTACGGGTGAGCACCCTCTCGACATCGGCCGACCGTCCGGCGAGGATTGAAGAGAGATCATTCGATGCCGGACACCGACAGCGCCCAGGCGCTGAACGAGCGGGGCCAGGAGCTCAAGGCCGCGGGTGATATTGCCGGCGCCGAGGCCGCGTATCTCGCCGCGGTCGCCGCCGCACCTGCATGGTCGATTCCCGCGTACAACCTTGGCCTGCTCTTCAAGTACGAAGGCCGATGGCAGGAGTCGCTCGAGTGGAATCAGACGGCCGCCGCGCTCGATCCGGACGACCAGGCTGCCTGGTGGAATCTTGGAATCGCCGCGACGGCGCTCGGGCGCTGGGCCGACGCGCGGAAGGCCTGGCAGCGGTGCGGCATCGACGATCCGGGCGGCGATGATCCGCCGGACTACCGTTTCGGCCGGATCCCCGTACGTCTGGATCCCGAGGGTGACGGCGAGGTCGTGTGGGCCAACCGTCTCGACCCGGCGCGGGCCCGGCTGATCAGCATTCCTCTGCCGACCTCGCCCTTCCGCTGGGGCGACGTGGTGCTCAACGATGGCGCTGCCGAAGGCCATCGGACGGTCAACGGGCGGCAGATTCCAGTGTTCAACGTCCTGGAGCGGCTCGTCCCTTCGACGATCCGCACGTTTGTCGTCGAGCTCGCTACGAGTGACCGGTCGGCGGTGGACGCGCTGGAGGATATCGCTCACGACATGGGCGGCGCCGCCGAGCACTGGGGGTTGACGACGCGGATCATGTGCCGCGAATGCAGCTACGGCAAGCCACACGAGCACGTGGACTCGGGCGAGCGGCCAGCACACCATCACTGCGGTCTCGTGGCACCCAGCCGCGAGATTGCGCAACAGGTCCTGGACCGTTGGCTCGCGTCGAGCGATGCGGCGGACCTGGTGACGTGGTACGAAGTCGAGCCGGCACCGGCGCAGGACTCATGAAGAGCTACCTGTTGTCGCTGCCCGAGCGTTTCCTCCGCTCTGCGCTCGGTGTGAGCGCCGGTGTGGCGCGCGAGCTCGGAGAGGTCGTGCTCCCTGCCGCCGTCCGCCGCACCCGCCTCTACCAGAACATGGTGGACGCGACGTTGCGCTTCGTCATCGAGCAGGTTGGCCGCGTTGAAGGGGTTTACAGCAAGGAAAGTCCGCTTCCGGACGACTACCTGACCAGGCGCGTGGCCGGCAACGTCGTCGAGGCCATGGGCATGGTGGCGTTCCGCACGTCGCCGGTCTGGGTCCTGGCGGCGCTCGCCGATGCGTGCGGCGCCGGCCGGCAGCTGATTCCCGAGATCGCCGAGGCACTGAAGGCGGAGGGTCTGCTCGAGCGCGAGGCGCAGTTCACGAGCGTCGACCAGCTGCTCGACGGTCTCGAACGGACCTCCGCCCGCGTCGCCGACACCGTGAATATGCCACCGCTCGACGTCGCCTCGCTGCGTACCGAGTGGGAAGGCATTCGAGCCGAGGCCCGCTCGATCCCTGCCGCGAGTCTGCCGTCCACCGAGACCATCCGCGGCGTCTGGTCGCGCCTCACCGAGGAGGCCACGCGGCAGCAGACGTCGATCTACGCGACATCCTCAATGCTCGCCATCTCCGCCGCGGGCAAGGTTCCCGACGGTGTGCGATGGCTCTCGGCGTCCACCCGCGTGGCCGCGTCTCACACGGGGAGGGTGATGGCGACGATGCTTCTCGATCACTACCGCGTGACGCTCGACGAGCTTCGACGCGTCGGCTACGCCACGTACGCCGCCCGGCAGCTCACTCCCTACTTCCGCGCCGCCGCCAACCAGTTCTCGCCCGAGCAGCGGACGCTGACCGAGCGCTGGCTCGAGCGGAACGTCACGCCTCCTGACGCTCCGCCACCACTGCCGTCCCATACGCCAGAACCTCGGTAACGCCGGCGGCGACCTCGTTGGCGTCGTAGCGAAACCCGATGACCGCGTTGGCGCCGGACTCCGCCGCGTGATCCAGCATCAGCTGATAGGCGTCCGCGCGCGCTTTCTCGCACATCTGCGTGTAGAGGGTGATGTTGCCGCCGATCACCGTCTGCAGACTCGCGCCGATTGTGCCGACGATGCTCCGCGACCTGACGACGATGCCGCGCACGATCCCGAGCGTGCGTACCGTGCGGCAACCGGGGAGCTCGAAGGCGGTGGTGACGAATCTGGGATCGATCATGGAACTCTCCTTGGGTGCGGTCAGGTCCGCCCTACGGAATCCGGCTTGCGCACGTAATCGCGGTCGATGCGGAACGCCAGCGTGCTCAGACCGATCATGATGAGGCCGAAGACGACGAGGGCGAGTGGCCAGCCGATCGAGTTGGCGAAACGCTCGCCGGTGAACCAGGCGGTATACGCGAGGATCGCCGCAGTGGCCACCACGAGCAGCGTCCGGCTGTGCACCTGCACGCTCAGATAGACGAATCCGCACGCCGCCACCAGAAAGAGAATTTCCAGCGGCGTGTGCTCGAGGCCGTCGAAGAGTCCATAGAGGAACGCCGCGCCGCCGACCAGATACCAGGATGGCGTGAGCGCGGAATACGGCGTGCGGTCCACGCCGATGGCAGTCAGCAGCAGGCTGCTGCCGATGACGAGGCCGACGAGCGCCTTGTCCGCGTCGAGCAGGTCGAAGGTCGTCCACCAGAACAGCATCGCAAACGCGACAGCCATGAAGAGCGGGGTTCCGCGCCGGACGGCAGCGAAGACGCCGCCGAACTGCAGCGTCATCGTGACGCAGGTGACGATCGCGGCGAGGCGCCAGTCGCCGCCAGACCCGAACTCGTCGAAGGCCACCAGCATGCCGGTCGGTTCGAGAGCCGCCGCGATGAGAAAGAGGGGCGGAGCTGCCTTGTCGAAGCGCGCTTCGCGGCAGGCGAGGACGGCGAGCGCGCAGGCTGCCAGACCCGAGCCGAGCGTGATGACGACGCGGGCCGCGGCATTCATTCCCTCCCACTGGAGGGCGATGAACACGCCGATGCCGGCGAAGACGAACGTGCCGCCGAGATATCCGAGGGCACGGACGAGGACGGTACGTCGCCGCTCATATGTCGACGCTGGCGCCTCCCGCGCCGCTTCGCCCAGCGCTGCGCCGATCTCCAGCCCGGAGAGCCCGTGCGCTCGCGCGATCGTGACGATCTGCTCGAGCGCGCGGCTGCGTTCGTCCACGTTCAGCGTGGCCTCGAGTCGATCCAGCCCACGACCTGCACCGTCGTGCCGTACGGCGCCTGGTACGGCGAGGGCAGCACGAGCGGCACGATGCGCCCGCGGTTCACGAGCACGACGCTCTGGCGGTATCCATCCATGCCGAACAGCTCGCCCACGAGTCCCGAACGGCTGCCGGTCCGGACGGTCAGCTCGTACCCGTCCGGGGCGGTCGCATCCGCTCTGACCGTCATGCCGGCGAGCTGCTCTACGGCAACCGTCTGCGTCTCGCCGTCGGGCACGCGTTCCGGCAGCTTCACCGGGATTTCGCGGATCGTCCCTGTGGCGTGATCGAACAGAAAGAGTGCCCAGCGCAGCGAGTAGGTCTCCGGCGCTTTGCGGACGATCGCTTCGACCCGGTTGTCACGGACGACGTATTCGGCGAGGACCGCCAGTTGCGAGTTCTCGTACGGGTGCTGCGCGCGCAGGACCAGATCGTATGCCGGCGGCGGCACCGTCCATCGAGGGATCAGAGTGGCAACGATGAAGAACCCGGCGACGATGACGGGCAGGGCAACGGCGGCGACCAGAAACGCATGGGTCCGTAAAAACCCGCGCTCTGTGGGCACGCCGGGATTGTAACCTGCCGGGGGGAACTAGATCGTTCGGATCGTTCGGATCAGCCTGGCATGGGGGAGGCTCGGAGAAACGGTTTCACACGGAGCAACGGAGAAACGGAGGACGAACGGAGGCTGTCACGCTACCGTCGCCAACGAATCGGACACCGAGGTGGGCCCGCGCTCCGCGCGGCAGGGATCGAGTGTCACGCCGATCACAAGCACGCTCATGGATCGGCGCGCGTGTTTGTGATCGGCGTGACACTCGATTCCTGTCGCCGGCCGCAGA
>DASUGH010000009.1:0-23624 GCA_036274155.1 Vicinamibacterales bacterium | reverse complement strand
CACGCGTTCCTGCCGTTTCCACACGTCGATCATCTGCACCCCGACTGGGCAATCGCGCTCGCCGCGAGCGCGAACGGCGCCACGAAGCTGGCCGAGTTCAACGCCCGTTACGGTCGCAGGATCGCCTGGGTCCCGTGGCAGCGTCCCGGCTTCGAGCTGGCGCTGATGCTGAGGGACGTCGTCAGGGACCAACCGGGATGCGACGGGATCCTGCTCGGCGGTCACGGTCTGTTCACGTGGGGACAGTCACAACGTGACTGTTATCTGAACAGCATCCGCACGATCGATCAGATGGGGCAGTTCGTCAGCGCGCACGTGGAGGCGGCCGGCCGTCCCGCGTTCGGTGGTCCGGCGGTGAGCGAATCGGCAGGCACCGACGCGGCCGCCGCCATCCTGCCCTACCTTCGCGGCGTCGTCTCCACGAATCGGCGGACGATCGCACACTGGGACGGCTCTTCGGACGCGCTGACGTTTGCGAACAGCGCGTGGGCGGACGAGCTGTGCCAGCTGGGGACGAGCTGTCCGGATCATTTCCTGCGCACGCGAATCTGCCCGATGTTCGTGCCCTGGAATCCGGCCGACGGAATCGAGGCGCTGCGTGCCCGGATCGACGAGCGGGTCGCAGGGTATCGCGATGCGTACACCGCCTACTATCGAACGCATGCGCAGCCCGACTCGCCGGCGCTGCGCGACACCAACCCCTCGGTGGTCGTCATCGCCGGCCTGGGCATCTTCGGCTTCGCGAAGGACAAGCGGGAGGCGCGCATCACCACCGAGTTCTTCGTGAATGCCATTCACGTGATGGCAGGCGCCACCGCGCTCGAGGGTCGCGCCGCTCCTGAGGGCCCGCTTCCGCAGGCACGGCATCCGGAACAGGCAGAGGCGTTCACGAGCTTCCGCAACTACGTCGCTCTGCCGCGTTCGGAAGCCTTCCGTATCGAGTACTGGGCGCTCGAAGAGGCCAAGCTGCAGCGGGCTCCGGCGGAAAAGGAGCTCAGCCGCCGTGTGGCGCTCGTCGTCGGCGCCGGCAGTGGCATCGGTCGCGAGGTGGCAGTGCGGCTCGCCTCGCGCGGAGCGCACGTCGCGGCGACCGATCTGGACGCCGATGCCGCCAACGAGGCCGCAGCTGACGCAGCGAAGGCGTCGTCAACGGAGAGCGTCGCCGCCGCCGCCGTCGACCTGACGTCACGCCCGTCGATCCGTGCCGCCGTGCGCGCCGCCGTGCTCCAGTTCGGCGGCATCGACATCCTGGTCAACACCGCCGCCGTCTATCCGACGTCGCCGCCAGGGACGCCTGTCGAAGACGTCTGGGCGAGCGCCCTCCAGGTGAATGTGACCGGCAACCATGTCCTCGCCGAGGAAGTTGCGACTGTCCTCGAGGCGCAGCGGCTGCCCGCGGCCATCGTCCTGACCAGTTCGGCGAACGCGATTGTGCCCAAGTCCGGAAGCGAGCCGTATGACGTGAGCAAGGCGGCGCTGAACCATCTGATTCGCGAGCTGGCGCTGCGCTTCGGCCCTCTCGGCGTTCGCGTCAACGGCATCGCCCCCGCGACCGTCGTCGCCGGCTCGGCGATGTTTCCTCGCGATCGGGTGATCGTGTCGCTGGAGAAGTACCGAATCCCGTTCAGCCGCGAGGAGAGCACCGAGGGGCTGCGATCGAAGCTGGCCGAGTTCTACGCCACCCGTACGATCACGAGGCGGCCGATCCTGCCGGCCGATTGTGCCAACGCGATCCTCTGGCTCGCCGGCGACAGCAGCGCCAAGACCACCGGCCACATCATTCCGGTCGATGGCGGGCTCACGGAGGCGTTCCTGCGATGAACGACCAGACGGCACGCGTGTTCGCCGCCCTCGACCGTTTCCGTCTCGAGGTGCCGTCGTGGGGATTCGCCGACACCGGCACTCGATTCGGCATCTTCCGTCAACCCGCGGCCGCCGTCACCGTTGCCGAGAAGCTCGCCGACGCCGGGTTCGTGCACAGGCTCACGGGTATCTGTCCAACCGTGGCGCTGCACATGCAATGGGACCTTTCCGGCGGAATTGACGACGTGGCGACCGTCCAGCGGCTGGCTGCCGATGCCGGCATCCGTCCGGGATCGATCAACCCGACGTTCTTTCAGGATCAGCGCTACAAGTACGGGTCGTTCGGCAACCCAGATCCCGAGGTTCGCCGATACGCTCGCGCACACGGGCTTGCGAGCGTCGACATGGCGACCCGACTGGGGTCGCGTGACGTCTCATGCTGGTTCGCCGACGGCTCCAACTATCCCGGCACCGCATCGATCCGGCATCGGAAACAGTTCTTCGAAGAGGAGCTGCGCACGATGCACGACGCGATGACCGGCGGGCAGCGCCTGCTCGTCGAGTACAAGCCGTTCGAGCCGGCTTTCTACCACACCGACATTGCGGACTGGGGGATGGCGCTGCTGCTCGCGCGAGCGGCCGGCCCGCGCGCACGGGTGTTGGTGGACACCGGCCATCACTATCAGTCGCAGAACATCGAACAGATCGTGGCGTGGCTGCTGGCGGAAGACATGCTGGGCGGCTTTCACTTCAACGATCGCCGTTACGCCGACGATGACCTGACGGCCGGCTCGATCGATCCCTATCAGCTGTTTCGAATCTTCCACGAGATCCGCCTCTACGAGTCGGAGCACGGGCCGGCCGACATCGCCTACATGATCGATCAGAGCCACAACCTCAAGGGCAAGATCGAGTCGATGGTCCAGACCACTGTCGTGGCGCAGTCGCTGTACGCAAAGGCGGCGCTCGTCGATCTGGATCGGCTGGCGGCTGCGCAGGCCAGCCGCAGGCTGGTGGAGGCGGAGTCCTGCCTGCAGGACGCCTTCGCGATCGACGTGCGGCCGATGATCGCCGATTGGCGCAGGGCAATGGGACTTCCCGTCGATCCACTCGATGCGCTGTGGCAGAGCGGCTACGTCGAGCGGATTACGACGGAACGGTCAGAGCGGCGTGCTCCCCACGCCGCACCGACGCTTGGTTCGTAGTGGGGTCACTGCTCCTCTGCTCGGCGGCGTGACGTGACTGTCTTCTCTGCTGACGGCATCCACAAGTCCTTCGGCGGCGTGCACGCGCTCAGGGGCGTCTCGTTCGATCTGGCGGCCGGCGAGGTGCATGCACTCGTCGGCGAGAACGGCGCCGGCAAATCGACGCTCATCAGGATCATCACCGGCGCCGATCATGCCGACGCCGGCTCGCTGCAGATCGCCGGAGAGACTGTCTCCGTCGATCGGACCAGCCCTGCTGCGGCCCGCGCCCGCGGCATCGCCGCCATTTACCAGCAGCCGGCGCTCTTTCCGGATTTGACGGTCACCGAGAACATCGCCATCGCGGTCGAGCGCCCGCATCCGTGGCGGCCGATCGACTGGCGCGCGCGTCGGCTGGAGGCAGCACGCTGTCTCGATCGCATCGGCGCCAATCTGAATCCCGACCGCGTCGTTCGCTCCCTCAGCATGCCAGAGCAGCAGCTGGTGGAGATCGCGAAGGCCGTGGGCGCACAGGCGCGCATCGTGCTGATGGACGAGCCGACCGCCTCGCTCACCGATCGCGAGATCGAGCGGCTCTTTGCCGTGGTTGCCGCCTTGCGGCAGGCAGGTGTCGCCGTGCTCTACATCTCGCATCGTCTCGAGGAGATCCTGACGATCGCCGATCGCATCACCGTGCTTCGCGACGGGACCACCGTCGTCTCGGGACCGCGCACCCGGTTCACGAAGGGCGATCTCGTTCGTTTCATGGCCGGACACGAAGACCCGGCTCCGGCCTCAAGAGGCGTTCCGACGGCCGGCGACGTGGCGCTGGAGGTCCGGCACGTCTCGAACCGTGCCGCCGGACTTCACCACATCTCGCTGTCCGTCAGGGGCGGTGAGATCGTCGGAGTCGCAGGCCTCGTCGGCTCGGGACGCACTGAGCTGGCCGAGACGCTGTTCGGGCTGCGACGGGCCGACTCCGGAGAGGTGCTGATTGGCGGGGTGCCGGTCGCGATCCGGTCGCCCGCGGACGCGATGCGATTCGGTCTGGCTTACGTTCCGGAAGACCGGCGCCGCCACGGAATGGTTGCGGAAATGTCGGTGGCGGCAAACACCACGCTGGCAGTCCTGCCGTCTGTTTCACGGGCAGGTCTCATTCAGCGCGATCGCGAGCGCGCCATCGCGGAACGGTACGCCACCAGCTTCAGGGTCAAGGCACCGTCGGTCGACGCGACCGTCGGGACCCTGTCGGGCGGCAACCAGCAGAAGGTGTCGCTTGCCCGCTGGCTCGCCACCGCACCTGACGTGCTGATACTCGACGAACCGACGCAGGGCGTGGACGTGGCCGCGAAGGCCGAGATCCACGGCCTGATCCGCCAGCAGGTCAACCGCGGTCTCGCCGTGCTCATGATCTCGTCGGACATGCGGGAGATTCTCGACATGAGTGATCGCATCGTCGTCATGGTCCGGGGCCGGATCGCGGCGATGCTTTCGCGCGAGGAGGCGTCGTCGCAACGTGTGCTCGGTGTCGCGCTCGGCGCTCCACCGGATTCCGACACCGCGGAAACACGCTCCTGAACCGTTACTCGTGGCGCAGCGCCATGAGTGGGTCGATGCGCGACGCACGCCGGGCAGGCAAGTACGCGGCCACCTGAGCGCCTGCCACCAGGATCACAATGGCCGTCCCGATCGCTGCCGGGTCTGTCGGCTCGAGACCAAACAGCAGTGTTTCTATCCAGCGTGAGGCGGCCCACGCTGCGGGCAGTCCAATCAGCACTCCGATCAGCAGCAGCCGCGCACCGACCTCGAGGATGTGTGCGACCACGAGCCGCGGTCGTGCTCCGAGCGCCATCCGGATCCCAATCTCCCGTGTCCGTTGCGCAACGTTGTAGGCGAGCAGGCCATAGAGACCGACGCAGGCCACCGTCAGCGCGAGGACACCAAAGCCTCCCGCAAGGGTCGCCATCATGCGTTCCCGGCTCAGGGTTGCGTATCCGATGCCGACGGCCGCGCCGGTCAGCGAAAGCAACGTGCTTTCGATCAGGAGCTGACGCACGATGCGGGTCCGGCCAGCTCCGATGGCCATGCGTATCCCCACCTCCTGCCGTCGCACCGAGGCGCGTGCCAGCAGCAGGCTCGCGACGTTGGCGCACGCGATCAGCAGCACCAGTCCGACGCAGGCCATCAGCACATACAACGGCTCCGAGTAGTCGTCACGCAGGATGGTCCACCCAGTGCCGCCCGGGTAGAGCTCGAACCACGAATTCGCCATCGCCTTTCGCTGCGTAGGCGGCCAGTGTGGTGCGATCAGCGAATCCGAGGTCTGCGCCCAGAACACGTTGAGTCGTGCGGCTGCCTGCGCCACCGGCAGCGCCGGTTGCGGCCTCGCCAGCACGCGAAGCCAGAAGTTGCCGGGGTCGAGGAGCGACGCGGCGCCCGGGCTGACCTGCGGCAGCGCGTTCACCGGCAGCGTGATGTCGAAAACGGCACCGACGTTCGTGCCGACGAAGCCGCGAGCGGTGACGCCGACGATGGTGACCGGAGCGCCGTTCACGAGCATGGTCTCGCCGAGCACATCACCGCTCCGGGTGTGCCACCGGTCCCAGTAGCCGTAGCTGATGACGGCGACAGGGGGCGCGCCTGGCCGATCGTCTGCCGGCGTGAGCAGCCGCCCCGCCGCTGGAATCACGCCGAGCATCTCGTAGTACTCGCCGCTCACGAACGCGCCAGGAACACGGCTGATGAACCCGCGAGAGCCGACATCGAATGAAAAGGCGCTGAAGCCGGCGACTCCGGTAAATATGTCGTCCTGCTCTGACAGGGCCCGGACGATCGGGTAGGAGAAGCTTTCCGCCCCAGGCTGAGGCGCGCGCGCGTCGCGGAGACGCAGCTGCACCAGCTCCTGCGGGCTGCGCACCGGCAGCCATCGCAGGGTCAGCGCGTCAATCAGACTGAATATCGCCGTGTTGGCGCCGATGGCGAGCGCGAGCGTCATGACGACGACAAGGCTGAAGCCCGGGTTCCTGGCGAACGTGCGCAGGACGTAGCGCACGTCGCGAGCGATCTCGTCGGCCCACCCACCGTGTCGTTCCGTTCGCACACGCTCCTTGACCTGCTCGATGCCTCCAAGCTCGAGCATCGCGAGCCGGCGCGCCTCGACAGGCGGAACCCCGTGGCGGATCTTCTCGGCGACCGACAGCTCCACGAATGTCTGCAGCTCTTCGTCCAGACCATGCTCGTTCTTCCGACGACGCAGGATCCAGCTCACGACGGACGCGAATCGGTGCAGCCGCATCACGCGCGCTCGAGCACGCTCGTCACCGCGAACGCGATACGGTCCCACCGTCGCCGATGTTCTTCGAGCTGCCTCCGTCCGGCGGCCGTGAGACGGTAGTACTTGCCGTTTCGATTGTTCTCCGTGGCTCGCCACTCCGCCTTCAATTTGCCGTCCTGCTCCAGGCGGTACAGCGACGGAAACAGCGAGCCGGGATTGACGCGGAAATTCTCGTGGCTGAGGAGCGCCAGCCGCTGCGAGATCCCGTAACCGTGCATCGGCTCGCGGGCGAGGATTGCCAGGATCATCAGGTCGAGAGTGCCTTGCGGCACGTCCAGCTTGTCGCCGCTTCCATCCTTCTTCATTTAGGCAACCAAGATGAGCGTGAGAGTAGCGAGGCGACCTTTAGGTTGTCAAGATGAATGCGCAGCGGCGCTCGACCCGACGGCGGATCACGATCGGGTGTCGCCGCGGAGGCGGGACCCTGACGGCCGGCTGGACCGTTTGACCGGTTCCCGGAGGCGCCAGAGGGTCCGTCGTGATCTGGCCTCGTTGCCGGCCACCTGCTCAGCCGCTTCGTCAAAGAGCTAGAATGGGGCTCGCCATGTCACATCGATCAAGCGTTGTCGGCAGTCTGCCTCTCCTGGCTGTGGCGCTGTTCCTGATGGTGGCGGCTCCCAAGGCGCAGTTCTTCCAGGGTGGTCGTGGCGCGGGGCAGGATCAGGCGGTCGTCGCGTCGTTCGACGTCGACAAGGACGGACGGTTGAACGCCGCCGAGCGACAGACCGCGCGCGAGGCGCTCACCTCGCGCGGCGGGCGTCTGGGCGGCGGACGAGGGCGCGGAGGTCCCGGCCGCGCGACGGCCAGTCCAGGCATCAAGCTCGCACCGGCCGACGTGCAGCAATATCCCGACGCTCCGCTGTACGACCCGGCGGTTCTCAGAACGTTCTTCATCGAGTTCGAGAATCCGGACTGGGAAGCCGAGCTCGTCGCGTTCAACAACACCGACGTGGACGTGCCGGCACGCGTCGCCGTGGACGGCCGCGTCTATCAGGACGTCGGCGTTCACTTCCGCGGGAACTCGTCGTTCGCCGTCGGCGACGGCTACAAGCGGTCGCTCAACCTGTCGTTCGACTTCGTCCACGAGAAGCAGGCGATTGGCGGCTACCGCACGCTGAACTTCCTCAACGCCAACGCCGATCCGACGTTGATGCGGACCGTGCTCTCGATGCACATCGCACGGCAGTACATCCCTGCTCCGAAGGCGAATTTCGTGCGCGTCGTCATCAACGGCGAGAACTGGGGTGTCTACGCCAACGCGCAGCAGTTCAACAAGGAGTTCGTGAACGACAATTTCAAGACCACGAAGGGCGCGCGCTGGAAGATTCCCCAGGGAGGAGGAGGCGGCGGCTTCACATACATGGGCGACGACGCCGACCGCTACAAGAGAGTGTTCCAGATCAAGTCGAAGGACGAGCCGGAGTCGTGGGCGGCGTTGATCGACCTGGCGAAGACCCTCGAGGACACTCCTGCCGAGAAGCTCGAGGCGGCTCTCGCGTCGCGGCTCGACGTCGACGGCTATCTGCGCTTTCTCGCGCTCGACAACGTCCTGGCCAGTGCCGACGCCTTCTACTCCCGCGGATCCGACTACTCGCTCTATCGCCATCCCGACGGCCGGTTCCACTTCGTCTTTCACGACGCGAACGAGACGTTCAGTTCGGGCGGACGCGGCGGGTTTGGCGGCGGCGGCACGCAGCTCAGTCCGCTGGTGGGCGTGGACGACATCGGCAAGCCGATCATCTCGAAGGTGCTGGCGGTGCCGGCGCTCCGGGCCAGATACCTCGCATTCGTTCGTGAGATCGCCGAGAAGTCGCTCGACTGGAACGCCCTGCGCCCTGTCGTGCGCGGGTATCGCGATCTGATCGAGGCGGACGTGGCGCGCGACACACGAAAGCTGTTCACGACCGAGGAGTTCCTGCGCACCACCGCGGACGATCCGGCCGATGGCACGCTGCGCAGCTTCATCGAGGCACGGCGCACGTTTCTTCTCGCCTGGTTCGCTGAGAACACGGCCAGGACAGTCTCGCCGGGTCCATGACCAGGCAGGCGGAACCGCGAATCAGCTCGCACGCGCGGCGCGGCTCGGCCTGGCGGCGAGTCACCCGTACCGCGCTGCCGTGCATCTGGCTCGGATTCCTGCTCGGCTGCGGCGTCAGCGCACAGCCGCCAGGAACGAACCGCGTCGTCGCCGTCGGCGACATTCACTCGGACATGGGCGCTCTGCGCAAGGCCTTGCAGGCGGCAGGGGCCACCGATGCTCAGGACAACTGGATCGGAGGCGCGCTGACGGTCGTGCAGCTCGGCGACCTCATCGGCCGCAGCGACGATGAGCGTCAGGTGCTCGACTTCATCTTCGACGTCCAGCGCAAGGCGGCTCGTGCCGGAGGGGCTGTGCACGCCCTCATCGGTAATCACGAGGTGTTCGGCGGCAGAGTCGACAACCAGGCAGTGGGACGGTCTCCGTTTGCCGCCTACGAGGACGTCCCGGATCTGCGCCGCGACGATCCACGCCTGCGGGTGCTGCTCCCGCACGAGCGGGCGCGCGGTGCGGCGCTGATGGCGGGTGGACCCTACGCCAGGCGCATCGCTGCCTTTCCCACCATCCTGAAAATCCGCGAGACGGTATTCGTGCACGGCGGCGTTGTTCCGCGGTGGGCCCGGTACGGCGTCGACCGTATCAATCGGGAAGTCAGCCAGTGGCTGCTCGGACTCGCCCCTGAGCCCGACTCGGCACTGGGCGTCGACGACGGCGACCGGGTGATGTGGACGCGCCAGTTCTCCGCCGCCGTCGACGCCACCGACTGCGCGGTGCTCGCGGAGTCGCTGCGGATCCTCGGCGCCCGGCGGATGATCGTCGCGCACACGGTGCATCCGGAGATCACTGCCCGATGTGACGGCCGCGTCTGGGCGATCGACGTCGGCATGTCGAGAGCCTACGGCGGGCCGATCCAGGTGCTCGAGATCCTCGACGACAAGACACTGCGCGTGATCGGAACGGGCCACACGCGATAAATCTCTGACCGGGGAATCCGCTGAAAACAGCGGTGTGCCTTCCTCGACCTTGATCGTCCAGAATTCGCGTGAGTCGGGAGCGCCCTCGTCATGTCGGAGCGCTATCGCATCGAAGCCGTGCTCGCCAGCGTGCTGGCGGCGGCGGGGGCGCTGCTATGGGTGCAGGCGCCGGCGTTCTTCAGCGCCGGGAATCTGCTCGACCTGCTCCTGGCGGCGCTGCCCGTATTGATGGTCGCCGTCGGCGCCACACTCGTGATCCTGACTGGCGAGATCGACATCTCGGTCGGCTCGGTCTTCGCCATCGCCAGCGTGATCGCCGGACAGGCTGCCGTCCTGGGACTGCCGATGCCCGCCGTGGCGCTGGTGACGGTCGTCACCGGCGCCGCGCTCGGCGCGGTCAACGGCGCTCTCGTCTCGACGCTTCGGCTGCCTTCGATCGTCGTGACGCTGGCGACGATGGTTGCGCTGCGCGACGGGCTGCGCTGGATCACGCAGGGCGCCTGGGTGCAGGGTCTGCCGCCGGGATTCCAGTTCCTCGGTTTCCGCCAGTCGTCGTACCCGTTCGTGGCCCTCGGCGTGGCCACAGTCGTTCTCGCCGCCACGGCGTGGGGTCTCGGCCGCCTGCCGGCCGGACGCGCGGTGTATGCAACCGGGTCGAACGCCGATGCAGCCCGGCTTGCCGGCATTCCCATCGCCGCGGTGCGTTTCTGGGTGTTCGTCATCGGCGGTACGTGCACGGGGCTGGCGGCGCTTCTCAACGCGGTGCGCTTCAATCAGGTGCCCGCCAACGCCGGTCTCGGCCTCGAGATGCAGGTCATTGCCGCGGTCGTCGTCGGCGGCACCGCGATCACCGGCGGACGCGGCACGCTGCCGGGAACCGTGCTCGGTGTCGCGCTCCTCGGCGGCATCGGGCCAGCGCTGACGTTCCTCTCGGCCAGCCCCTACTGGGAGCGGGCGCTGCAGGGCGCCATCGTGCTCATCGCCGTCGGCTGGGGTCAGGTCTTGAATCGCGACTTTTTTCACGCTCTGGCCCCTTGGACCAGACAGAGCCATCCCGGGGCCAGAGCGTGAAAGAAGTCGCGATTCAAGACCTGACCCCATGGCTGCTCGCCGTGCTGCTGATCGAGATCCTCATCTTCGGGACGACGACCCCGCACTTCCTGTCCTGGGCGAACAGTGTCGAGATCGTCCGCTTCAGCGTCGAGCTCGGCCTGCTCGCCGTCGCGCTCACGCCGGTCATCGTCTCGGGCGGAATCGACCTGTCCGTCGGCGCCATGATGGGGCTGGCGGCGATCTCCTTTGGCATCTTCTGGCAGGACCTGCACCTGCCGGTGCCGATTGCGGCCATGCTGACGCTCGCCGTCGGGACGGCCGGCGGCGCAGTGAACGGGATGCTGATCGCGCGGCTGGGAGTGCCGGCGCTCATCGTCACGCTGGGATCGATGGCGCTCTTCCGCGGCGTTGCCGAAGGGCTGACGGAAGCCGCCGTCAGCTATTCGGGATTTCCCGGATCGTTCCTGCTCCTCGGCCAGGGGTACCTGCCACTCGGGCTGCCCGCGCAGCTGCCGATCTTTGCCGCCGTGGTTGCCGGATACGTCGTACTCCTGCATCGATCGATCATCGGCCGCGCGCTCTACGTGATCGGCTTCAACGCCGGCGCGGCACGCTACGCGGGAGTCCGGGTGGCACGACGGCTCGCGCTCGTGTACGTACTGTCAGGACTGGTGGCGAGCCTGGCGGCGGTCATCTACGTCGCCCACGTCGGGCAGGCGCGATCGGACGCCGGCACGGGATATGAGCTCAGCGCCATCACGGCAGTGCTGCTCGGGGGAGCGTCGGTGGCAGGTGGACGTGGCACCATCCACGGGACGCTCATCGGACTGTTCATCCTCGCGGTACTCCAGAATGGCCTGCAGCTGGCGGCGCTCCCGTCCGAGCTGACCGGGGTACTCACCGGCGCAATCCTGATTGCCGCCATCGTCATCGACCGGCTGCGGACACGACCGCAGCCGGCGATCGCTGCGGCTGTTGGAGAAGAGGTTCCTGTGAAGAACACGCAAGTTGCGGTGCTGTGTGGGGCGGTGCTGGCCGGCTCGCTGATCGTGGCAGGGACGAACGTCTGGCTCGTCCGGTCGCTCGCCGGCACACCAGTCGCTCCTGACGGCGGCCGCGCTGCGCTGGTTCCCGCGCGACGCCCGGTGATTGCCATGATGCCGAAGGCGAAAGGCGATCCGTACTTCGTCAGCGCGCGCAAAGGAGCGGAAGAAGCCGCGGCGGAGCTCGGCGTCGAGTTGATCTGGGACGGTCCGACGAGCCTCGACGCTGCGAAGCAGAACGACCTGGTCGAGAGCTGGATCACTCGACAGGTAGACGCGATTGCGGTCGCAGTGCAGAACCCGGCGAGCATCTCGACAGTGCTCCGCAAGGCGCGCGGCCGGGGTATCACGGTGCTGACGTGGGACGCCGATGCCGAGCCCGACGCGCGCGACTACTTCATCAACCAGGCCACTCCTGAAGGCATCGGGAACACGCTCACCGACGAAGCCGCGCGTCTGCTTGACGGACACGGCGACTTCGCCGTCATCACGGGCGCGTTGAGCGCGGCCAACCAGAACGCCTGGCTCGCTGCGATCAGACAGCGGCTCGCCGGAAAGCACCCGGACCTGCGACTGGTCACCGTGCGGCCGAGCGACGATGACCGCGACAAGGCGTTCGCTGAAACGCAGACGATCCTGCGGGCGTATCCGGCCGTCAGGCTGATCATGGCGATCGCGGCGCCAGCCGTCCCTGGCGCCGCCGAAGCCGTGCGCCAGGCCGGCCGCACGGATGTGAAGGTGATGGGGCTCTCTCTCCCCAACATCAACAAGAAATACGTACACGAAGGGGTGGTGCAGGTGGTCGTGCTCTGGAATACGACGGACCTGGGCTACCTCACCGTCCAGGCGGCGACGCTCGCGGCTCGGGGATCGCTCGGCAAAGGGGTGACGTCGATTCAGGCAGGCCGGCTTGGCGCCATGGACGTGCGCGGCTCCGAGGTGCTGCTCGGCAAGCCGCTGGTCATGACGAAAGCGAACATCGATCAGTACGATTTCTGATTTACCATCAGCCCTTTCCGCAGCGTCTTCACAGAGGGCCGTCGACGTGGGCGGCTGGTCGGACATGCCGATGGACATCTCTTTCGTAGCGAAAACCGTGGTCGGAGTGCTGGCAGTTGCCGCGGCTGCGACATGCGGCGACTACATCTGGTACACGTACGGCGTCCGTCACACCATGACCGCCGGGCTCGTGCACGGCGCGCTGCTGCTGACCACAGTCGGCGCCGTCCTTGGCGCCGCGAGCGGCCACGTCGTGAAGGGACTCCCAATCGGAGCTATCGCGGGGATTGCCGGGGCGGCCACCTACTATCTGCTCGTCATGATCATGGACCGGCGCACCTATGGGACTGCCATTCCCGCCTCGTGGGTGATCATGTGGCTGATCCTCGCCGTACTCGATGGACGATGGCTGCGGGCGCCGGCGCGAAGGACGTGGACCGCCGTCCTGGTGCGCGGCGTCGCCGCTGCTCTGCTCGGTGGAATCGCCTTTTACCTGGTGCTGACCACGCTCTGGGGACGCCCGCCGCAGGGAGGGCGCAACTACCTGGTGCAGTTCCTCGCGTGGTCGTTCGCCTGGGCGCCAGGTCTGCTCGTGCTCATGTGGCGCGACCGGCTGCCGGCGACCACGGTGTCGCACATGCGGAAAGTGTGACGAGACTGCGCCTTCTCGCAGCGCAGCCTTCGTGCTTCATTTCTTGATCTGGTTCGGGATGACTGTGTAGAACCCTGAGAGGGTCACCCGCACCACCACGGGGCGAGCCGTGTCGTTCTTGAAATACCAGCCGTGTGTCCCGTCGAAGGGCGCGATGAGCGATCCGTTTTCACTCGCCCCGGTGGCCTTGCGGTAGAACACCAGCGTCCCCGTCGTGCCGGGCGCCCGCTCTGTGTGGCCGTGGAACTCCGACGTGAGCTTCGCCGCATCGGCGATGTCCACCGCACGCCAGGAGTACACCATCGTGTCCCCCTGCTTCATGTTGACCATGTACTCGATTTCGCCGCCATTGGGCGGCACCGGAACGTCGATGCTTTCCGACTGGTGAGCCGTCTTGTGCTCTCGATAGACGCCGGGCTGGAGCGCCGTCTCTTTCCACGCGGGTGGCTGGCCCGGTTGACCGGCCTGGTTGCCCTGACCGATGGCCGGTGGCGCTGAACACAGCACCATCACCGCGCTTATCACGCCGCCAATGATGTGGCCACTCAGGCATCGTCCGATCACTTGCATCTCAATCCCCCTCGCACGCCGCTATTATCCATGGATCCAGCGGCCGTTCGATGGTTCCCACGACTCGGTGGATCAGCGCGAGCCGTTGCTCGATTGGGTCAGCTGGCGCATGACCTCGTCTATGGCTGCGTCGAGCTCGCGATCGAAGCCCCTTCGTTCATCCTCGAGCGAGTTCTGCACCCAGACGTCCGGCGGCACGCCGTAGTTCTCGAGGTTCGTACCATACCCGTCCGGTTTACTGGCGTCGTAAACCGCCGCACGCGAGAAGGGCACGCGCATCGTGGCGCCATTGATGAGCCCGAAGGTGTTGGTCCAGATGACGCCCCCCGCCGTCGGTGTGCCAACCAGCTTGCCGAGTCGCAGCGTCTTGAACCCCATAGGCGTAGCCTCGGCATCCGAGAACGATCGTTGATTGATCAGCATCACCTTCGGTCCGGCAATGGCCCGTCCCGGGCGCCTTCCCCACAGCGGCGCGCCGTCACGCGGATTGACGAACATATACGGCTGGCGCTGCAGTATCTCCAGGACCTGTTCATCGATGTTGCCGCCGTTGTTGTAGCGCACGTCGACGATGAACCCTTCCTTGTTGAAATCGCGCTCGACGTCGCTCTGGAACTTCGCCAGCGATTCGGGATTCATCTGCCGGATGTGGGCGTAGGCGATGCGGCCGCTGGTCTTCTTCTCGACCACTTCGCGATTGCGCAGGACGAAGTCGTTGTAGCGGATGTCGTTGATATCCGTCACGGTGGCGATACGCACGACACGCGGTTCGGCCCCCGCCGATTTGGCAATCTTCACCGAGACGTACTGGTTGGCTTTCTCGCTGAGGATCTTCCAGTAGTTGACGCCGGCCTTGAGCGGTTCCCCATCGATTTCCTGAACCAGATCGCCCACTTCGAGCTGCAACCATTCCCTGTCAGCGGGACCCTCACGATAGATGTGGCTGATGCGATAGCCTCCATCGCCGCCGGCCATCTCGAAGCCGAGGAAGCGACTGCTGTAGGTGGGGGCGATCGGGTATGTGGGCGGACCGGCGACGCCAAGGTGCGAGCTGCGCAGTTCCCCGCCCATCGCGTTGGCGAGATCGTAGAAGTCCTCGTTGGTCCCGACGTGCGCGAGGAGCGGCGCGTAGCGGGCGTGAATGGCATTCCAGTCGGAGCCGTTCATCGAGCGGTCGTAGTAGCGGTAGGCGAGGATGTTGGAGATCTCGCCAAACATCTGTTGCCATTCGGCGCGGCGATCGATGCGCAACTGCAGCGTGAAGTTGATCCGCTCAGGACGTCCGTTTGGCAGCTGCATCCGATACAGCGCTGTTCCGTTGACCTGGTTCTGGCCGCCCTGCGGACCGTCCGGGGGACGGTTGAAGAAGAGGGTGCGGCGATCGGGCGTCGGCGTGAGGTTGCCGAAGGTTCCTGTCGTCACCTGCCGTCGATCGCGGCCGTCCAGGCCGATCGAGTAAATGCCGGTCGTTTGCCCTGCGGCACCCGGGCCGGGGCCGGCAAGCGCGAGCAGCTCCGGCGGCAGGCCGGCCCGCCCACCAGCGGCGCCGCCACCGGTCGCGACGAAGAACACGCTCCTGCCATCGGCGGAAAGGAAGAACGTGCTGACGACTTCGTTGTCGTTCGACAGTGGAACGGCACGCTTGTCGATTCCTTCGAGGTCGATGACCGCTGGCGCGGTTTCCGCGGCGTTCGCGGCGGGAGCCCCAGGGGGCCCGGCCGGCGCACCGGGCAACGCCGCCGGCGCGGCGGCATTCCCGCGTCCGCCACGGCCCCTCGTATTGCTGACGCGCTGCCGCTCGCGGACGAGCGGATCGTTCCGGTCCTCTGTCAGCCTGGTCAGCGACGTCGCGTAGAGCCGAACGCGGCCGCCCCGATTCGAGAGAAACACCACCTGCTGACCGTCGGGTGCAAGCCTCAGAATCTGGTCGGCGGCCTGGTTCTTCGTGACGTTGTACTCCTTCTTCGCCGCGATGTCGTACAGGTATCCGTCCAGGTCCTGAATATCGTTGCTGCGCGTATAGACCAGCCAGGTGCCATTGACGGCGTAGCTGGCGAAGCGGAATCCGCCGGCGCGGTTGTACGCAAGCTCCGTTGGTGTCGGCGTGTCGGCCGACAGGTCCAACTCCCAGATGCGGTTGTCGCCCGTATACAGCAGCTTTCGCGAATCGTTGGCCCAGACGATGTCGCCCTTCTCGAAGGCCTGGGCAGTGAGCCGCTTCGACGTGCTCGTGACAACGTCGAAAATCCACAGGTCCTGATCGCCGTCGCGGTCGGAGTAATAGGCGAGCTGCTTGCCATCCGGCGAGAAGCGTACGCCGCTTTCACGCCACGCTGTTCGCGCCACCGGCGTGTCTTCGCCGACGCCCTGCTGTGCAGGCACGATCTGGATGTCGCCGCGGACGACGATGGCTGCCGATTCGCCGTCCGGCGCCGGACTGAAGCCGTTGACGACGGAGTTGGCGGTGAGCAGTGTGACGTCGTTCTCCTTCGGATCGAACGACAGCGGGATGGCGAGCTTGCGCGGCGCACCGGCCGGCAGCTCCATCGTCCAGAGGTCGAAATCGTGCTGGAAAATCACGCGGCGCCCGTCGGGCGACATCGAGGGCTGAAAAACGCCGCCCTCCGTGAATCGCGTCACCTGCTGCGGCGCTCCCCCGCGCGGCGAAATTCTCCAGAGGTTGTAGATGGCGCTGCGTTCGGAGGCGAAGTAGATCAAGCCGTCGGCTCCCCACATCGGAAAGACGTCCTGAAAATGTTCGCGGTAATCGCGCATGTCGGCGTTGGTGATCTCGCTGATCCGGCCGGTCTTCATGTCCTGCACCGCGATCCCGGGTGCCGAGTTGCCGCGGAATCCCTTTCGCCAGACACCCGACGACGGGAGCGTGCGATTGAACGCGAGCAGGCTGCCGTCCTGCTTCATCATGCCGACGCGCGCGAAGGCCATGTCGATCGGCTCCTCGGTGCCGCCGTCGAGCGGAACCCGATACAGGGGTGCGCCGAACGGAGAGGCTCCACGGTTGCTGGAGATGAGCACCGATTTGCCGTCGGGCATCCAGTAGAGGCCGCGATCGTCCGCGCTGTGATACGTGAGCTGTCGCGGCTCGCCACCGGTGCTGCGCACGACGTACACGTCGTTGTTGCCTGTCCGGGCGCTCGTGAACGCGAGCCACTGACCATCCGGCGAGAACCGCGGATCGAAGTCGTTGGCAACGTGTGTCGTGATTCGCTGCGCCCGTGATCCGTCGGCCTCCGCCGTCCAGATGTCGCCGTAGTATGCGAACGCGATGCGGCCGTCGTTGGCGATGTGCGGCGTGCGCGCAAAGCGGATACCGCCCGCAACGGATGATTGAGCGCCTTGATTGACCGAGACGAACAGCGCGGCAACGGCGGCCGCACACGCAACGACGGTGAAGACCGAGTGGCGAGTCATGCCGATCTCCTTGTGACCAGCGATGGCTGCCGCAACCGGGGGTGAAGCCCGGTTGTGGCTGGAGTTGTTGAGTTACGCGCATGGTACCTCAGCTGGAGGAGCGGATGGTCACGAGAAGGTCAAAGATCACCACCGAATTTGTTGCAGGCCCTCTCCGCAGCGCCGATTCGTGGTCCGCGGTCCGGGGGTAGACTCACGGCGATGAAACGCGTGCTCGCCGCATGCCTCGCCGCCATATTCACGCTGGCCGACAGCGGCAGCTCCGGTCAGGAGCGGGGGTCACCCTCAGCTCAGACATCGGGTTCAGCGCGTTCAGCCCCCGATTCGAGGCTTCTGGCCACGAACACCCGCAAGCCGTGGGTGCGCTGGTGGTGGCCGGGAAGCGCGGTGGACAGACAGAGCCTCACGCAGCAGATGGAGGAGCTCGCACGGGTTGGCGTGGGCGGCGTCGAGATCACGCCGATCTACGGTGCGCTCGGGTACGAGTCCCGCTATATCGAGTTTCTGACGCCGCAGTTCATGGCCATGCTCGAACACGCCGGGCGAGAGGGGCAGCGCCTCGGCCTCGGGATCGACATGGCCACGGGGACCGGCTGGCCGTTCGGCGGTCCATGGATCGACAGTGCGCACGCGCTGACCCGGGCGGTACTGCGCGACGGACAGCTCGCGGGCGAGCCAACGAAGATGATGGTGAAGCGCGCGGCACCGGGCGGTGAAGGACTGGTGGTGAACCCATTCTCACCGGAGGCGCTGCGAACCTACCTCGCGCGGTTCGATACCGCGTTTGCCGGCTTCCCTCGCGGGCTCGTGCGCGCACAGTTCCACGACTCGTTCGAGTACTCCGACGCCAGCTGGGATACTTCCCTGCCCGCCATCTTCAAGGAGATGCACGGGTACGACATCCAGGACCATGCCGCCGAGCTGATGGACCGCAAGGCGATCGATGCAGACGCGCTGGGGCGCATCAAGAGCGACTTCCGTGACACGCTGAACCGGATGCATCAGAGCTATCTCGCCGAGTGGAAGCGCTGGTCGCACGAGCACGGCTTCATCGTCCGCAACCAGTCACACGGCGCGCCGGCGAATCTGCTCGACCTGTACGGCCTCGTCGACATCCCGGAAACCGAGGTGTTCGGCTCGACGCCGTTTCCCATCCCCGGATTGCGGCGCGATCCCGCGGCGGTCCGTCACGATCAGGATCTGCCCGAGCCGATGGTCACACGCATGGCGTCGTCGGCGGCACACGTGATGGGGCGCCCGCTCGCGTCATCCGAGACGGCGACGTGGCTGCGCGATCACTGGAAGGTGACGCTCGCCTCCGTCAAGCCCGAGGTCGATCGCATCTTCCTCGATGGCGTCAATCACGTCTTCTATCACGGCACCGTGTTCTCGCCGCGCGACGCGCCGTGGCCCGGCTGGCTGTTCTACGCGTCCACGCAGTTCAACCCGAACAACAGCTGGTGGGACGATTTCGCTTCGCTCAACTCCTACGTCGAACGTGTGCAGACCGTGCTGCAGGGCGGCCGGCCCGACAATCGCGTGCTGCTCTACTGGCCGATCTACGACGTCTGGGACGATTCGCAGGGGCTGATGCAGCAGCTGGGCGTGCATGACGTGAAGTTCATCATGGGCTCCCGGTGCGGCGCGCTCGCGCGTGTGCTGGACGAGGCGGGCTACGCGTTCGACTACATCTCGGACGATCAGATTGCGGCAACCAACGCCGTGAGCGGCAAGCTGGCGACGCCCGGCAATACCTACGACGTCCTCGTCGTGCCGCGGGCAGATCGGATGCCGCTGGCCACGCTCCGGAAGCTCGGCGAGCTGGCGCGTGGCGGCGCAACGATTGTCTTCGACGGCCTGCCGTCCGACGTGCCGGGTTACGGGACGCTCGAACAGCGGCGCAAGGAGTTCAGGGCAATTCTCGAGACGTGGCGATTCTCAAAGGGACCTATCGCCGGCGTGGAACGTGCGGCATCTGGCCGCGGGGCGCTGTTGCGAGGCGACGTGCTGTCCGCGCTGAGGTCGAGTGGCACGGTGCGCGAAGCGCTCGCGGATACACCGATCGATTTCATCCGCCGGAGGACCGCGTCGGGGTACGACTACTTTGTCGCGAACCTGACCGGGAATGCGTTCGCGGGCTGGGTCACGCTCGGTGTGAACGCGGCGAGCGCGACGATCACCGATCCGCTCAACGGCCAGTCGGGCGTCGCCGCGCTGAGGCGTGCCGATCCCACGCATGCGCGCATCTATCTTCAGCTGAAGCCCGGTGAGTCGCTGCTCGTCTCGACTTCCACGCGCGCCGCGACCTCGGGTATTCAATGGACCTGGCTGGAACCGGCCGGAGCGGCTGTGCCGATCGCCGGTACCTGGAACATCGAGTTCATCAAGGGTGGACCGGAGTTGCCGCCAGCGATCTCCACAAAGAGCCTTGCGTCGTGGACGGAGCTTGGCGGCGAGGCCGCTCAACGCTTTGCAGGCACCGCCCGCTACCGTATCGAGTTCGACGCGCCAGCCCGCACTGCCGACACGTGGGTGCTCCGCCTGGGGGACGTGCGCGAGAGCGCCCGCGTGCGGCTCAATGGACGGGAGCTCGCGACGGCGTGGAGTCTGCCGTTCGAGGTGCGCCTTGGCGACGCGTTGCGGCCGGGTCGCAACACACTCGAGATCGAGGTGACCAACGTGGCGGCCAATCGCATCCGCGACATGGATCGCCGTGGAGTCCGCTGGAAGATCATGCGGGAGATCAACTTCGTGAACATCCGCCAACAACCGTTCGACGCCTCGGGGTGGCCGATCGAGCTTTCGGGCCTGCTCGGCCCGATAGAGCTGGTACCGATGCGGCGTGTGTCTGGGGTCAGGTCTTGAATCCGTAGTTTTTTCACGGTCTGGCTCCCTGCCCGTCGCACGCGCGAAGCGCGCTGCGACACGAGTCGGTGCCAGACCATGAAAAAACTACGGATTCAAGACCTGACCCCAGGAGACCAGACATGAAGACTCTCGCACTGCTCGCAGCTGGCATTCTGATTGGCAGCGCGGCGACAACCGCCGCATGGCAGTCGACGACGGCACGCGGCGGCTACGTCGTCGAACAGGACGCCATGGTGGCCGCCGCTGAACCCGGGCCGCACAGCGGTGGCGGACAGACGGTCAGCTATTCGTTCTTCAAGAACACACCGGGGCTGGGGCTCATCTTCCGGAAACGTGCGCTGAAGCCTGGATCGGCAATCGGCTATCACGAACAGAAGGAAGACGAGATTTACTACGTCCTGAGCGGACGCGGCCAGATGACGCTCGACGGGAAGACCGTGGACGTGGGTCCCGGCACCGCCATCCTGACCCGCCCGGGCAGCTCACACGGCCTGAAGCAGGTAGGGAGCGACGACCTGGTGATCCTGATCAACTACGAGCAGGTGCCGTCACCGCCCCGCCGGTAGCTTCTACACCGCCATCGAGATTTGGCACGGAGTTACGGGCCATACCGTCGCGGGACCGGCGAATCGAGCGCGTCCCATTTGTACTCCTCCTGGATCAGGCGGACGACTTTGAAGTCCTTGATGACGGCGATGCTCACGCCAGGCACATTGGCCTGTTTCATCAATTGCTGCATCAGGGCGGCATCCGACACGCTGCCGCTGATTGTTGTGACACGGGTAACCCGACGCGCGATGAGATGCACCGGCTGGGGCGCCAGGCCGACAGCAGTGAAGACGACCTCGTCACCAGACAGGTCTCCGGTGAACGAGACCGGCTGCGTGTTCACGACGCCGGTCAGCGTGACCGCTTTTCCGTCGATGCGCCCTTCACGGATGACCAATGGAGCACCGGTCGCCGTTCCCGTCACGGATGTGCCGTCTGTCTTCAGGTCGAGAAAGAAGTCTCTCACCGCCCCGTCCTGCGACCCGTCCGGCACCAGAGTCGCCGCCCCCGCGATTCCGCTCTGAGTTCGCGCCTGCTGGGTCATGACGATGACCAGCATCAGAAGGCACAGCAGTCTCTTCATGAAGGCCTCCGTCTGCGGGTTGCGCCAGTGATCTGATGATCGTGATCAATTACCCGCGGGCAACGCAGTTGTTACAGCTCGGATGATGCCATCGGCCTTGCTCAGAAGGTAGAGCTCCCCCGCCGCGTCGACCGCGAACCGGATGTCGGCACGGCCAGGCCCGGAGACAGTCGAGCGGCCCGGCAAGTCTGGATCCTTGCCGCCACGTGCCTTGTACCCGGCAAGAACCACCGGAAACATCGTCGGGAACAGCTGCGGGCCGCGATCGGGTGAATCGGCCGGATCGTCCCAGCGCACCCGGAGTGGCTGTGTCCGCGCCAGCGTCGCCGGGTTCGCATCGTCGGCGGCGAGCATCTCCTTCAAGTCGGCAAACCAGATCCTGCCGGTCGTGATGTCGCCAAACACGTACTTGCCGACGAGCGAGCGGAGCTTCGTGCCGCGGTACACGAAGCCGCCGCTGATCGCGTCGCCGCCCTCCGGCAGGTGGCCATACTGTGCGACGGGATACGTCGGCACAATGCTGCCGTTCTTGCGCGTGTCCGAAACCTGGACAGGAATTTCATCCGGCGTTGGGAGCGGCGCAGTCCTGTTGTCGGCCTGCAGCAGTTGCGTGCCTTCCCTCGCCGGATAGCCGTAGTTGGCGCCCTTGTGAACGATGTAGACCGCTTCCCAGCTGTTCAGGCCGATACTCGCGGCGATGAGGTGGTTGGCGCCGGTCGCCGGATCGACGGCCCACGCCAGACGATGGGGGTTGCGCAGTCCGTACGCCCAGATCTCCGGGCGCGCGCCGGCAACGCCGGCAAACGGATTGTCCCGCGGGATGCGGTAGCGCCCGTTCTCGCTCATCGTCGTGGTCTCTTTGTGCAGCGAGAGGTCGGGTACGATGCGGAGAATCTTGCCGACGAGCGTGTCGAGCCGCTGCGGATGCTGCCGGATTTCTCCTTTCTGCTCGCCGGCGCCGCCGTCGCCGCAGGCGATGTACAGCGCGCGCCAGTCGGCATCTCCGGGCCGCGCCGTCGGATTGAAGACGAGATCGCCGCACGGGTGGATGCGCGTGTTGAACGCGATCCGCAGAATCTCGCGCGCCGTGCCTTCGAACGTCGTGTTCGCAACGTTGGTGTCGGTCCACTCGATCAGCACGCTTTCGCGCTGGACCTCGCCAGGCGTCCTGATCGCCGGCGTCGGCGTGTAGCCGGCGAGCCTCAGACCGGGAAGCGAGGTGTTATCCGGCGTCGCCGCCCCCGGCGCGCCCGGTTCCTCCATGTGGAGGGTGTAGAAGATGCCGTTGCGCGGGTAGTCGGGGTCGAACGCAAACGTCATGAAGCCGTTCTGATAGCCGGCCGCATACGGAAGCCGCGCGAACAACCCTGTCTTCCCGTCGCGGCCATTGAAGTCGAGATAGGTGGTGAGGGACCCGGTCTTCCTGTCGAAGATGTAGAACGGCCCGTTGAGATCGTTGATGAAGAGACGCTGCGTTCCGCCTGGCTCCTCGCGCATCATGCTCACGCGCGCCAGCGAGCCCGGGTTGCCGTCCGCGCTGAACGACCCGGTCACCGGCAGCGTGATGAAGTCACGGACGACGAGCGCCGTCTCTGACTGCGCCGCCAGAGACGGAAGAAGCCATGTGAGGACCGCCAACATGGCAGCCACGGTGGACAGGCTGAACCTCACGCGCATGTGACTAAATCTCGGCTCCTCCCCGGCCGCCACCTTCGACGGCTACTTACGACGGCAGGGCGCGCGAACTCTCCACGTCCTGACGCGCTCCCCCTCCTCTGGCGTCGGAGACAGCCGGCGAGCCTCCCTACCATGTTCATCGGGCCGGCGGCGGCGACTCGATGAGCACGACGAACAGGTTGTTCGGATCCCGCACGATGACGACCTTGAGCGTGCTGTTGCCGGCCGGCAGCTCGACGGACTTGCCGCCCGTCGACGCGACAGTGCCGCCGAACTTCGCGAACGCGGCTATCGCCGCGTCGGCGTCGCGCACACGGATCTGCATGCGCGTCGAGCCGAAGTCCTGGATGCCAGCCTTCACTGTCTTACGGTCGGCGCCCTTGAAGTCGACCAGGTCGAGCATGAGGCCCGACGTCGGCACCTGGAGAAACGCGACCCGGTATTGCCCGCGGTCGACGCCAAGTGCGGACGATCCCGCGGCGTCCTCGACGAACCGGGGCTCGTTCAGCAGCCTGAGCCCCAGCGCGTCCCGATAGAGCCGCACTGCCGAATCCACATCCTCGACCGTGAGGCGCACACGAACGTCGGTAACGTTCGCGGTGGCCGGCGACTGCGACGGTTGCGGCTGGTCGTATTGCACGAGCTCGACGAAGTGGCCTCCCGGGTCCTTCACCACCACGATCCGCGCCTGCTGCGCGCCCTGCCCCACGTGCACCGGTGCGCCGCCGCGCGACACCACCGGCGCGCCGAGGCGCTTGAGACGGGCGAACGTCGCATCGAGGTCGCGCACGGTGGCGAGCAGAGTGATGGCGCCGGGATCCTGTAACCGCCGCTCGACCGGCTTGCCGTTCGCGGCCGAGATCTC
>DASUGH010000008.1:0-5256 GCA_036274155.1 Vicinamibacterales bacterium | reverse complement strand
TCAACAGGCTCTTCCGCCTTCGCGATGAAGGCGGATCGACCGCAGAAGACGGGACCGGCAGGGGCGTCAGGCCGGCTCAGCGGCGCTCGAACTGACCATGGACACGCTCCGGCTCGGCACTCGCGGCAGCGAGCTCGCGCTCTTTCAGGCAAACGCCGTCGCGGCGCTTCTCTCGGCCAGGGCCGGCGTGCGTTGTCACGTCGTGATCATCAAGACCTCCGGCGACCGGCTCGCGGAAGCCAGCCTCGCGCAGATTGGCGGCAAGCGGCTGTTCGTGAAGGAGATTGAGGACGCGCTGCTCGCCGGTGAGATCGATCTCGCGGTCCACAGCAGCAAGGACATGCCGGCGGTGCTTCCAGCGGGCCTGCTGATCGGCGCCGTGCTGCCGCGCGAGGAGCCGCTCGACGCGATCGTGCTGCCCGGCCCGTCGGGATCGCAGCCAATCGAAGAGATTGAGCGCGCGTTCGCGCACGGACCCCGCATCGGCACGAGCAGCATCAGGCGTGTCGCCCAGCTGGCCCGGCGTTTTCCAAAGGCCACGTTCCGGCCGGTGCGCGGAAATCTGGGGACGCGACTCCGCAAGCTCGACGCAGGCGACTACGACGCTCTCGTCCTCGCGGCGGCGGGTCTGCGGCGGCTCGGACGAACGGACCGCATCACCGCGACGATCCCTGTCGAACTCTGCATGCCGGCGCCTGGACAGGGCATCATCGCCGTCGAGATTCGCGAGGATGATGACAACGTGCGGCGGATCGTGGCGCAGATAGATGACCCGGATACGGCGGCGGCCTTACGTGCCGAGCGTACGGTGGTCACACAGCTTGGAGGCGGCTGCCAGATGCCAATCGGCGCGCTGGCGGAGATCTCCGGCGGCCAGGTCTCCGTACGAGGCGTCGTCATTTCACCGGACGGCTCGCGAATCGCCAGCGGGGCCGCCACCGGATCCGTAGCGGACAGCGAGCGGCTCGGAGCAGCCGTCGCCGAGCAGCTGCTGCGTGAAGGCGCAGGCGACATTCTCGCTGACGTTCAACGCGCGCATGCCGCGGTGGAAGGAATCCAGCCGTGAAGACTGTCTATCTGATCGGGACCGGACCCGGGGATCCCGGACTCATCACCGCGCGCGGCCTGGATCTGCTTCGCCAGGCGGACGTCGTCATCCACGACAACTGGGTGTCGGCCGCGCTGCTGAAGGAAGCGCGGCGCAGCGCCGAGCTCATCGACGTCGGAACCGCGGCGCCGCAGCCGATGGCGCAGGAGGCGATCAGCATTCTCCTTGCCGAGAAGGCGCGCGAGGACAAGCTTGTCGCACGGCTGAAATGGGGTGACCCGTTCGTCTTCGACCGCGGCGGCGAGGAAGCGCTGTTCCTCCACGAACAGGGGATTCCATTCGAGGTGGTGCCCGGGATTCCCGCAGGAACGGGTGTGCCGGCGTACGCCGGAATTCCGGTGACCTACCCTGGCGGCGGCGACACGATCACCCTGGTGCGCGGATTCGAAGGAGAAAGCCGCGAGGCGCCCGAGATCGACTGGGCGAGCCTTGCCAGGCTGGACGGAACGATCGTCTGCTACGCCGGGTCGCATCAGCTGCTGGGCATCACGGAGGCGCTTCTCATCAACGGCTGGTCGCCGGACGAGCCGGCGGTCGTCATCTCCAACGGAACGCTGCCAAGCCAGGACACGGTCGAAACGACGATTGGCGCGCTGCACGAGCGCCTCGCATCGCAGCCATTGCGCCGCGACGCGGCGATTCTCGTCATCGGCCGCGTCGTCGGCTTTCGCGAACATCTACGATGGTTCGACGTGCGGCCGCTCTTCGGGCGGCGCGTGCTCGTCACGCGTCCGCGTGAGCAGGCGCACGATCTGGTCGAGCGGCTGAACGCGCTTGGCGCCGATACCGTCGAGGCGCCGATGATCCGGATCACGCCACCGGACGATCCCACGCCGCTACTCAAGGCCGCCGAGGATCCGTCCGCATTCGACTGGATTGTCTTCACCAGCGCCAATTCGGTCGAAGGGTTCATGACCGCGCTCCTCTCTCACCATCGAGACGTGCGCGCGCTGAAGGGACCGAAGCTGTGCACGGTTGGGCCCGGGACCGCGGAGCGCCTGCGGCGATACAGCGTCGCGGCGGACCTGCTTCCCGGCGAATACAGGGCGGAAGGCGTGCTGGAGGCTCTTGCGGCAAACGGTTCGCTCGCGGGATCCCGTGTCCTGCTTCCCCACTCCGACATCGGCCGCGAGGTCATTGCCGAGCAGCTTCGCAAGGCCGGCGCGATCGTCACCGACGTCATTGCCTACCGGACCGTGCTCGACGAGATTCAGCGGGAGGGCGACCCCGACGTCTACGGCATGCTTCTCAACGGCCGCATCGACGTGGTGACGTTCACCAGCGCATCGGCGGTCCGGAATTTCGTCCGGATCTACGGCGCCGACCAGGTTGCCGACCTGCTCAAGAACACGACGGTGGCGGTCATCGGCCCGGTGACCGCCGAGGCCGCGCGGCTTGCCGGAATCACCGTGTCGGTTCAGCCGGCGGCGTACACCATTGGCGGCCTCGTCGAGGCGATCGCCGAGTTTTTCACAGCGGGCAGGAAACCAACGCCCGTCGAGCCCTGATTTCCATAAGGCCGCCTCGTTCGTGGCAAGATCGGGCGATGCCGGTCACCACCACGTACAAGCTGTCTCTCACCCATCGGCCGCGGCGGCTCCGCCGCACCGAATCCATCCGCCAGCTGGTGCGGGAGACGCGCCTGACGCCGGACTGCTTCGTCTACCCGCTGTTCGTCTGTGACGGGGAGGGCCTACGGCGGGAGGTCAGCTCCATGCCAGGCGTCTACCAGCTCTCGGTCGATCAGGCGGTCAGAGAAGCGGAGGCAGCACGGGCCGACGGCATCACCGGAGTCATCCTGTTCGGGTTGCCCGCGAGCAAGGACGAAGTCGGATCGCTTGCCGCCGATCCCGAGGCGCCCGTGCAGGAAACCGTTCGAGCGTTGAAGCGGGCGCTGCCCGACCTCGTAGTGATGACAGACGTCTGCCTCTGCGAATACACGTCGCACGGCCACTGCGGCATCGTCGACGGCGAGGAGATCCTGAATGACGCGACGGTCGCGCATCTGGCGCAGGCGGCGCTGTCGCACGCCGCCGCCGGTGCCGACTTTGTCGCGCCCTCGGACATGATGGACGGACGCGTCGCGGCAATCCGGCGCACACTCGACGAGGGCGGATATGACGGCGTCGGCATCATGTCCTATGCGGCCAAGTACTGCTCGGGGTTCTACGGTCCCTTCCGCGAAGCCGCTGACTCCACACCGCAGTTCGGCGATCGGCGTACCCATCAGATGGATCCGGCGAACGTCGAAGAAGCGCTGCGCGAGGTCGAAACCGACATCGCCGAGGGCGCGGATATCGTCATGGTGAAGCCGGCGCTTCCGTATCTCGATGTGCTGTCCAAGGTGAAGGAGCGCTTCGGCCGGCCGACAGCGGCGTATCACGTCAGCGGTGAATACTCGATGATCAAGGCGGCCGCCGCGCGCGGCTGGATCGACGAGTCGCGCGTCATGATGGAGACGCTGACCGCCATCCGGCGTGCCGGGGCGGACATCATCATCACGTATTACGCTCGCGACGCGGCGCGCATGCTCTGATGAAAAGACCGGCGACTTCGAAAAAGCTTTTCGCGCGAGCGAGCACGATCCTTCCCGGCGGCGTCGACAGTCCCGTCCGTGCCTTTCAGGCGGTCGGCGGGACCCCGCTGTTCATCAGCCGCGCAGCCGGCGCCACCATCCGCGACGTCGACGGCAATACCTACATCGACTATGTGATGTCGTGGGGGCCGTTGATCCATGGCCATGCGCCGCGCGGGCTGGTGCGTGCGGTCGGCGCAGCAGCGCGCCACGGTATGAGCTTCGGCGCGCCGAGCGAGCTCGAGCACGAGCTGGGCGCGCGCGTTCGGTCGCTGATGCCGTCGATGGAGCTCGTGCGCTTCGTGAGCTCCGGGACCGAGGCGGCCATGAGCGCGGTTCGTGTCGCCCGCGCGGCGACGGACCGGCCACGCATCGTGAAGTTTGCCGGCTGCTACCACGGCCACGCCGATTCATTTCTGGTCAAGGCCGGCTCGGGCGCGCTGACGCTCGGCATTCCGACGAGCCCGGGGGTCACGCCAGGCGTGGCGTCGGACACGCTGATCGCGCGCTACAACGATCTCACCTCCGTGGACGCGCTGATCCGCGAACACGGCCCGTCGATCGCCGCCGTGATCGTCGAGCCGATCGCCGGCAACATCGGCGTCGTCCCGCCTGCGGACGGCTTTCTGCGCGGGCTCCGTGAGCGGTGCTCGAGCAACGGGAGCCTGCTCATCTTCGACGAGGTGATCTCCGGATTCCGCGCTGCAGCCGGCGGCGCGCAGGCGGTCTTCGACATCCAGCCCGACCTCACGTGCCTCGGGAAGATCATCGGTGGCGGCCTTCCGGTCGGTGCGTACGGCGGCCGCGCCGATCTGATGTCACTCGTCGCACCGGCCGGGCCTGTCTACCAGGCCGGCACGCTGTCGGGCAATCCGGTGGCGATGACGGCGGGACTCTGGGCGTTGAAGCGCCTGACACCGCGCCTGTACAAGGATCTCGCGCGGCGCGGCGCCATGCTCGCCGCCGGACTCGCCGATGCGGCGCGCGAGGCGAATGTGACGCTGCAGGTCAATGCCTTCGGATCGCTGGTGACGCCGTTCTTCACGGACGGGCCTGTGCGCGATTACGACTCGGCCCTGCGCGCGGACACTTCGGCGTACGCAACCTTCTTCACGCGCATGCTCGCTCGCGGCATCTACCCGCCGCCGTCACAGTTCGAGGCGTGGTTTCTTTCGGCCGCTCACACGGATCGCGACGTGGCCAGGACAATCGCGGCCGCTCGCGGCGCAATGAAGGACGTATCGAAGGCGGGTCGGAAGTAGGGCCGACCTTCAGACCCACAGTAGGGGCCGACCTTCAGGTCGGCCCCACCACGTGGTGAGCTTAATCAGCGACCGGAATTGAGCTGAAGCGGAGCGTCGATGCGGACCCGAAGCACCGTACCCTGCGGGAGATCGACTTCCTTGCCCTCGGTCGCGGCAAGCGTTCCGCCGCCACCGATCAGCACGCCGAGGACGGCGCCCTTCGCCCCGCCGAAGATGCCGCCGAGGATGCCGCCGACGGCGGCGCCCGCGCCAGCACGCGGCACCTCGCCGCGAATACCCGAGCCCTCGATCGCCTGCGTCACCGTGCC
>DASUGH010000007.1:0-9103 GCA_036274155.1 Vicinamibacterales bacterium | reverse complement strand
AGCGGCCCTCGACGCCCTCGCAGCGCGGTCCGGTCGCCGGCCCACCTCCGCTCTTTGAGCTTCGGCGAGGTCCCGCCGTAGCGCTCCGCGCGGAGGCGGAAACCGGGATTCGCATCCTCAACACAAGTGAGCTCTGGGTTTCGTCGTCGACGACGAGGATCTGGTTCGCTGTTCGCGCACCCTCCTCCGGACTCGATCTGATCATGCTCGACTAGCGGCTCCCGGATCGCTGAGGGCTGTCGTGTCCGGCTGACCCTTCGCCGCAATCGGCACCAGCAGGACCACGACGGTGCCGCCTTCCGGGGGGCAGGTCAACGTCAGCGAGCCGCCGTGCATCTCGGCGGTTCGTTTTGCAATCGGCAGCCCGAGGCCGCCGCCTCTCGCTTTGGTCGTGAAGAACGGCTCGAAGACCTGCGCCCGGATGTCGGGTGGTATGCCGGGGCCGCTGTCGCGCACCGCGACCGCCGCACGGTCGTCGTCGCGGTCGATCGTGATCCGGATGCGGCCCTTGCCGCCCATCGCCTGCGCGGCGTTCAGCAGGAGATTCAGCACGGTCGCGCGCACCATCTCCGGGTCGACTGCCGCGATGACGGCAACGCCTTCGACGGAGAACTCGATGGCGTGTGCCGAAGGGTCGCGCCTGACCATCGTGATGGCGTCCTGGACCAGCGGGCCGAGCTCCATGGCGACCGGCTTCGGCGGGCGCGGTCGCGCGAACAGCATCAGATCGCTGATCAGCTCGTTGAGCGAATCGATGCGCGCGATGATGTCGCCCATCACCGGCAGCTCCGGGTCACCGGCCGCGCGCCGGGACATCAGGATCTGGACCGCGCCCTTGACGCCGGCGAGCGGATTGCGCACCTCGTGCGCGACGACGGCGGCCATCTGTCCGACGCGGGCGAGGGCTGCCTGCTGCGTCAGCCGCTCCTCGGCCGCCTTGCGGGCGGTGATGTCGGCGCGAATGGCGATGTACTGATAGGGCTTGCCGCGGTCGTCGAGGAACGGCACGATCGTCGTGTCCACCCAGTACAAATGGCCGTCTTTGGCGCGGTTGCACAGCTCGCCGTGCCAGACCTGGCCGTGCGCGATCGTGCGCCAGAGATCGCGGATGAACTCCTTTGCGTGGTACCCCGAGTTGATGATGCGGTGGTCCTGACCGAGCAGTTCCTCCCGGCTGTAGCCGGAAATCTGGCAGAACTTGTCGTTGACGTATGTGATACGGCCGCTGACGTCGGTCGTCGCGACGATGGCGGCGTGGTCGAGCGCGCGTTTGATGTCCGAGAGCTGCTGCAGGTGATCGGGCGCTTCCATCACGTGATGCCGGCAGGTATGCAGGGGAACTCAGTATACTGACTTCCACTACGCCACGTGCCTGCTCCCACACTGCTCATTGTCGATGACGAGCCGCTCCTGCGCTGGTCTCTGCGTGAACGTCTCGCCAGGGAAGGCTACGAGATTCTGGAGGCCGGCACGTCGGCCGAAGCGATCGACGCCGCTGCTCGCGGCGTCGATCTGATTCTGCTCGACTTCAAGCTTCCCGACGGAGACGGCCTCGGAGTCCTTCGCCGGGTCAAGGAGAGCACGCCCGAGACGCTGGTGATCCTCATGACGGCGTTTTCCACCGTGGAGAACGCCGTCGAAGCGATGAAGCTTGGCGCCTACCACTACGTGAACAAGCCGTTCAATCTCGATGAAGTGGCGCTGCTCGTCGAGAAGGCGCTGGAGACCAGCCAGCTGCGCCGCGAGGTGCGCGCGCTGCGCAGCAGTCAGGGGCGCGAGTTCGGGCTCGAGTCGATCATCGGTGTCTCGCCTGCCATGCAGCAGATCAGGGCGCTGCTCGGGCGCGTGGCGGCGAGCCCGGCCTCCACGGTGCTCCTCACCGGCGAAACCGGCACCGGGAAGGACCTCGCCGCCAAAGCGATCCACTACAACAGCGAACGTGCATCTCGTGCCTTCGTCAACATCACCTGCTCGGCGCTGCCCGAGCAGCTGCTCGAAAGCGAGCTCTTCGGCCACGAGCGCGGGGCATTTACCGACGCCCGGCAGCAGAAGCGGGGGCTGTTCGAAACCGCCGACGGTGGAACGGTGTTCCTCGACGAGATCGGAGAGATGACGACGGCGCTGCAGGCCAAGCTGCTGCGGTTTCTCGAGGAGAAGTCTTTCAAGCGCGTCGGCGGCCTCGCCGACGTCCGGGTCGACGTCAGGGTCATCGCTGCGACGCATCGCGATCTCGAAGAAGCCGTCGGCTCGGGCAGGTTCCGCGAAGACCTCTTCTATCGTCTGCAGGTGATGCCGATTCGCCTGCCCGCGCTCCGCGAACGGAAAGGCGATATTGCGGTTCTCGCTGCCTTCTTCGTCGCCCGCTTCAACCGTGAGTTCCGGAAGCGCGTACGCGGGCTGACGCCTGCCGCCACGGACCTCCTCCAGCAGTATCAGTGGCCCGGCAACGTCCGCGAGCTCCGCAACGCCATCGAACGGGGCATGCTGCTGATCGATCGCGAGTGGCTCGAGCCGAACGACTTCACGACGTTGACGCGCACGGTGTCGCCCATCCAGTTCAAGCTCCCTGCCGAGGGAGTGAACCTCGAGGAAGTCGAGCGCCAGCTCGTGATGCAGGCGCTCGAACGATCGAACGGCAATCAAACGCACGCGGCGCAGCTGCTCGGTATCAATCGCGACCAGGTTCGGTATCGCATCGAGAAGTTCGGCCTGAAGGCCTGAGAACCTTGGCCGTGTCAGTCGGCGGTGACCGCCGCCGTCTGGCGGCCGGCGCGCTCCTCATGGGCCTCTGGATGGCGGATGGTCAGGACCGGACACGAGGCGGCGCGCACGACCTTTTCGGCAACGCTCCCGATCAGCAGATGCGCCACGCCGCTTCGACCGTGCGTGCCCATCACGATCAGGTCGATGTGCTCCTGCTCGGCGTATCCGAGAATGGTCTTCACGGCGTTGCCGGTGACGACCTGCGCCGATCCGCTGAAACGCCGCTGTTCGGACTCCGGAAATCGTTTGAGGAGGTTGTCCTGCGCCGCCTGCAGCGCGGTTTCACGCCACCCTTCCGGGACGTACCCGTAAACCTCTGGAGAAAAGGTCCCGATCACGTACGGGTCCTCGAAGACGTGCAGCACATGCAGAGAGGCGCCGAGCGCTTCCGCCAGGCTCTTCGCGTATTGCAACGCCAGGTCGGAGGTCTCACTGAAGTCGGTCGGAACCAGGATCCGCGTGATGCGAGCCATGGTGTTCTCCTTTTTACACAGCCAGTGCTCCCGACAAACTTTCATGCAGCAGCGGCCGTGCCACCGCTGACTCATCCGGCGAGCCGCCTCTCTCTGGCGGCTCGCCGCTCACGAACGCGTATCAGGGTAGCAAGAACGCGCAGCGGAGAACATCGATGACGTGGTTCGATGCCGCGTCGATCAACGCGAGGTCCACGCCGACCTGCCGGTAGGCAAGTTCCTTGGGCAGCTCCGGCAGAACGGCCGCCAACCATGGCGGCGCCGCTTTGCCTGCGTCCCGCGGCAGCGCCTCGTTCACCTGAATCGCCGGTGCCAGCAGCGCCTCGCGCTTCATTGTCAGCGACAGGTCCACGTGCTTGTACTGCTCATGAAGGGCGGCTCCGGCGCGCTGGCGGATGATGCGCGAGATCGCCGGGAAGAAGAAGGCTCCTTCATACGGTGTCCAGGCCGCTTCGCCACCCTCCCCATCGTCGGGCAGACAGAATGTTTCTTCGGATGCCGGTTCGATGATTTGGTATCGCTGCGCCACGTAGGTCGCCAGCGTGGTCTGGAATCGGCTAATCGCATCGTGATGGCGATCGAACTGCGCGCTCGTAATCCGTTGATCTCCGGCAGACGTGGCCGGAGCGGCAAGCAGTATCAGCAGCGGCAGCGTGAAGATGTGTGAGGCAGTCATCGCGGCAACTCCTCGTTTCTGTGACGACTCTTCCTTTGAAGGTGCTGCGTCCGGCTGGAGCCGGGCCCTGCATTCGAGGGGAGCCGGCTTCCGCCGGAACGTAGCGTCCGGCTTCAGCCGGACTATCAGGAGACAGGGCAGCGTCCATGCCAGATCCATGCGGGGTTTCCGCCGCTGAAACAGTGGTGTCTTGGGATTCCCCGACGAGGCGGCGCGGAATATTTCACGGCGGCCCGGCAAATCTTCCCCGTCGCAGTACCGAATGCGATTGCACACCTCGATTTCAGCTCCGGTGCAGCGGGGCTCCGATGGCGGCACGACCGTTGCGACGGTCCGAGACATGTTCAGAACGCTTCGAGCGACAGCCGCGACGTCGTGCCCGCTGTGCGGGCGATCGACGGCGCCGGCAAGCGACAGCACCTCCGTGGTGGCCTGGTACACCTGCTCGATGTGCGGGCACGAGTGGTCGGCGCGCATCCGCAACGGTCAGCCGGACGAGCGGCCCTCTGACGTGTTCCGCCAGGAATTGACTCACCTGGAGCGACCGTGACGACTGCCGACGTGCGACCGGATATCGTGTGTGACGCCGACTCGCGCGCGGTTCGTCCGCGTGCCGACCGCGGAGCGATCTACTGGCATCGCCAGCTTCCTCCGGCCGACGCCGAGGTGATGGCCGAGCACGTCATCGAGGCCAACAGCGGCAGGGTGCGAGGGTCGCTGGCCCGGCGAGACGAGCTATGGGATCAATGCTACGGCGATTTGATGGACTCGGTCTGCCGGCGGTTGAAGCAGGAAATCGAGCGCCTGGGCGGCGACTGCGCACACGTGCTCACCGAATCGATCGAAAGCCGTCACGACGATGCGACGAACGAAGTCTGGCTGCACGGCCGCTTTACCTACGTGCTCTACCGCCAACGGCCCGCATGACCCGCTCACATCCTCAGTGTGCGTCGACCTGATTTCAGGACCTCAGTTCCTCGTCTTCGGCATCCGGCAGTGAGCAGTCGGCATTGACGCCCGAGGTGCTTCATCGGCGCGCTAGCAGCCCGTGGCGAAAGGCCGTGATGGGCCGCTGAGGCGCCGAGACAAACCACAGAGAGGCACCGAGACCACAGAGATTCCTATGGTTTTCTCTGTGTCCTCGGTGCCTCTGTGGCGGACTTCTCTGTGCCTCGCAGGCCGATGGGATCTCACCACGGCCTGCTAGGGGCTGGCCGAATCCTGTCCGGACGTGAAGTAGTTCGGCAGTCCTGGTTTCGTCTCTTCGAGGATTTCGACGATCGCCTGACGATCGGCCGCGGACAGTTTTTCGTATCGTGCCGCCCGGTCACGTCCCGAGAGAATCTCCCACATGCGGGCGTAGACCGCACGCTTCACCTCGGCCGGCAGGGCATCGAACGGCTCCGAATAGATGACGAAGCTGCAGCGGTATTGCATCAGACGCGTTTCGAGATCCAGATCGCGCAGCGACCGGCCCCTCGAATCCCTCGGACCGCGGCTGGCAAACGCTTTCGCGAATGCTGATCTCGCCAGCGGCCCTGGCAGCGGCTCTTCGTCGACGAAGAGCAGGTAGTCGACCAGCTCGCCCACGTCGTCCTGCCACGATACGCCTGCTGCCGTTCCGACCCGCGCGCGCCAGCCGATGCGCGTCAGCAGATTCAACAGATGCGCCTGATGCTCCAGCATCATCAGAGCGACGATATCGCTGTGCGGCGACAGGTAGCCAGCCATGTCGAAGCGGCCCTCGAGCGACTCGACGAGCAGGTCCGCCGGGTTGACCTGGTCGTCGGCCGTGCCACCCGGCTTCATCAGCGAATTGCCCATGTGCCGCGGCAGCGAATGTCGTCCCGTGACGTACCATCCGCCCCAACGGAGATCGAATGGCGTGCGGTGATCGACGCTGAACACCGGTGTGTAAACGACCGTCCCGTTCGTATCCGTAAAGCTGCTGCCGAGGAACATGCCGGGCACGTCGAGTGTCGCATCAGAAGTGTGGCACTGGACGCAGCTCAGGTCGTGGCGGATGGCGGGCGCGGCAGACGGCGTCTGCTCGAGTGTGTAGAACATCGTGCCCTGACGCGGATCTTGAGCCGCGAACTCCAGCACGGTGCCGCCCCGCACCCAGCCCACCGACACCGTGTCGTTGAAATACAGCGCGCGCGGATTCCGCGGGTCGATCTTCGCTTGCTGAAAGCTGGATTTCGAGAAGACGAGCAGTTGCGATTCGACAGGGACGTGCAGCGCCTCGAGCACAGACCTGAGATAGCCGGTCGTCGGTTCGAACTGGAGCCTGGTGTCGCCGCGGCGCAGCCGTTCGGCGAGCCGCGCCACTTCGTCGGTCGGCGGCACCGTCTGGTAGCCAATCGCCGGGTGGTTGCGCATGGCCGACGGCGTGAGCGGCGACTGGCCGCGCGTCAGCACCGTTGCCAGGCACACGCCGGCGGCAACTGCCGTTGCGATCTGCCACCTGGTCCAGCAACGGAGCGGAGCAGTCCGGCTGAAGCCGGCCGCCACTCGCCTGGCGCAGCGCGACGATAGAGGGTTACGTGGTCGCATGGGTGGAAATCGTGCTCGCGGTGCGCCCCTCGGCCGCGATGGGCTGTGGAGGGATGGCGAGCACCAGCGCGTGCGTCAGACACAGCACGCGATAGGTGACCGAGCCCATCCGCGGGCCCAGGAATCCAGAGGAGTGCAGTCCGATTACGATCAGGTTGGCACCGCGCACGTCGGCGAGCCTGGCAATTTCCTCCGACGGCTCGCCAACGAGCACGAGCGACTCGGTGCTGATGCCGGGCTTGACCGCCGCGGCAACCGCCGACAGCTTCTCATCGGCGAGCTCCCGCCTGGCCGCTTCAGAACCAGGAATCGCCAGCCGCACGCCGTACGGGACGAAGACCGGCTCCAGCACGTGCGTCAGGATGAGCGGGACGGAGAGTGCCTCGGCGATGCCTGCGGCAATCGACACCTGCGGCGACAATGCTCCGCTCAGATCGACCGGCACCACGATGCGGTTGATGTGACGGGCGATCTCCGACAGCGACGCTGCCGGCTTGCCGTCGTCCGGTGTGACGAGCACCGGCACGGACGTTTCGCGCAGCACGCGCTCGGTCGTCGATCCGAAGAACAGGTGTCGAAGGCCGCTGCGACCGTGCGAGCTGATGACGATGAGATCCGCCTTCAGCGTGTTCGCCGCGCGCAGGATCTCGGTGGCCGGCTTGCCGACGGCGACCATGTATTCGACAGTCTTCGGCCCAACGGCCAGAGTCAGGATATCGGAGGAAAAGCGCCGCAGCTCTTCCGTCGTCTCCTGTTCGAGGCTTGGCACGCGCCCGGTTTCACGAGAGACCTGGGCGAGCAGCGGGTCGGCGACGGTCACGATCGTCAGCCTGGCGCCGAAGTGGTCTGCCACGGCGGAGGCGTAGCGCAAGGCCGCCCGGGACGGATCGGAGAAGTCGACCGGGCACAGCACGGATGGCATTCGAAACATCACAGCGCTTCCTGGAAATCTGGATCCCACGGTGCTGGCCTCCGGTTGGACGTTCGATGAGCTGACTGGCCCTGGAGCAACACCAATACCAGTATCCCAGATCGTTCTCACGGGCGCCCTCGGGTTCGGGCGCTAACGACGGCCGCGAAATTCTCCCCACCGGTGAGAGAATTTCCAGCCCGGCAGCAGGCCAGGGCTGTTCGGCGGGCTCCTTCACGTATTTGTGCCGTGTGAGAGAGGCTCGCGCGATCGTCAGCCGTAAAATGGGCGCCATGCCCACGGCGCTCCTGCTCACCGTTCTGCTCCTGGCCGGCAGCACCGCTGCCGCCGCACAGACTCCTCCCGTGCCGCCGCCGTCGACATCGGGCACGCCGGCGACGGTCGACGCCGCGACCGGCAGGGTGCCGGTTCCGGAGCCGAGTGCGAAAGCCATCTCCTACTACCGCAGCGGCAACGTGCTCCGGGCAGTTTCGATGGTGTGGGGGTTGCTCATCCCGGCGCTGTTCCTGTGGACCGGCCTGTCGGCGCGCATTCGTTCGTGGGCGCGCGTCGTCGGCCGGAAGTGGTTCTTCGTGATTGCCGTCTACTTCGTGATCTTCACGGTGATCAGCTTCCTGATCGATTTGCCGCTGTCCTATTACGCGGGCTTCGTGCGCGAGCACGCCTACGGCCTGTCGAACCAGACACTTGGGAAGTGGTTCAGCGACGGGATGAAGAGCCTGATGGTCGGTCTGATTCTCGGCGTGCTGGTGATGTGGGTGCCGTATCTGTTGCTGCGAAAGAGTCCCGGCCGCTGGTGGCTCTACACAGGGTTGCTGGCGATTCCGTTCATCGTCATTGTCCTGCTGGTACAGCCCATCTGGATCGATCCGCTGTTCAACAAGTTCGGTCCGATGAAGGACACGGCGCTCGAGACGCAGATTCTTGCCCTCGCCGATCGCGCCGGCATCGCTGGTGGCCGTGTGTTCGAGGTGGCCAAGAGCGAGGACACGAAGGCGGTGAACGCCTACGTCACCGGCGTCGGCGGCACCAAACGGATCGTGCTGTGGGACACGATCATCGCCGCCCTGGAGCCGCGGGAGCTGCTGGTGGTGATGGGGCACGAGATGGGGCATTACGTCCTGCACCACATCTGGAAGCTGATCGCGTTCTTCTCGGTGCTGATCCTGCTGACGCTCTACGCCGCGCATCGTGCGGCCGGCTGGCTGCTGCACCGGTATCGCGATCGGTTCGGATTCAGCGAGCTGGCCGACGTGGCGTCGCTGCCATTGATTCTCCTGTTGACGAATCTGGCGTCGTTCGCGGTGTCGCCGGTCGCGCTGGCCGTACAGCGCCACTTCGAGCACGAGGCGGATCGCTTCGGGCTGGAGATCACGCGCGACAACCATGCGGCGGCGATGGCGTTCGTCAAGCTGCAGCAGGAGAACCTCGGCGTGCCGAGGCCGGGGACCCTGTACAAATGGTGGCGGGCGAGTCACCCGCCGCTCGGTGAGCGGATCGACTTCAGCAACGACTACCGGCCGTGGGAGTCGGGTAGTCCGCTCGTTTACGGCGACCGCTTCAGCTCCCGCTAAACCCAGAGCTCACTTGTGTTGAGGATGCGAATCCCGGTTCCGGCGACCGGACCGCGCTGCGAGGGCGTCGAGGGCCGCTGGACGCGAGCTCCGTGAGCTCGCTGATCCCCACAGCCTTCTCGCGCGGTCA
>DASUGH010000006.1:0-5179 GCA_036274155.1 Vicinamibacterales bacterium | reverse complement strand
TTCCTCCTGGTCGCGGATCACGGTGGCGACGGCATCGTCGTACGCTTCCTCGTGCTGGACTTCCTTGAACGCCACCCGGACATCGCGCCCGAGCAGCTGGTGCTTGAACCAGTGCGGCCGCGGATACGATCCGACCATCGTGGTCGGCAGAAGAGTGTCGACGATCTTCGATGCCATGTAGCCCTCTATAGGTGTGTAAGCGACTCGAGCCAGGGTGGATCCGGCGCCCGTCAGGGAGGGCGATGACCTGGCCCCCCCGACAAGCTGTCAAGAATAGTTGATCTACGGCCTCGATCGCGAGCCCGGGTGGTCAACCGACCGGCGTGACGAACCTCATCGAAAACCCGGCGAGGCCCTGAGCGATTCCTGCGCGGGGCCAGGGGGCCGCGGTGAACGGGGCCGTTCGCCGCGCGAAGAGCAAGGGGAAGTGTTGGTTACGAGGCGGTGTCGGCGGGCGTTCCTTCGGCCTGGGCGTCGTTGGTCAGCACGCGAAGCTCGACGTCGCTCTGTCGCACGAGGCGCACGAAGGCGGCGACCAGGTCGGGATCGAATTCGACGCCGGCGCGATCCTCGAGATACACCGCCGCTCGTTCGGGAGGCCAGGCACCGCGGTATGGGCGCCGCGTGCACAACGCATCGTACACGTCGCAGACGTGGACGAGCCGGCTCGCCAGCGTGCACTCGCGGTTGTAGTGCAGCGTCGGATAGCCGCCGCCGTTCAGCATGATGTGGTGCTCGTAGGCGACGACGGCCGCGAGGTCCAGATCGTCCTCGCTCTGCATGATGATGCGGGCCCCGTCGGCCGGGTGCTGGTTCATCAGCAACTGCTCTTCTTTCGTCAGCGAGCCGGGCTTGGTCAGCACCTCCAGCGGTATCCGGATCTTTCCGATGTCGTGCAGCAATCCGGCGACTCCGAAGGCGCGAACCTCGTTGGGACGACAGCCGAGCGACTCGGCGAGGCCCATCGACAGCACCGCCACGTTGAGCGAGTGCGTCGTCGTGTACTGATCGAACTCTTTGAGCTGCAGCAGCGGCAGCAGCACGCGGCGATCGCCGTGCATGGCCACCGAGAGCGACCGGACGACCGCTTCGGCCTCGACGAGCGGCACGGTGCCGCGCGTTCGGACCTCCTGCTGCATCCACTGCAGCGTTTCGGCTTCCTCGACCAGGCCGACCTGCAGCGTCGCCGTGGCCGGCGTGTCCGCCTCTTCCTCCGACAAGCCGAGCATGCCGACGGCACCGAACTTGATGCCAAGGTTTCGCATCTGCCGGTTGTCGCTCGTGTCCACGATCGAAAGCGTGAGGCGCGCCAGCACTTCGTGCAGGAACCCCTCGAACTGATCCCGGCTGACTCTCCGCTCGAATTCGAGCCGCTGGATGCCGGCCTCGGAGAGACGGCGGCCCCATTCCCAGGTCTTCAGCTCGCGCAGCGGCTCGCGGCCGAACACCACCTCGTCCTCGATGAAGGTGAAGGACGGGTTCTCGCTGAGCGCGGGCAGACCGGACAGCTCTTCGTACGCGGCGTCGAATGCCTTTCCGCGCGAAGGATGCCCCTCCGGGTACAGCGTCATCACCGTGAGGGCCTGCGCGAACGTGTTGAGAAAACGGGCTGGATCGCTCATGGTCGTGTGGCGCCGGCAGCCTTGCGAATATCTGGATCCGATGACTTCAGGGCGAGGGCAAGCATGGAACTGGCGCGTGGATCAGCTGTCCACCCGCTCGCGAGCGCTCCGACAGCCGCGAGCATCACGGGCGTCCGCGGCGACAGCTTCGGGCGGCCGAGCATCGTCTTGCCGCCGTCGACCATCTTCAACAGCGCCTCGAGCGAATCGCGAGCGCGGCATCGTCCGAGCGCGTGCACGGCGAGCACACGTCGCGCCTCGCTGACCTCAGGGTCTTCGGCAATCCGGACCACGAAGCGGGACAGCTCGGTCGGGCATGTGTGCTGGATGGTCACGAGCGCCATGTGCACGAGACGCGCATCGTCGTCCTGGAGCGCGGCTCGCAGCGCAGACGTCCGCTCGTGCGGGAGCGTGAGCTGGAAGCGGATCGCCTGATGGCGCACCCGCGGATCGAGGTGCTCGGCCCATGTGGCGGCCGAGAAGCCCGGCGGCGCCTGACCGGAGCGCTCGAGCAGCACGAGCATGTTGCGCTGCACGAACCAGCGATCGTCGTAGAGACGCGAGGTGATCAACGAGCTGATGTCGACCTTGATCACCGACAGTCGATCGAGCAGCTTTCTACGGATGGTCCGGTTCTCCGACGTGGCGAGGGTATCGAGCAGCGGGTTGAACGATTCGACTGGAAGCTGCGGCAGCAGCTGATCGAGGCTGTCGAAGTCGATCGGCTGGCGAGCCACGAGTTTGGTGATGGTGCGCACCGAGGTCAGCCGCGCGAACATGGCGTCGCGCGCCTCGCCGGCGTTCCCGGGCAGGGCCGACAACAGCTCGAGCAGCGCGGACAGCGTGCCATTGTCGACGGCTCGATCGATGGCCCGATCGACGAGCGGGCCGGCTGCGCTGATCTCGAGGCTCATCTGCGCGACGCGCAGCGGATGAGGGTGGTCGGACGCCTCGAGACCGTGCGGCGCCTGACCCTCGTCGGGAGATTGCGTGGTGAGGCGCTGCAGCAGCCGGCCGTACACTTCTGGATTCGGATCGGTGAGCTGCCAGCCGCTGAGCAACCGCCCCACCTGCTCGCGAAGCGCCGCGTCGGCCATCGGCCTGGCTTTTTCGGTGCCGAGCTCGGCGTGCGCAGCCAGTTTGGACAGCATACGTACAAGGCCGTGCGAGATCGTTCGACCGCTCACGTCGCTGGCGGCACGCAGGATCTCGAGCACGGCATCGACCGCCATCCCGTGGGCGGCGTCGAGAACGAACGCACGCCGCTGCGCCACGTTGCCGCCCATCTCCAGGAGGCGGCGCAGCGTCTCGGGATTCAAAGACGCGATCAGACGGGCCGTGCGCCGGCGCAGTGCCGCCGTCTCCGTCACCGACGCGTCCTTGAGCTCGTGCGCGATCTGCAGCAGGTAGCCGACGATGACCTGGTCGTACGCCTCCGCGCGTGGATGCTCGTCGATCGCCTGAGCGACCGCGGCGGGCTCGATTGGAACCTGCCCCGGATCCGCTTCGTTCGACCGCGCATCGAGGTGGGCGGCGTCGCCGGCCATGGCTGCTCGTGCCAGGCCGATCCACAGCTCGGCTCCGCGCCAGCCGGCCTTGCCGCCGCCGTTTCCGTTGCCGGACGCCGGAGTCGGGTCGGTTACGACGAGGGCAAGCCGGTCGAAGGTCAGTGGGTGCAGGCGCAGGTGGCGCCATTCCGGCAAATGCTCGGGCTTGACCAGGCCGATCGGACCGTCGCGTTCGACGTCGCGTACGAGCTCACGGAGCGCGCCGCTGATCTCGCCCGGGTCGACGCCTCGCACGAAGCTCACGGCGCCGAGGTGCTGCCGGTGGAGCGCTTCGGCGAGCCGGCGTAACACCGGCTGATTCGGATCGGTCGCGACACCCTCGATGATCAGCTGGCGACGGGCGATGCCGAGCGCCACCATGTCCCGATCCTCGAAGAGGCGCTCCAGGCGGCGGGTGACCGAGGCCGAGGCCGGCTCGAGCGACGGGTGCTCGGGCGGATACATCGCGTGCTTGTGCAACGCGATCGAGAGCTCCACCAGGAACGCGCTGAATTCGCGTGACAGCGTGACCCGTTCGGCCCTGGCGGTGGCACCGCTCACCGGCTGCCCCTGGAGCGGGTGACGAGGGCGTCGACGACCGGCCAGCGGGAGAGTGCGGACAGGCTCACATGAACCTCAGGCGTACTCAGATGTTTCGGCGCGGAACGGCGAGGTCGACATACGAGCGCCGCCAGCTGCTGGTGCACAGGCGTGAAAACCCGGTAAGCAGCCGTTTTATTCAGTGCGCTGAAGTCAGGCGGGCTCTCGAAACCAGGTGGATCCAGGAGGCGTGAACAACAGATAGATGGCCGCCAGCTCGGCGGCCAGTATGCCGGCGTTCAACACGAGCTGCGACGCGGGGTAGGTCAGGAACTCGGGCAGCCCGGGAAGAACCGACATGAACGAGAGCGCCACGAGAACGAAGAACGTGAGCCGCGCCCAGTTTCGGCCTCGGTCGATTGAAAGGGCCAGGATGACTTCCAGGCCGTAGATCAGGCCGAACGCCGCGATCAGGCCGGTCTCGAGGCCGAGATCCCCGCGGAGTCGCTGGAACTCGAACATCGACGTCGGGACGCTGAGCAGGATCGAAGTCCAGAGCAGCCAGACCGCATACGTCACCTGCCTCGGCTTCGTCGCGAGCGCGCGCCGCGAGCCGCCGGCGACGTTGCTTTTCGGGGGTGCGTAGGGATTATCCGTCGGGAGCCTCTGAAGAGGCCGCAGTATGGCATAGCTGGGGCAAGAGTCGCGTGGCCGCGCTCGAGCAGGTCTGCACTAGCAGGCCGTGGTGAAATCGTATCGGCCTGTGAGGCACCGAGAATTTCGCCACCGAGGCACAGAGACACAGAGAAACCCCATGGATCTCTGTGCTCTCGGTGCCTCTCTCTGTGGTTTGTCTCGGTGCTCTCACAGCCCGGTAAGTGGTTTTCACCACGGGCTGCTAGAATCCGCGGATGATTCGATCTCTTTCGTGCGCCATCGCCGCGTTCGTGCTGGGAGTCTCGGCGGGCATCGCCGCGCAATCGCCCGCGCCGCAGCCACCGCGGCTCGTATTCGCGTTCGAGCTCCATGCGCAGGTCGCCGCGCCGCTCGAGCTCGGCGACGTTCCGCGCGGCCGCCGGCGCATCGTGCAGATTACAGGGGGAACGTTCTCGGGGTCGGGCATCAAGGGCCGCATCGTTCCCGGCGGCGCCGACTGGCAGATCGTACGGTCGGACGGCTTCACGGAGCTCGACACCCGCTACACGCTGGAGACTGACAAAAAAGAGCTCGTCTACGTGCAGAACGTCGGGATGCGGCACGCGCCGCCCGACGTGATGAAGACGCTTCTTGCGGGCGAAACGGTCAATCCATCGCTCGTCTACTTCCGGACGACTCCGATCTTCGAGACCTCCGCGCGCGATCTCCAGTGGCTCACACGATCGACATTCGTCGGCACCGGGGAGCGATATCCGAACGAGGTGGTCATCAGGTTCTGGCGGGTGGAGTAGGGCGTTCAGGTCCGGCTGAAGC
>DASUGH010000005.1:0-16620 GCA_036274155.1 Vicinamibacterales bacterium | reverse complement strand
TTCCTCCTGGTCGCGGATCACGGTGGCGACGGCATCGTCGTACGCTTCCTCGTGCTGGACTTCCTTGAACGCCACCCGGACATCGCGCCCGAGCAGCTGGTGCTTGAACCAGTGCGGCCGCGGATACGATCCGACCATCGTCGTCGGAAGCATGGTGTCGACAATCCTTGCCATCTGACTCCTCTGTCTGTGTCGAAACTGAGCGCACCTGACGAAATCCGGCATCTGCCGGCGACGTCGGCCACGCGAATAAACAATCTGTTCATTCTAGTGGAGCGAAACGGGGATTTTCAAAGCAGGAAGGCGGGTCCGGCCTCCAATCCACACCCAATCGCCGGTGATCGTCCGATCGGCGGTTCCTGAACGCCCTGACCGCTCTGATCGAGCGTAGCGGCGTCGCGATCGGGCTGCATCCCGACGTTCGGGAACGCGTGAAACCGCTGCGCCTCACGCGCGATCCACGCCGGCTTTGCCAGCGCGCCCTGCGCCGCGCCGGCAAATCGGCAATCGTTCGCACTGTTGCAGAGCTTCCGCCGAGGCTCGACGTTCAGCGGCGGCACGCGAGATTCCATCGCGCCTTCGAATCCACTGTCTGCCGCGTGCCGTGGTCCAACGCTTAGAAACACTCGTTGCCGCTCGGCGTCGGCCGCGCTACGATTGCGCCGAAAAACCGGGCAAGACGTTGCGCGCGTCACTCGAGTCAGATGTGACGTCACTGGCGGGCGGTCATGAAAACTGCAAACGCTCGCGTGTTCTTCGTGGGTGCCGCGGCTCTGCTCGGCCTCGCCTCGACATCCGCCGGTCAGTGGCTGACGCAGCCTACGGCCGGCATTCCCCGCAGCGCAGACGGCAAGCCTGATCTGTCGGCTCCAGCACCGCGAGCCGCGGACGGTAAGCCTGATCTTTCCGGACTCTGGCATGCGGGCCCGGACCAGGGCTCTGACTTCAAGCCGGCTGATGCACTCCCCTGGACACAGGAAGCTGCCAGGCGTCGGCAGATCGATCCCCCCTTTGACGGATGGTCCCTCCTCTGCCTTCCGCCCGGGCCGATGATCGGCTTCACCGGTCCGATGCGGATCATCCAGACGCCAGAGCTGACGGCCATCTTGTACGAGGTACCGAACAACTATCGTCAGATCATGGAAGCGCCGGGGAGAGGCTCCGCCCGGCTCATGCCGCAGTCGGCGACGATGTTTCAATGGCTGGGTGCCGCGATTGAGTTCGTTCTGAACGAGAACGCCGACGTCACGTCTTTCATCGCCCACGCCGTGGAAGGTGACTTCAAGGGAGTGCGGGTCAAGTAAGACACGGGCCGACGCGAATACGGCGCGATGTCTCGCGATCTACCCCCTTACCGTGGCCTCCGGCGTATACTTCGTGCGTGAAACACACCTGTTTTCGGAGGTCAAGATGACGCGCATGGTTCCGCTGTTTCTGGGCGTGCTGGTTCTGTCGGCCGGGGCGTTCGCGCAGGCGCCGCCCGCCACCACTGAAATCGAAACCGCCGTGCTCGCTGCGCCAGCGACTCTCCGTGACGGGGCGACGGTCATCAAATGGAAGCCGGACTACACCTACGACACCCTGCGGAAGGGTACCAATCGCCTGGTGTGTTTCGATTCGTCGAACATGCCAGGTCAGCAGCCTTTCTCGGTCGAGTGCAGCAGCGTTGCCAACCTGGATCGCATCGCCCAGAACCTGAAGTTCGAGGCGGAGCCGGATCGCGCCAAACGGCAGGCGGCGCTCGACGCGGCCGAGAAGAACGGCACGCGCGCCAAGCCGGAATACGGATCGGTCTGGTACCACCTGAGGGGCAAGGACCGCGCCACTGCACGCAGCCACATGACGGTCGCCGTGCCCGGCGCGACGTCGGCGTCGACGGGACTCCCCGACAACGCCAAGCAAGGCGGCGTGTGGGTCATGGATCCGGGCACATCGACTGCCCACCTGATGATCCCGGGGCAATAGGGGTCCCGGCGTGATCATGACTGCTCGCGTAAAGCTCGCGGCGGTGGCGCTGTTCGCCGCAGCGTCCGTGTCGGCCGCTCCGGCACCACAGACCTACACCGGCGTCGTCTCGGACGACATCTGCGCGAAGAACGGTCACGCCAAGATGCAGATGGGACCGACCGACGCCGCCTGCACCAAGGCCTGCGTCCTGCTGCACGGCGCGGCGTACGTGCTGCAGGACGGCAAGAACATCTACCCGTTGAGCGATCAGAAGAAGCCGGAAGAGTTCGCCGGACAGAAGGTGAAGATCGTCGGATCGCTGGATGCGAAGACCAAGGCGATCCACATCGACTCGATTGCCGCCGTGAAATAGACACGAACGTCACCGGTGCGAAGGTGGGAGGTGCGAAGGTGCGCCCCCCTCTCGCACCATAGCACCCTCGCACCTTCGCACCCGCACCTTCACACCCCCTGCTTTCGCCGGCCGCGGGCGGCCGGTGTATTCTTCCCCGAAGAAGCGAATCCCTGATGAGCCGCCGTTTCACGTTCTCGATTGCCGGTGCGCTTTCTCTGGTGCTCCTCGCGCTCGCTTCGCCGCGCGCTGCCGATCGCCAGGTCGCGCCCGCCGGAGCCACGGACCCGACCGCCGAGCCACGCGCCGTCATCACCAAGTACTGCGTCACCTGCCACAGCGATCGGGCAAAGACCGGGGGCCTCTCTCTCGAGAGCGCCGACCTCACCGACGTGCCCGGACATATCGACGTCTGGGAAAAGGTCATCCGGAAAGTCAGGTCGGGGATGATGCCGCCGCCGGGGTTGCCGGCGCCCAGCCCCGACGCACGTGCGGCGCTTGCCGGGTGGCTCGAAACGACGCTCGATCGCGCCGCCGCGCTGGCGCCTAATCCCGGCCGGCCGCTCGTCCACCGGCTGAATCGCGCCGAATACGCCAACGCCATCCGCGATCTCCTGGACCTGGAGGTCGACACCAGCACGCTGCTGCCCTCCGACGACGCGAGCGGTGGCTTCGACAACATTGCCGACGTGCTCGGCGTGTCACCGCTGCTGCTCGAAAGCTACCTCTCGGCGGCGGGAAGAATCAGCGCCCTCGCGGTCGGCGATCCAAAGACACCGCCGATGGGCGAGGTCTATCGGGTGCGTCAGGACGCTTCCCAGTCACGCCACGTCGAAGGGCTGCCGCTCGGCACCGTCGGCGGCTTCGTCATCGAGCGCAACCTGCCGCTCGACGGCGAGTACCTGTTCCAGGTGAAGTTGTTCCGCACCAATCTCGGGACGATGCGCGGCCTCGAGTATCCGCACCAGCTCGAGATCAGCGTCGACGGTCAGCGCGTGCACCTGGCCTCGTTCGGAGGCGACAAGGACGTCACCGCGTCGAGCGACAACCCGACGACGACCGGCGACGAGATCGACGAGCGATTCACCGTGCGCGTACCGCTCAAGGCAGGGCCGCGCCGGATCGCCGTCGCGTTTCTCGAAAAGACGCACGGCTACAGCACTCGTCGTCTCCAGTCCTACATCAGGAGCTCCGCCGATACGATCGACTTCTCGGGGCACCCGCACATCGATCAGTTCATCTTCACCGGCCCCTTCAATCCGACCGGGGTCAGCGACACCCCGAGCCGGCGCCGCATTTTCGTCTGCCGTCCCGCGGCGCGGGCCGAGGAGACGCCGTGCGCACGGCGGATCCTCTCGACACTGGGCCGGCTCGCCTACCGCGGTGATTTCACCGATGCCGATTTGCGGGTCCTTCTCGACTTCTATCAGCAGGGCCGCACCCAGTCGGGGCGGTTCGACGGCGGCATCGATATGGCGCTCCGCCGCATGCTGGCGAGCCCGAAGTTCGTGTTCCGTGTCGAGCGCGATCCCGATTCCGTTCGCGCCGGTGCCGCCTATCGGCTGGGCGACCTCGAGCTGGCCTCGCGCCTCTCCTTTTTTCTCTGGAGCAGCATCCCGGACGACGAGCTGCTGCGAGTGGCCGCGAAGAAGCGCCTGAAGGATCCGGCGGTTCTCGAGCAGCAGATGCGGCGGATGCTTGCTGACCCGAAGGCCGACGCCCTCGTCTCCAACTTCGCCGGACAGTGGCTGCACCTGCGGAACCTCACAGGCAAGGTGCCGAACTCGTTTCAATTTCCCGACTTCGACGACGACCTGCGCCGCGCGATGATCGAGGAGACGGAGCGCTTCTTCCGGAGCGTCATGACCGAGGATCGCAACGTCCTCGATCTGATGACTGCCGATTACACGTTCCTCAACGAGCGTCTCGCCCGTCACTACGGCATTCACGGCGTCTACGGCAGCCAGTTCAGACGCGTCACCCTCACCGACGACACGCGCCGCGGCCTGCTCGGCAAGGGCGCGATCCTCATGGTGACCTCGCATGCGCACCGGACGTCGCCGGTGCTGCGCGGCAAGTGGATCCTCGAGAACGTCATCGGCGTGTCGCCGGCGCCACCACCCGATGACGTCCCCGCGCTCAAGGACGAGGAGCGGCCCGAGAAGCCGCGATCCGGCCGCGAGGCGCTCGAGGCGCATCGCGCGAACCCCGCGTGTGCGAGCTGTCACCGCGTGCTCGACCCGCTCGGCCTGGCGCTGGAGAACTTCGACGCCGTCGGCGCCTGGCGGACCCGCGATGGCGGCACGCTCGGGAGCCCCGTCGATGCGTCGGGCGAGCTCGTCGACGGCTCGCGCGTCGACGGTGTCGTGGCGTTGCGCCAGGCGCTCGTGCGCCAGCCGGATACCTTCGTCCACACGATGACCGAGAAGCTGCTCACCTATGCAGTGGGACGCAGCCTCGGGCCGGCGGACATGCCGGCCATCCGATCGGTCGTCCGTGACTCGCGCGGCCGGGACTACCGCTTTTCGGCGCTGGTGCTCGGCATCGTGAAAAGCGTGCCGTTTCAGATGCGGATCAAGGCGAGCGAAGCGCCCGATAAGACGTATTGACGGGTAGTGTCCGCCTTTTAGGCGGCCCCCCGGAGCGCCGTCAGTTTTGCGTAGGGCCAGACCGGACCCGGAGCGACAATAGGGCGTCCGGTTCAGCCAGGAGCCGATGTGATGTTCATCACCCGGAAAGCCATCTCGCGCCGCGCGGTCCTCCAGGGCATGGGCGCAACGCTGGCGCTGCCGCTGCTCGACGCGATGGTCCCCGCGTCCACCGCGCTCGCCAGGACAGCCGCCGTTCCCACCCGTCGCTTCGGCGCCATCTTCGTGCCGATGGGAGAACGCCCCGGTTCCTGGACGCCGAAGACGACCGGCGCCGGCTTCGAGTTCACGCCGATCCTGAAGCCGCTCGAACCGCTGCGCGAGTCGATCGTCGTCGTGTCGAGTCTCGATCGCCCGCCCGGCGGCACGCACGCGGTGAGCACCGCAACCTGGCTCACCGGCTCGGCGCCCAAGCGCACGGAGGCCGAAGACTTCTACGCCGGCATCTCACTCGACCAGGTCATCGCCGGGCAGGTCGGCGGCGACACGGTGCTGCCGTCGCTCGAGGTCGCGACCGAAGATCAGGCCGGCTACATCGGCGCCTGCGACGTCGGCTACAGCTGCGCCTACATGAGCACCATCGCGTGGAAGGGACCGACCTCCCCGCTGCCGATGCAGATCAATCCGCGGGTGATCTTCGAACGGTTGTTCGGCCGTCCCGGTTCGACCGCCGACCGCGTGGCGCGGATGCGCGGCGACCAGAGCATCCTCGATTCGATCCGTCAGGACGTCGCCTCGCTCGAGCGCGGCCTCGGCGCCCGCGATCGCGTCAGGCTGAGCGAGTACCTCGACCACGTCCGCGAGATCGAAGAGCGGATCTCGCGCACCGAGAAACAGGCAGCAACCGAGCTGACCGTACCGGACGCGCCGATCGGCGTGCCGACGACCTTCGAGGAGCACGTCGGCGTGCTCTTCGAGCTGCTCGCGGTGGCGTTCGAAGCAGACCTGACGCGCGTGTTCACCTTCATGATGAACCGCGAGGCGAGCCAGGTGGTGTTCCCGAGCATCGGCGTCAACGAGCCGTGGCACCACATCTCGCACCACGGGAACGAGGCGGAGAAGCTGGCCAGCCTGGTCAAGATCAACACCTGGCACATCAGCCTGTTCGGAAAGTTCCTGCAGCGCCTCGGAGAGACGCCCGACGGCGACGGCTCGCTGCTCGATCACTCGCTCATGCTCTGGGGCAGCGGTATGAGCGACAGCAATTCCCATTCGGCGATCGACGTCCCGCTGCTCCTCGCCGGCGGCGCCGGCGGCCGCCTCAAAGGCAACCGTCATCTCGCGGCACCAAAGGGCACGCCGCTCGCCAATGCGATGCTCGACGTGGCGCAGACGTTCGGCGCCGAAACCGATCGGCTCGGCGTCAGCACGGGGCGCTTCGCGGTGCTCGGATAGGGGATGCGAAAAGGCGCGCTGCTCTTCTGTCTGCTGGGGCTGCTGGCGACGCTGCAGGCCGGCAGTGACGCGCCGTTGGTTACGGCGGTCAAGCAGGGAGACCACGCCGCTGCCCGCCGTCTGATCAAGCAGCACATCGACGTGAACGGCGCCGAGCCGGATGGCACCACGCCTCTTCATTGGGCGGTACGCGCCGACGATCGTGAGATGGCGTCGATCCTCATTGCCGCCGGCGCGCGCGCCGCTGCCGCGAATCGATACGGCGTCACCCCGCTCGGCATCGCGGCGGTCAACGGCAGCGCCGCGCTCATCGAGGTGCTGCTCGACGCGGGCGTCAACCCCGAGAGCGCCAATGCGGAAGGCGAGACGGCGTTGATGACCGCCGCACGAGCGGGCAGCGTGCCGGCGGTGCGGCTGCTGGCCTCGCGCGGCGCGAACGTCAATGCCCGCGAGCAGTGGTTCGGCGAAACCGCCTTGATGTGGGCCGCGGCCGAGAACCACGCCGACGTCGTCCGCGCGCTGGTCTCGCTCGGCGCCGAGGTCAATGGGCGATCGCGGAACATCGAGCCGCCGGTTCTCGAGTTCCCCAAGAGCGGCGGCCCGAACATGCCATTCCCGCGCGGCGGATGGACGCCGCTGATGTACGCCGCCCGCGAAGGCGCGCTCGACGCCGCGCGCGCGCTCGTCGAGCTCGGTGCGAACCTGAATGTCGTGGCGCTGCCGCAGACCGACGTCCCGCTGACCGAGGCGGTGCGCAAGTCCGCCGACACCGTCGGCACGACCGCGCTGGTCTACGCAATCATCAACGCACACTTCGACGTGGCCGCGATGCTGATCGACGCCGGCGCCAACCCGAACATCGTCGATACGAGCGGGATGGCGGCTCTGTACGCGGCAGTGGAGATGAGCACGCTGCAGTGGGTGCAGAGCCGGCCGGCGCCGATCTGGAGAGACACCCTCGACGCGGCAGGAGTGGTGAAGCGCCTCCTCGCGCATGGTGCCGATCCGAACGCGAAGCTCACCGCCGCGCCAATCAAGATCTCACTCGACCCGGGCGCCACGCTCAACTTCAACCGCGGCACCACCCCGCTGATGCGCTCCGCGCGGACCAACGACGTCGAGGTCATGCGGCTGCTGCTCGACGCCGGCGCCGATCCGTCGATCACCCTTCCCGATGGCACGACCGTGCTGATGCTTGCCGCCGGACAGGGTCTGGGAGCCCCACGCGGCGACGGACCGCGCATCCGCGTCCCCACGGAGGCCGGCGCCGTCGAAGCCGTGCGGCTGCTGCTCGATCGCGGCGTGGCCGTCAACGCGACCAGCAACTCAGGCAACACCGCGCTTCATGCGGCGGTCGCCAGAGGCGACAGCGTGGTGAAGCTGCTCGCCGAGCGCGGCGCCGATCTGAACGCCAGGAACAAGGCCGGTCTCACGCCACTCGACATCGCTCTCGGCGGCGGCGGTCGCCGAGGCGGCGGGCAGCCGCGGGAGTCCACCGCCGCGCTGCTCCGTCAGCTCGGAGCCTCAGCCGCGGCCGCCACCACACCGGCAGCCAATCGGCGCTGAGCGCGTCGCGATCCGCAGCCGCGAAACGCTGCCTTTTCGACGTGGGCGGGGTTAGAATCCGGCCATGCGCTCGCGTCCTTCTTCCTCAGGTCTCGCTGGCGTTGCGGTCACCATCACGGCGGCCGCACTGGCCGGCGCCAGCCTCGTCGCCCAGACGAAAGCGTCGTGGACGCCGCCGCTCACTCCCGAGGGGCGTCCTGATCTCGAAGGGGCGTGGGAGAACAACAGCGCCACGCCGCTCGAGCGGCCTGCGCAGCTCGCACAGAAGCCGCGGCTCACCGACGAGGAGCTCGAGACGTTGAAGCGGCGCGCCGCCGTGCTCTTCAATGCCGAGGCCGACGCGGTCTTCGGCGACAGCCTGTATCTCAACCTCCTCGCCGACCGCCGCTACAGCGGCCTGGGCGCAACCGGCACCTACAGCCAGAACTGGCTTCCCGATCGCTACTTCGAGCATCGGACGTCGCTGATCGTCGATCCTGCCGACGGACGGCTGCCGCCGATGACTGCGGAAGCCACGGCCGCGCGTGCGGCTGCCGCCGCGGCGCGGCAACGCCTCCCCACCAAGGCGCAGGACCTCACGCTCACCGATCGCTGTATCGCCTACGGCGTGCCGGATCTGTTCGCCGCTTACATGAGCGTGTACCGCATCGTGCAGGCGCCGCAGTATGTCGCGATCGTCATGGAGAAGATTCACGACGCGCGCGTCATCTGGCTCGACGGCCGTCCGCATCCGTCGCCAGCGATTCGCAGCTACATGGGCGATGCCAGAGGGCGCTGGGAACGCGACTCCCTCGTCGTCGACACCACCAACTTCCACCCGAATGGAAACCCGATGGGTGGACTCCTGGCTCGTGCCAGCCAGAACCTGCACCTCACGGAACGGTTCCGGCGGACGAACCCGACGACGCTCGAGTACACGTTCACGGTAGACGATCCTTCCGTGTGGACGAAGCCGTGGACGGCGGTGATCAACTGGCAGCAGGCGAAGGGCGACGTCATCGAGTACGCCTGCCACGAGGGCAACTACAGCCTGCCGGGAATGCTCACCGGCGCGCGCGCCGACGAGCGCCGCGCGCGGTGAGCCAGGACTGCGAGGGTGACGACCCCAGAGTTCGCCTGTGTCGAGCTGAGAGCGACTGCGTAGGTCAGGCCGACTCGCCGCGCCTGACCGCGCGAGAAGGCGCTGGGGATCGGCGCTGCGGAAGAGAGACCTACAGGGGAAGTTTCCTGAACAACGGCTCGGCGAGAGGAGCCAACGCCTGCTTCGGCTCCGACGGCGCCACGTAGTTCTTGCGAGCGCGCGGCTTCGCGCCACGCTGGCTGACCTTCACTTCGATGTCGTGCTTCTTGCCGTCGCGCTTCGGCGGCGTGAAGCCGAGCAAGTACTGGCTGTGCAGCTCGTCGGCGACCTGCGCAAATGCCGCTCCCAGATTCTCGGTAGGGCGAACCTCGGAGTAGCCACCGCCCGTTTCCTGCGCGACGAGCGCCAGGCCCGCGTCGGGCAGGTCGGCAGCCAGACTGTTCTGCAGATCCTGGGCGCTGACCGGCCCCGACAGCCGCCGCGGTCCGCGGCTGTGCATGCCGATGGCGTACACCATCACGTCATCACGGCGTGCGCGATCGATCACGTCCACCTGGCTGACGTACTTCTGCTTGAAGCTGGTGGGCCCGCTGTCCCTGCCGTCGCTGAGCACGAGCACGACGCGGCGCAGGTCGCTGTCCTTCTTGAACGCATCCATCGCCTGATCGACGGCCTTCCAGAGCGGCGTTGGAGCGTCAGCGGCGATCTCCTCGGGAAGTCCTTTCCGGAGCTGGTTCGGATCGCGCGTGAACTCGGGACTGATCGACACCTCGTGGCCAAAGCTGCCGAGACGCGCCACGTCGTCGGGGCCGAGCCGCATGAAGAGCTGCTGCGCCGAGGCGCGCAGCAGCTGCAGATTGCCCTGCATGCTGCCCGAGACGTCGAGCATCACGACCAGCTGAATCGGCTGCGGGCTGTTGTCGAAGACGGTGATCGGCTGCGGCTTGCCCTCGTCGCGAACCTCGAAGTCCTTCTGCACCAGCGTCGTCATCAGACGCCCGTCCTTGTCGGTGACGGTGGCGTAGACACGCACCGTGTCGCTCTCGCCACGGAAGACAGGCTGCTGCGCCGAGGCGCCAAGCCCGCCGAGAGCGATGGCAGCGAGCGTCCCGAAGGTAAGGAGTCGAATCATGACGTTTGAATCCCTCTGGCAGTCGACCGGCACATTCAGTCATACCACGACAGGAGGCGCTATTCGAGAGTCGGATCGCGCTCGTGCCGCGAAGCGCCCTTCCACCCCCCGGAGGCGCTCTCGCCATCGCTCCGTCTGCTGTCGAGGTCGATCCTCCTGTAAACGGTTCGTTCGTCGGCCGAAACGGATGAGGGAGCACACGCGGCAACCGGGCAGAAATCACGTATTTGCCACCGTTTTGTCATGAAGTTGAATCATGATGGCTGACCAATTCGTGACGATGGCGGAGGCGGGTTCGCCTGGGTGTGTCCCAGCCGCGGCAGCGCGTCACGAAGCGCCGGACGTCACGGCGTCCGCGAGCGACCGAAACGGGAGATCAATGAGGGCAGGCGGGGCGGCCACGCGAGGAATCGCGGTCGCCGGAACACTGATGCTCGGCGGAGCGCTGTTCGTCACGGCCGTTCGTGTCGACGCGCGTCAGGCTCGAACGGGACCGCTCTGCAAGGTGGTCGGCACCGTCAGCGGCGTCGGCACGCCGTTGCCTGGAGCGTCGATCACGGCGCGCCGCGGCGACGTGGTGCAGACCGCCACATCGACCGGGCCGGACGGCAAATTCCGACTGGATCTGCCAGACGCCGCCTATCAGATCACGATTGACCTCTACGGCTTCGATCGCGTACAGCGCGACGTGACCGTCGCCGGAAGTGGCGCGGCGACCTGCGAGCAGACGCTCGACGCGACGCTCGTGCTGACAACCTTTCCGCGGCCTCAGGGGGTCACGGCAGCCTCTGGACGGGCGAGCGGGCCCGGGCGGAGCGGTCAAGCCACGCAGGCCACCGGCGGACGCGCCGGCGCCGAGCGTTTCGAGACGTTGACGGTCACACAGGACGCCGACGCCGCCGCGCTGGACCTCGCCGCGCTCGAGCGCGAGAGCCAGCTCGAGCCGGCCGCGGCGGCGCCGCTGCTGCTGCCGCCTGGATTCGGATCGGAAGCGATCGCCGACGTCGTCTCTGTCAACGGAGAGGCGGGGCGCATCGATCGGGGACTGTTGAACGACCGCCGCAACGCCTTGAACCGGGGCGACTTCACTCTGGAGGCCGACGCACCAGGCGGCGCCGCCGGCGGATTCGGCGGCGGCTTCGGCCCGGAGGGCGGGGCGCCCACACTCGCGCAGTTGGCAGCCCCCGGCGGCGGCCCGGGAGGCGGCCGGGGCGGCGGTGGACGCGGCGGCGGCGGGCGTGGCGGCGCCAACGGCGCGTTCCAGCTCGGAGGACGTGCCGGGCGACAGAGCCGAATGAACGTCCAGGCCAACTATTCGTTCAGCGGTTCGGCGCTCAACGCCGCGCCGCACCAGCTGCGCTCCGATGTCCCCGGCGTCGAACGGCCGTTCAGCAACCAGCAGTTCGGCATCACCCTCGGCGGGCCAATCAAGATCCCCGGGCTCTACGCGAATGCCGACGGCCGCACGAACATCACGATGCAGTTCAACGGCTCGCGCGGCGGCAACGTGTTCGATCAGTACGCGACGGTGCCGACCGAAGCGATGCGCAGCGGAGACTTCTCGGTGGCCGCTACGCCGCTGATCGACCCGACGACCGGGCAGCCCTTCGCCGGCAACCAGATTCCCGACAGCCGGATCAGCGACGAAGCGCGCGCCCTGCTCGAGTACTATCCGCTGCCGAATCTCCCGGGAGACACGCGCAACTACCACTTCACCAGCAACACGGCATCGACCAGCACGTCGGTGAACCTCCGGGTGCAGCACAACTTCAGCGGCACTGCCGCCGGCGGGCGGGGTGGCGGCGGAGGTGGGCGCGGCGGCGGTGGCGGCGGCGGTGGCGGCGGCGGCGGCGGCGGTGGCGGCGGGGGACGCGGGGCGACGCGACAGAGCAACGCAGGTCTGGCGGGCCAGGGGCGCAGACTGCTCCTGGTGACGCCGACGAGCGTGAACATGAACGTCTCGGTGCAGTATCAGCACTCGGACGGCGATCAACTCAACGTCTTCAGCGCGCTCGGAGGCCAGCGACAAAGCACGACGCTCGGCGTGCCGGTGACCTTCAACGTGCAGCGCGGGCGGACGCAGCAGCAGTTCGGCGTCACCGTCAACCATTCGTCCTCGTCGACCACCAATCGCTTCAGCGGCGTCAGCAACGTCTCGAACCTGATCGGCATCGGCGGCGTGTCGCAGGACTCGTTCGCATGGGGTCTGCCGCGTCTGTCGTTCTCGAGCATCAGCGGGCTGAGCGATGTGACGCCCTCGCGCCAGACCGCCAACCGCTACTCGGCGCAATACACCTGGACCCGTCCGATCAGACGGCACACGGTGCGCGTCGGCGGCGACTTCCGCTACGACGTGACATCGACCGACACCGAGACCAATGCCAACGGCTCCTTCGTCTTCAACGGCCTCTACACGTCCAACACCAACCAGCGTGTGAGCTACGCCGACGTTGCCGACTTCCTCCTCGGCATGCCGGCCCAGGCAACCATTCAGTACGGCCCGGGCAACACGACGCTCACCGGCCGCTCGCTGGGGATGTTCATCCAGGACGACTGGCGGGCGCGCGGCAACCTGACCTACCAGCTCGGCGTCCGATACGACCTGCTGTGGCCGTTCGTCGAAGAACAGGGGCATCTGGTCAATCTCGATGTGACGCCCGATTTCACCGCCGCGGCGCCGGTGGCAGTCGGCCAGGACGGTGAGTTCACGGGAACCTTCCCACGCGCGCTGCTCCATACGGACACCAACAACGTGTCGCCGAAGCTCGGCATCGCCTGGCGAGGGCCGCGCGGATTCATCGTCCGCGGCAGCTACGAGATCAACTACAACAACGGCACGTATTCGGCGATCGCGCGGCAGCTCGCCCAGCAGCCGCCCTTTGCCACGGCGGGCACGAACATCGGCTCGCTGCAGAACGCACTGCTCCTCGAGAATGCCCTCCAGGGAATTCCGCCCGACGACACGAGGAACAACTTCGGCATCGACAAAGATTACGTGCTCGGACTCGTTCAACAGTCGGTGGTCAACGTGCAGCGCAACATCGGCCGCACGTGGCTGGCGAGCGTCAACTACACGTACACGGTCGGTTCCAGCCTCGACGTGGTGCGCGCCCCCAATCGCGACGCCAACGGGCTGCGCATCGACGGAGTGCAGCCCTTCATGTGGCAGTCGTCGGAAGGCCAGTCGGTGCTCAACTCGGCAACCTTCCGTCTCGAGAAGCGCCAGACACGCGGGATCGGCTACTCTGCCGAGTACACGCTCGCCAAGTCGCGCGACAACTCGCCGTCGATCGGCGGCGGCTCTGCGAGCAGCAACGTCGCGCAGGACGATCGGGATATCGAGGCCGAGTGGGGCCTCTCGAACTTCGATCGGCGCCACCGCCTCACCCTGAATCTGCAGGCGGAGCTGCCGTTCGGCCCCGGCCGCCGATGGCTCGAGAATGGCGGCATCACCGCCGCCATTCTGGGGGACTGGCGGTTCACGGCGAGCTTCACGGCGAACTCCGGCCGCCCGTACACGGCGACCGTGCGCGGCGCAACACGCGACATCAACAGCGGCCTCAACGGGGCGTTGCGCGCCGACTACAACGGGATGCCGGTTGCTGAGGACAACCCGACGATCGATCGCTACTTCAACACCGACGCGTTCTCGATCCCCGCCAACGGTCTCCTCGGGACGTCGTCGCGCAACGTCATCATCGGACCTGGTTCGAAGGACCTGAGCGGCGGAGTGACGCGCGACGTCCGGCTCGGCGGAAACCGCACTGTCTCGATCCAGTTCAGCGTCTCGAACGTGCTCAACCTGGCCAACTACACAGGCATTGACACCAACGTGAGCTCGCCAAGCTTCGGTCAGGTCACCGGCGTCAGCGGCTCGCGATCGGCACGGCTCAATCTTCGGTTCCGCTACTAACCTCTCGATGCAGGCGATGCGACACGAACCTGTGAGATCCCGGCGCACTCCGCTCTCGCATGTTCGCCGCCGCCGCGGCAGCCGCTCTTTCGTCACGGCGCTGGCCGGCGCCGGCGTCGCGCTCACCGTAGCCGCCACCGTGACCGCGCTCGCCCAGCAACAGCCTGCGCCGACGCCGCAGCCCGCCGCCCAGACGCAGCAACCGCCCGAGCTGCCGCGATTCGAACAGTCCACCGGCGTCAGCATCGTATCGGTGGATGCGGTGGTACGCGACTCGAAGGGCAATATCGTCCGCGGACTCACCGAGAAGGACTTCCAGGTCTTCGAGGACGGCAAGCTGCAGAAGATCTCGAACTTCCAGTTCCGGGACATCGACAACGACCCGCTGCCCGAGACAGCCGAGATCAACGTGCTCGACGGGCTCGAAGACAAGCTTCGCGCCGAGGTGCAGCGCGCCGCCAGCACCAGCACGCCGGCGCCGCAGCAGGTCGAGCCGAACCTCCTCTCGGCCGACGCCATCGCCAATCGCCGGCTGCTGGTCCTGCTCTTCGACGTCAGCTCGATGCAACCGGACGACATCCAGCGCGCCGTCGATTCGGGTCTCGACTGGGTGGACACGACCATGTCGAACGCCGACCTGGTGGCGCTCGTCACCATCGGCTCGCGTCTCAACGTGCTCACCGACTTCACGTCGAGCCGCGAGGAACTCACCGCGGCGTTGCACACACTCGGCTATACCGAAGGCACGGCGATCGACATCGCCGCCTTCGCCACCGCGGCCACCGAGGAGGCTGCCGCGTCGGCCACGACGGACGATCCGAGCCAGGCCGATTCGACGACGGAGACCGCGGCGCTCGAGGAGTTCAACAACGACGTGCGGCTGCGCGCGATGAAGACCGTCTGCGACACGCTGTCGCCGATCCAGCAGAAAAAGGCGGTGCTCTACTTCAGCGCCGGCATGAATCGCGCCGGCGACGACAACCAGATCGAGCTGCGCGCCGCGACCAACTCCTGCAATCGCGGGAACGTGTCGATCTACCCCGTCGATTCGCGTGGTCTGCAGGCGGCGGTCGCCGGAGGCGGCGCGAGTCAGCGGGGCCGCGGCGGTCAGGCGCTCTTCAACGGATCCGGCGCTCGCGGGATCAGCCAGTTGAGCCGCTCACAGGACACGCTCGTCACGCTGGCTGCAGACACCGGCGGACGAGCCTTCACCGACTCCAACGACTTCAGCGGCGCGTTCACTCGCGTGCAGCGCGATCTCGCCGCCTACTATCTGCTCGGCTACACGTCGACCAACACTGCCCAGGACGGTCGCTATCGCCGCATTCAGGTGAGGCTCTCGAAGGAGCACGCGAACCTTCGCGTGGAGTCCAGAGACGGGTACTACGCGAACCGGAGCTTCGCGAACACCAACCGCCGCGACCGCGAAGCGCAGCTCACCGATCAACTGAACGCCGCCGTGTCGTCGACCGACCTTCCGATGGTTGTCGGCACAGGATGGTTCCGTCAGGGTCCGGACCGTTTCTTCGTGCCGATCGCCATGGTCGTCCCGGGCTCGTCCGTTCCGGTTCCGCAAAGCGGGAAGGTCGTGACGCTCGACGTCCGCGGGCAGGTTCGCGACGAGCAGGGGCGGACGCTGTCGTCGCTCAAGGCGACGATCGAGCTGCCGCCGCCCGGCCCCGACGCCGAGACGCTCGCCGGACGCCAGGTCATGTACCAGTCGAGCGTGGTGCTGCCGCCTGGCCGCTTCTCGGTGAAGCTCGTGGCGCGTGAGAACACCGGCGGTGCCGTTGGCTCGTTCGAGGCGCCCATCCTCGTGCCGCGGCTTCGTGAAGACACCATGAAGGTCAGCCCGGTCGTCCTGAGCACGCAGGTGCAGAAGGCCGCCGACGGCAAGAGCGACAACCCGCTCGTCCGCGACGGCCTCCAGCTCGTGCCGAACCTGACGCGGGCGGTGGCGCGCAATCAGAGCATGTACTTCTACTACGAGGTCTATGACCCCGGACTCACCGACGAGCTACCTCATCTGCGCACGAGCATGGCGTTCTATCGCGGCAAGGTAAAGGTGCTCGAGACGCCAGGCGTGGAGCGGACTCGGATAGACGAGCCGAGCCGCAAGGCGATCGTCTTTCAGCTCGAAGTGCCGGCCAACTCATTCACGCCGGGCACCTACGAGTGTCAGATCAACCTGATCGATGCAGTCGCTCAGAAGGTCTCGTTCCCACGCCTGAGATTCATGGTGCAGTGAGCGTGTCGCGACGGGATTTCGAATCGGCAGATCCAATGCGCTGAATTGGCGAGACCCGTCGAGACTCTCCCGCGAGTCTCGCCACCTGCTGATACTGCCGTCGTTTCGTGAGTCGGCCGCGATAGCTCGTGGACTGCTGACCCGCGGACCGTCGAACCGATCCAGTCGTTTGGCGAGCCGTGCTAGTCGAGAATCAGGCGTAAACCAACGGCGGCCCTGACGTCGTTGCGCCCCGACTGGAGATCCTCTTCTTCGTCGAGAAACATCCGGCGATAGTCGGCCTGAATGAAGATGCCCCATCCGTCTCCCACGACGAATGTGAGGCCGCCACCCATCTG
>DASUGH010000004.1:0-11409 GCA_036274155.1 Vicinamibacterales bacterium | reverse complement strand
GATCGCCGACGAGGAGCGGGGACTCGTGTTCGCCTACACGATGTTCCGGCATCCGCTCGATGCGCCGAACAAGAACTATCCCGTGCTGCTGCCGGACGGAACCATCAGCGATCGGTCGATGAACTTCGAACCGTTCGATCTGGAGGCCGCGCACATCTACAAGATCTTCGGCGGCCAGATGCACGAGATCGAGGCGATGGGCTTCACGCTGCCGCTCTACTCCAAGAACGGCTGGAGCCCCTTCATCAAGTGATACCGCCCGCAATCATCGCACCCGGCGTACACCCGAACGTCTGCTTGAATGCGGCAACGTAGGGGTTGCTTGCAGTACTATCTTGGGCTGCGGTTGCCTGCGGTTCTACTCGCTAGAGTTCATCGAGGATGACACCGATGGATCCCGTCAGACGGAAGTTGGTCAAGGCCGGCGCCGCCGCAACGGCGATGGCCACGGCATCACGGGTGTTCGCGCAGGCGAGGGGACAAGGAGAAGCAGCCATGTCCTTCTACGAAAGAGGTCCCGTCCGGATTCACTACGAGGAGCATGGAAAAGGCTTTCCATTGATGCTCATCGCCGGCGGCGGTCTGAACTCGACGATCTCTTCGTAGCAGTAACGTTTTCACCGCATCTTCCTCTTCCTCCTGGTTGCCGGCGACGTCCTCTCCGCCTCCTGCTCGAAGCGTTTGAGGGCGTCAGCGGACGCGAACGGGTAGGGAACCGGGAAATCTCACGCGGCTTCCCGAAATATTCCGCGGCGCGCGCTGGGCCGGTCGTGGCGCAAGAGGCTCCCGGCGCGGGATGCTGCGCGATCGCGGGTGGCAACGCGGTTGCACCGGCGGCCTGCACACGCTCTTCCTCTCGAGAACACCATGGCCAGAATCGTCGGCGCCGTTGCCAGCTCGCACACTCCCACGATTGGATTCGCGCTCGATGCGCACAAGGAGCACGATCCTGCGTGGGCGCCCATCTTCGAGGGGTACAGACCGGTGCAGCAGTGGCTCGCCGAGAAGGAGCCTGACGTGCTGTTCATGATCTTCAACGACCACGTCACGTCGTTCTTCTTCGACCACTACTCCCACTTCGCCCTCGGTATCGGCGAGTCGTATGCGCCGGCCGACGAAGGCGGCGGCCCGCGCGCACTGCCGCCGATTCGCGGCCACGCTGCGCTCGCCCATCACATTGCGGCGGGGCTCGTGGCGGACGAATTCGATCTCTCGTATTTCCAGGACAAGCCGCTCGATCACGGCTGCTTCTCGCCGCTGTCGATCCTCTGGCCGCATGAGCCGACGTGGCCGGGCGCGATTGTGCCGCTGCAAATCGGAGTCCTCGAGTTCCCGATTCCGTCGGCACGACGCTGCTACAGGCTCGGACAAAGCCTGCGAAAAGCGATTGAAAGCTTTCCGGAGGATCTGAAGGTTGCATTGGTGGCAACCGGCGGGCTGTCACACCAGGTGCATGGCGAGCGGTGCGGCTTCAACAACCCTGACTGGGATCATACGTTTCTGGATCTCATCGAACATGATCCTGAGCGGCTGGCGGAGATGACGCACGCCCAGTACGCGGAGTTGGGAGGGTTCGAGGGTGCGGAAGTGATCATGTGGCTGGTGATGCGCGGCGCGATGTCAACGAATATACGGAAGCTCCACCAGAGCTATTACCTGCCGAGCATGACCGGCATCGCCACGGCGATCTATGAGAACGACGATTGCGCACAGTCCGGGGCTGATCCGTCGTATCTCGAGCACATCAACCACCAGCTGGCCGGGGCCGAACGGATCGAGGGGTCGTATCCGTTCACGCTCGAGCGCAGCGTCAAAGCGTATCGGCTGAACAAGTTCCTGCACAGGCTGATCGAGCCGGCCTGGCGCGCCCGGTTCCGAACTGCGCAGGAGGCGCTGTTCGAGGAGGCGCAGCTCACCGACGAGGAACGGACGCTGGTGCGCAACCTGGATTGGCGCAGCATGATTCACTACGGCGTCAGCTTCTTCATGCTCGAAAAGCTCGGCGCCGTCGTCGGCGTCTCCAACCTGCACATCTATGCTGCGATGCGCGGACAGACGCTTCCCGAGTTCCAGCAGACTCGCAATGCACCGAGCGCCTTGTACTCGGTGGCCGGCACTGATGCGGCTCCCGCACAACGGTCGTGGGCCGAGGCTCCTGTGACACCATAGTTGATGCGAGGCTCGACTTGCATGGCGCAGATTATGTCTGCTTTTTGGTGCATGCTGCCGTGGAACCCGTTATAGTGCCCGCCGCGAGCGGAGAATGCCGCTCGGGATGTGCTCATGGGTTCCTCCTCAATGGACTCTGCCATACCCGATTCGCGTCCCGGAACTGCATCGACGTGCTCCAGCGCCGAACCCCGGGAGCCGGCGCCAACGCTGTCGCACCGTTCGACGGAAACGCCTCTTGGCAACGTGCTCGAGCGCGTCAGCGATGCCGTCGTCGCGCTCGACGTCAACTGGCATTACACCTACGTGAACGCGCAGGCGGCGGCGTTGTTCAACTGCCGCGCCGAGGACCTCCTGGACCGCCACATCTGGACCCTGTTTCCCGAAGGACGCGGACAGCCATTCCACCTCGCCTACGAAAAGGCGATGGCCGAACAGGTTCCGATTCAGCTGGAGAGCTACTACGAGCCCTGGGATCGCTGGTTCGAAAACCGCATCTACCCTTCGCCCGACGGGCTTTCGATCTTCTTTCATGAGATTACGGATCGGAAGCGCGCCGAGGCGCTGGCGCACGATGCCGCCGCGCTGCTCGAAGGGCAGAAGCGCATCCTGGAGCCCGAGGCGATCCGCTCGCCCAGACGCTCGACGCGCTGCTGCGGTTCATCGAAGCCCGGTTCCACGGCATGCTGGCCTCGGTCTTGTGGCTCGACGCCGACGGCGTTCATGTGCGGCACGGTGCAGCTCCGAGCCTGCCCGAGAGCTTCACCACCGCGGTCGACGGCGCATCCATCGGGCCCAGGGCCGGCTCGTGCGGAACCGCGGCATACCGGCACGAGCCGGTGATCGTCGAAGACATTGCCGCCGATCACCTGTGGGACGACTATCGTGCGCTCGCGTCCGCGCATGGCCTGCGGTCCTGCTGGTCGACGCCCATCTTCGATCGCCAGCGCAACGTGCTCGGCACGTTCGCCTTGTACTTCCGCGAGCCGGCCCGGCCGTCGGCGCGACACCAGACGCTCATCGATGTCGCCACGCACGTGGCCGCGATTGCCATCACCAAACAGCGGGAAGCGGACGAGCGCCGCAGGGCGGAGGACGAGATTCGACGGCGCGAAGCGCAGCTCGCCGAAGCGCAGCAAGTCGCACAACTGGGCAGCTACGAATGGGACGTGGCTACCAACAGCGTGTCGCGATCGCTCGAGCTCCTCAAAGATCTGAAGGCGCCGCTGCGCGGTATCGCCGGGTACGCCCAGGAGCTCGATCGCCGGCATCGGGCCGGGCTCGACGAGCGTGCGCTCGTCTGCATCGACCGCATTCTGACGGCCACCCGCAACCTCGATCAGCTGATCGAGGATCTGCTGCAGTATTCGCGGCTCGACGCCGAGACACCCACACCCCGCGACATCGATCTGTCGGCCGTGGTCTGAGATCCTCGACGATTGCCGGGAGACGATTGCCGAGTGCCACGCCGAGGTGACCGTCGACCTCGCCGCCACGCACCTTCGCGTCTGGGAACGCGGGCTGGCACAGGTGCTCGCAAACCTTCTCGACAATGCGCTGAAGTACAGCAGGCCTGTCCCGGCGCCTCATGTCACGCTCACCAGTCAAGCGGGGGGCGATTCGATCCAGGTTGCCGTGGCCGACAACGGCATCGGCTTCGACATGAAGTACAAGGATCGGATCTTCGGCCTGTTCAACCGGCTCGTTCGTCAGGAGGACTTCGCCGGCACGGGCGCCGGCCTGGCCATCGTGCGCAAGCTGGTCGAGAAGATGGGAGGCACCAATCGGCGCGGAGTCCTCGCCGGGCGCGGGCGCCACGTTCTGTGTGGAGCTTCCGGCATCGGGCGGAGGCGGCGCCTGACGTCAACCATGCGTGTCAGGCCGATTCTGCTGGTCGAAGACAATCCGATGGACGTGGACCTCACGATCCAGGCGTTCCACGAGCACGCGTGGCGAACCCGGTGGTCGTCTGCCGCGACGGCGAAGAGGCACTCGATTTCACCCAAAAGCACGGGTCCGCCGATGACGAGCAGACGCCGATTCTGGTGCTGCTCGACCTGCGGCTGCCGAAGGTGGACGGGATCGAGGTTCTGCGCCGTGCGCGACAGGACGAAGTGTGGAAGCGTATCCCTGGCCCCGCATGAACGGCTACGACACGGCGCGTGCGCTGCGCGAGTTGCCCGGGCTGGCCCATGTGCTGATTGTCGCGCTCACCGGCTACGGGCAGGCTGAAGATTTCGAGAAGAGCCACGCCGCAGGATTCGATGCTCATCTCGTGAAGCCGGTCGAGATCGACGCCCTGGTGCGCACGCTGGCGGCGGGCCGACTCGCCGAGGGAACCGCCTGATCCTCAGCTTGACAATCTGTCCCCTCGCGTCGGGTCCACCTTGGTTCCGACCGAAAGCGAACACCGATCCCGACTGGCGGCCTTTCTCGTCGGTCAGGAATTAGCGGGGCTTGGCTCTCGAGTCGGGGCGCCTGCGGTTGGCCGGGTGGGCGGTCTTCGCTTTGCTCCTCGACGTCTTGGCAGCCCTGGGAGAAGCAGGCCGACGCCGGGTCTTGGGGACCACCGGTTCCAGGCGATTGCCGTCGACCTCGTCTTCCTCTTCCTCATCCACCTGGTTGCCGGTGACGTCCTCGGCAGCTGGCATGGTCTCGCTCGACGGGACGTCGACGATCGGCGGTTCCTCGATCGGCTCGGAAACGATTGTGTCGGCGGCGGTGTCGATCTCCGCCGCCACGACCTCCGCCATGACTTCGGGCTCAGAGTCGTCCACCACCGCAGCGTCGAAGAGCGGCGGCGCCGCTTTCGCCTCGAGGTTCTGGCCGGGGAAGACGCGCACGGCGCCCTGCCGGTCGCGCTCCAGGCGAAGGACGCCCTCGCGCGCCGCCGCGCGCAGGAGGTCGACCACCGACGCAAAGCCGTACTTCCGCTCGTCGAAGCCCTCGATTGCGTTGCGCAGGAACTGCTTGGCCTGACGGACGTACATCGGCCATCGCGGCGGCGCCTCGGGCCTGGTGAAGGCCCGCTGAACAGCGCGAATGCCATCCTGCATGCTCATCGGGGAGGGCGGCAGCGTCTCTTCCTCTTCGCTCTCGTCTGCCGGCAGCGGCCGGGCAGCGTCGATGGACGAGGCCGCCGCCGGCCCGACCTCGGGCGCCATGGCCATCTCCACGTCGCCTTCGTCGCGCGTCTCGACCAGCATGCTGCGGCCGGCGCTCTTCAGCGTCACGGCGCCGGTCTGCGACACCTTCTCCATGAAGTCGCGGAAGCTGCCCGCCCCGTACTCACGTTCGGAGAACGTCGAGTCGAGCTGCAGCAGCGTGCTCTTCAGCAGGCCGAGTTGCGGTGCGACCTCACGCTCGGACAGTACCTTGAGGGCGCGCTTCACGAGCGGCAGCGCCTGCGCGATTGGCGTCGTCCCGCCAGGTCTCCCGCGTTCGGTGCTGCGGCCGCGGCTGCCGGCGAGATTCTCGTAGGCGATGAACTCGTGGCAGTTCTTCTGCATCGTGGTGCTGGTGAACTGCCGGCCGCCGACGACGATGACCTTGCGGCCGTACTGTTTCAGCTTCTCGACCAGGGAGATGAAGTCGCTGTCGCCACCGACGATGACGAAGGCGTTGATGTGATCGTGGGTGAAGGCCATTTCCAGGGCGTCGAGCGCCATGGTGATATCGGCGCCGTTCTTGTCGCCGCCGGGGGTGAGGTTGCGCTGCACCATCCTGATGGCATGCTGCGTCAGGATCCGGCTGTAGTCGCCTGCCCGCTTCCAGTCGCTGTAGGCGATCTTGGTGACGATCTCGCCTCGTTCCTTGATGGCCTCGAGGACGAGCCCGATGTCGAACTGCCCGCCGATGGTGCTCTTCACTCCGATCTCGACGTTGTCGAAATCGATGAACACGGCGATCCGTGTACTGCGTGTGTCTGATGGATTCATGTATCGTGCTGCCAATTCGGCCAACTGGCCCGGGTGGCTGACCCTGCGAATGCCGCGCAAGAGGATGACAACGAATCAGGGCGGCAGTGGCGCGCTTCGTAACCCGCGCGTCGATTGCGACGTGCCACGTGCGTAGAGGCGGACCGTCAGATCCGCCCAGGGCGGATCTGAAGACCCGCCTCCGCGAACGTCACGTCGTTATCCCATCATTATACCGCCGGCGAGCCTCTATTCCCCTGGCGGCGGCGGGGTCTCGACCTCGTTCGGAATGACGCGGATGAACTGGCCGCGCTGGAGCAGCTCGCGCCCCTTGCCGCCGCGGCCGGTGACCTCGTATTTCGCCGTACTGATGGTCTGCTCGGCGCCGCGGCTGGTCTCGACGCGCAGCAGGTCTCGATCGCTTGTCGAGGCCACGAACCCGATGACCCGGTCCTCGCGGGACTGCAGCTTGATGAGGATCACGCCACGGCCTGGTCCCGACAGAAAGTTGACCTCGTCGGCGCGACACAGGATGGCGCGCGCGTCGTGCGTCGCCGCAATCACGATCTCCTTGCCGGATACGAGCGCGACGCCCACCACCTCGACGCCGTCCGCCGTCCGCGCGTAGCGGCGGCCGGCGCGCGTGCTCGGCTCGACGAACGGCTCGAGGCTGAACCGGATGCTGTAGCCGTCGCTCGTCACGGCAAGCGCATGCGCCGGCGGAACGTCTCCTTCCTTCTTCGCGGCGATGTCGCCGGCCACGCGCGGGTCGAGGCTGAACGCGGCAATCACCCGCTCGGCATCGCGAAGCTTGAACAGCTTCTGCACCGGCTCGCCGTAGCCGGTAGATGCCGGCACGTCGACGATGCGCGTCGTATAAGCGGCGCCGAGGTTGGTGAAGAACACCACGCTGGCGCGCGTGCTGCCGGGCAGCACCGCGAGCACGGCGTCGCCCTCGCGCAAGCGGGTGGCCGACAGGTCGCGCACCTCCTTCTGACGCTTGATCCAGCCGTCGCGCGACACGATCACGACGTTGTCCTCTTCGACGATGAAGTCGTCGGCCGTGAACGACACCTCGTCTGCTGCCTCGATGATCGTGCGACGCTTGTCGCCATACTTCTTCTGCACCTCCTCGATCTCGCCGCGTACCATCTTCTTGCGCGCCTCCTCGTCCTTGAGGAGGGCGCCGATCTGCCGCGCCCGCTTCCGCTTGTCCGCCAGCTCGTTCTGGATGACGAGAATCTCCAGCCGTGCCAGCCGATAGAGCTTGAGCTCGAGGATGGCGTCGGTCTGTTCGGCGTCGAGATCGAAGCGCTTCATGATCTTCTCGGCCGAATCCGCCTTGCCTTCCGACTTGCGGATGATGCGGATGATCTCGTCGAGCGCGTCGAAGACCTTCTCGAATCCTTCGAGGACGTGGACGCGGGCGCGGAGCCCGTCGAGCTCGTGCTCCAGCCGCTTGGTCACCACCTCGAGCCGGAAGTGGAGGAAGTGCCAGAGGATCGAGTGAAGGTCGCACTTTTCCGGCCGCCCGACATCGGCGTTCTCGGTCGGCACGAGTGCCGTGAGGTTCACGATGACGTTCGTCTGCAGCGGCGTGTTCTTGAAGAGATACGCCATCACCATTTTCGGGTCGGCGTCCTTCTTCAGCTCGAGCGCGATCCGCACGTCGTCGGTGGAGACGTCCTTGACGTCGACGAGCGGCGGCAGCTTGCGCGACAGCACGACGTCGGCGATGCGCTCGACCAGGGCCGCCTTGTTCACGGTGTACGGAATGCTGGTGACGTAAAGCGTCTGGCCACTGCGAGACGAGGGCCCTTCCTCCCACGTGGCGCGCAGGCGGATCGTGCCGGCGCCGGTACGGTAGATGTCCTTCAGCTCGTCGGCGGTGTTCAGGATCTGTCCGCCGGTCGGGAAGTCGGGCCCCTTCACGTAGCGACAGAGCTGGGCGCTGCTCAGATCCTCGTTGTCGGCGAGCTTCAACAGCGCCGTGCACACCTCGTTCAGGTTGTGAGGCGGAACGTTGGTGGCCATGCCGACCGCGATTCCCGTGCTGCCATTGACGAGCAGGTTCGGGATGCGGGCCGGCAGAACGACCGGCTCCGTCTTCGTCCCGTCGTAGTTGGGGCGGAAGTCGACGGTTCGCTGCTCGATCTCGGTGAGCATCTCGTCGGAGATGCGGGCGAGCCGGCATTCCGTGTAACGCATCGCCGCGGCGCTGTCGCCATCGAGCGAGCCGAAGTTGCCCGACCCGTCAACGAGCGGGTACCGCAGCGAGAACGTCTGCGCCATTCTCACCAGCGTCTCGTAGAGCGCCGCGTCGCCATGCGGGTGGAAGCTGCCCATCACGTCGCCAACCACCTTGGCGCACTTGCGATGCTTGGCGTCGGCAGTCAGGTTCTGCTGCCACATCGTGAACAGGATGCGGCGCTGCACCGGCTTGAGGCCGTCGCGCACGTCCGGCAGGGCGCGTGAGGTGATGACGGAGAGCGCATAGTTCAGATACCGGCTCTGCGCCGCCTCATGAAGCGGCACTCCGTCGGTGCCGCCGGTCGGAGGCGACGGCGTCTGCACCTGTGATTCCTGTGACTCGGCGATGTCGAAGAGCGATGGTGCTGACCGGCGGGACTTTCGTGCCAATGATAGCCTCTCGTGTTTCGAACATCTTACCCGGTAGCATTGATGGCTTGGGGGGAACGGAGATTACGGAGTGACCGAGGAAACGGAGGAATACGGCACAGAGGCACAGAGGCACCGAGGTCAAATTGCGTTCAGGGGCAAGCGGCTTGACCGGGCCGGCCGGCCCGCGAGGTGGGCCCACGTCTTGAACGTGACCCTGGGCAACCTCCGTTGCCTCCGTTTCTCCGTTTCTCCGTGTTTTAACGCCGTTGCTCCGTCATCTCCGGTTACTCCGGCATCAGGCCATGACCTCACCTTTCACACGCAAGACGCTGTCGTTTCTGCGCGCTCTCGAGCGCAACAACGATCGTGAGTGGTTCAAGGCTCGCAAAGCCGACTACGAGCGCCACGTTCGAGAACCGATGATTTCGTTGCTCGACCGGCTGGCGCGAGATCTCCGGCCCTTTGCGCCGGAACTGGTGTCGGACCCGAAGGTCTCGCTCTATCGCATCTACCGCGACACACGGTTCAGCGCGGACAAGTCGCCGCTCAAGACACATGCGGCCGCACACTTCCCCGCGCGCGGATTTGCACGGGGCGAGGGCGCCGGCCTCTATTTCGAGATCGCGCCGCAGTGGGTCTGGATCGGCGGCGGACTCTACATGCCCGGCACGACCGAGCTTCAAACCATACGCCAGCACATCGTTGCCAGTCACCCGCGGCTCCACCGCATCGTCACGTCGAAGCGCTTCTCGAGTCATGTGGGGCCGCTGGACGGCGAACGGCTGACCCGCGCGCCACGTGGTTACCCGGCGGATCACCCGGCCGTGAACTACCTGCTCTTCAAGCAGTTTCTCGCCGGTCGCGAGCACCCCGCCGCGTTCTCCTGCGCGAGCGGTTTCTACCCGGAGCTCCTGCGAACGTTCCGCGCGACCGCGCCGCTGGTGCAGTTCCTCAACGAAGCGCTCGCCGGCCGCGGCGCGCAGGAAACTCCTGCGCTGAACCTGGCCACACACAGCCGGCGACACACGGGCAGCACCGCACAGCGCCCAGAGCCGATGTGGTGACGCGCACCGATACGACTGCGGCGGCGGGTGTGGATGTCGCCACGCCCGCAGCGGTGGAGTACCGCGCCAGAGCCGAGGCGCGCAGAGCCACTCTGGCGGCGCTGCGCGCGCGGGAGATGCGCATCAGCAATCTCCGGCTGGTCGTCTTTGGCGTCGCGGTGCTGCTGGCGGCGCTGATTTGGCGCGACGCACTGGCGGGTGCATGGCTGCTCCTGCCCGTTGCCGCGTTCATCGTCCTGGTACGGCGCCACGACAAGGTCACGCGTGCCGCCGACGCCGCCGGGCGCGCGGCCGACTTCTACGATCGCGGGCTGGCGCGCCTCGAGGATCGCTGGGCCGGAAGCGGCGAAGCCGGCGAGCGTTTTCGCGACGATGAGCACCCGTATGCCACTGACCTCGACCTGTTCGGCCAGGGCTCGTTGTTCCAGCTTCTCTCGATCGCGCGAACAGGCGCCGGCGAGGAGGCGCTCGCCGCGTGGCTGAAGAGCTCAGCCGAGCCGTCAGAGCTCGCGGCGCGTCATGAAGCGGTGCGGGAGCTGACCGGAGAGCTCGACCTTCGCGAGGCGTTGTCGATTGCAGGAACCGACGTGCGGGCCGGCGTCCACACGACCGAGCTGGTGCGCTGGGCCGAAGGACCGTCGCAGCTCGAGCCGTGGAAGCAGTGGGTGGCGCTCGTTCTGACCTCCATCACGATCGTCACCGGCGTCTGGGCATGGCAGGGCACCCAGCTGCCGTTCTTCCTGGCGCTCATCGCTCAAGGGGTGTTCCAGGTCCGACAGCGCCGCCAGGTCGACGTCGTGCTGCACGGCGTCCAGATGCCGGCACGGGATCTGGCGATCCTGCTCGATCTGCTGAAGCATCTCGAAGATCACACGTTCCGCGCACCACGACTCGTGGCGCTGCGCGAGCGCATCGTGGCCAGCGGCACGCCAGCGTCCGCCATCATCCGGCGGCTGCAGCGCCTGGTCGAAGCGCACGACTGGGAGCACAACATGATCTTCCTGCCGATCGCGGCGCTGCTGACGTGGGGCAATCACGTGGCGTATGGGATCGAGCGGTGGCGTGCACGTCACGGGCGCCGTATCGGCGCCTGGCTCACGGCGGTCGGTGAGATCGAGGCGCTGTCGTCGCTGTCGGCCTATCGGTACGAGCACCCCGGCGATCCGTTTCCGGTCATCGACGCGGGGCCGGCCGGAACCAGGGCTCACGGGCTCTTCGAAGGTTCGAATCTGGGACATCCATTGCTGCCGGCGGCCCGGTTGGTGCGCAACGACGTCTCGGTCGGAGGACACGCAAGCCTGCTCGTCGTCAGCGGCTCGAACATGTCGGGCAAGAGCACCCTGCTCAGAACCGTGGGGATCAACGCCGTCCTGGCGTTCGCCGGCGCGCCGGTGCGCGCCTCGGCGCTGCGGCTCTCACCGCTCGCCATCGGCGGCACGCTGCGCATCCAGGATTCGCTTCAGGAAGGACGATCGCGGTTCTACGCCGAGATCACGCGCATCCGTTCGATCGTCGACCTGGCGCGAGGTGCGCGGCCGGTGCTCTTCCTCCTCGACGAGCTCTTCCATGGCACCAACTCGCACGACCGGCTGGTTGGCGCGACGGGCGTGCTGCGCTGCCTGCTCGATCTCGGCGCC
>DASUGH010000003.1:0-13013 GCA_036274155.1 Vicinamibacterales bacterium | reverse complement strand
CTCGCCTGACCGCGCGAGAAGGCTGTGGGGATCAGCGAGCTCACGGAGCTCGCGTCCAGCGGCCCTCGACGCCCTCGCAGCGCGGTCCGGTCGCCGGAACCGGGATTCGCATCCTCAACACAAGTGAGCTCTGGGTTTAGTTCGCGGTCCTGTCGCTCCACGCGCGCCTCAGCGCGTCTGCAAAGACATCGGGCGGCTGCGCGCCCGACACGCCGTACTTTCCATCGATCACGAAGAAGGGCACGCCGCCAATCCCGATCCCTCGCGCCTGCGCCAGATCGAGGGCGACGCGTTCCGCGTAGCGGTCGCTCTCGAGGGTTTCACGCGTGCGCACCGGATTCAGGCCGGCTTCAACGCCGAGCGCGGCGAGCGACTCGCGGTCGAAGATCGATCGCTGCTCGGTGAAATAGGCGCGATACAGCCGTTCGAGCGCGGCGTTCTGCTTCTGCTCATCGAGGGCGAGATGCAGCAGCCGGTGCGCGTCGAGCGTGTTGCCGGTGCGAGTGCCCTTGAGGTTGTACTGGAGCCCCTCTGCCTTCGCCGCCTCGACCATTCTCACGTCGAGCGCGTCCACCTGGTCCTCGGTCAGCCGGTACTTCCGGCGCAGCATCTCCTGACGGTCCGACGTCTCGCCCGCCGGTGCGTCGGGGTTCAACTGGAACGAGCGATAGACGACCTCGACGCGTTCCCGGTGCGGAAAACGCTCCAGACCGCGCTCGAACCGGCGCTTGCCGACGTAGCACCACGGGCAGACGATGTCGGACCAGATGTGGATGATCATGAACGACCCGATCCGACCGTAACATGATCCCGGCATTGATGCATGGCGCTGACTCCCTTCCATCCCTCTGAAGGCGCCTTCGCCCCGGTGGGCGAAGGGCAGTGGGCGGCCCGCACCGATCCGCTCGGGGCGCACGTCATCGGCGCGACGACCACGTTCGCGGTGTACTCGCGTCACGCGACGCACGTCCTGCTCGAGATCTACACGCGTCCGCTCGGCGAATCGCGCCGCTTCGACTACTGGATGCGCAAGGGTCCCGACGACATCTGGCGGGCGCGCCTGGCGCAGGCGCCGGCAGGCACCTTGTACGGGTTCCGCTGCTGGGGCCCGAACTGGGAGTTCTCGCCACTCTGGGATCGCGGGAACAGCAGCGCCGGCTTCATTGCCGACGTCGACTCGAACGGTCACCGCTTCAATCCGAACAAGCTGCTCTTCGACCCTTACGCGAGGGAGCTGTCGCACGATCGCGAAACGCCTGAGATGAAGGTCGTGCACGGTCACGACGCAGGGATGTATGGTTCGGGGCCCGGCTTGTATGCCGGAGCCGGGATGCAGCTGGCGCCGGTGGTGCGCCGCGAGCTCGACACCGGACGCTGGGCGCCGAAGGCTGTCGTCATTCACGACACGACCATCCTGGGCACGAAGCCCAACGTGCCGCAGAAGGACGCGATCATCTACGAAGCGCACGTGCGCGGCCTGACGCGTCATCGCTCGTCGATGAAGCTGGCCGAGATCCTTCGCGGCGTGCCCGGCTTCGAAGACGTCGAAGGAGTGCCCGACGAGCTGCGCGGCACGTATGCCGGTGCCGGCCGCATGGCGAAGTATCTGCGTGCGCTCGGCTTCAACGCCGTGGAGTTCCTTCCCGTTCATGAGTTCGCCAACGATCTCAATCCGGAGGGCACGCCGGGCTGGGATCGCAGCGTCGACGATCCGCCGCACGGCAATTACTGGGGGTACATGACCTACGGGTTCTTCGCGCCCGACCTGCGCTACGCGTACGACAAGTCACACGGCGGGCCCACGCGCGAGTTCAAGCAGATGGTGCAGGAATTCCACGACGCCGGCGTGGAGGTCTACCTCGATGTCGTCTACAACCACACCGGCGAGGGCGGGTTGTGGGACGGCAGCGGCGACACGGCGGAGCTGCTCTGTTTTCGCGGCTTCGACAATGCCGAGTACTACGCGCTCACCGACGACAAGCGTTACTACTGGGACAGCACCGGCTGCGGCAACAACCTGGATCCCTCGAAGCCGGCGGCGCAGCGATTGATCAAGGACTCGCTGGCCTACTGGGCGCTCGAGATGGGCGTGGACGGCTTCCGCTTCGATCTCGCCACGGTTCTCGGACGAACTGCGGCCGGGCACGGATTCGAGCGCTGCGCGGCGCTGCTGCGCGACATCGCCGCGTTCGCCGAGCGTGAACAGGTCGAGGTGATCGCCGAGGCCTGGGACTTGAGCGCCTACAACGTGGGCGACTTCCCGCCGGGCTGGGCCGAATGGAACGGTGCGTACCGCGACGCGGTCCGCAGCTTTCTGAAAGGTGATGGCAACACATCCACCTTTGCCGCATCGGTGAATGGCGACTACCGCCGCTTCGCCGACCAGGGCGGCCCGCACAAGTCGGTCAACTTCGTCACCGCTCACGACGGGTTCACGCTGATGGATCTGGTGAGCTACAACGACCGCAACAACCTGGCGCCGTGGCCGTTCGGTCCCTCCGACGGCGGTACTGACACGAACCTCTCGTGGGATTCCGGCGGCGATCGGACGCTGCGGCGGCAGCGCCAGCGAAACTTCCTCACGGTGCTCGTGTTCTCGCGCGGTACGCCGATGGTGCTGAGCGGCGACGAGTTCGGCCGCACGCAGAACGGCAACAACAACCCGTACAAGATCGACAGCGTCGGCATGTGGAACAACTACGCGATGGCGGCGGCCGCGTCGCCGAATGCGTTGCCCACCGGCGGTTCCGGTGCCTATCACGACAACTATGGGCACGACGAGAACCGTCACCGCTGGAACGGGTTGTTTCACTTTCTCAGGTTCCTGCTGACGATCCGCCACGGGCACGAAAGTCTTCGGGTCGATCGTTTCGGCGACCTGCAGCTCGATGCCGGACGCGACGTGACGTTCTGGTTCACAGCCGAGGACGGCCAGGGCGACCTCCGCGACGGCCGGAACAGCCTGCAGTGGCGAATCGACGCCAGCGAAGTGGGTGAACACGACTACCTGCTGTGCGTCAACATGCACTGGACGCCGGTCGAGTTCCTGCTGCAGCCTCCCGGGCCCGGCACTCACTGGACGCGTATCGTCGACACGGCGGCCTGGGCGGAACCCGACGGCAACTGCTGGCCGGCTGAAGAGGCCGATCCGATAGGATCGCAATACGTCGTGCACCCGTACGCGATGGCGGTGTTCCAGGAAAGCGCCTGACGTCGCGCGCGGAGACGACGTCTTCGGCCTCGCCGGCCCGAATGCGTCGCTTGTACCTGCTGCTCGGCCAATGACACTGGTGGGCATCTCAGGAGAATGTGATGGGTGTGCTGTCAGCGCTGGCGACGTATGTGGGCCGGTGACGTGGCGCCGCGGCCGTCATGATCATCCAATCACTCCATCACGTGGCGGTCACCGTGACCGACATCGAACGCGCCAGGCGCTTCTACGGTGACGTGCTCGGGCTGCGCGAGATCCCTCGTCCCCCCTTCGACTTCGGCGGCGCCTGGTACGACGCCGGCGGACAGCAGCTGCACCTCATCGTCCACCCGCCGACGCGCACGATGCGGCGTACCACGGAGATCGACAGCCGCGACGGGCACCTGGCGCTGCGGGTGGCGAACTACGACGAGGCGCTCGCTCATCTGCGCGCGCACGGCGTGGAGCTGCTCGATCGTCCGGACAACCTGACGCCATGGGCGCAGATCTACGTGACCGATCCGGATGGCAACGTGATCGAGCTCAATGCCGAGCGCGCATAGGACGCTGGTGTGGTTTCGGGGGAAAGATCTGCGCGTCGCCGATCATGCACCGCTGCGCGACGCCGCCGCCGCCGGCGAGGTGATTCCGCTCTTCGTGCTCGATCCTTACTTCTTCGCCCCGACGCGTGCACGCGCCACCCCGCATCGCATTCAGTTCCTCCTCGAATCGCTCCGCGAGCTGGAATCGTCGCTGGCCCGTCTCGGTTCGCAGCTCCTCGTGGTGCGCGGGCGGAGCGTCGACGTGGTCCCGCGCCTGGCTCACCGGTGGCGAGCCGATCGCGTGGCTGCGTACGGGTGGGTGGCGCCGGTGGGCCGGGAGCGCGACAGGAGGGTGTCGGAGCAGCTGCGTGTCCCGTTCGACCTCTCTGACGGTGAGACACTGCTCCCGCCGGGCTCGCTCCGCTCGGGAACCGGCCGGCCGTACGCGGTCTACAGCGCATTCCGGCGCGCCTTCGATCGAGCGGCGTTGATCGGGGCGCCGCAACCAGCACCGCGGCGGCTCCCGCCGCTGCCTGCCGGCCTCGAGGCGAGGACGGTGCCGGTGCCGACGTGCGAGTCGCTCGGCGTGCCGATCAACCCGCGACTGCAGTCAGGCGGGGAAGCGGCGGCACGGCGTCGGCTGCGGCGTTTTCTCGACGGACCGGCAGGCGACTATCATCGCGCGCGCGACCGGCTCGATCTCGCCGGCACGAGCCGGTTGTCGGCGGATCTGAAATTCGGCACGCTGTCGGCTCGAACCGTGTGGACGGCGGCCGATCGTGCGCTGCGCTCGACGGCCGCCCGCCAGGCGTTTCTCAACGAGCTCGTGTGGCGTGAGTTCTGCCACAGCACGATCTTCGATCGGCCGGAGCTGCTCCACGAGCCGTTCCGCCGCGACTTCACGGGATTTCCCTGGCGTGACCGGAAGTCGTGGTGGGAGGCGTGGGTTGCCGGCGCTACCGGCTATCCAGTCGTCGACGCGTCGGCGCGTCAGCTCCTTGCCGAAGGCTTCGTCCACAACCGCGCCCGCATGATCTCGGCGAGCTTTCTCGCCAAGCACCTGCTCATCGACTACCGTCGTGGCGAGGCGCACTACATGCGCTACCTCACGGACGGCGACTGGGCGAACAACAACGGCGGCTGGCAATGGGCGGCAGGCTGCGGCGCCGACGCGCAGCCCTACTTCCGGATCTTCAATCCGGTGTCGCAGGGACGGACCTTCGATCCGACCGGCGACTACGTGCGCCGCTGGGTTCCGGAACTGGCGCGTCTTTCGAACGAGCACATCCACGCGCCGTGGACGGCACCGTCCGACAGGCTGGAGGGCGCCGGCGTGCGGCTGGGGCGCGAGTACCCGAGGCCGATCGTAGAGCATCGGGCGGCGCGTGAGCGCTTCCTGGCGCTGGCAAAAGCGCACTTCTCGAGAACCACGAAGAGAGGCACCGAGCTAAACGACAGAGGCACCGAGAGCTAAAACCACAGAGGCACCGAGGCACAGAGATTCATTGGGTCTTCTCTGTGTCTTTGTGCCTCTGTGGCGGGTTTCTCGGTGCCTCACAGGGCCGATACGATTTCCCCGGTGCCTCACAGCCACGGCCTGCAGTTAATCGTCGTCGGGCTCGGCGACGGCGACTGAGCTTGTACGCAGGTTCGGCAGCGGCCGGCGCGGAACCGGCCTCCAGGCATACGGGTCCCGAGGACCCGGCGGCGGGTCGCCGCCCTCACGAATCGTCGCCAGAACCCGGTCCACGGCGCGCTTCACCTTCGTCATCATGCGCACGTCTCCAGATGGACAGAGGCGAATCGTAGCACTCCGAAGATGGCTTCGTTCAAGTAAACATCGTCACCAAAGGAGAGAGGCTCGACCCGGCGTGGATGCGCTCTGTTCGGTTGCGGCGCAGCCGCGCTGGGCTCTTCCTGTGTCCTTCGTGGTCCCCGCTCATCGGCCTCGCGGCGTATACTCCCGCCCATGTCCAAGCGAATCACCCTGGCCACCACGCTGCTCGTGGCGCTCGCCGGCGCCTACGTCTATGGCCAGCAGTTCGGCAAGGAGCCGGTCAAGCTCGATCTCGTCAAGGTTCAGGACGACCTCTACGTCATTCACAACGACTTCGTCCCCGGCAACACCACCGCGCTCATCACCAATGACGGCGTGCTCCTCGTGGACGACAAGTACGAGGTCGACTACGCCAACGTCGTGGCGCAGCTCCGCAAGGTGACGAAGGCGCCCATCAGGTATGTGGTCAACACGCACTACCACGGCGATCACAGCGGCAGCAACGCGAAGATGCAGGCGCTCGGCGCCCGCGTGGTGTCATCCGAGAAAGCGCGCGAGCGGCTGCTCGCGGGCAAGCAGCCCGGGCCTGCCGATCTGACGTTCGACGAGCGGATGCGGATCCGCCTCGGGGGCAAGCGTGTGGACCTGTTCTATCGCGGCCGCGGCCACACCGACGGTGACATCGTCGCCTACTTCCCGCAGCATCACGTGCTGGCGGCCGGCGATCTCTTTGCGTTTGGCGATGCGACGCCTGAGCTGATCGACTATGCCGGCGGCGGCAGTGCGCTCGAATGGCCGGGCACGCTCGACAAAGTGCTTCAGCTCGACTTCGACGTCGTGGTGCCCGGACATGGCGTCGTGACGACGAAAGAGGAGATGCAGCGCTTTCGTACGAGCACGCAGACGCTGGTCAACCGCGTCCGCGAGATGAAGACGCAGAAGAAATCACGCGACGAGATCGAGCAGATGCTGCGGAAGGAATTCAAGTGGGCCGACCTGCACGTCCAGATGGGGCTGGACGGCGTGATCAAGGAAGTGCAGTAGCCGGCTGGCCCGCTGCCGCTACTCGGAGGCCTGATACCAGTTGCGCGCCTGTACCCGCAGGTCAGGCTTGCGCATCCGAATCTCGACACGGCGCAGGCCGGTGTTCTGCGACTCGAACGCAATCACGTACTGGTGGCGAAGCTCCTCGGTGACCCGCTTCACGGCCGCGGCAACGAGCTGCGGAGTGTTGGCCACGAACAGCTCCCCGCCCGTGGCCTGGGCGACGGCTGCCAGCGGCCCCCGCTCGGTGTGAGTCTCGTCGTCGGCAGGGCGATCGCCCACGTCGAACACGTACACCGGCACGTCGATGGTGCTGGCGATCCACGCCACCTTCTCCGGGGAGTAGGCGCTGGAGTTGTCGAGACCGTCGGTCAGGACGATCACCGCGCGGCGGTTCTGTACCCGCTCGGCGACCATCGCCGCCGAACCGGCCACCGCGTCGTACAGCGACGTCGATCCGAATGACTCGACGTGGTTCATCCGGCTGCGGACCTGCTCGAAGTCGCGGGTGAACTCGCACAGCGTGAGCAGGCGGGTGTCGAAGCTGAGGAGGGCCGCGGTGTCGCGCGCCGGGTTGAGGCCTGCCAGCAGCTCCGTCGAGATCTGGCGCGAGAAGGCCTGCGCCAGTCCGAGGCGCATGCTGCCGCTGCCGTCCACGAGCAGCGCCACGCTGGCCGGGGCGTTCGAGTCGGCGCGCACGTCGACCACCTGACGACGAACCCCGCCGTCGAAGACCTGGAAGTCATCGCCGCGCAGCGACTGCATCACCTTGCCGCGGCGATTCCGCACCACCGCCGAAATCGAGACGAGATTGATGCTCGAGCGGAAGCTGACGGGCGGGGCGCTCTGCGCCGTCCGGTTCGACGTGAGCGTCCCCTGATCCTGCTGCGCCGCGATGGGCGAGGCCAGCGTCGTTGCAAGCGTGACGGAAAGAGCTGTCAGCAGCACTCGACGCGCCGGGCCGACGGGCAGACCTTTGAGGGAACGCATGGGCACTCCTGGGCCGAGTACGGAAAGCTTCTTCAAGGGGGTCACTGGAGAGTTCGGCAACACGTCGGGATTGCTTTAGATGGTCACCGGGACGCCAGGAGCACTGATTGCGTGCGGCGGCGCGAAGCGGCGCGCGTTGACCGCAGATCACGCAGTACGCTTGCAGCGTGGCGTCACTCGTCGCACTCGCGTCGGCGGTTCTCTACGGTGCCGCGGACTTTGTCGGCGGCATCGCCTCACGTCACGCGGCGACGGTCGCTGTCGTGGCCGTGTCGCAGGCAGTCGGCCTCGTGCTGCTTGCGATCCTCGTGGCATGGCTGCCATCGGCGGCGCCGACCGTGCTCGATTTCGGGTGGGGCGCCGTCGCGGGCATGGCTGGTGGCGTCGGCGTGGCATGGCTGTACCGTGCGCTGGCTGTGGGCACCATGGCGCTCGTCGCGCCGGTCACGGCCGTGTGCGCCGTCATGCTGCCGGTTGCTGCCGAGTGCATCTCCGGCCGCTGGCCGCGGCCGATGACGGTGGCGGGCATCGGACTGGCCCTCTTGTCGATCGCGCTCATCAGTCAGACACCGCCCTCCGCTGACGACAGCATGGTTGCGCGGCCGCACGGGCGTGTGCCTGGCGGATTGGGGCTGGCGCTCCTCTCGGGCGTAGCGATTGGAATCTTCTATCTCGCACTCGCCCGTACGGCGCGCGAGGCCGGACTGTGGCCGCTCGTTGCGGCGCGGTCGTCGTCGGCGCTGTTCTTCTGTGCGGCTGCGTTCGCGAGGGGTGCGGCGCATGGGCTGCCGCGGCGCGTCATCGGCTGGTCCGTGGCGGGCGGGACGATGGACGTCGCGGCGAACGCCCTTTACCTGGCAGCTGCACGGCTGGGACCGTTGAGCGAGGTGGTGACCCTGGCGTCGCTCTATCCGGCCAGCACGGTGATCCTGGCAAAAACGGTCCTCGGTGAGCGGCTCAGCCGACTGCAGAGCGTGGGCATCATCTGCGCGCTGGCGGCCGTGCTGATGATTGTCGCGGGCTGAGGGAATGGAAGGGCCCCGCGGGCGCCTCCGGAAGGGGTCGCGCCGCGCCCCTGAGGCGCGGTATCATCCCCCGGAGTTCCGGCAGCGTTGCCGTGACCGTCGCCCTGTCGCTAAAGGAGAGAACCATGAGCACGCGAGTCGTTCTCGGCCTGGTCGCCGGCCTTGCCGCCGCGACGTCGACCCTGGTCGCGCAACAGGCTCCTGCGCCGGCCGCTCGCGCCAGCGTGGCTCCCGGCGCTAGCAGCACGTACAAGGTGCCGATGACGCCGTGGGGCGACCCGGACCTGCAAGGCACCTGGGATTACAAGTCGATTACGCCACTCGAGCGCAATCCCAGCCTTGGCGATCGGCAGTTCTATACGGATGCAGAAATCAAGGAGATGGAGGCGCGTGCCGGCAAGCGCATGGACGAGCCACCGCCGGCCAATGAACGGGCTGGAACCGTTCACGCCGCCTACTGGACCGATCCGGGGCGGCTGGTAGACGAGTCGCGGCGGACGTCGCTCATCATCGATCCGCCGAACGGACGGATTCCACCAACGGTGGGCGGGCGCCGCGGCGCGCCGGCTCCGACGACCGGCGATGAGGAAGCGCCAGCCGCAGCCGCCGGCGCGGGACGTGGCGGTGGACGCGGCGCCGGCGGCGGCCGTGCCGGCGGCGGCGGCGGCCGCGCCGATTCGTGGACCGACCGATCGCTGCTCGAGCGGTGCATCACCTGGGGACTCCCGACGGCAACGCTGCCGGGGCTGTACAACAACAACATCCAGATCGTGCAGTCGCCCACCTACGTCACCATCACGCACGAGATGGTGCACGACACGCGTGTGATTCCAATCGAGGGCCGTGGGGTACCCACAACCAGGCAGCCCGGCTGGCTTGGCAACTCGGTCGCTCACTGGGAAGGCGACACGCTCGTCGTCGACACGAAGAACTTCAACGGTCGTGTGAGCTATCGCGGTTCCACGACGAACCTGCACCTGACCGAGCGCTTCCGCCGCATCGGCCGCGACAACGTGGACTTCCGCCTGACGGTGCAGGATCCGACCGTCTGGACGGCGCCGTGGACGGTTGCGCTCACGATGCGCACGAGTGAAGGACCGCTCGTCGAGTACGCGTGCCACGAGGGCAACTACGGCCTGCGCAACATCCTCGAGAACGCGCGCGACGAGGAGAAGGCGGCAGCTGCGGCGGCTGCAAAGGGGAAGTGACCATGCTCAGAAATCTGGTATCCGCGGCTGCTCTTGCCGCGCTCATGGGAGCAACATCTGTCGTCGCGCATCACTCCTTTGCGGCAGAGTTCGATGCCAACAAGCCGGTGTCGCTCAAAGGTGTGGTGACGAAGATGGAGTGGATCAATCCCCACTCCTGGATCCATCTCGAAGTGAAAAACCCTGATGGCACCGTCACCGAATGGATGATCGAAGGCGGCACGCCGAACACGCTCGTGCGGCGCGGCTTCACGCGCGATTCGCTCAAGAAGGGAACCGAGATCCAGGTGGAAGGCTTCCGCGCCAAGAACGGCGCCAATCGCGCCAACGGCCGTGACCTGATTCTTCCAGACGGCCGCCGGCTCTTCATGGGCTCGTCGGGCACCGGCGCGCCGAAAGACGGCAAAGATCCCACCGAAAAGTAGAACTCAGACGAACGTCCCGGGTGTCTCACGGGCACCCGGGACCGAAGACCTCCCACCTCCAGACGCCGAACCCGGCGATCCCGAACCCCGAACCGAGCCCCGAGTCCGGAACCCTGAACCTGAACCCTGAACCTGAACCCGGAACCAGGACGAACCCGGAACCCGGAACCAGGAACCCGGAACGACGACGAACCCGGAACCCGGATGAACCCCGAACCCGGAACGACGACGAACCCGGAACGACGACGAACCCGGAACCCGGAACCAGGAACCCGGAACGTCAGACTTTGCAGCTCGGTTATCATCTGCCTCGTCGATTCACAACTCGGAGGACACGTATGCGCACACCGAGATCCCTCTTTGCGGTTGCCATCTTCATCGCGCTGCTGTTCGGGGCCGGATTGTCGGGACCGATCGGCGCTGCTCCACAGACCGCCAAGCCCGAGGACGTCGGCCTGTCCTCCGAACGCCTGAAGCGGATCACTGATCTCATCAACCGCCACATCACGGCCAACAACATTTCCGGCGCCGTCACGCTCGTTGCGCGGAACGGCCGCGTGGCGCACTTCGAAGCGCAGGGCGTGATGGATCTGGCCTCGAAGAAGCCGATGCAGAAGGACACGATCTTCCGCATCATGTCGATGACCAAGCCGGTCATCGGCACCGCCATCCTCATGCTCATGGAGGAAGGCAAGATCCGGGTGAACGATCCGGTATCGCGCTTCATTCCGGAGTTCCGGGGACAGAAGGTGGCGGTGATGCAGCCGGCAGCCGGGCGTGGGGCGGCGCCCGGAGCGGGACGGGGGGCGGCCCCGGCGGAGCCGCGCTTCTATACGGTGCCTGCGGATCGTGACATCACGATTCGGGATCTGCTGACGCATACGTCCGGCCTGGTCAGCGGCGGCGAGGCGAGCCGCACCGAGGCGGCCAAGGTCGCGGCCAAGCCGAACGAGACGCTGGCCGACTACATTCCCCGACTGGGCGCCGTTCCGCTCGACTTCCAGCCTGGCAGCCGCTGGGCCTACAGCGCTGCGGCGGGCTTCGATGTACTCGCGCGCGTCGTCGAAGTGGCGTCGGGCATGCCGGTGGATCGCTTTCTCAAGCAGCGGCTGTTCGATCCGCTCGGCATGAAGGACACGACGTTCCAGCCGAACGACAGCCATCCGCGGATGGTCACCAACTACCGGCGCGGCCAGTCCGGCCTCGAGAAGGTGCAGAACCCCGGCTTCATGAACGGCGTCTACTTCTCCGGCGGCGGCGGTCTGATGAGCACCGCCGAAGACTACTTCCAGTTCGCACAGATGCTCGGCAACGGCGGACAGATGAACGGCGTCCGTATTCTCGGTCCCCGGGTCGCGGAGCTGATGCGGTCGGTGTACGCGCAGGATACGCTGCCGGGACGTCAGGCTGGAGAAGGGTTCGGGCTGAGCGTTCGTGTCGTCAAGGACGCGGTGGCGAGGAACACGTTCCTGTCCGAGGGCAGCTTCGGGTGGAGCGGCGCCTACGGCACGCACTTCTGGGTCGATCCCAGGGAGAAGCTCGTGGCGATCCTCATGATTCAGACACCCGCGCAGGGCATCTCGGGCGACTTCGAGAACGTCGTGATGCAGGCCATCGTCGGCGCCGCGCCTGCGGCGACCGGTACGAACTAGCCACACGGACCGCGGTTCGAATGCCGATCAGCCGCCTGCCGGGTGTTGACCGTCGCCGCACGTAGCGACACGAGTCAGCTCGCCGGCAGGCGGCGGCTCGCATTCGGGCCGTTGCGATAGCGATCGGCCGTATGCACTCGCAATGGGAGTCGAGGCCGAAGACGCTGGCCGCGGTTCTTGGCGTCTTCGTCCTCATCGTTGCCGCCGGCTATCACTTCGGCATTCCAATCGCCGCCCGATTCATGGCCTTCCGAATTCCGGCGGCCGTGACCACCGCAATCTCCGACCGGACTCTGGATTCCCTGGATGGGAGTGTGCTCCAGCCGAGCACGCTCCCCGAGCTCCGGCAGCAGCAGCTGGCGTCCGCCTTTGCCAGCCTCGAGGGACCGGGTCGCGCCGGCAGCTACCGGCTGGTGTTTCGCGACACTCAGGAGCTCGGGGCCAACGCGCTGGCGCTGCCGTCGGGCACGATCGTCGTGACCGACGTGCTGGTGCAGCTCGCCCGTGACGACCGCGAGATCATGGGCGTGCTGGCGCACGAAGCCGGCCATGTCCAGGCGCGACACGGATTGCGCCTCCTGCTGCAGAACTCCGCGCTCACGCTGACGATCGGCTGGATCGTCGGCGATGTCACGAGCGTGATCGCGGTGGCGCCAGCCGTGATTCTCCAGACGAAGTACTCCAGAGACTTCGAGCGCGAGGCGGACGCAATTGCCGCGGATACACTCCGTGCACGAGGCATCCCCCCCTCGATGCTCGCCGACCTGCTCGAGCGGATCGATGCGGGCGAGCGATCCGCTGTCGAAGAAGGCGAGGGCGCCGGCGGCGGCGCAGATGGCCCGCGTCTGCTCGACTACACCTCGTCGCATCCTCCGACGCGCGAGCGGCTCGACTACCTCAGAAGCCGGTAGCCCTTCGACTCGCACAGGCGCCTGCACTCGCTCAGGGCACGCCCTCCGACTCGCGCAGGCGCCTGCACTCGCTCAGGGCAAGCCCTCCGACTCGCACAGGCGCCTGGGCAAGCGGAGCCCTGCGCAACCGAGCCCCGGACCCGAGCCCCGGACCCCGAATCCCGGATCCCGAGCCCAGGACCCCGAGCCCCGGACCCCGAGCCCCGGACCCCGAGCCCCGGACCCCGCGCCCCGGACCCCGACTCCCGG
>DASUGH010000002.1:0-10284 GCA_036274155.1 Vicinamibacterales bacterium | reverse complement strand
CCAGCAGGCGTATGGACCGGCTGCCATGGCGGTGCTCAGCGGCGCGAGCCTGACGACCGAGAAGGCGTATCTGCTCGGCAAGTTCGCGCGTGTCTGTCTGAGGACCCCGTTCATCGACTACAACGGCCGCCTGTGCATGGTTAGCGCCGGCGCCGCGAACAAGAAGGCGTTCGGCATCGATCGCACCACCAGTCCCTGGTCGGACATGGTCGGCACCGAGGTGATCTGGGTCGCCGGCTCGAATGTCGCGGAGTGCTCGCCCATCACGACGAACTACATCTGGCAGGCGCGGGAGCGCGGCGCCAGGATCATCGTCGTGGACCCGCGCATCACGCCCCTCGCCCGCACCTGCGATCTCTTCCTGCCGGTGAAGCCGGGACGCGACACGGCGCTGTTCAACGGGTTGCTGCACCTGATGATCGAGCACGGCTGGATCGATCGCGCGTTCATCGACGCGCACACCATCGGCTTCGACGCGGTCGCCGCGGAGGTCGCCGCCTGGACGCCGCGCCGCACCTCGGAGGTGACCGGCATCGCGGAGGCGCGGATCCGGCAGGCGGCCGAGTGGTGGGGCACCGCTCGCACGAGCTTCCTGCTTCACGCCCGCGGCATCGAGCATCACAGTCATGGCGTGGCGAACGTACTCGGCACCATCAACATCGTGCTCGCGTCGGGCCGCATCGGCCGACCGTCCTGTGGATACGCGACGATTACCGGCCAGGGCAACGGCCAGGGCGGGCGTGAGCACGGCCAGAAGTGCGATCAGCTGCCGGGCGGCCGCGACCTTGGCAACCCGCAGCACCGCGCCGAGATCGCGGCCCTCTGGGGCATGGCTGCCGACGAACTGCCCCAGCCCGGCGTGGACGCCTACGAGATCGTTCGCAAGATCGATCGCGGCGAGATCAGGGGCCTGCTGAGCGTGTGCTTCAACCCGGTCGTCTCGCTGCCGGACAACAACGTCGTGCGCCAGGCGCTCGAAAAGCTCGACTTCTATGTGGCGATCGACTTCTTCCTGAGCGAGACCGCCCGCTACGCGGATGTCGTGCTGCCCGGTTCGCTGCAGGAGGAGGATGAAGGCACCGTCACGCAGGTCGAAGGGCGCGTCATTCGCATCAACAAGGCGGTCGAACCACCGGGCGATGCTCGCGCCGACTGGCGGATCATCCAGGATCTGGCCCGCGCGCTCGGCCGCGAGCGGGGCCTGACGTTCACGACCCCGGGCGAGATCTTCGACGAGCTGCGCGTGGCCTCGAAGGGCGCGGTCGTCGACTACTCCGGCATCACCTACGAGCGCATCGACGCCGAGTACGGCGTCTTCTGGCCATGCCCGGCCGAGGTGCCGGCGGGAGTCGCGCCGCCCGGACCGCAGGGCACCGTCCGTTTGTTCGAGCCGGGCTCGTGGAATCCGGTCGCGCGCGGCGCCGGCCCCTTCTATTTCCCGGACGGCAAGGCGCGCTTCAATCCGACACCGTTTCAGGGACCGGCCGAGGACATCGACGGCGAGTATCCGGTCATCCTGACGACGGGCCGGGTCGTCAGCCAGTTCCTCTCAGGGAACCAGACGCGACGCATCGGTCCGCTCGTCGATCACTACCCGGAGCCGCGCCTCGAACTGCATCCTCGCCTCGCGAGCACGCTCGGCATCGCCGATGACGACTGGGTACTGGTCGAGAGCCGGCGCGGCCACTGCACGCTCCGCGCGTCCGTCGTGCGCACGATCAGGCCGGACACCGTCTTCATCCCGTACCATTGGGCGGGACGCAAGAGCGCGAACCAGCTCACCATCTCGGCACAGGATCCCGTGTCGAAGATCCCGGAATACAAGGTCTGTGCGGTCCGGCTGCGCAAGGTCGAGGGCGCACCCGAGTACGCGGGCGCACTGGAACCGCAGCAGTGAGTGTGAGGACCGTTCGTGCCTGTCTCTGACCGCTACGAGTTCTTCGTCGATCCGGCAAGGTGCATCGGCTGTCAGGCGTGCATCCAGGCGTGCACCGAATGCGAGACGCACAAGGGGCAGTCGATGATTCAGCTCGACGTCCTGGACCGAGCCGGCTCGACCCAGACGGTGCCGATGGTCTGCATGCACTGCGACTCGCCGACGTGCGCCGAAGTCTGTCCCGCCGACGCGATCAAACGCACCGAGGACGGCGTGGTGCAGACCGCGCGCAAACCGCGCTGCATCGCCTGCAACAACTGCGTGCTCGCCTGCCCGTTCGGTGTGCCCAAGATGCAGTCGCGCCTCGGGCTCATGATGAAGTGCGACATGTGCTACGACCGCACGTCGGCCGGCATGAAGCCGATGTGCGCATCGGTCTGTCCCAGCCAGGCTCTGGCCTTCGGCACCCGGGAGGAGATGCTGCGCCTCCGCCCGACCGCCCGGGCCGTCAACACGTTCCTGTTCGGCAATCAGATCATTCGCACCAAAGTGCACATGCTGGTGCCCGCCGATGCGCCTGCCGAGGTGATCGACGTCACCGCCGCCATCTTCGAGCCGACGATGGGACATGAGCTGCTCGAAGACGTTTTCGACGAGACTGCTGACAGGAGGACGCCGTGATCTCGCGCAACCCCGGTGCGCTTGCCGATCCGGATCGTCCGGTGGTGCCTCCGGACCGCGGCGCCCTGGACGCGCAGCCGAAATGGCGCAGCGATTTCCCTGTTGACGCCGGGCAGGAGGAGTACGTCTCGAGGCGCGAACTCGTGAAGTTCATGGTCCTGACGAGCGGCGCCTTCGTCATCGGGCACGTGTGGCTGCTGGTCAAGAGCGTCTTCGAACGGCTGGGTCCACGGCCGCCGGCTCTGGCCGTGGCGGCACTCGAGGAGCTGCCGGTGGGCGGGGCAAAGACGTTCCAGTACCCCGCCGGAAGTCCGCCCCGGCTGCTCGTGCGCACCGGAGCCGCATCGTTCGTCGCGTACGATCAGCAGTGCACCCATCTCGCCTGCCCCGTCGTCCCGGTGGTCGCGCGGGGACGACTGCACTGCCCGTGTCACAACGGCTGGTTCGACCTGTCGACGGGGCGGCCGGTGGCCGGGCCGCCGCAGCGGCCGCTGCCCCGCGTCGTGCTCGACATTCGCGGTGCCACGGTGTACGCGACCGGCGTGGAGGAGCCGGCCTCATGAGGCGACCGCATCAGTTGATTCGCGGCCAGCGGATGACGATCGTCACGGGGATGCTCGTCTTCGTCATGATTCTCGTCGTTCTGCAGTTGTGGCTGCTGACGGCCAGCGTCAATGCCTATCTCGGCGGGGATTCTTCGATCGTCGTGCCCGCGCTCGGCGCCAGCGCGCTGTGCTTTGCGCTCAATGCCGGGCTCCTGCGATATCTCTACAGGCTCGAGTAGAACGGGAGCGGTAGGGACGGTGACACACGGCGTCTGAGCGCAAGATGCACGAGCACGGGACTGCACACGACGCCACACGCGCCTCGTTCGTCGCCGACCTCCATCCCGCCTACTTCGCCATGGTGATGGCCACGGGCATCGTGTCCATCGCCTCGCTGCTCGTGGGCTTCCGCACGATTGGCGTAGCGCTCCTGCCTGCCAACGTGGTCTTCGCCCTCGTTCTCGCGGCGCTGACGGTTGTCCGCGTCGTTCGGTTTCCCAGACGAGTCGCGGCGGACCTCACGGACCACAGGCGGGCCGTCGGCTTTTTTACGCTGGTGGCGGCGACAGCCGTGCTGGGAAGCCAGGTGCTTCTCATCACCGGCGTGCGCTCGGTCGCGGCCATCCTGTGGATCGTGGCGATTGTTCTCTGGGCCGCGTTGACCTACGGCATCTTCACGGCCCTGACGGTGACCCGCGTCAAGCCGACGCTGGCCGAGGGCATCAACGGCGGATGGCTGGTGGCGGTCGTGGCGCCGCAGTCAATCGTCGTGCTCGGCGCGCAGCTCGCATCCGCCGGCGGTGAGTACGCGCAGGGGGTGCTGCTCTTCTGCCTGACCATGTGGCTGGGCGCGGGCATGCTCTACATCTGGATCATCTCGCTGATCTTCTACCGCTACACGTTCTTCCTGCTCGAGCCGTCAGACCTGGCGCCGCCGTACTGGATCAACATGGGCGCGGTGGCGATCTCGACATTGGCCGGAAGCCTCCTCGTGCTCGGCGCCCCGCGGTCACCGCTGCTCCTGCAGCTCCTGCCGTTCCTGAAGGGGCTGACACTCCTCTTCTGGGCCACCGCGACCTGGTGGATCCCCATGCTCGTCATCCTGGGCGTCTGGAGGCACGGAGTTGAGCGCTTTCCGCTGCGCTACGATCCTCTCTACTGGGGCGCCGTATTCCCGCTCGGCATGTATACCGCGTGCACGTGGCGGCTGTCGCAGGCGATCGATGTGCCTTCGCTTGCGGCCATCCCTCGCGTGTTCATCTTCATTGCGCTGTTTGCCTGGACACTCACATTCGCGGGTCTGGCTGCCAGCCTGGCTGGCGGCCTCCGGCGATCGGCGCCGGACGGATAGTCGGCCGATCGCACTGCTCCTGCGCACGCTGGTGAGGCCCGGCGATCCGGCCTATCATGGCGCGCATGCTGCCGATGGACGCCTCGAACACGGGCCGCGCACTGATCATCACCACGATGCTCATCGCGCTGATCTCGTGCGCCCGCAACGCCGACGCGCCAGCCGCCTTCACCAGCGTCGGCCGTGGCGCCCCTGTGTCGCCGGCGCCGCCGTGGGAGACGTGGCGCCGCGTCGAGGACATCGAGGCGATGCCGCCGCACGAGATCGCCGGCTACCCGCGGGAGCATTGGCTGGTCGGCCCGCTCGACGGCCCGGCCACCGGAGGGCGATTCAAGGAATTCCTCGGTGCGGCACGCAACGGCGCCGTGCCGCCGGGCATCGAGCCGCTGCCGGTCGATGTCTTCACATCGAAGGATTTCTACGCGGACCGCGCATTGTGGAGCGATCCCCGCTACTTCCGCTGCAACAGCCCGTACGGCCTCGAGCAGCAGTGGCGCGCGAAGATGATCGGCGACAACCCGCCGGCCTCCGCGGCCTGGGGCTACTGCGATCGCGACTACCCGCGTGCCGCGATGGTCAGTCCCTATGCGTTCACCACGGCGCAGGCTCACTACGAGGCGCTGCTCGCCGAGGCCAAGCGCCGGGGCGGGCCGACGCAGCACACCTACGCCACGGTTCCCGGTGAGTGGAGCGGACGCTACGTCTGGCACCGCGGCCAGAACTGGTATGCCGAGCTGTTGTGGAGCCAGTACCCGACGCTGCTCTCGCTGCTCACCGACGAATACAAGACACGGATGGTGCAGGAGGCGTATCACGACGCGCACACCAATGCGCCGCAATGGCCGGCGCAGTACTGCTGGCCCGAAGGGTTCATGCGGCGCTGGCACTACCACGCGGTCACCAACCAGCCGCACTCGGTGATCGTCACGCCAACGCTGGTGCAGTTCCTCGCCGGCGACGCCGACAACTTCATCACCAACATCCACATCGGCCGCACGTTCAGGATGGACGGCCCGGTGCCGCGCCTCGGGCAGGAAGCGGCGCAGTGGTACGGCGACACGATCGGCTTCTGGGACGGCGACGCGCTGATCACCTGGACGTCGAACGTGCAGGGCTGGAAGGTGCACGGCAACCCGGAGTTCTCGAGCAAGCTGCAGAGCATCGAGATCTACACGCCGCGTCGCGACGAGGCCGGAACCTTCGTCGGCCTCGACCACGAAGGCATCTTCTACGACCCGGAGGCGCTGGTGCAGCCGATCCGCATGACGCGGTCGCTCGAGCGGATCAGCGGTTTCGACACGGGCGACCCCTACACCTTCATCGAATGCGTCCCGAGCATCTACCCCGTCGATGGGCAGGCGCGGCCGGTGGTCGCGGGCACGGTGATTCCGTACGAAGTGCCCGACATGTACGCCCGGCCGTGGGCCAGACTGTGGGAGACGCATCACGAGAAGGGCATGCAGCGCCCTGACCGGTCGCGCGATCTGGAGAAGCTCGTCTTCAAGTGACGCTCGCCCGTCTGCTGGAGGCGCTGCGGTCGAAGCGCACGCTCTCGGTCTCGCTTCTTTCGTTCGCATCGGGCCTTCCGCTCGGCCTCGTCTGGTACGCCATCCCCGACTGGATGCGCGACATCGGCGTCGACATCCGCGTCGTCGGCCTGCTGACGCTTGCGCAGGCGCCATGGTCGTTCAAGGTCTTGTGGTCGCCGCTCATGGACCGCTACGTGCCGCCCTTCTGGGGACGGCGGCGCGGGTGGATGGCGGTCACGCAGCTCGCGCTTGCCGTGCTGGTGATGGCGCTGGCCGCCGTGGGCCAGCGGCCCGATGCGCTCTGGGTGGTTGGAGCCCTGGCCTTTGCGATTGCCATCGCGTCCGCGTCACAGGACATCGCCATCGACGCCTACGCGGTGGAAGTCCTGAGAAAGGAGGAACAGGGGGCTGCCGTCGGCGCACGGCTCGCGTTCTACCGGGCGGCGATGCTCGTTTCCGGAGGGGCGGCGATCACGCTGGCAGCCCGGCTCGGCTGGCCCGCGGTCAACGTGCTCCTGGCGGTGGTCTTTGTGCTGATGGTCGCGCTCACGTGGCGCTCGCCGGAGCCGGACGTCCAGCCCACGCCGCCGCAGACGCTCCGCGACGCCGTGTGGCTGCCGCTCGCCGGCATGTTCCGCCGCCCCCGCGCACTCGAGATCCTCGCCTTCGTGGTCCTCTACAAGCTTGGCGATCAGCTCACGCAGTCGCTGACGCGGCCGTTCCTGATCGACATGGGGTATGACGCCGTCCATCGCGGCATCGCGCTCGCATCGCTGTCGGTCGTGCTCACCGTCCTTGGCACGTTCGCCGGCGGGCTGGTCACCACCGCAGCCGGGCTCGGCCACTCACTGTGGATCTTCGGCGCCCTGCAGATCTTTTCGAACGCGGGCTACTTCCTGCTCTCAGTGCTCGACCGTCCCAACCTCGCGGCGATGTACGGCGCAACCGGATTCGAGGTGTTCACGTCGGGCCTCGGGATGGGGGCGTTCGGTGTGCTCCTGCTGCGGCTCACGGAGAAGCGGTTCTCGGCCACGCAGTACGCGCTGTTTTCGAGCCTGTTCGCGCTGCCGCGGGTGGTTGCCGGACCGATCACCGGATTCACGGTGAACGCTGTCGGCTGGCCCGCGTTCTTCCTGCTGACGATGATCCTCGGCGTTCCGGGGCTGATGATGCTCGCGCGGTTCGTTCCCCTGGGGATTCGCGAGCCGGACCTGAACCACGAAGCTCACGATGGAATCGATGCGCACGAAGACTGATCCCTGATCAGGTCTTCGTGTTCATCGCTCTCTTCGTATCTTCGTGGTTATTTCTGCGAAAGGAGCTGGTTCGCCGTCACGAACCGTGGCTCGATATCCACGGGAACGTCTTTGAGCTTGTCCAGCACCGCCTGAACGGGCGGCCGAATCGACACCAGCTTCTCGATCATCTGCTTCGCTGCCGCGTAATCCCCGTTCGCCTGCAGTGTCATGACGTCGCGCGTCAAATCGACGACGTTCTGCCGGATGCGCTGGGGGTCGACGGTGAACGTCCCGTCCTGCGCGACCTTCACGCCGCCGTTGTCGAGGAAGTAATTGAGCTGCAGGGCCACTCCCCGGCCGTGCGCCTCGTTGATGCCGAACCGGATCGACCGGAACATCGACGCCAGGTACGTCGTGTACATCGTCTGGTCGAACGTCTTGTCCAGCGTGCCGCGGTCGACCAGGAACTGCAGCGCGAACAGGCCCGACACGTCTGCCTTGGCCTCCTCGACTGCGCTCGACAGCTCCTTCATCTCCTGGCGGACGGTCGTCGCGCGGCCGTTGACCGTGATGTTGTGCGGGCCGAGGCCGTGCATCAGCTCGTGCATCAGGATGTGCGTGAAGAACGCGTCGAACGAGACGTTCTGCTGGTCCGCCGCGGACAATGCCACCTTCGAGATCGGCTGAAGCACCATGCGGAACTTGGCTTCCTGGTTGTTCTTCAGCATCACCCGCTTGGAGCCCTTCTCCGCGGTGACACGTTCGTCATTCGGCAGGTTGAAGGCCGCGGTCTGCACGCCGCGGTTCGCGTCACCCGACGAGAAGACAGTGTTCACGACGCGAATCGGCGCCAGCGCGCCGAGCTTCGGATTCCGGTACTTCGGGTCGATCGGCAGGTTGTTCTCGATCTCCTGCAGCTCGCCGGAGAATCGCGCCAGCTTCTGCGTCTCGGCATCGTCCCGCAACGCAATGAACGACTCGAAAGCCGCCTTGTAGTTGAACCACTCGTCCTCGTAGACCTCGTAGGGGCCGATCGTCGGCTCGATCGACGCGTCGAGCTCCATCCACGCGACGTCGCTGTCGTAGTAGTCGTTGTTCAACAAGGCCGCGGCGCGTTTCTCGAGGAACGTCTTCAGCGTCGGCTGCCCGGTCAGCCCGGCGGCCTCGCGAAGCAGCGCCGCCACGTGCGTCAGCTCGCCCTGGTACTCGACGCTATAGGGCACGAGGACGAACCGGCCGTCAGGACCGCGGCGGATCGTCGTGAAGAAACCGGTGGCGCGGCGCCGTTCCGGGTCCGGCAGCGAATTGATCCACTTCTCGACTTCGTCCTTCGTCGCGCCGGCCGGGTAGAAGTTCCCCTGCGGCGGCTTGGCCGGCGCGCCAGGGATGAAGGGCTCGTTGTGGTCGAGGCGCGACCACGGCCCCTTGTTGATCAGGAAGTAATGGAGCCGCGCCCGGCCGAGCGGCGACGTCTCCTGAATCAGGTCCAGGAGCATCGTCTCGTTGCCCTCCCACACCTGGCGGAGGAACAGCGTGTCGAACGTCTTCGCCGCCTCGACGATCTTCGCCAGCGCGCGGCGCTCGTTCTCGGGGAGTGAGGCGACGTCGGCCGTCAGGTCCACCGGCGCGAAACGTCGTGCCGCCGCCTCGAGCTTCTGGACCTCGGAATCTGCTGCGGTCTGTGTCTGTGCCACGGTTGACGGTGTGTCCTCTGAGCCTCGGCACGCAAGGGTCGCGGCGAGTACGAGGGTCATGACTATTAGAGAGAATTTCACGTTGAGCCTCGGTCCGCCTGAAGGCGGACACTACATGTGACTAATGCACCCCGGAGCTCGTCTGCAGCTTGGCCGGATCCGTTCCCAGCCGGCGCAGCGCGGTCTCCCACATCAGCTCCGGCGGCACGCTGAAGATCAACCCCGGATCGACCTCCATCGTCAGCCATGCCGACGCGGCAAGCTCCTCATCGAGCTGGCTCGGCGCCCAGGCCGAACAGCCGACGACGATGCGCACGCGGTTTGACGGAGGTTCCTGCAGCAGCCGCAGCGCGAGCTGGTGCGACATCGACAGCACGACGCCGGGACAGATCTCCCGCTGCTCGTCGTCCGGCCCCTGTGCGTCGGTGCTGAGCACCCAGGTTTGCTGCGGCTCGACAGGCCCGCCGACCCACAGGCGCACCTCAGGATCGACCTTCACCGGCGGATCGGTCTTCACCATCGTCCAGGCAGGCTCGTCCATCTGGCGATTGACGACCAGACCGAAGGCTCCCTTCTCCGTGTAGTCGCACAACAGGACGACGGTTCGCGCGAAGTTCGGATCGGCCATCTGCGGCATGGACAGGAGAAAAATAGGAGCCGTTCCCGACATATCTCGATCATAACCGGTCGAGTCGTTCGAGTCGTTCTAGGTTCGGGAGTTCGCGAGCGCAATCGACAGGTTCCGCCGCAGGCCGGCCACCTTGGCCCGGGTCATTGGCGTCCCCTTGATGAGCGTGCGCAGGTCGTCGTCCGAACGGCTGGAGAGCTCGACGAGGCGAGGCAGGTCCAGTCCGGCGCGCGGCTGCCACGCCGCATCGCTCGACGCAGGCGCCGGCTGGTTGTACGGGCAGACTTCCTGGCAGATGTCGCACCCGTAGACGTGCGTCCCGATCGCCGCGTGGTACGCGTCAGGCACGTCGCCGCGGTGCTCGATGGTCAGGTACGACAGGCAGCGCGCGGAATCGAGCACGCCGGGTTCGACGAGCGCTCCCGTCGGACATGCGTCGAGGCATCGGGTGCAGCTGCCGCACTGCTCGAGCCCCTCCGCATCCGGCTCCAGCTCGAGCGTCGTGATGATCTCGCCGAGAAACACCCATGAACCGATCTCCGGATTGATCAGGCACGTGTTCTTCCCGATCCAGCCGAGGCCGGCGTACTGCGCGTAGACGCGCTCCTGTACCGGCCCCGTGTCCACGTAGGCGCGCGCGTCGAAGGTCTCCGGCGACTGCGTTCGCATCCACGCGAGAAGGCCGTCGAGCCGTGCCTTCAACACGTCGTGGTAGTCGTCGCCCCAGGCGTAGCGTGAAATC
>DASUGH010000001.1:0-19226 GCA_036274155.1 Vicinamibacterales bacterium | reverse complement strand
GGCAGCGAAAACACACCATCGGTTTCGTCCATCGCCCGGCCGTACGCGTAACTGACGTTGGTCGAGAACCGCTGTGCTGGATAGGTGACAAACAGGTCCGTCTGAACCGACTCGTTGAGCGAACGTGCCGTCGACTCCAGTTCTCGGATGTCGAGGACGGACGGATCCGGTCGCACTCCGTCGACCGGTGCGTTGGCGTTCCGGCTTCTGAACAGGTTCTCACCGGTCAGGCGAGACACCGTTCCGCGAAGGCGCACGTATTTGCCGAACGGCTGATCGATGCCGAAGCTGTATCGCCGGTTCAACGGCATCTCGAGATCGGCGCGGGCGCGTATGATGCTTGGCGGCGGCGCGGCCATCGTCACGCCGGCGGAGAACGGGTCCGGATAGCCAGGACTCGAAATCACCAGGTCCCATTGCTGCTGACCGTTGACGAGCAGCAGCTGCCGATACGTTCCATCGTCGAGTGGCGAATGGAAGATTCCGAAGCTGGCGCGCAACACCGTCCGTGCCCGCGAGGATGGCGTCCAGCTGATACCCAGTCTCGGCGAGAAGTTCGCCCAGTCCTGCACGTGCGACTGGAACTCGTGTCGGAGTCCCAGATTGATCACCAGGCTCCGATGCACGCGATAGTCGTCCTGGGCAAACCACCCATACCGGTTCATCGAGTACCTGTAGGTTGGGTCGCCCACACGTTGAGTGAAGGTCGCCGGACGGCCACCCTCGAAGTCGCCGAGGCTCGCGAACGTATACGTTCCGATCGCGTTGCTGCCCTCGTTCCCCTCGTACTCGAAGCGGGCCACGCTGACACCGGCGGTGATCTGGTGCTTCAGGCCAAGCGTGAACTCGACCTCGTCCTCGATCTCGAACGTGCGAGAGCTATCGCCGCCGTACTGCTGCGCGCCGCCGCTGGTGAACGCGTCGAGGACGCGGATTGTTCTCTCGTCGCGAAACGACGCCACTTCAGAACGATTCCACTCGCCCGTGAATCGAAGGTCGTTTACGAAATCGCCGCGAAGAGTCGCGTGATGCCCGACATGGAGCTCGGTGCTCGAGCCGTTGCTCGTGAACGCACGCTCCGGCAGATCGAATTCGCCGATTCCCTGGTTGTGCGCTTCGCTGGTGTTTCCTCCCACCTCGATACGGATCGCCTGCGTTGACGTCAGTTGATGGGTGAGGCGCGTCCACAGGCTGATCCGGTCGGATGGCTGCTCGATCTGCTGGGAGTAAAGGCCGCCAGGTGTCGCGGCACGAATCAGCTGGTTGTCTCGAGACGTGGAACGGTCAATACCAAATGACAGCCCGGTGCGGTTTTGCACCAGTGGGCCGTTCAGGTTCCACGAGTACTGTCGCGTCTGCCCGGTTGGCCGCTGGCCGGAGAAGGCATTGCGGGAGTTCAGGGCACTATCTTGCGCGCTCAACCCGACATCGTTCCGCCAGCGGTCGCCGCCTGGGATCGTTCGTATCTCGACGCGTGGCCCGGCGCCGCTCGACGCTGCCCCGACGTCATAGCGGACGCGAATATCTTGAATCTGCGTGCCCGGCGGCAGTCGACCGCCTCTGAATCCGTCCACTCTGATGTCCGCATCGTCGCCGACCAACTGACTGATGACGAGCGCGAGCTCCTCCGGATCCTCAGGCAAAGCGGCCAATTGATCGGCCGTAAATTGGTGGGTGAAAGCGTCTGTCAGCCGCCGGTCCTCCGCGGCCGGCGTGACGTCGAGTTCTTCCGCGAAGCCGGCGACTTGAAGCGTGATCTCACGGGTCGCGCGCTCAGCGGCGCGTATCGTGAATCGTTCGATGGTGAATGAATTGAAGCCGGCCGACTCCACCCGTCCTGAATAGACTCCCGGTGCGATGCTCTCGAACCTTGCCTCGCCTCGTTCGTTGGTCGTGACTCGCGTCGTCGACCCATCAGCGGACGTCAGGACGACTTCGGCTCCGGCAATCGGGAGAACGGTCGCATCACGGACAACAATCCGGATCGAACCGGGCCGCCCGGCCTGCGGTGTCTGCGCGGCCACGTGCATGCTCGCTGTCAGCAACGTGGCTAACGCGATGGCAGGTATGCGCATCCGCATGCGTGTCGTGTGTAAATTCGTTCTATTCCCGCAACGTTATAGAAGCCGCGCTGTACGAGTTGGTTGCGGACGAAGAGTTGTTCGAAACAGCAACGAGTGCGCCAAGCGAAGCGACAGTGGCTTGCCGTTGCCATCTAGGAGGTTAGGGATGATCTAGTGATGTCGAAGGGCGCGGATGTCGCCCTGTGGAAAGACTAAAATCGCCGCGACACCGCGCCGTCGTGGGCGAGGGTCCGGGCCAGGCGGCCGGACCCTCGTTGCTTTCCAAGCGAGCGCTAACGGAACGGCACGAACGTCGCCGGAACCTGCGCGTCGATGACGATGTTCTGGAACACGCCTGACGGACCGACGAAGCCCGCCTGCAGCCCGTTGTTCGCGACGACCGGACGACGGTCGAGCGCTGCGCTGAAGTCGGTCTGCTCCTCCGCACTGAGGATGCCATTCAGCTTGGCCATCAGCTCGCCGCGTTCCGGGCCGGCGAGGCGGAGACGGGCCTTGTAGCGATCGACGGCGGCACGAGCCTGCTCGTCCTGCGCAGCCGGCAGCCTGAACGCGGCGATGCGCGGTGTGAGATCGGCGCCGAGTGAAATCTGTCTGGTCTCGCCGTCTTTGCTTCTCAGCATGATCACCCGAGCCCTGCTGTCGAGCGCCGTTCGCACCGCGGTGAGCTGCTGCGGGGCAAGCAGTGGCTCCAGCTCCTTCAGCAGGTCGGACGCCGCGCTCTTTTCGAGCTCGTCGACGAAGGCCTTGACGACGGTCTGGGCCTCTTCCCGCTTGGTGCCGGTGAGTCTGAGGTCTTCGAGCGACCCTTCGATGTGCTGGCGGGACGAGAGCCCCACCTGATCGCCGAATGAGTAGCCGGAGGGAACCTGCACTCCGCGGATGGTTGCCGCGGCGGCCGGGGCAGTGGCCAGGGTCAGGATCTCGCTTCTATCGAGCGCACCATCGTGGTCGGCGTCGCCGCGCGACATCAGGTTGTGCATCCGTTCGCTGAGCTCGGCCTTCTGGACCTTGCCGTCTCGATCACGATCGAACGACATCATCCGTGATACGACGTCTTCAAGGCTCGCTTTCGCGATCACCGTTTCCGGCGTCGGTGGTGTGGCGATGAACACGGAGTCTCGTACTGTCGGTAACAGCGTGTCCTGCGCCTGCGCCGCTGTGGCCACGCCGAACGGCAGCAGCATCAGCAGGGCAATTTGGCCGCGTCGCATGATGAACACTCCTTTCGAGCCGTGAGACGTCACTCGAACGGATCCGCGAACCGAGGATCCGTCAGGAACTTGCGGTCTGTCAACGTTTTCAGGAAGGCGACCAGCGCCGCCTTTTCTGAAGCCGTGAAATTGAGCGGCTGGATGCGGATGTCCTTGTTCGGGTGCTTCTTTCCGCCGCTGCTGTAGTGATCGATCACCGCCTCCAGCGTGACGAACCGGCCGTCGTGCATGTAGGGCGCGGTGACCTCCACGTTGCGAAGCGATGGCGACTTGAAGTGACCGAGGTCGGCGGGATTCAGCGTGATGTCGCCCACGCCGCCGTCGGTGTTGCGCGTGTCCTCATCGAGCCCGTTGTTCACCGGCGTGAGCATGATGAAGTGCGCCTCCTGGTTCTCCAGGTGGCAGATGGCGCAATTCCGCATGAAGAGCGCCTTGCCGCGGTTCTCCTGAAGCGTGTAGTTCGGGAAATCGTCGCCGATGGCGCGCACCGCCGCCCGGCCTTCGTCGTACTTCGACTGGTAGGAGACGAGCGAGCGGATGAACTGCGCCAGCGCCCTCGAGATCCGCTCGCGCGTGATCTCGGGATCGCCAAACGCCGCACGGAAGAGCTCGGGGTACTTCGGATCGCGGGCCAGAATCGACGGCAGCTTCGACACGTCCTGCCCCATCTCGAGCGTGTTCTCTGCCGGGAGGAGGACCATCTCCTCGAGATTGCCGCCGCGCTCGTCCCAGAAGAAGCGCCCGCGCGGGTGGTAGCGCAGGTTGACGAGGTTCATCGCATGCCGGTCGGTCCGGCCGTCCTTGAACCCGCGGCTGAACCGGTTGGGGTCGACGAAGGCGCGTCCCTGTACGTGACAGCTGCCGCACGACACGGTGTTGTTCGCCGAGAGACGTGTGTCGTAGAAGATGACGCGGCCGAGCGTCGCGCCGCGGTCGGTCACCGGATTGTCCGGCGGCGTGTTGTCGAAACGCTGAGCGGCGGCTGTCTTGAAATGCGCCGGAAGATCGATGTCTGCGTACTGATACGGCGTTTCCGGCAGTCGAAGCGTCCGCGCGTCCGACGACACAGCCGGCGCCGTTCCCTGGGCTCGGAGGTTCGACGCCCATTCACTCGCCCAGACGGCCAGCACTCCTGCCGCCAGGAAGACGAGACCGCCCTTGACGCGGGCATTCATGCTTCGCGGCTCTTCCCGTAATTAGACACCGAACTGGACCAATTGGACGTGCCCGGGCCAGCGAAAGTTGTCCTGGTCTCGTCGCGCAATCTGCGGCGGCGTGTCACCCGTAGACGATCGAGGCCGTTCGCCTGCATCCTGCTGTCTGACAAGGACCTTGCGCACGGATTCACGCATCGTCCCGCGAAATTGTTCAGCAGGCGCGTACTCGCTTGCCTTGCCACTGAAGGCGCGGCAAGCTGGCAGATATCGTGCGGCCGGCGCCCTCGCCCCAAGCGACATCCACCTTGGGGTGGAGTACGATCGCTCATGAAGAACGGCAAGCCCGCCGTGGAGAAGGCGACCTGCTCACGATGATCCTTGGTACCCGGTTCCCGCAGCTCGACGATGCGACATCCCGCCAGGCGGCCCTCATTTCGCATACACGTGTGCTCGTGTGCGTCTCGCTTCTCGCGTTGACGCCAGCGTCGGCGTCGGCGCAGCAGCAGACCCAGACGACGGACACGCTCAGCGAGACGTTGACCTTTCTGATGACGAATCAGTCGCTGGCCGAGACAGACTTGCCCCTGGATGCCCAGGCCGCTGCCGCGACGGCCGAGACAATCGCGGATTCGCTGCTCACCGGCTTGAGCACGCTGCCAATTGGCTCATCTGCGAGTGGGTTCACGTATCGCGTCGACCGCGACCTCGGCGGCATCGTCCAGCGGGCCAGCGACAGCTTCGGGCCCTTCTTCACCGAACGATCGCTGACCGTCGGCCAGGGGCGCGGCTCCCTTGGTGTGACTCTTCAGCACGTCTCGTTCGACGCGATCGACGGCCGCAGCCTGACCGACGGCACCTTCATTACCACGACCAGTACCGTTGCCGCGCCCACCGGTCCCGAGACATTCGACGTGCAGACACTGACGTTGCGGATCAGGACCGACAGCATGACATTGTCCGGAAACTACGGCATCAGCGACCGTGTGGACGTCGGCGCGGCCCTTCCGTTGCTCCGCGTGAGCCTCAATGGCGAGCGGGTGGCAGACCGCCGCGGCGCTCGAACGCTCCAGGCGAGCGCCACCGGAACGGCCTCGGGCATTGGCGACGTAGCGCTGCGTGTCAAATACAACGTCTTTCGCGCGCCGGGAAACGGGGTCGCCATTGGCGCCGAAGCTCGACTGCCGACCGGTGACGAGGAGAACCTCCTCGGCAGCGGCGAGGCGTCCCTCAAACCGCGCGTCGTCTGGTCGGTGGAGCGCGGTCGTATAGCAGTTGACACAGACTTTGGGTACGCTTTCGGGGGGCTCTCAGACGAGCTCAGCTACGCCGCTGCGGTGACCGTCATCGGCACGCCGCGTCTTATGCTGATCGGAGAGATCACGGGAGGCAGGTTCGGAGAGATCGGGCGGCTCACGGAACTCACGACCCAGCGTCAGGGCGTGACTGGCGTGAGCACGACCCGCCTCACCGCAACCGAGGAGGCGCGGAGCCGGTTCATGACGGTGATCGGCGCCAAGTGGAATCCGGGCGCGACGTGGCTGGTGAGCGGAAACGTGCTGCGCAGGCTTTCCACCGCCGGTCTGACCGCCCGCTGGGTACCGACGGTGGCCGTGGAGTACTCCTTCGGCCGGTAGCTCGATATGGAAGACGACCCGCGTCGCGAACGCCAGGGCGAAGACGATCCGCTGGATCTCTTCGACTCCGAGGGCGAGTACTCCGAGGGCGAGTCTGTCTTCGAGGAGCACGACTTCGAGCCGCTCACGGCGTCATCGCCTTACGAGGCGATCCGTCATGAGGCCGTCCACGCGAACGCGCTGCGAGTCTCGGCGCCTCAGGCTCTGCATCCCTCACTCGCACAGGGCCGCGCCAGTGCCCAGGCATCGCCCTGGATGATCATCAGCGGCGCTGCCGCCGTCGTCATCACACTGCTCTCGGTGCCGCTGCTCCTCAGCCGTGGCGCCAACGATCCCTCGGATCTGTCGTCACCGAGCGTGGAACCCGACCGATCGCCACCGGCAAACGTTCCTGTTATACCCGAGAGCAGGCTGCCGGCACGAACGGATGAAGGCCAGCGCGCAGAGGGTCCATCGAGCGCCGACGTGCGCGACGAAGATGCGACGGCGCAAACGGCGCGCGTGCGGTCGACCGAGACGGCACCGGAGGTTAGTCCTCCGGCGGCACGCGGAGTCACGAATCCGGCGATCGATCAAAGGGCGCGCGATGCCGCCGCGATCGCCAGCCGTGTGCCGGCCGTCACCCCGGCCCTGATTCGACCCGAGACGGGGCCGACGCCGTCTCCTGCGTCCCTTACGTCGCCCGAGACGCTGGCGGCATCGAGCCCGCCGGTTCCGCCACCGGTGACGTCGTCACCTCCGGCGAGTTCCACGTCTTCGTCTTCCGCACCGGTCGCGCCGTCGCCTGCCCCGAATCCGGCGCCGACCGGCGCTTCGACGCTCCCGTCGGGACCTCCGCCCGCGGCTGTCGCCGAGCGGCCGGTCCTGAGCTCGGAGGTGGCGACGGCGGCGCCGCCGACCGCGACGCCGGTGTCCGCGGTCGTTCCGCGCGACAGGCTGGTGCAGAACGCGGTCAACAAATATCGGGACGCACTGAACGCCCGCGACTTTTCGAGTTTCCGAGCGGTATATCCGTCAGCGAACGTCGGCGCACTCAGCGCGGCGCTCCAGAAGGATCCGCAGACGATGAGCTTCGACGCCAGCGCGTGCAGGATCGAGGTGAAAGGGGCTACCGCGAGCGCGTCGTGCGGAGGAGAGCTTCGCTACACTCCGCGAGTCGGCGATACCAGGGAACAGAAGGTGCCGCGGCGCTGGGAGTTCAAGCTCATTGAGAAGAACGACGCCTGGGTGATCGACCGCGTCGACTTTCGCTGAGAGCTGACGCCGTCTCGCCATCTCGCGACTGACGTGTTCGATTCCGTCCTGATCATTTCCTTCGGCGGTCCGCAGGGGATTGCCGACATCCGTCCCTTCCTCGCCAACGTCCTTCGCGGCCGGCGCGTCACGCCCGAGCGCGTCGAAGAGGTCGCCCGACACTACGAGCTCTTTGGAGGGGTGTCGCCGATCACCGATCTGACGATGCGTCAGGCCGACGCGTTGCGCTCACGGCTCGCGGCGGCCGGCCACCCGCTGCCGGTGCACGTGGGCATGCGCAACTGGCACCCGTTCCTTCCCGACACGCTGCGCGCCATGTCCGCCAGCGGGGCTCGCCACGCGATCGGATTCATCGCCGCCGCTCAGCAGTCGTATTCGAGCTGCCAGCAGTATCGCGAGAACGTCGCGGCCGCGCGTGCCGAGCTGCGGGCGTCCGGCGACGCGGATGTCGCCGTCACCTACGTGGACAGCTGGTACGATCATCCGTCGTTCATCGACGCCAACGCCGCGCACGTCCGCGAAGCACGTTCGCGGCTGCCGGAAGCGGTGCGGCAACACGCACGGCTGGTCTGTACGGCGCACAGCATTCCGCTGGCGATGGCCGAGCGGTCGCGCTATCGCCAGCAACTCGAGATCTCGGCGCGGCTCGTGGCGGAGGCGTCGGGATTCGACGACTGGGCGCTCGTCTATCAGAGCCGGAGCGGCCGCCCGGAAGATCCCTGGCTGGAGCCCGACGTCTGTGACTACCTGCGGCGCGAGCGCGCCGCCGGCCTCGAGGGCGCCGTCATCTGTCCCGTCGGTTTCGTCTGCGACCACATCGAGGTGCTGTACGACCTCGATCACGAGGCGGCGGAGGTCAGTCGCGAGATCGGCCTGCCCATGACGAGGGCCCAGGCGGTCAACGATGACCCGCTGTTCGTCGGGATGATGGCCGACATGGTGTTGCGAGTGGTGGGGCGCTACACGGGAAGGCCGCTGGAGATAGCAAAGGAGGAAGGAGGTAGACGTACGTAGGCTGCCTCAAGCTACCATCCCTCCATGCGTTCTTCGTTGCGCGCCTCGTTGGCCGCGCTCATCGTCCTGGCCGCTGGCGCTGTCATTCCGGCGCAGCAGGACGCCATCGAGTACAGGCTTTCCTTTGCCGAGCGCGTTCATCGTTTCATGGACGTGACCGCAACCTTCAGCGATCTGCCGCAGGGGACGCTGCAACTTCGAATGAGCCGCTCGTCGCCCGGCCGGTATGCCCTGCACGAGTTCGCGAAGAACGTGCTCGACGTGCGCGCGTCCGATGCGTCAGGCCGACCATTGTCCCTGACCCACCCTGATCCGTACGGCTGGGAGGTCTCCGGACATTCGGGCACAGTGCGGGTGAGTTACCGTGTCTTTGGCGACCGCACCGACGGAACCTACCTCGGTGTGGACACGACGCACGCTCACATCAACATGCCATCGGCGTTGATGTGGGCCCGCGGCCTCGAACAGCGGAACATCGTCGTTCGTTTCGAGCGGCCTGCCGGCACCGCGTGGCGAGTCGCCACACAGCTCCTGCCAGGTCCTGATGCGCTCACGTATCGCGCGGCGAATCTGCAATACCTGATGGACAGCCCGTCCGAGTTCAGCGAGTTCAGCGAGCGCACGTTTCAGCTGGCCGAAAGCGGCGGACAAACCTTCCGGCTGGCGGTGCATCACGACGGTACCAACGCGGAGCTCGACGCGTTTGCTGCGGACGTCGAGAAGATCGTTCGCGAAACGGGAGCCGTGTGGGGTGAGTATCCCCGATACGAGGGCGGCCGCTACACCTTCATCGCAGACTATCTGCCCTGGGTCACCGGCGACGGGATGGAGCATCGGAACAGCACCGTCCTCACGTCCCCGTCTTCACTCCGCTCGAACCGCATGAACCTGCTGGATACCGTGGCCCACGAGTTCTTCCACTCGTGGAACGTCGAGCGCATCCGGCCGAAGTCGCTCGAGCCGTTCGATTTCGAGCGGGCCAACATGTCCGGGGAGTTGTGGCTGGCCGAAGGGTTCACGAGCTACTACGGGGGCCTCATCATGCGCCGCGCCGCCCGCACGCCGCTGCGCGAGTTCACCGCCGACATCGGGCGGGCCGTCGATGCCGTGCTCGGCACTCCCGGGCGGCAGTTCCGCAGCGCCCGGGAGATGAGCGAGCTAGCGCCGTTCGTCGACGCCGCCTCGTCGATCGACCGTACGAGCTTCGACAACACTTACATCTCGTATTACACGTGGGGAGCGGCGATTGGACTGGCGCTCGACCTGACGCTGCGCGACCGTTCCGACAGCCGTGTCACACTCGACGACTTCATGCGGGCACTGTGGCAGAGGCACGGAAAGCCGGGTGGCCGCGCGGACGGCGTCGTTGACAACCCCTATGTCAGCGACGACCTGAAGTCGGCGCTCGGGACGGTGTCGGGCGATCCGGCGTTTGCCAACGACTTCTTTTCGAGGTTCGTCGAGGGGCGCGAGGTCGCTGACTATACCCACCTGCTGTCACGCGCCGGCATTCTCGTGCGGCGTGTCGCCGCGGGCCAGGCAACGGCCGGCGCGTTCCGCCTGCAGGATGGGCCGACTGGTGTCCGCGTGGTGAGCGCAGTGCCGTTCGAGTCGCCGGCCTACCGGGCCGGCCTCGAGCGCGACGATGTCTTGGTGACAGTGGCCGGGACGAAGCTGAACAGCGCGGCCGAGTTCACCCGTGCCGTGCAGGTGCGAAAGCCGGGTGATTCACTTGCGATCACGTTCCAGCGGCGCGGTCAGGTGGTCTCGGCATCGCTCGTGCTCGTCGAGGACGCGCGGGTGCAAGCCGTGCCGGCGGAGGAAGCTGGACAGACGCTGTCCGACGCCCAGCGGACATTTCGCGACGCCTGGCTGGGTTCTCGCGTGCGCGTGAAATGAGGCGGCCGTTTCCGGTGTGCTTGCTGAGCAGGAAGAGCCGGCTCGAGGAGAGTCTATGAATTTCGGTGCCGTGGTGAAGGCGTTCGACACAGTGATGGCGCTGCGGGCGGTTGCCAAGCGGATGACGGGCGAGCCGGCGCCGCCGCGCGAAGGTGTGATCACGCATCCAAGTGCGATGTCGGGCCTTGCCGGCCAGCTCGAGGCACGGCTGACCAACGTTGTCGTGGCGGCGCTCAAAGAAGCGTTCGAACGCGACCATGCGCGGCTCGAGATCGAACGGGCGCAGCTCGACGAGCAGCGGCGGCGCGCCGAGGAAGCGATGCGTCTCGAGCTTCGGCGGCAGGCGGTGGATCGCGAAATCGCCCGCCTGCGAATGCTGGCGGCGACGGCACTCGTCGGGTGGGTGGCGTCGGTCGCGATCTTCGTCGCCCGCCTTGGCGCGGCATCGGTTGCCTCGCGCGCTGCCATGGCCGCCGGCTGGCTCCTGCTGCTCGGAGCGCTCGCGTCCGCGTTCACGGCTCAGCAGCGCATCGGTGGCCATGCGACGAGCGCGACGACTCCCGAATCGGGCACGGCGGCGACGGCAACGTTGTGGCTGCTCACGGCTGGCCTCGGCGTGTCGGCGATCAGCCTGATGTTTTGAGAAGAAGAAAGAAGGAAGGAGGAAAGAAGGAAGAAGGAAGGAAGAGCGTCATCGCTCTGGAAACAAGACGCCGGGCGACATCTTCCACTCGGGATCCAGCGCTCGTTTGACGGCGCGCATCTGCTCGATCCCGGATTCGCCATACAGCTCACGCAGCAGTCGCTGCTTGAGCGGGCTGCGGCCCACTCCGTGCTCGGCCAGCGGCGCGCCGCCGAGGGCCGTGATCGCCGCAGCAATCTCGAGGAGCGCCTCGCGTCCGCGCTCGACGTCTTCGAGGCGTTGCGGAAGCACGTTCGGATGAAGGTTGCCGTCGGAGATGTGTCCCCAGATCGCGTAGCGCAGTTGCCGCCGTTCGAACGCCTTCCGGTACACGGCAATCGATTCCAACACCTGCTCGAACGGCACGATCATGTCGCCGGCTGTTTTCTCGATTGCGGGATGCGCTGCTTTGGCGGCGCCGACGAGCGCGTTGACCGCTGCCGACACCGCCTCGCGCAGCTCGATCAACTGCCTGGCGCCGCGCTCGTCGCCCACGACGGCGACGCGCGGGCTCATCCGAACGCCGCAGTCCTGCAGCAGGCGGTCGAAGGCGGCGAGCGAGGCGTCCTCGTCATCCTGGAATTCGATCTGCACGAGCAGCAACGCCGCCCCGGGGCCGGGACGGTTGACCCCCGCACGAGCGAATGCCTCGTCCGGCAGCACCGCCAGCGCGCAGTCGTCGATGTACTCGACCGCGGCGACGTCGAGCGGCCCGCGTCCGGCCCACGCCTCCGCTGCGTGCAGCCTGAGGTCACGGGTGACTGCCACCGCCTGCGTATCGCTCTGGCACTCGACGAGCGCCACACACCGCCGCGGCCGGCTCGCCACGCGAACCGACGCTTCGACGATCACGCCGAGCGTACCTTCAGAGCCGATGAAGAGATCGATGAGATCCGCCGCCTCGCACCGTCCGAAATACCCGGCTGAGAGCTTGACGACGTCGGGCATCACATAGGAGGGGAGCGGCACCGAGACGATGTCGCCGGACGTGCGCTCGATGTCGATTCGGCCCGCCGGCGATGCGCTGACCGCGCCTCGCTCGATATCGAGCACATCGCCGTTGGCGAGCACCACTGAAATGGCCGACACCCAGGGCCGCGTGGAACCGTATTTGAAAGTGTACGGCCCGGCCGCGTTGGTGGCGATCGTCCCGCCCAGGAATGCACCTTCGAACGTCGGCGCTGGAGGGTAGAACAAGCGTTCGCCGGCCAGGTGCTGCTGCAGGGTAGAAACAGGCACGCCGGCACCAACCCGCACCTGCCCGCCGGAAGGCATTCCAATCGCCTGCAGCGAGCGTGTGCTCACGACGAGGTCGCCGCGCGGAGTCGCGCCTCCGGTGAGCGACGATTGCGCGCCCACCGGCAGTACCCGGCGCGCCGTGGTCACGAGCGCCGATACCTCGGCTTCGGTCCTTGGAAATGCGACCCCCGTGGCGAAGCCGCCGCCGACGTGCGCCGCGTCGCTCGAGAACGACGACAGCGTGTCCGCATCGTCGAACACTCGGGGGGCAGCCGCATCACGCGGCGCGCGGGCTTTGATGCGGTGACGCACCACGATTCTCCTGCGTGTGCGCGCGAGCGCGCGATCGGCGGGTAGTCTATTTCGGCCGCGAGCTCTTTGCCGACTGGCCGGAGGCGGAAGATGCCTTGTGCGTTGGCGTGGTCGTCACGATGCGCCGATGTTGCTGTCTGGATTCGAGGGTCTTTCTGCTCGACTGGAGAGACGATGCCTCCGGTGCCATTCGCGCGGCTGCCGCGCGCAGCCGGCGCTGCAGCGATCCGATCATGCGGCCGAGAAGTTCGGCGGAGCGAAGAAACGTCGAGTCGCTGCCGCGCACCGTCTCGCGCGGCTCGCCAGTGGCCAATCTCTTCCGCTTCGCCATCTCGAGCGCCTCCTGCGACGAATGCCCTGCTGGAGGGGAGCAAGGCGCGCGCCACGTCGACGGTCGTGGTAGGCGCTTTTTTCTATAGAATTTCCGCATGACTCGCAGGCTCGCGTCATTTCTTCTCGCAGTGACTTCTCTCATGACACACACAAGCACCGCAGTCGCGCAGACCTCCAACGCCACGAGAAGCGCGTCCGAACCGATTGAATACACGGTCAGCTTCCCCGCGCCGCACACGCACTACGTGGAGGTCAGCGCCGTCGTCCCCACCGGCGACCGGCCGTCGGTGGAGTTGATGATGGCGGTGTGGACACCAGGCTCCTACCTGGTTCGCGAATTCGAGCGCAACGTGGAGAGTGTGACGGCCGTGACGCCCGATGGCCGCGCGCTCGCCGTGGAGAAGTCCGACAAGAACCGGTGGCGCGTGACGTCGGCTGCCGCGCGATCGGTCACGGTGCGGTATCGCGTCTACGGCCACGAGATGTCGGTTCGCACGAACTGGATCGAGGCCGGATTCGCGCTTCTGAACGGCGCGCCGACGTTCATGACTCTGGCCGGTGACGGACGCAGCAGGCCGCATCACGTCACGATCGTGCCCGCACAGGGCTGGAAGCGGTCGGTGACCGCGCTCGAGGCGTTGCCCGGCGGCGAGCATCGCTACCGTGCGGCCGACTACGACACGCTCGTCGACTCTCCCATCCTGATTGGCAATCCCGCGGTGCACCAGTTCGAGGTCGACGGCAAGCCGCATTACCTCGTGAACGAAGGCGAGGCGGGCGTCTTCGACGGCGTTCGGGCGGCCAGGGACCTCGAGACCATCGTCCGCGAGTACCGGCGGATGTGGGGCTCGTTGCCGTACGAGAAGTACGTGTTCTTCAACCTGCTGACGGAGGCCTCCGGGGGACTCGAGCACAAGAGCTCGTCCGTGTTGATGGCAAGCCGCTGGACGACCCGTACCCGGCGCGCCTATCTCGGCTGGCTCGAGCTGGCCAGCCATGAGTTCATCCACGTCTGGAACGTGAAGCGGCTGCGGCCGGTGGAGCTCGGCCCCTTCAACTACGAAGACGAAGTGCACACCCGGAGTCTCTGGATCGCCGAGGGCATCACCGACTACTACGCCGACCTCGCCGTGCATCGTGCCGGACTGTCGACGACGGAGGAGCTCCTCGAATCGCTGGGCGACAAGATCGAGGAGCTGCAGACGACACCCGGGCGCCTGGTGCAGTCGGCGTCGCTCGCCTCGTACGACGCCTGGATCAAGTACTACAGGCCCGACGAGAACTCGGCGAACACGTCGATCAGCTATTACACGAAGGGAGCGGTGCTCGGGTTCCTGCTCGATGGGAAGATTCGCAAGGCGACCAACGGAGCGCGATCGCTCGACGATGTCATGGTGGCGGCGTTCCAGCGCTACGCCGGTGAGCGGGGCTACACGCCGGCCGATTTCCGTGCCGTGGCGGAGCAGGTCGCAGGGATGAGTCTGGCCTCGTTCTGGGAGAACGGCGTAGACGGCACTGCGGAACTGGATTACTCGGAAGCGCTCGAGGCCTTCGGGCTCCGCTTCCGTGCCGCCGCTCAGCCGGCCGGCCGCCCGTGGCTCGGCGCGACCACCCGCAACGATGCGGGCCGGCTCGTGGTGTCGCAGGTCCGCCGCGATTCACCGGCGCAGGCCGGTGGGCTCAATGTCGACGACGAGATTCTCGCAATCGACGAATTCCGGGTTCGCGCCGATCGACTCGACAACCGGCTCGAGCAGTACCGCGCCGGCGATCGGATCTCGATGCTGGTCGCGCGCCGCGAACAGCTGATCCGCGTCGAGATCACGCTCGGCGCCGAGCCGCCTCGGGCATGGCGACTCGAAGTGGATCCTTCGGCGCCGCAGCGCGCCGAGCAGTGGCGGGAGCGGTGGCTGCAGCCGGGCCGGGGATGAGCGCGCAACGCCGATTCCCGCGTACGCGAGTACAGTAGCTCCTGAGAGGCTGTTCATCGATCCAATGCGGTTCGACCCGGAGTACGTCAGGCACGTCCTCAACGACAACTTCGAGGACGCGAAGACGCTGTTCCTGTCGCCGCTCCTGGCGGTCCACCACGCCCATCTCGTCATGCTCGCTGCGTGCGGCATCGTCGACGGCCGCACGGCGCACCGGCTTCGGCTTGCGCTCGACTCGATATCGGTGGCCGACGTTCGTTGCGCGCGCTACGACGGCAGCTGCGAGGATCTGTTCTTCTACGTCGAACGTCTGCTCGTCACGGCCTGTGGCGAGGACGCTGCCGGCCGCCTGCGGGCCGCCCGCAGCCGGAATGACATCGACATGACGATGTACCGGATGCAGCAGCGGGAATCTATCCTGGCGGTGCTCGCGGCGACGCTGGAGCTGCGCGAGGCGCTCATCGAGCTGGCCGCGAACCACCGCGAGACGCTCTTCGCCGCGCACACCCACACGCAGCCGGCCCAGCCGACAACCGTTGCCCACTATCTGCTGGCGATGATCGAACAGCTGGAGCGCGATTCGGTGCGCCTGCGCGCCGGCTACGCGTCGACGAACCGCAGCCCTCTTGGCGCCTGCGCCATCACCGGCACCGGTTTCGAGATCGATCGCGACCTGACGAGCGACCTCCTCGGCTTCGACGGCCCGACCGGCAACACCTACGGCAGCATCGCGACCGTCGACTATCTGCTGGAGGGGGTGTCCGCGACGGCGGTGCTGCTCAGCGGTCTCGGACGCTTCGTTCAGGATCTCCTCGTGTGGTGCACCGTCGAGTTCGGGTATCTGCGGCTGGCGGACGGCTTCGTGCAGACGAGCAGCATCATGCCGCAGAAGCGCAATCCGGTGGCGCTCGAGCATGCCCGCGGCATCGGCAGCAAGGCGCTCGGCCAGGCGTCGGCGATCGTGATGGCGGTCCACAACACTCCCTTCGGCGACGTGGTGGACATCGAGGACGATCTGCAGCCGCTGGTGGCCGCGATGTTCCGTGACGCGCGCCGGGCCGTCTCGCTGGTGGCGGCGGCGCTGCGCGGCTGCGAGGTCGACGTCGAACGGCTCGAGTCGCGCGCCGCCGAAGGCGGCACGACGCTGACCGAGCTGGCCGATCACCTCGTGCGCGAGAACGGGATCCCGTTTGCCGCCGCGCACGCGATTGCGGCGCGGCTTCTTCCGGATCCACTGCCGGCGGGCGAGCCGCTCGACTCCGTGCTGCGCCGTGTGTCGGCCGACGTGCTCGGCGCGCCGCTGCAGTATTCGGCGGCCGAGTTGACGCGCATCCTGAGTGCGCGGCATTTCGTCGAGGTTCGGCGCACGGCAGGCGGACCGGCGCCGGAAGTCACCAAACGGGCGCTCGACGAGTCGCGGCGTGCGCTCGACGCGGATCGCGCGTGGCTCGACGCATCGCGCGCGCGGCTCGACGCCGCCCAGTCGCGCCTCGCGCAGCGGAGCCAGGCGCTGTGACGTCGATCGAGCGCAGCTACGTCACAGTCCTCGTGGTATTCGTGTGCGAGCTGGCCCTCCTCTATGCCTTCCAGCAGTTCTTCTCGTGAGACGCGATGCATCCCTTTGACTGGGCGGTCGTCCTCGGAATCCTGGTGTGGATTGTCTATGACGGCCTGAAACGGACGAAGGACAGCCACGAAATCGAGGGCTATTTCCTCGCCAAGCGCAGCATCCCCTGGTGGGCGGCCGGCCTGTCGGTCATGGCGACGCAGCTGAGCGCCATCACCATGATCGGCACGACCGGGCAGGGCTACACCGACGGGATGCGCTTCATCCAGTTCTACTTTGGCCTGCCGCTCGCGATGGTCGTCCTCTCCGCGACGCTGGTGCCGTTCTTCTACAAGTCGGGCGTCTACACGGCGTACGAGTACCTGGAGCGGCGCTTCGATGCGAAAACGCGGGCGTTCACGAGCCTGCTGTTCCTGCTGTCGAGAGGCATGTCGGTGGGCGCCGTGGTGTCGGCGCCCGCGGTCGTGCTGTCGCTGGTGCTTGGCTGGAACCTCACGGCGACCTCGCTGGCGATCACGATGCCCGCCGTGGTCTACACCATGTTCGGCGGCGTGCAGGCGGTCACCTGGACCGACGTGAAGATCATGGTGCTCATCGTCTTCGGTCTGTTCGCGGTGATCGCGGCGGCGCTGCTCGGGTTGCCCGACGGCTTCAGCGCTTCCGACGGCTTTGCGGTCGCCGCCGCGACCGGGCGTTTGAAGAGCTTCGACTTCACATTCGATCTCAACAATCAGTACACATTCTGGTCCGGCACGATCGCGGCCTTCTTCCTCTTCTGCTCGTACTTCGGCACCGATCAGAGTCAGGTGCAGCGCTATCTGACGGCGCGCTCGGTGGACGAGGCACGCCACTCGCTGCTCATGAGCGGCTACTGGAAGCTGCCACTCCAGATCGTGGTGCTCGTGCTCGGAGTGCTCGTGTACGTTTTCTACGTGTTCACCCCTCCGCCGCTGCTTTTCAGCTCCGTGGCTGAGAAGCGGCTGCAGGAGGGCGAGGCGGCGCCGCGCTATGCCTCACTGCAGCGCGAGTTCCGCGTGGCGCTCGACGGCCGCCGCGACGCTGCGCGCGAGCTCGCTGCGGCGCGTGCCACGAGCGACCCGGCGCGAGTGGAGGCGGCGACGTCGGCGTTTCGGGAACGCGAGGCAGCCGTCCAGTCGATACACGGCGAGGCGACGGCGCTGGTGAAGGAAACCGACCGCGACGCGTCGTTCACCGACGTGAACTACGTCATCCCGACGTTCATCCTGACGCGGCTTCCGGTAGGACTGGTGGGACTGCTCATCGTGGCCATTCTGCTGGCGGCCACTGATACCATCGCCGGCGAGCTCAATTCGCTCTCGACTGCCTCTGTGATCGATTTCTACCGCCGGTGGTGGAGGCCGGTGGCCAGCGACGCTCACTACCTGACCGTTTCGAAGGTCGTCACCGGCGTCTGGGGCCTCTTCGCGTGCGCGGTCGCGGTGTGGGCGGCGGAGCTCGGTTCGCTGATCGAAGTCGTGAACCGCTTCGGGTCCTTCTTTTACGGATCAATTCTCGGTGTCTTCGTCCTCGCCATCGGGTTTCCACGCGCCACGAGCAATGCTGCGTTCGTCGGTCTCATCGGCGGCATGGCATCCGTGGCCTGCGCGACAGCCTTCACCGACGTGGCATTCCTCTGGCACAACGTCATCGGCGCGGTCGTCGTCGTAGTGGCCGGTCTGCTTCTTTCAGCAGCCGAGCGCGGCCTGCGGGGAGCGGGGGTGAACTGATGCTGCTGCTCCGGGTGGTGTTGATCGTCATGGCCATCGTGTTCGTCGCCTGGCTCGTCGGCGGCGTGCTCCGTGGACGTACGGGTCGGGGTCGGGGTCGACGATGAACTCACAGGTGCCGCTCTTCGTGTCTCGACCGGAGACTATGGCCGGGAGCCGGAGTCCCGGAGCCCGGACCCCGAATCCCGGATCCCGACAATGATCCGCATCTTCGTCACCGGCGGCACCTTCGACAAGACCTACGACGAGATCCGCGGCCGGCTCTCGTTCGCCGACACGCATCTGCCCGAGATGCTGCAGCTCGGACGGTCGCGCGTGGCGGTATCCATTCGCACGCTGATGATGGTCGACAGCCTCGACATGACCGATGCCGACCGCGAGGTCATCGTCAGCAACTGCCGGCAGTGCGACGAGTCGCGCATCGTGGTGACGCACGGCACCGACACGATGGTCGAGACGGCGGCGGCGCTGGCGCGGAGCGTCGGCGGCAAGACCATCGTCCTCACCGGCGCCATGATTCCGTATGCGTTCGGCAGCTCCGACGGACTCTTCAATCTGGGCAGCGCGTTGTCGTTCGCGCAGGCGCTGCCCTCCGGCGTCTATATCGCGATGAACGGCCAGTCGTTCGCCTGGGACCAGGTGAGGAAGAACCCGGCAACGGGGGTGTTCGAGGCTCTAACGTAGGCGGACCCGACGCCGGAGCTCGGGCGTCGGGTTCATAGCTCTTCGTGGCTTCGTGAGTGCCGTAGGACCTTCGTGGTCTCCACACGCAGGTGAATTTCGGTCTAAAGGTCCGCCGTACACGATTTCAAATCACGCCTGTTTGACTGCGGCTCCGGGGTAGAAGAAGAAATCGTGCTCCCCCGGGGGCGCATGACCGGCGATGCGCGCCGCGAGCGCCAGCTGCGCGAGGTGCCTGATCTCGTGGAGCACCATGTGCGTCGCCAGCTTCCATCGCTGGACCGTGTAGTGTCCCAGCGCCGGTGAGCTGACAGTCATCATCGCGGCGGCTTCCGCCGCGTCCAGCTGGTCGAGATAGCTGCGGAAGTCCTTTCGTACCAGATCGGCGTACTCGAAGAGCGCCGCGATGTCGCCGTCTGCCACGCCGGTCGACTCTGGCGGGGTCGATCCCTCCAGACGGCACAAATGCCGTCGCTCGAC